>JAOTXT010000047.1 GCA_029862205.1 Paracoccaceae bacterium
GGCCGTGCGCGCGGTTGATGACATTTCGCTCGAAATCGCGCCGGGGGAACTGGTGACCCTGCTTGGGCCGTCCGGCTGCGGCAAGACCACGACCCTGCGCATGATTGCCGGGCTGGAACGCGCCACAGCGGGCCGTATTCTGATCGGCGACGAGGACGTGACCGGCCTGCCGGCGACGGACCGGGACGTCTCGATGGTGTTCCAGTCCTATGCGCTGTTCCCGCATATGACCGTCCGCGAAAACGTCGCCTACGGGCTGGAATCCTCACAGGTTCCCAAGGCCGAAGTCGCGCAGCGCAGCGAGGACGGTCTGGCACTGGTGGGGCTTGCCGGATACGGCGAAAGATTGCCGTCCGAGCTGTCGGGTGGGCAGCAGCAGCGCGTCGCGGTGGCGCGCGCGCTGGTGCTCGAGCCGCAGGTGCTGTTGTTCGACGAGCCCCTTTCGAACCTTGATGCCCGTCTCCGGCGCCGCGTGCGCGAGGATATCCGAAGCATTCAGCAGAAGCTGGGGCTGACGGTCGTCTACGTCACCCATGACCAGGAAGAGGCCCTTGCGGTTTCGGACCGGATCATCGTCATGAACAATGCGGTGATCGCCCAGATCGGCACCCCGCACGCCCTCTATGACGCACCGGCGGACGCCTTCGTGGCGGATTTCATCGGCGAGGCCAATCTGATCCCCTGTGAGGTGATCTTGGTCGAGGGCGGGCGGGCCGAGGCGAAGGTCGGGCCGCTTAGCCTTGGCTTTGACGCTCGCGGTCTGGAGCCAGGGCCAGCGCGGATTGCGGTACGGCCGAACCGGATTGGTCTGGCGCCCGCTGACGTGCCCGGCGTGATCCCGGGAACGGTGGTCAAATCAACCTATGTCGGAAGCCGTATCGAGTATCTCGTGGCAACCGATCTGGGCGAGATCTTCGTGACGTCCGAGGATGTGGCGCGGGTTGTAAGCGAGGGCGAGCCGGCGGGACTGGTGCTCCCCGAAACTGGCCCGGTCTTGGTTGGCGCGCCGAGCGAGGAGTGATCGGCGTGCGCGTGACGAGGGAAGGTATGACGCCTGCTGGCATATCGTGCAGGATCGGATCATCTTATATAATTGATATATTTATGTTAATTTGAATATTCTCGACTCATCTTGAACCACCCGGCGCGAATGACGGCGGATAGGCGACGTGATCCAAATGGATCGAAAGCCGCTCTCACTCCACCAGATCTGACCTGGAAAGCTGCTGGATGCAACGGCGTCCCGGTCTTGCATTTGATGTGCAGCGTCATGGTCAATGCCGCCAGCGCTGAGCATCAATGACGCGCGCGCGTCAGCGAAACGGATGGGGTCGTGGCCCCTCTTTGAACGTCACGCGGTCGCCCGTGCCTGGCCCGACGCTTACGCTGCCAACGCCAAACCCTCCGATGGTCCGGCCCCCGAAAGAGAGGCGCGGGAATCGTATCCGCACCGGCGCTGTGGAAAGCGCCGCCGTCCATCGCAGCCCCGCATACGCGCAATTCGCTGGTTGGCCCGAGAGGTTTTCGGAATAGGGCAACCGGCGCATGAACCAGAGATTGTGGGCGATCGGAACCCTGCCAGCAAAGATCGACCCAGCCGCGATGATATCCTCGTTGTAAAGCGTGCTGAGAGCCGATTGCCGGTCAGTCATCCAGGCGCCGCAGACAATCGTCTGGCCATCCCGCTCGAAGATCCTCGCCACAGCCGTGATACCGCCGCCCGAATCCCATTCGCCTCCGCCGACCGCATAGCCCGGGGCGATCGTATCCGTCCCCGCGGGCTCTAGCCCGGGGGCGCATCCGGCCAGCAGCGCGACAGCCAGGAGCAGCAAGGCATGTTTCATTCCTTCCCCCTGCCTGGGCACCGGGCAATTGCACCGCCAATGCAACGGGGCTTCCGCCGGCCCTGTTCGGCGAAGAAGTTTAGGCGGATCGAGCCGCCGCGCTCCGCCCGCCGTTGCCCTCGGCCGCATAGCCAAAAACGGGATCCAGCCTGTCGCTGATGAGGGCCTCGATCTCGGCCACCTCGTCGCCCGAGAAATTGTCTCGCCAGCCGCCCACCTTGCCCGAGCGCACCTTGAAGGATTGTGCCGAGCGTGACCGGCCGGGGCGCATCTGGCTCTGCTGGAAGAAGCCCTCGGCCTCCTTCTTCTTCAGGCTCTCGAAGGCGGCGAAGTCGACCGCTTCCTGAACTGATTCCGGCGTCGCGGGAAGGCCCAGGTGGTTTGCCAGGCGCAACAGGTGCTCCTGGGGCTGCGAACGCAGGTCTTCGTAGCGGAAGATCGCGAACTCCGGGTGCGCGCGCGCCGCGGCCGCCCAATGGTTCAGCCAGGTCACGATCGCCGGCAGACCGCCGTAATCGGTCCAGACAAAGTCCTGCAACGTGCCGCGCGCCAGCCAGCGCCGGGCCGGGTCCGGGCTGCGGTGCTTGAGATGATAGTAACGCGAAACCGCAACATCCGCCGGGTGCCGGCTGAGGAGCGCCAGCGGCAGGCCTGCAAAATGGCTCTTGTCGGCCGAGATCCTGTGGGTCGGCGTCATCGCGTTGACGTCATGGCTGAACAGGATCTGCGGGACCGGGCTGCCGGGCGCCTTCGGCTTGGCCAGATCCTTGGCGAACCACAGCAGCGTGTCCTCGGGCAGGTCGAAGGCGGTCTGGCAAAGCCGCGACAGCATCACCCGCACCCAGGTGCGCCCGCTTTTCGGGAACGAGATCACGACCGCATCGGCATTCGACAGCAGGCGCCGGTCGCGCCGGTCCAGCCGCCAGGATTTGAAATTGGAATTGAGCTGCAGGATTCGGTCGATCACCGTGTTTCCGGGGATCTTGCGGCCGTCTGCCGCCGCAGTCATTTCTGACTGGGAAACCGTTTCTGATTGGATTGCCATTCCGCTCTCGCCCGGACTGCTGGCCAATTGCGCGCGCAGCATAGCGCGGTGCTCTTTGAACGCAACGCCGGGAACGCAACGCCGGGAACGCAACGCCGGGAACGCAACGCCGGGAACGCAACGGCGGTTTCGGTAGCCTCCGCCGGACTATACGGCCCCTTCGGATCGGTCTAATCTCCGCCCGGATTCGCCAGGGAATGACCCCGGGAACGACCCCGGGAATATGCAGGGAGAAACCGACCCATGCCTGCCAGCGCGCCGCTGCGCGGGGTGATTGCACCCACGCTGACCCCCTTCAACGACGACATGACGATCGCCGAGGACCTCTATGTGGCCCACGCCAAGCGGTGCTTGGCCGATGGCTGTATCGGGCTCGCCCCTTTCGGCACGACCAGCGAGGCGCTGTCGGTCGGCATGGACGAGCGGATGAGGATGCTGGAAGCCCTGGCCGAGGCGGGAGTCGACCCGGCCTGCATGATCCCGGGCACCGGGCTGACCAACCTGCCGGACACGATCAAACTGACCCGGCATGCGGTGGAACTGGGCTGCGCGGGTGCGATGACCCTGCCTCCCTTCTACTTCAAGGGCGTGCCGGATGACGGGCTCTACGACTATTTCCGCCGCCTGATCGACGGGGTCGCGGATGACAGGCTGCAGATCTACCTCTATCACATCCCCCAAGTCGCGGGCGTTGGCTTGCCCGTGCCGCTGGTGCGCCGGCTGCACCAGGATTTCCCGCGGGTCATCGTTGGCATCAAGGACAGCTCCGGCGATTGGGAGAACACCTCCGCCCTGCTGGATATCGAGGGCCTGCGCGTCTATCCGGGATCGGAACTGCCGCTGGTAGATGCGCTCGGCAAGGGCGCGACCGGGTGCATTTCGGCGACCGCAAATATCAATGCGGCCGGGATCGGTGAGACGATCCGCCTCTTCGACACGCGAGGCGCGGAGGCCGCAGCGGCGCATCACGAGGCAGTGCGCAAGTTCCGTCTGGCGGTTCAGGGCTATGCGCCGATCCCGGTGATGAAGCGTCTGCTGGCGTTGGCCTCGGGCGATGGGCGATGGGCGAATACGCGACCGCCTCTGCTACCCGCCAGTGTCGAGGAAGGCCAGGCGCTGGCCGCGCAACTGGCCGGAGATTTCGGCTTCCAGCTCGCAGCATGACGCGCCTCACGATCCGAAGGCCGGACGACTGGCACCTGCATCTGCGCGACGGGGCGATGCTGGCAGGCGTGATCGGCGAGAGCGCCAGCCATATCGGCCGCGCGATCATCATGCCGAACCTGGTGCCGCCGGTGGTGACCGGCGCGGACGCGGCTTCCTACCGCGGGCGCATCCTGGCGGCGCTGCCGGCGGGGACGGCCTTCGAGCCCTTGATGACCCTATATTTGACCGAGGCGACGGATGCCGAGGATGTGGCCGCCGCGGCCGCTTCCGGTCTGGTGCGGGCGGTCAAGCTCTACCCGGCCGGTGCCACCACCAACTCGGCCTCCGGCGTCACGGATTTCGCCAAGGTCCAGGGGGTGCTGGACCGGATGGCGGAGATCGGCCTGCCGCTCTGCGTCCACGGTGAGGTCACCGACCCGGAGGTGGACATTTTCGACCGCGAGGCGGTGTTCATCGAACGCGTGCTCGACCCGCTGCGCCGCCGCACGCCGGGATTGCGTGTGGTGATGGAGCATGTGACCACCGCCGATGGGATCGACTATGTGAAAAGCGCCGAGGCGGGCCTGGCGGCAACCCTGACCACTCATCACCTGATCATCAACCGCAACCATATCCTGGCGGGGGGCATCCGGCCTCACTACTACTGCCTGCCGGTCGCCAAGCGCGAGCGGCACCGGCTGGCGTTGCGCGCGGCGGCGGTGTCGGGCGATGCGCGGTTCTTCTCGGGCACCGATTCCGCGCCCCATGCCGATCCGCTCAAGGAGACCGCTTGCGGCTGCGCCGGGTGCTTCACGGCGACGAATTCCATCGCTTGCCTGGCCCATCTGTTCGAGGAGGAGGGGGCGCTCGCCCGGTTGGAGGCGTTCACCTCGCTGAACGGCGCGGCGTTCTACGGGGCCGCGCCGGCGGAGGCGACGATCACCCTGGTCAAGGAGGCCGCGCCAGTGACATATCCCGCCAAGATCGAGACCGGGGCCGGGCCGGTGACCGTCTTCGACCCGGGCTATCCGCTTCACTGGCGGATCGAGGATTGAGGGGGGACCAATGATCCAACTTGCCGACCGCGCTCAGATCGGGCGCCAGGTGGCGCGGATGCTGCTTGAGATCGAGGCGGTGCATTTCCGCCCCGAGCCCCCTTACATGCTGACCTCGGGGCTCGCGAGCCCGGTCTATATCGATTGCCGCAAGCTGATCTCCTACCCGCGCATCCGCGCGGCCTGCATGGATTTCGCCTGCTCGATCCTGATGCGCGACGCAGGTTACGAGTGCTTCGACGCGGTGGCGGGCGGTGAGACAGCGGGCATCCCCTTCGCCGCCTGGATCGCCGAGCGGCTGGGCCTGCCGATGCAATATGTGAGGAAAAAGCCCAAGGGTTTCGGCCGGGACGCCCGGATCGAGGGCTCGGTCTCGGAAGGCCAGCGGGTGCTGCTGGTCGAGGACCTGACCACCGATGGCGGCTCGAAGGTCAGCTTCGTCAACGCCATCCGCGAGGCGGGGGCTGAGTGCGCGCACACGATTGTAGTCTTCTACTATGACATCTTTCCGGATGTGCCGGGCAAGCTGGCCGATCAGGGGATCAAGCTGCATTACCTGGCCACCTGGCGCGATGTCCTGGCCGAGGCGCGGGCGGGCAAGTATTTCGATGCCGCCGCCACGGACGCGGTCGAGGCGTTCTTGGACAAGCCGCTGGAATGGTCGGCCATGAACGGCGGCAAGGGCGAGATCTCGATCTAGGCACGAGTCCCGTGTGAAAACCGCAGGATGATTAAATTCTATCTCATCTGGTATGGAGGCGCTCTTGCAGCGCTTGCGGCCGCGTTCTTGGTCACGCGCGGCTGGTCAACGCCCAAGCGAATCGTCGCCATTACCGGCGTTGCCGCGTTCGGCTTCACGACTGTTCCGCTCATCTCCCCTGATGGTGGGTTCTTTTATCCAATGGGCGCCTATTACCTGAGCTTCGGTCGCTGGTGGCTCGAGGCGGCGGGGAAGGCAACACTCGTGATTGGCGCGGTTTGGGCGGTTCTTGCCGCGGCGGGGCTTGGCGTCTTGGTGCTCCTGCGACGACTCGGTCGCCGTTGATAATGCTTTGACGCGGGTCTTCGTGTCCAAGTCAGTGGCGTGCCGGCTTGGCGAGCGGCCAAACCAAAATTGCGCCCGCCACCAGTGCCGCGGCGGCGATAAGGCTGGGGCCGGCGAAGCTGCCGGTCGCGTCGCGCATCCAGCCGGCCAGCGCCGGGCCGATCATCTGGCCCAGGCCGAAGCTGGCAGTCATGATTGCGGTGATCGCCCGTCCATCCCCTCCCGCACGCCGGGCCGCCTCGCGCAGGCCAAGGGCCGTTAGGCCGATGAAGGTCGCGCCGAGGGCCACCGCCGTGACGCCAAGCGCCATCGGTCCGGTCGAGAGCGCGCCAAGCGCCACGCCCGCCGCCTCGATCAGCATCGCCGCCTGATAGGCCGCGATCATGCCGATCCGCGCGGCGATCCGCTCCCACGCCCAGACCGAGGGCACCCCGGTCAGGCCGACGATCAGCCAGACCAGCGTCTCGGATCCGCGTCCGCCCGGCCCCTCGCGCAGCATGGCGACGATGAAGGTGGCGGTGATCACATAGCCGAAGCCGAGGCAGCCATAGGCCAGCACAAGGCGCCATAGCCCGCGCCGGGGCGGGCCGGTGCCGCTCGCTGCCAGCGGCGCGGGTGGCGCGGCCGGGGGGACCAGCACCAGCACCGCGATCAACGCCGCGGCGCCGAGCGCTCCGCCGGTCAGCCAGACCTGACGCCAGGCGCCATCCGCGGCGATGATCGGTGCGGCGATGAGCGCCGAGACGGCGATCCCGGCTCCGACCCCGGCAAAGTGCGAATAGGCCAGCGCGCCGCCCGCCGCGCGCAGGCGCGCCGCGACCACCGTCGTCGTGAAGACCAGGATGAATGCGCTGGCCCAGCCGCCGACAAACCGCAAGGCCATCCAGGCCCAGAAATCCCCGGTCAGCCCCATCGCACCGGTCGTCACCGCGCTGACGGCCAGCGCCGCGACAAGCCAGGTCCAGGCGCGCGGCGTCAGTCCCGGCAGCCCGGCGGCAAGGGCGCCCGCCAGATACCCCGCGAAATTGGCGCTGGCCAGCAGTCCGGCGCTCGACGGCGTCAGCCCCGCGCCCTCGGCCATCATCGGTAGGACCGGCGTATAGAGGAACCGCCCAAGCCCCATGCCGCTGGCCATGGCGATCAGCCCCCCCAGTGCCAGCAGGATTTGCGCCCGCCGCGTCACCGGTGGCGGCCCTTGCAAGCGGCCCTGCGCGGCCCCATATCCCAAAGCAGACGGGTGCCGCCGGGCGGGCCCGCCGCGAATTGTCGCTTTGCCATGAGGACAGTCGCCAATGTCACGGATATCCTTTGCCTCGCAGCCGTTTCTCTTGGGATTCGAACAACTTGACCGGCTGGTCGAGCGCACGCTGAAGACCGGTTCCGACGGCTATCCGCCCTATAACATCGAACAGACCGGCACCATAGAGCAGGATGGCGCGGACGCCTACCGGATCACGCTCGCGGTGGCCGGGTTCTCGGACGCGGAACTCTCGATCACCGTCGAACAGCAGCAATTGATCGTCAAAGGGCGTCAGCCCGCCGGGACGGCCGAGCGCGCCTTCCTGCATCAGGGCATCGCGGCGCGACCGTTCCAGCGCAGTTTCGTGTTGGCCGAGGGGGTCGAGGTGGCCGGCGCCAATCTGGAGAACGGCTTGCTTCATGTGGACCTAACCAGGCGCCAGCCCGAGCAGGTGGTGCAACAGATCGAGATCGACGTGGTGAGCTAGGGAGAACGTGATGTCGGAAGATCGCAAGACCGCGCCCATTGTCTATGTGCGCCAGGTAAACCATGACGAACTGCCGGACGAGCTGCGCGGGACCCATGTGCGGCTCTATGCGCTCCATGACGCCGACGGCAACCGGTTGGCAATGACCCAGGACCGCAACGTCGCCTTTGCGCTTGCCAAGCGCAACGACATGACGCCCGTCAGCGCGCACTGAGCCTCGGGAACCTAGGCCCCAGAGACATCCACTATTCTGGCAATCCCGCGTCAAGCAGGGCCTGGCGGAGGTGCTGGCCGTCCTCCACACGGCGGAATGACCTCCAGATCCGTAGATCGCGGAGGCGGAAACCAGGATACCGCTCCAGAACCTCGGCCGCGCGGGCCCGGGCCTCGTCCAGGCGGTCGAGGCGCGCCAGGCACGCCGCCATCAATTCGCTCTTGATAAAATCGAGTCCGGTGATGCGGCCCAGTTCGGCGGCGCAGGCCGGGTATTCGCGGGCACCGAACAGCGCCAGAGCCTTCCAATAGTGCATGATGTCGACCGTGTGCGGCGTGTCCTCATGCATCGCCAGCACCTTGTCGATCCATTCCAGCGCCTGATCGAACTCGCCGGCAAAAAGGTGATAGACACCGCGATTGCCGATGATGTCGCCGTCATTGGGGTTGATCTTGAGGGCCCGCTCGACGCAACTCCATGCCTCCTCGGTCTGTCCCTTGGATTGGTAGATCCTGCTCAGCAAGCGGTAGGTCTGGGCATTGTCCGGTCCCAGCGCCTGTGACGCTAAGGCATGGTCGAGCGCACGGTCGAGCTTCGCATCATTCGGATCACCCCAGAAGGTTGAGCTAAGGTAACAAAACCCGAGCCCCACATGGCCCAGATAGAGATTGGGCTCTCGCGCCAGCGCGCCTTCAAGGAACCGCGTGGCCTGGTCGATCTCCTTTGGGTCAAGCCGGTGGAGGTGTTCGATCCCCCGGTAGGCGAGATCGTGGGCTGAGTAGTCTTCCGGGCTCTTGCGGCCGATCTCGCGGGCCACTTGTTGCCAGACCCGCTCGGTCAGGACCGAAGCGATGCGCTGGGCAATCTCGTCCTGGACCGCGAAACCGTCATCGGACTGTCGGTCGTAACGATCCGCCCAGACCCGGGTGCCGGACCTGGCATCGGAAAGCTGGACCGAGATCCGGACCTTGCCGGAGGCGCCGCGAAGGCTGCCCGCGAGCAGGAAATCGGCCCCGCCATGGGGGGCCGCGACCGTGTCGAACCAGCGCGTCCGTGACAGGGCGGTCAGCAGGTCCTCGCTGAGCCCATTCGCGAAATCCGTTTCACTGTCGCTGCTCGATAGGCTGGTGAAGGGTTGGACCGCGACCACCGGTTTGTCGCGGCCGTGCCCGGTTTCTTTCTTCTGGCTCGCCGCTGGCGCACCAGCCATCGGAGTTAGCATGAAAACCTGGACCGGCGCTTCGATGTTCTTGACCTGACGCTGGCCCAGATCGGTGAAAGGGCCGGCGATCCGGTGGCGGACCTGATCGTGGACCGCGCCCGAGAGGCAGATCGTGCCGGGCTCGGCCATGGCTTCGAGCCGCGCGGCCAGATTGACGCCATTGCCGAAAATGTCTCCGTCCTCGATCACCACGTCGCCGAGATTGATCCCGATGCGCAGCAGGATCTGGCGGTCCGCCGGTTGATTTGAAGTCTGCTCGGCGAGGGTCGTCTGGATTGCGATCGCCGACTCGACCGCATCCACGACGCTGGCGAACTCGGCCAGGTAGCCATCGCCCATCAGCTTGACGATCCGTCCGTGGCCCGCGGCGATGGCGGGCTCGACGACCTCGCCGCGCAACGCCGCCAGCGCGCTCAACGTGCCGCCCTCGTCCCTCTCCATCAGCCGGGAATAGCCAACGACATCGGCGGCGAGGATAGCGGCCAGTCGGCGCTCGGCGTTCATTCCATCTGGAACCCGGGCGTCGAGCGCGACAGCGCCCATTCGTCGTCGTCCATCTCCTCGGCTATCCCCTCGAAGAGCGGCGTCGTCAGGTAGCGCTCGCCGGTGTCCGGCAATATGGCCAGCAGCACCGAGCCTTCCGGGGCGGTCTCGGCCACCTGCATCGCGATGGCGAAGGTCGCGCCACCGGAGATGCCGGTGAAGATCCCTTCCTGCTGCGCCAGTTTCTTGGCCCATTCGATGCCGACCGGACCCGGCACCGGGATCAGATCGTCGTAATAGCCGCCGTCGATTGCTTCCTGCAGCACCAGCGGGATGAAGTCCGGGGTCCAGCCCTGGATCGGGTGGGGCTCGAAGGCCGGGTGGCTTTCGGCCGGGCTGCCGTCCTCGTTGCGTGCCTGTTGGTGGCCGCTCGAGACGATCGCCGCATTGGCTGGCTCGGAGAGGATGATCTTGAGGCCGGGCATCTCGGCCCTCAGCACGCGGCCGACACCCGCCAAGGTGCCGCCAGTGCCGTATCCCGTGACCAGGTAGTCGAGCTTCTGGCCCGCGAAATCCCCCAGAATCTCGCGCGCGGTGGTCGCTTCGTGGATATCGGCATTGGCTTGCGTTTCGAATTGACGGGCCAGGAACCAGCCATTGGCCTCGGCCAGCTCGACCGCCTTTTTGTACATACCGAAGCCCTTCTGGGCGCGTGGCGTCAGCACCACCTTGGCGCCCAGCATCCGCATCAGCTTGCGCCGCTCGATCGAGAAACTGTCGGCCATGGTCACCACCAACGGATAGCCCTTGGCGGCGCAGACCATGGCGAGCCCGATCCCGGTATTGCCGCTGGTCGCCTCGACCACGGTCTGGCCGGGCTTCAGCGTGCCGTTACGCTCTGCGGCTTCGATTATATTGGCCGCTAAGCGGTCCTTGACCGAGGCAGCGGGATTGAACGCCTCGGCCTTCACATACATCGTCACATGATCCGGTGCGATCTTGTTGATGCGGATGCATGGCGTGTCGCCGATTGTGTCGATCACGCTGTCGAAAAGTCTGCCACGTCCATTGGTCGTGCGGATGCCGGTGTCAGAGACCATGGTTCCCCCCTGTTAAAGTCTTATGCGATGAATTCGAGGCCGCAACATTGCAGCGTCCCTGCGGGACAGTTCCTACAACGACCCGATTCGTGCCGACTGTACAGTTTCGCACAGGTTAGTCATGGTTTATCAGGTGCGAGAGCTGAGTGGCTTGAACTGCCAGTGTGGTCTTATCGATGACGTCCAGCCAAGCGGGAAAGGAACGCCGGCTCGCGGCCATCCTGGCGGCGGATGTCGCCGGCTATTCCAGGCTGATGGGTCAGGACGAGGCCGGCACACTCGAAGCGCTGCTCGGTCTCCACCGCGAGGTCTTCGCGCCGACAGTTGCCCGCAACCGCGGGCGGATCGTCAAGCTGATGGGCGACGGGGCGTTGGTCGAGTTCGGAAGCGTGGTCGACGCCGTGATCTGCGCCATTGAAATTCAGCGCGGCTTCGACGAAGCCAACGCGGGGCGCGCGCCCGAGACGCGGCTCACGTTGCGCGTTGGAATAAACCTGGGTGATGTCATTGTCGAAGGCCGCGATCTCTACGGCGATGGGGTGAACCTTGCCGCCCGCCTTCAAGAGATCGCGGCGCCCGGCGGAATCGCTCTTTCGTCCAGCGCACATGACCAAGCCGCCGCCCATGTGCCCGCCGAATTCGTCGATGGCGGGGCGCAGACCTTCAAGAATTTCGCCAAGCCGGTGCGCGTCTATCACTGGGCGGAAGGCGGCGTCGGAACGAGCGCGCCGGCCCTGCCGAACAAACCCTCGATCGCGGTTCTGCCATTCGACAACATGTCGGGCGATGCCGAGCAGGACTATTTCGCCGACGGGGTCGTCGAGTCGATTACCGCCGCGCTGAGCCGGATCCGTGCCTTCTTCGTAATCGCGCGCAACTCGGCATTCGCCTACAAGGGCCAGGCGACGAATGTGCAGCAGATCGGCCGAGACCTAGGCGTGGCTTATGTGCTGGAAGGCTCGGTTCAGCGGGCTGGAAACCGGGTCCGGATCACCGTTCAGTTGATCGAGACAGCCAACGGCGCCCATCTCTGGGCCGAGAAATACGACGGCGCCGTGGACGATATATTTGACCTGCAAGATCGGATCACCGAGCAGGTCGCGGGCGCCCTGGAGCCTTCGATCCGGTTTGCCGAGGTCGAGCGCGCGCGCCGTAAGCGCCCGCAGGACATGGGCGCCTATGACTTCACCATGCGCGCCATGCGCCATGTCTGGATGTTGGAGGAGAACGAGGCGGCCAAGGGCCTGGAACTGCTTGAGAAGGCCTTGGAGATCGAGCCAGACTACCCGCTGGCGCTGGCGCTGGCCGCATGGTGCTGGGCGCAGCGTTCAGTCTATAATTGGTTTTCCGATATCGAAACCGCCAAGGCAACCGCGCTCGCCCACGCCGAGCGCGCGGCGGCATTGTCGTCTGACGATCCATTGATCCTCGCGGTGTTGGGCGCGGTCCACACCTTTGCCCGGAACTATGGCGCCGCGCGGGTATTGTTGGAGCGTGCCGTCGCGTTGGATCCCAACGCCGCTTGGGCATTGAGCCGGCTGGGTTGGCTGGAGGTCTACTCCGACCGTCCGGAAGCGGCGAAGGAGCATTTCGGCCGCGCCATGCGCCTCAGCCCGTTGGATCCGATGAATTTCAACAATTATGTCGGGCTTGCCAGCGCCCATCAGGTGGCCGAGGAGGACGAGGAAGCGGCGGCAGTGTTCCAGCGCGCCCTAGAGGAGCGTCCGAATGCCCATTGGATCCACCGCAACCTGGCGCCCGCGCTCTTGGCATGCGGGCGCGAGGCCGAGGCTCGGGCGTCCTGCGCCACTTTGATGAGAGCACATCCGGAAATGACGGTGACACGATTCAAGCAGGCGATGGTGTTTTCGCCACGGGTGCTCGACAGAATCGGTGATGGGCTGCATGCCCTCGGCGTGCCGGAATAGCGCCCTCAGGCCGCCCGTGATGCCATCGGTTCGGTGATCAGAGCGTAGAGTGCTTGCGGCTCGGTAGTCTCGCGCAGTTTCTTGCGCAGCGCCGGATCGCGCAGCAGGCGCGAGACGCGGGCAAGTGCCCGCAGATGATCGGCACCCGATTCCTCGGGCGCGAGCAGAATGAAGATCAGATCGACGCCCTGACCGTCGACCGCCTCGAAATCGGCTGGCTTGTCCAGCCGGGCGAACAGGCCGACGATCGACGTCATGCCCGGCAGCCGGGCATGGGGGATCGCCACGCCGCCGCCCATTGCCGTCGATCCCAGCTTTTCCCGTGCCAGCAGCCCCTCGACCACCGCACGCGCTTTCAGTCCATAGGCGTCGCGGGCCTTGGAGGCGACCTCCTGCAGCACCTGTTTCTTGCTGCCGGCTTTCACGCTGGGGAGGATCGCGTCACGTGCAATCAGATCGGCCAATTCCATGACAACCTGCTACCTTGTTCCGCTACGTGCTGGCGCGCGTGCGCGCCGCTACTCGTTTCCGTTCACCGGCAAGTTGGCCGGGTCTATCCAACCGACATTGCCGTCGTCACGCTGATAGACGACATTGATGCGCCCGTTGGCGTCGTTTTTGAACATCAGGAACGGGCGGTGGGCCAGCTCCATCTGCATCACGGCCTCGCCGACCGTCAGTGATTTGATGTCGGTGGTCATCTCGGCGATGATCACCGGTTGTATCCCGGCGGCGTCGCTTGGCTCATCGGCCTCGTCATCTTGCCCGCGCAAAACATAAGATTGCGCTTCCAGGCTTTCAATCGGGTCCTTGCGGGCCTGGTGATGGTCCTTGAGGCGGCGCTTGTAGCGCCGAAGCTGTTTCTCGATTCGGTCTGTCGCCTGGTCGAAGGCTGCGTAGATCTCGCCGCTTTCCGCGTGGGCCTGGGCGGTGAGCCCGGTCGCTAGATGGACCGAGCTGTCGCATTTGAAGGCGTGGCCGCTGCGCGAGAATACCACGTTGGCGTCAACAGGACGGTCGAAATACTTGCCCACGGCCGCGGTCATATTGTCCTCGACATGGGCCCTTAGTGCTTCGCCCACGTCGATATGCTTGCCCGTAATGGTAATCTGCATCCTGTCTCCCAGCGGTCATGTGGAGGGTTGTTCTTGGCCGGGGTTCACGCTCCGGCCATCCCTCTCATCCTCGTCCGCAGCAGGGTCCCTGCCAGCCCGCATCCCGACCCATCCACGAGGCCGGCGGAACCTAGGAGGCGCCCCTGTCCCTGTCAATATGACCTGAAGAATATACCAATGATTAACGCCGATGCAGAAGGGGAAAGCGCGAAAATTCGCCTCACGCTTCGGAGACCAGGGCCTTCATGCGGCGGCGTTCGACCGAAGATCCGATGCCCAGCGCCTTTCGGTACTTGGCCACGGTGCGCCGGGCGACCTCGACGCCATCCGACTGTAAACGCTGAACAATTTCGTCGTCCGAGAGGATCGCCATGGGCGGTTCGCGGTCGATCATCTGACGGATTTGCTGGCGAATCGCCTCGGCGGTGGTGCCGTCCTCGCCGACCGCATTGGTGAAGAAGAACTTCAGTTCGAAGATGCCACGCGGGCAGGCGGCATACTTGTTCGCGGTAACACGGCTGACAGTCGATTCGTGCAGAGCGGTGGCCTCGGCGACCATTGCCAGAGTTAGCGGCCTGAGGCCCTGGACGCCCTCATCGAAGAAACACGCCTGGTGGCGTGCGATCTGCCGCGCCACCGCCAAGATCGTGCGCGCCCGCTGATCCATGCTTCGGATCAGCCAGTTGGCATCCGCTTGGCAGCCCTGGATGAAGCTTTTCGCCTGCGCTTCGTGGGTGGTGCCGATTCGCGCCGCGTAGCGGTTGTCGATCAGCACACGAGGCAGTGTCTGGGTGTTGAGTTCGACCTGCCAATCGCCGTCGGCGGCGCGGCTGAGAAAGATGTCCGGGACCAAGGTCTCTGCCGGTTCGGCGGTGAAGCGTGCGCATGGGCGGGGATCGAGGCGGCGCAGTTCGGCCAACATGTCCGCGAAGTCTTCCTCATCGACGCCGCAGAGCGTGCGCAGGCGCCGACGCTGGCCGCGTTCGAGCAGATCCAGATTGTCGATCAAGGCCTGCATGGCCGGATCGAGCCGGTCGCGCTCGGCCAATTGCAGGGCCAGGCATTCCGCCAGATCGCGGGCGCCGGCACCGGTGGGCTCGCAGCTCTGCAAAAGCGCCAGCGCCTCGACCATTAGCGCCTCGGTGGCGCCGAGGCGCTGGGCAATCTCCTCGGGCGGCGTGCGCAGCAGGCCGTGCTCGTCCAGCTCCTCGACCATGAGCCGCGCCAGCATCAGGACGCTCGGCGCGGCGCTGGCCTGGCCAAGCTGGGCCAGCAAGTGCGCGCGCAGGGTGAGCGGCGGCGCGGGGGCCAAGTCCGGCTCGTAGCCTGTATCGCCAGAAGACGTCCCGGCCAGTGGCCTGGCGCGAAGCGTCGGCACGTCGGCGCGGGCGGTGTCGTAGAGGTTGTCCGTACCGGTATCGAAGGTTTCGGCTGCGAGGGTCAGGTCGCCATCGGGCGTAACTCTTTGGTCGACGGCACTGCCCGGAATTGTCTCACGCGCCTCGTCTGGCGCCGGCGCTTCGGCGCGCTGGCCCGTCTCGAGCCGCAGCAGCGGATTGCGTTCGACCTCGCTCTCGACGAAGCCGGCAAGCTCGAGATTCGACATCTGCAATAGGTTGATCGCCTGCTGCAGCTGGGGGGTCATCACCAGCTGCTGGCTTTGCTTCAGGTCGAGGCGCAGTCCGACGGTCATCGGGGCTCCGGCACATGCTCGCGGCCGGATCAGACTGGGTGCCCCCGGTTACGGGCGGGTTACGGGGGCCAGGTTACGGGGGCTAAATTCGGAAGCCCTCGCCCAGATAGACACGGCGCACATTGGCATCCTGGACCACTTCGTCCGGGGTGCCGCTCATCAGCACGGAACCATCATGCAAGATGTATGCCCGGTCAATAATCTCTAATGTCTCACGTACGTTATGGTCGGTGATCAGGACACCGATGCCGCGATCCTTGAGGTGGGAGACAAGGGTACGGATATCGTTGACGGCGATCGGGTCGATCCCCGCGAACGGTTCGTCCAGCAGCACGAAGGCGGGCTCGGTGGCGAGACAGCGCGCGATCTCGACCCGGCGCCGTTCGCCGCCCGACAGCGCGGCGGCGGGGGTGCGCCTCAGATGGGTGATCGAAAACTCGGCCAACAGCGCGTCGAGCCGCCGGGTGCGCGCGTCGCGGTCGGGTTCGACCAGTTCCAGCACCGCGCGGATATTGTCCTCGACCGACAGGCCCCGGAAAATCGAGGCCTCCTGCGGCAAATAGCCGAGACCAAGCCGCGCGCGGCGATACATCGGCAGCGGCGTCAGATCGATTCCGTCGATCGCGACCTTGCCGCTGTCGGCGGGGACGAGCCCGATGACCATGTAGAAGCAGGTCGTCTTGCCCGCTCCGTTGGGGCCGAGGAGCCCGACCACCTCGCCCCGGTGCAGCTCCATCGACACGTCGCGCACCACTTGGCGGCGGCGATAGCTTTTACCGAGGCCAATGCACACCAGCCCCTCGCTGGCAGTACGGGCAGTCACATGGCTCGTGGCCGGCCCGGTCATATGGTCGCGCGAGGCGTCCACCGTCAGAGTCAATTCTTTTTGGTCTTGGGCTGGAAAATGCTCGTGACGCCTCCCGTCACCCGAGCAGTTCCAGCACTCAAGTCGATCTCCGCTGACTCGCCAGAGATCACATGTTCCCCTTGGGTCACCACGACCGATCCGCCCATCCGGATCATGCCGCCCACGACGTCGTACTCCGCCCAGGCGCCCTTGGCCGTCTCGTCGCCGTTGACCAGGAACACATTACCGTCCGCGCGCATATGCTGGATATCGCCGGTATCCGCATTGGCCTCCAGCGAGGCATAGGTGACCGACAGCTTGTCGGTCGTCAGCCGCATCGTGTCCTGACCCGCGACCACTCCGCCCTCGAAGACCGCTATATTGCCGTCCTCGAACACTTGAAGCGAGGCTGCCTTGACTTCGATCGGGGCGGTCCGGTCATGTTTGAACGCGGACTGCGCCGCCGCCGGGCTGGCCACCAAGACCGTGCAGGCGACCAGAACCGCGGCCATGGTCCGTGACAGATGAATCAGGAACACAGGCGAACTCCCTTTACTGGTCGGACCGATCGATTGCCCAATCTCCGGCCCGGCATTTTCGAACGGCCTTTGAGACCGGAAAAATATGTTACTTTCCGGGGTTCAACACAACCCGGACGCCGTTTTCGAACCATAACTGTCGAGCAGAACCTTCCCCGGCGCCGGGTCCGGCCCGAAAACTGCCGGCCTCGATGCGGCCGCTTGGACCCTCGCCGGTTACCGGGCCAGGAGTACGGGCGGTCTTTCGCTTCAGGTCGACCTCCAATTCCGCCGTCTCCACGTGATAGCCGTCGGATGTATCGAGCACGACCTTGCCCGAGAAGGTCAGCACCTTCTCCTCGCGGCGCATCCGGCCGGTCGTCGCGGTGACGTTGATCTGGCGCCCATCGGTCAGTTCGAACTCGCCCTGAGGGCGTTCGAGGTCGATGACGCGCGGCATCGCGCTGTCTGGCACCGCCCAGTCGGCGCGGATAGCGAAGGCCTCGCCGTCTCGGGTCACTCCGGCAAATCGCGGATTCTCGAGCTTGAGCCCGGCGCCGAGCGTCGCCAGATCCTCGGGCGAGAAAATCTTCTCGAGCGGGTCACCACCCCGCGAAGCGAGATAGAACGCCGCGATCACGGCGAGAACCGCTGCCGGCAGAATGATTTTGGACCAGGCGACCAGCCGGTTATAAAGCCTCACCCGATGGCCGCTGCCCGGCGCGCGCGCGGCGCCGGAGCCGAGAGCGTCGATGCTCTCACGGGCCACGGGAATCCGGATCCTCTAAGGTGTCATCGATGGCCGCCATTGCGCCATCGACCCCGGCGCGCAGGCAATCATGGACATGCAGGATGCCGTCAGGCCGCGCGGGCAAGGGCGCGGCCGAGACGAACAGGCAGGTGATCTTGTGGAGATTCATCACGCCCAGAGCCTCGCCCGCCAGCCGGTCCGGCGCGATGATCCGCGCACCCCCGGTGGCCACGTCGCCGGCGGTGCGCGCCAGCAGACCCTCCATGTTGCGGCGCAGGTCGCCATCGGTGATGACGCCGATCAGGCGCCCCTGCCCGTCAGTAACCCCGGCGACGCCGTAGCCCTTCTGCGTCATTACCAGAAGCGCGTCGGGCATCGGCGCGTCGGCAGCGACCAGCGGGATCGCGTCGCCGGTCGCCATCAAATCGGCGACCGCGACAAGCTGGGCCCCTAGTTTGCCGCCTGGATGGATTTCGGCGAAATGCTCGGACGTGAAGGCACGTCGTTCCATCAGGGCCACGGCAAGCGCATCGCCCAGCGCCATGGTCAGCGTGGTCGAGGTCGTCGGCGCCAGGCCGACCGAACAGGCTTCCGGCGCCTGCGGCAGCACCAGAGCGACGTCGGCTGCCTTCAGGAGTGCCGAGCCGGACCGGCTGGCGACGCCCACCAGCGGGATGCCGAACCGCCTGGTATGGGCGACGATATCCGCCAGCTCCCGCGTCTCGCCGGAATTCGACAGGACCAGCGCGACGTCGTCCTCGGTCACCATGCCGAGGTCCCCATGGCTCGCCTCCGCCGGGTGCACGAACTGTGCCGGCGTGCCGGTCGAGGCCATGGTCGCGGCGATCTTGCGCGCCACATGGCCGGACTTGCCCATGCCCGAGACGATGACCCGGCCCTTGGCCGACAGCATTAGGTCCACGGCCTGGGCGAAGGCGGTGCCCAATTGCCCAGCGAAGAGGCTGAGTGCCAATGCTTCGGTTTCGAGAACCCGGCGGCCAGTCGCGATGGCGCGATCCGCATCGGTTTGTTCTGGGCCGGTCTGTTTTGGGGCGGCGTCTGCCACAGCAACTCCCCTCGACCCGTGCTCAGGTGCGCGGGTCAGTGGTCGAAAATATCGGTCTCCGGCCATCCGGCCAGATCGAGTGCGGCCCGGTCCGGCAGAAAGCGGAAACAGGCCTCGGCCAGTTGCGCCCGGCCCTCGCGGGCGAGGCGCGCTTCAAGCTCGGCTTTCAGCCTGTGTAGATATAGAACGTCCGAGGCGGCATATTCCAGTTGCGCCTCGCTCAATTCCTCGGCGCCCCAGTCCGAGCTTTGCTGCTGTTTTGAGATATCGACGCCCAAAAGCTCTTGGCAGAGATTGCGCAGCCCATGCCGGTCGGTCGACGTGCGCGCCAGTTTCGAAGCGATCTTCGTGCACCAGACGGGGCGTGCGACCTGTCCCAGCGCATTGGCCAGGACGGCGATGTCGAACCGGCCGTAGTGGAAGAGCTTGAGGGTCTTCCGGTCACGCAGCAGCCGCTTGAGATTGGGCGCGCGGACCGTGCCGTTGGGTATGCGCACCAGATGCGCCGTGCCGTCGCCCGAGGAAAGCTGCACCAGGCAAAGCCGGTCGCGGTGGAGGTTCAACCCCATCGTCTCGGTATCGATTGCGACGACCGGGCTAAGATCCAGCCCATCCGGCAGGTCGCTGTCGTGAAGATGAATGGTCATCCGCCGTCCCCGCAGCCGGGGAGGGAGGGTGGTGCCCAGGAGAAGACTCGAACTTCCACTTCCCTAAGGAAACTAGCACCTGAAGCTAGCGCGTCTACCAATTCCGCCACCTGGGCCCAGCGCGGTGATCACCCTGCAATCACCCTGCGGTTATCGCGATGCGGTATCGACCGCGGAACAGCGCCGATTTGGCGCGTCGGCTGATCTAGCCATGGCGCCCTTCCATGTCAACGGGTGGGAGGGACTAATGACGGGACTAATACAGGGACTACTACGGGGACTTATCCTGTCAGCAGGGCAAGTGTTGCCACACCGGCGGCGACCAGCGCGGCGGCCGCGATGCGCCGGTGGCCCAGGGGTTCGCCCAGGACCAAGACACCGATCAGCGCGCCGAAGACCACGCTGGTCTCGCGCACGGCCGTGACCGGACCCATGGGCAAGAGCGAGATGGCCCAAAGCCCGATCAGATAGCCGCCGGCCGAGAAGACCCCTCCGGCAAGCCCCTTGGCGATGCCCACCCGCGCGGTGGCGGCGCGCCAGTTGGGCCGGCGCAGCAGGGTGAAGGCGACGACCGCGCTGCCGGTGCCGATCTCGAGCCAGGCGAAATATCCAAGAACCGTGCCCGAGCCGCGCACACCCATTCCATTGAGAAACGTGTAGCTGGCGATCGAAAGCCCCATCCCCAGTGCGAACCAAGCCGCCACCCGCTGCGGCGCCCCGCGCTCGAAGGCGAGGAGCAGGATGCCGCCCGAGGTCAGCAGCACCGCCGCGGTTTGCCCGGGCGTCAGGGGCTCGGCGGCCAGCCAGGCGGCCAGACCGGTGACCACCAGCGGCGCCACGCCGCGCGCGATCGGATATACCCGGCTCAGATCGCCCACCCGGTAGCCCGCCAGCATGAAGCTGTAATAGGCGTAGTGCGCCAGCACCGCCGCCCCCAGATAGGGCCAGCTTGCGGGATCGGGCGCGGGCACGGCGGCGAGCAGGCTCAGCCCGGTGACCAGCCCCACGAACCGGATCAGCGCCAGCGTGATCAACGGGTCCGCGCTGGCCTTGACCAATGCGTTCCACACCGCGTGCGAGATCGCGGCCAGCAAAACGATGGCATAGATGGCTTCTGCAGGCACCTTGTCCTCGCCGCGACGTCACTCCTTGTCGAGCGGTAGCAGGGACCGGGCCCCGGGCAAAGCGGCCAAACGGCGGGCAATTCACCAAATCGCCGCCCTGGCCGGTTATGTCCTATTGCCCCCGGCGCCTGTGCCGAGATATTTCTGGTTCCCGTTCAATCCGCATTTAGGAGTCCTTGCTCATGACCGCGCAATCCCCCTTGGTCACCATCATCGGCGGCTCCGGTTTCGTCGGGCGCCATATCGCCCAGAAGATGGCGCGGCGCGGCTGGCGGGTCCGGGTCGCCTGCCGGCGGCCGAACGAGGCGATGTTCGTCAAGCCCTACGGCACGGTCGGCCAAGTCGAGCCGGTCCAGTGCAATATCCGCGACGAGGCCTCGACCCGGGCGGTGATCCGGGGTGCGGACGCGGTGGTCAACTGCGTCGGCCTGCTGTTCGAATCCGGGCGCAACACCTTCGATGCCTGCATGGCTGACGGTGCGGGCCGGGTCGCCCGGATCGCCGCCGAGGAGGGGGTTGGGCAATTGGTGCACATCTCGGCGATCGGCGCCGATGCGGAAAGCCCCGCCGAATATGCACGGTGCAAGGCGCAAGGTGAGTTGGCGGTGGCGGAGGTTTTTCCTGGCGCGGTGATCCTGCGCCCCTCGGTGGTCTTTGGCCAGGACGACGGTTTCTTCAACCGTTTTGCCACCATGGCGCGGCTGATCCCTCTGGTCCTGCCGCTGGTCGGCGGCGAGACCCGGTTCCAGCCGGTCTGGGCCGAGGACGTGGCCGAGGCCGCGGCGCGGGGCTGCGAGGGCAAGGCGGCGGCGGGCATCTACGAGCTTGGCGGCCCCACGGTCATGACGCTGCGCGAAGCTGTCGCGATGATGCTGAAAGTCACCCGGCGCAAACGCCTGATCATCGACACGCCGTTCTTCTTCGCCCGGATCCAGGCCTGGTTCCTGCAGATGCTGCCGAACCCGCTGCTGACAGTCGACCAGGTGAAGCTTCTGCAGCGCGACAACGTGGTCTCGGAGGGCGCCAGGACACTGGCCGATCTGGGGATCGAGCCGACCGCGCCGGAAGGCCTGGTCGAGAGCTATCTCTACGCCTACCGGCCCCAGGGCCAATACACCCAGCTCACCGAGAACGGCGGCGAAGCCTGAAGCGGTTGGTGCGAGGAGCGGGCGGCGAACCCGCCCAGGGCTCCGTCTCGGGACGCCAGCTCAGGGTGGTGCCTCTGCCGGTTGGGCTAAGCCCGCGCACCGGCGAACAGGTTCGTGCTTTGAGAAGATGAAAACGCGCGAAACCCGCCCATCGTCAGGCAAGCAGGGTCAGGCAAGCAGGGCTAGTCGTAACGAATTGACGTTCATCGTTTTCATGTTGCGGATGGATACAGGACGCGGACGATTCCGGCAAGTCCGCCACGCGAGCGGTGGGTTGTGAAACTGCAGGTCAGATATACAGGCGAAGCTGTCGTCCGATCGAAATGCTCAGATGTCCGCATCTCACGCCAAGACGACCTTGGGTCGCTAATCTGAACTCGGATTCAGGCGAGTTCCGACAATAATGTTTTCGCTTGCTTCAAGTCCTCGGAATCCAGCCCCTCAACGAACCAGTTGTAAGTTGGCTCCAAACACGCGATCGCCTCCGAGCATCGGTCAAGAGACTGTAGGAGCCGAGCAAGCGACATCGCGGCACGCAATTCCCAGGAACGAGCGCCGTGATCGTTCGCGATCTTGATCGCCTCTCGAAAGTCGCGTTCGGCCTGACCGACAGCGGTTTCGTCTGCCGCCAAGGCCAGCTCACCGCGAAGACGGACGCATTCCGGTTCCATATAACGGTCTCCGCTTGACCGGCAGTGGAAGATGTTGCTGTCATTCAGCGCAATCGCTTCATTGATACTCCCGAGACCCTGGAGCCCAAGCACCATCCAGCTCCGCATCATTGCGGTGCAAATGCCGCCGCCAGAGCCCGACCAAAAAGCATTTCCTTGAGCGACCAATGCGTGACCTTCTTCGAACGCACCGCGCAGGATCTGTGCAGCACCGCGCCATTGGTAGACACAGACATTGAGCGCGAATTGGCCAAGCGCCTCTTCTTCGACAACGCGCTCGGCCTCGTCGCAGAACGACAGCATCCGCGCAGTCTGGCCGAGATAGATCAGGCTCGTCGACCCCGCGGTCAGCGCGAACGTTAGGTTGAAAGGGTGTCCGATCCGGCGCGCCAAAGGAATTGCATCTTCCAGCCGCTGAATGGCCCGGTCCGGATAGCCGCGGATCCATTCAGCGAGCGTGCCCGCCCAATGCAGTGAGAAAACCAACGGATCGTGATTTGTCAGGGAGGTAATTCTGGAATGCTTATCTGGATCGTAGACGGATTTCAGCCGATCGGTGTGGCCGATGGCGCGTGAATAATCCGCTTCCCAGAAGTGCTGACACCCGGCCGACATGTCGAAAACAATTGGCAGATCGGAGTCCGGTTTCGCCGAGGCAGCCATTTCCAACTCGGCCAACCATTCGCGTGCTCGCGGGAAATCGGTCCGCGTTTGGTAGTGGACCCAAAGCGCCCAAAGAATCGAGCCCAACGCCTGTTCATCCTCGAACTGCTTGGCGAGAGGAAATGCCGGCTCCATGGCCTCTGCCACCGCCGGATGTGCCCATCCGAAATTCGCCATCCGGGCGGCGCCGAGAGCCACACGTATGTCCAGTTCAATCCGGTCGCAATCGCGTGAAGGCTCCATGTCCGCTAAGACATTTATGCCGAGCTCGAGGGCACCAATCGCCTCCAGCAAGGCATTCGAAGCAAGCGCCCGTCGGCCGGCCTGTAAATACAGACTCGCCGCACGACCGCTAGCGCCAGCCTCCGCAAGGTGCCGAGCTAATTCGAGTGGGTCGGGATCGGTTGTTTGCTCTAAACCGAGGACAAGGCGTTCGTGCAGACTCCGGCGAGCCTTCGTTAGCAGGCTCGCGTAAGCCGCATCTTGTACGAGGGCGTGCTTGAAAATGTAGCGTGCTTCGTTGCCGGAGTCGCCTTGCCGGAATATCAGCCCAGCCTCGAGGAGTTGCCCCAAGGCATCATCCAAATCCGAGGCAGTCGTCGCTAGCGCCGATGACAGCAACTTGGTTCCAAACTCGCGACCAATGCAGGAAGCCGCTTGCACCACACGTTTCACCGGGGCCAGCCGGTCGATCCGTGCCATAAGGGAATCCTGTAGTGTCGCAGGTATCGACAGTGCCGGCATTGGCCCGGTCAGCGCATAGCAGTCTGCCTGCTCTTCCAGAATACCCGCCTCTAAAACGGTTTTCGTCAACTCCTCGACAAAGAGCGGAACGCCGTCGGTCTGCGTGACGATGTGGTCGAGCACTTCTTCCGGTAGCGCTTTGCCGTTCGCGATCCGGGCAGCGATAGCGCGACCGTCCATGCGTCCGAGCCGGTTGAGCGAATGTGCCGTCACATGCCCATAGTTGCCCCATTGCGTTTCGAATTCCGGCCGATGCGTCATGATCACAAACATCGGCAAATCCTGAATGCGCTCAACTATCGCGTCGAGAACCTCCAAGGTTGAGGGGTCGATCCAGTGGACGTCTTCCACCAGTAAAATGATCGGCCCGCCATTCACGAAACTCAAAATGCGCTCGGCTAGAAGCGTGACGACACGCTGCTTGCGCCGCTGCGGCGCCATCTCGATCGGTGGGTATCGGTCAGTCGGAAGTCCCATTAATCCAGCGAAGAGCGCGGCCGTCTCGTCGAACGCTCCATCGCTGAACACCTCTGCAATATGCCGGTCAAGCCGGTCGAGCCGGATCTCGACGGGATCTTCGGACCGGACACCGCAACCGGACTCGACCTCAGAAATCGGTGGGTGGAACGCCGCGTTGATCTCCAAAGGTGAGCACTGGTAGCGGAACAAGCGGCATTGTTCGGCTGCCAGACTTTCAGTGAATTCACGTAGTAAACGGCTCTTGCCGATCCCGGCTTCGCCGGACAGGAGCAGAACTTGACCTTCGCCCCGAGAGGCCAGCCTCCATCGGTCGTGGATCAGGCCAATTTCGTTTGCACGGCCAATGAATTCGGTGAGACCCGCGCCGTGTTGGGCCTCAAAGCGGCTATCCGATCGCGCAATGCCTGAGACGCGCCATATCTGCACAGGGTCTGAGAAGCCTTTAAGCGCGACGTTACCGGCCTCTTCTAGATTGAATGCTTCGCCAATCAGCCTGCGCGTCGCGCCGTGGATCACCACCCCACCAGGCTCCGCTTCCGCCTGTAGACGCGCGGCAAGATTGGGGGTGACTCCGGCCACGGCGCCGTGCTCCTGCGTGGCCTCGCTCGCTCGGTCCCCAATTACAACCGGGCCGGTTGCAATGCCCGCCCGTGCGGTCAGGTTTGTACCGCCGTCCTCTATCCGCTCCACCGAAGCGAGTGCTGCGAGTGCTGCGCGAACCGCCCGGTCCGCATCGTCCTCATGCGCATTTGGCCAACCGAAGAATGCCAACACGCCGTCACCAAGCAACTTCGCGACATGCCCGCCATGGGAATTCACCACGTCGGCCACGGTATCGTGGTAGCGTCCAAGCAATGCACGCAGATCTTCGGGATCGAGCCTTTGCGACAGCTCGGTCGATCCCGCCAGATCGCAAAATACGACGGTAAGCTGTCGGCGCTCGGCTTCGATAGAATGTGCGGCGGCCGGCGCCTCGGGCGGTGTCTCGGCAATCGCCGCGATCAGCTTCCGCCGGTGCCCGAGCGAGAGGCCGAGTCCCAATAGGTCAGCGTCGGACAGATGCGGTAGCGTCTCCAGATCGACGTCATTCTCGATCAGAACTTTGGCGTACTGACCGAGGCCGATCCCATCCAACCATGCGGCGAGCTCTGTCATTGCGGATCCCGCTCGCAACCGCAGCATTGTAGCTAGGCTGAGGATCGTAACATTGTGTGCGGAAGGCAGCAAATCTTGCCGACTTCCGATTTTGGCACTTAGCCGGCATCGATGATTTCTTCGTGAATGCCTGTCCTCAAAGCGGTCCTCCACCAGCGGTGCGATCTCGCCAAGTGCGTAATTAACCGATCATCGCGCGGCGCGGCAAACCGGCCCCATAGCCGGTTGCGCGGGATGGCGCACCAGCGCGCGCTATCCGTGAAAAATAGGTAAACCGTGAAAAATCCTGTTTTATATTCATAGCTTTAAGAAGAATCTCACATGTGAGAGCCCGGCCTATCTCACACCTCCCGGCCCTCAATGGCCGCCCCGCCACGGCCGCCCGCTCGAAGGTGGACCCGCTCTCCAGCCAGGCTACCCGGGCCCGATTCGAGGCCTTACACAGGCGGTGCTCAGGCGTAGGCCAGCCAAAGCAGGACGGCGCCCAGCCCAAGCCGGTAGATCGCGAACGGCCCCATGGTCCAGTCGCTGGCGAACATCCGCATCATCACCGCCAGCGCGGCGAGCGCGGCGATAAACGACAGGAGGGCCGCCAGCCCCAACTCCGCCGTCACCGCCAGGTTGCCGTCGCGGATCAGCCCCAGAATCTCGAGCACGCCGGCCGCCAGGATCACCGGGATCGCCATCAGCATCGAGACCCGGGCCGCGTCGGTGCGGCCAAAGCCCAGAAACCGCGCCATGGTCATGGTGATGCCCGACCGGCTGGTTCCCGGCACCAGCGCCAGCGCCTGGGCGAGCCCCATCAGAACGGCGTCCCGGAGGCCCCATTCGCCGAAGCCGCGGGTCTCGGCGCCGATCCGGTCCCCGAGCCAGAGCAGGATGCCGCCCAAAAGCGTGGTCCAGCCGATGACCTCGATCGCGCGCAAGCTCTCGAGCGCGCCCGAGACTTTCAGCGCCAGCCCGGCCAGGATCGCGGGGATCGTCGCCAGCGCGATCAACAGGAACAGCCGCGCCGGCTGGGTCGCCCGCCGCCCGCGCGCCAGGTCGCCGAGGCCAGCCGCCAGCACCCCCGTTTCGCGCCGGAAGTAGAGGCAGACCGCGGCCAATGTCCCCAGATGCACCGCCACATCCATGCTGACGCCCTGATCGGGCCGTCCGGTCAGGATCGGCCACAGTGCCAGATGCCCGGACGAGGAGACCGGCAGGAACTCGGTAATGCCCTGGATCAGGGCCAGCATGACGATGTCGAAAAGGCTCATCGGGTTACCCATCGCGTCCGCGGCAACTCCTACCGCAATCGGCGCGCAAAGCAATCAAAGTCCATGGATCCTCAGATCGGCAGCCGCGATTCGCATGTGGATTGGTCGTTCCAGGATGATTATATCAGCGATACTGACATATTTTGGTTTCAAGATTAGACCGATTCCCCAATCCTTTGAGTGATTTCCGAATTTAGGTCAGGTCATCTGACTTTATTTTACCTCATATTTCGGTTACCGATGCCGCCAACAAAAAGTCTCGAACGGCGCTTACGCGCTCCTGGGGAGCAGATGGTCCAAAAGATGCTGAAATTCGTCTCGCTCAGCCGCGAGATGCCGGAGAAGCGCGCCGCGGACGACCGGGCGCACGACTTCTCGGAGATCTATCGCGACTATGCGCGCGAGAAGGCGGCCGATCAGGCGGCGCGTTGCTCGCAATGCGGCGTGCCGTTCTGCCAGACCCATTGTCCGCTGCACAACAACATCCCTGACTGGCTGAAGCTGACCGCCGAGGGGCGCCTGCGCGAGGCCTATGAGCTGAGCCAGCAGACCAATACCTTCCCGGAGATCTGTGGCCGCATCTGCCCGCAGGACCGGCTCTGCGAGGGCAATTGCGTGATCGAGCAGTCGGGCCACGGCACGGTCACCATCGGCTCGATCGAGAAATACCTGACCGATCTGGCCTTCGAGGAGGGCTGGGTCGCGCCGATCACGCCGCTGTCCGAGCGGCCCGAGAGCGTCGGTATCATCGGCGCGGGACCGGCGGGGCTGGCCGCCGCCGACAGCCTGCGGCGTATGGGCTTTCAGGTCACCGTCTACGACCGCTACGACCGGGGTGGCGGGCTGCTGACCTATGGCATTCCCGGCTTCAAGCTGGAAAAGCCGGTGGTGATGCAGCGCAACGCCCAGCTCGAGGAAGGCGGCGTCACGTTCGTAAAGAATTGCGACGTGGGGGCGGACATGGGGTTCGACGAGATACGCCGGATCCACGAGGCGGTCCTGATCGCGACGGGTGTCTACAAGAGCCGCGATATTGGCGGGCCGGGCTCGGGCCTAGCCGGGATTGTCCAGGCGATCGATTATCTGACCGCGTCCAACCGCAAGGGCTTCGGCGACGCGGTGCCCGCGTTCGATTCGGGCGAGTTGAACGCCGAGGGCAAGCGCGTGGTGGTGGTCGGCGGCGGCGACACGGCGATGGATTGCGTGCGAACAGCGGTGCGCCAGGGCGCGGTCTCGGTCAAATGCCTCTACCGGCGCGACAAGGCCAACATGCCGGGCTCGATGCGCGAGGTCTCGAATGCCGAGGAGGAAGGGGTCGAGTTCGTCTGGCTGACCGCGCCGAAAGGCTTCACCGGCGACGAGACCGTGACCGGGGTCAAGGCGGCGCGGATGCGCCTCGGCGCGCCGGACGCTACGGGGAGGCAGATGCCGGAGCCGGTGCCGGGCTCGGACTTCACCGAGCCCTGCGACTTGGCGATCAAGGCGCTGGGCTTCGAGCCCGAGGAACTGATGCGGCTCTGGGATGTGGAAGGCCTCGAAGTTACCCGCTGGGGCACCGTCAAGGCGGATTTCCGGTCCCATGCCACCTCGCTGCCAGGGGTCTATGCGGCGGGCGACATCGTGCGCGGTGCCTCGTTGGTGGTCTGGGCGATCCGCGACGGGCGCGAGGCGGCGGACGCGATCGCCGGCTATCTGAGCAGCGCGGCCAAGGTGGCGGCGGAGTAGGGCGGAGAACCCGTAGGGTGCGTGCTCGCACGCACCGTCTACGAAAGGGTGGAACAGGATGATCATCAACGGCCAATGCCTCTGCGGCGCGGTGCGCTTTCACGGCACCCCGGTTCCACAACGGGGCGTCGGGGTCTGCCATTGCGGCCAGTGCCGGCGCTGGGGTGGCGGGGGGCCGTTTATGGCGGTGCGCATGGAGGGTGGCGTGACCTTCGATGCGGACGAGACGCTGGTCTGGTACCGGTCCTCGGATGCGGGCGAACGCGGGTTCTGCGGGAAGTGCGGCTCGAGCCTCTTTTGGCGGGCGCTCGGGGCCGGCAACGACGTGGCGATAAATGTCAGCACGCTGCCCGAGGATCACGGCCAGCAGATCTTCGAGCATATCTGGGTCGACGATCAGCCCGGCTGGTACGACTTTGCCGACGCCCGCCCGCGCAAGACCGCGGCGGAATGCTTGGGCGGAGATTGAGATGAACGAGCGGGCAATTCTGACCGGGCACTGCCTCTGCGGCGCCGTCAAGTTCACGGCGACAGGCGTGCCCCACGAGGTCGGCGCCTGCCATTGCACTATGTGCCAGCGTTGGACCGGTGGCCCGGCGATCGCCGTCAAGGTCGCGGGCATGGACTTTGAGGGCGAAGAGCACTTGACCCGGTTCCGCTCCTCGGACTGGGCTGAACGCGGGTTCTGCAGCACCTGCGGATCGAACCTCTTCTACCGGATCGTCGGGACCGACGATTATTACGTCACGGCAGGTGTCTTCGACGACCCGTCCGGCTTTTGGCTCGCGAGCCAGATTTTCATCGACGAGAAACCAGACTACTACGATTTTGCCAACGAGACCAAGATGTTGACCGGGGAAGAGGTCTTCGAAGCGGTTGCGAAGGGGAAGATGCCGGAATGAGTGATCGTTTCTTCAATGGCGCCGGATGGTGGCTGTTTGTCGTCTGCGCGGCGCTCTTCATCGTCGCCTCGATGCGGGCCGGCGACATGCTGGCGCTGGCGGGCTCTGCCGCTTTCATGGCGGCGAATATTTCCTTCCTTGTTCCCTTCTACCGCCGGTCCGGCAAGCAGGACCACGAGGAGTGACGCACATGACCCGAACCCTCATCGACCAGAGCTGGGTGGAAGGCCGCGAGGCCAAGGCGGAACGCCTGGCCACGACCGGCATGTATCTCCCCACGGACGAGCACGCCTCCTGTGGCGTCGGCCTGATCGCCGCCATCGACGGCAAGCCCAGGCGCGAGGTGGTGGTGCACGGGATCAATGCGCTGAAGGCCGTTTGGCACCGGGGCGCGGTCGATGCGGACGGCAAGACCGGAGACGGGGCGGGCATCCATGTGCAGATCCCGATCGGGTTCTTCTGGGATCAGATCCGGCGCACCGGGCACGAGCCCCATGACGAGCTTTTGGCAGTGGGGCAGGTGTTCCTGCCGCGCACCAACTTCGATGCTCAGGAAGCCTGCCGCACTATCGTCGAGACCGAGGTCCTGCGGCTGGGCTACTACATCTATGGTTGGCGCCAGGTGCCGGTGAACATCGCCGTTCTGGGCGAGAAGGCCGGCGCCACGCGGCCCGCGATCGAGCAGATCCTGATCTCGAACGCCAAGGGCGTCGACGAGGAGACCTTCGAGCGCGAGCTTTACGTGATCCGCCGCCGGATCGAGAAAGCGGTGGCCCAGGCCAATATCACCGGGTTCTATATCTGCTCGCTCAGCTGCCGCAGCCTAATCTACAAGGGCATGATGCTCGCCGAGCAGGTTGCGGACTTCTATCCCGACCTGGAGGACGAGCGCTTCGAGAGCGCCTTTGCCATCTACCACCAGCGCTATTCCACCAACACCTTCCCGCAATGGTGGCTGGCCCAGCCGTTCCGGATGCTGGCGCACAATGGCGAGATCAACACGCTGAAGGGCAACATAAACTGGATGCGGAGCCACGCGATCCGCATGGCCTCGGCGTTCCTGGGCGATCTGGCCGAGGACATCAAGCCGATCATCCCGAACGGGTCGTCGGACTCGGCGGCGCTGGACGCGGTCTTCGAGGTGATGGTGCGCGGCGGGCGCAACGCGCCGATGGCCAAGACCATGCTGGTGCCCGAGGCCTGGTCAAACTCGGAATCCATGCCCGAGGCCTGGAAGGCGATGTATTCCTACTCGAACGCGGTGATGGAGCCCTGGGACGGGCCGGCGGCGCTGGCCATGACCGACGGGCGCTGGGTCTGCGCAGGCATGGACCGCAACGGCTTGCGCCCCATGCGCTATGTGGTCACCGGCGATGGGCTGGTGATCGCGGGCTCCGAGGTCGGCATGGTCCCGACGGACGAGAGCACGATCCGCGAAAAGGGCCGGCTGGGGCCGGGCCAGATGCTGGCGGTCGATCTGGCCGAGGGCCGGTTCATGCATGACGCCGAGCTCAAGGATGAATTGGCGGCTGCACAGCCCTATGCCGAGTGGATCGAGAAGGTCACCGAGATCTCGGACGAGATCGAGGGCCAGCCCGAGAACCGGATCCACCAGGGCGAGGCCTTGCGGCGGCGCCAGATTGCAGCCGGTTATTCGATCGAGGAGCTGGAGACGATCCTTCATCCGATGGCCGAGGACGCGAAGGAGGCCATCGGGTCGATGGGTGACGATACGCCCTCGGCGGTGCTGAGCGATCTTTACCGGCCGCTCAGCCATTTCTTCCGGCAGAACTTCAGCCAGGTGACCAATCCGCCGATCGACAGCCTGCGCGAGCACCGGGTGATGAGCCTGAAAACCAGGTTCGGGAACCTGAAGAACGTGCTGGACGAGGATTCCTCGCAGACCGAGATCATCACGCTGGAAACCCCGGTTGTCACCAATGCCCAGTTCAAGCGGCTGGTCGAGGCCTTCGGCGACACGCACCGGGTGATCCACTGTACATTTCCGGCCGAGAGCGGCCCCGGCGCCCTGCGCGCCGCGCTCAACCGCGTGCGGGCGGAAGCCGAGGAGGCGGTGCGCGCGGGCGCCGGCCATATCGTCCTGACCGACGAGGAAGCCGATGGCGAAAACATCGCCATGCCGATGATCCTGGCCACCTCCGCCGCACATAGCTGGCTGGTGGCGCGGGGCCTGCGCACCTTCTGCTCGCTCAGCGTGCGCTCGGCCGAATGCATCGACCCCCATTACTTCGCGGTGCTGATCGGGGTCGGCGCCACCACGGTCAACGCCTATCTGGCGCAGGATTCGATCATGGACCGGGTCGAGCGCGGCCTGCTGGACCAGATGAGCGCGGACAAGGCGGTGGCGAATTTCCGTAGCGCCATAGATCAGGGCCTATTGAAGATCATGTCGAAGATGGGAATCTCGGTGGTCTCGTCCTATCGCGGCGGCTGCAACTTTGAGGCGGTGGGGTTGGGCCGCGCGCTGGTCGCCGAGTTTTTCCCCGGGATGCCGACGCGCATCTCGGGCATTGGTGTCGCGGGCATCGAGGAGAAGCTGCGAGCGATCCATTCGAAGGCCTGGAGCGCGGGCGCCGAGATCCTGCCGATCGGCGGACTTTACAAGGCCAGGCGCAAGGGCGAGGCCCATGCCTGGGGCGCGCAACTGATGCACGCGATGCAGGCGGCGGTCGGCCAGAACTCTTACGCGCTGTGGAAGAAGTATGCCGAGGGGATGCAGGCGCAGCAGCCGATCCACCTGCGCGATCTACTGGATTTCAAGCCGGTCGGCCCGGCCGTGCCGCTTGAGGAGGTCGAGTCGATCACCTCGATCCGCAAACGTTTCGTGACGCCGGGCATGTCGCTGGGCGCGCTGAGCCCAGAGGCTCATAAAGCCCTCAACGTCGCCATGAACCGGATCGGTGCCAAATCGGATTCCGGCGAGGGCGGTGAGGACCCGAAGCATTATCACCCGGAGCCGAACGGCGATAACCCCTCGGCCAAGATCAAGCAGGTGGCGTCCGGCCGGTTTGGGGTGACGGCCGACTATCTGAACCAGTGCTCGGAACTGGAGATCAAGGTGGCTCAGGGCGCCAAGCCCGGTGAAGGCGGGCAGCTGCCTGGCTTCAAGGTAACCGAGATGATCGCCAAGCTGCGTCACTCGACGCCCGGGGTCACCCTGATCTCGCCGCCGCCGCACCACGACATCTACTCGATCGAGGACCTGGCGCAGCTGATCTATGACCTGAAGCAGATCAACCCGGACGCGAAGGTTTGCGTGAAGCTGGTGGCGGCGACGGGGGTCGGCACGATCGCGGCGGGCGTGGCGAAGGCCAAGGCGGACGTCATCCTGATCTCGGGCCACAACGGCGGCACCGGCGCCTCGCCCCAGACCTCGATCAAATATGCCGGCCTGCCCTGGGAGATGGGGCTGACCGAGGCCCATCAGGTGCTGGCGTTGAACGACTTGCGCTCGCGCATCACGCTGCGCACCGACGGGGGCTTGCGCACCGGGCGTGACATCGTGATCGCGGCGATGATGGGTGCCGAGGAGTATGGGGTCGGCACGGCCTCGCTGATTGCCATGGGCTGCATCATGGTGCGCCAGTGCCAGTCGAATACCTGCCCGGTTGGTGTCTGCACCCAGGACCCTGCGCTGCGGGCGCGTTTCACCGGGACGGCGGACAAGGTGGTGAATCTCTTCAGCCTGCTGGCCCACGAGGTGCGCGAGATCCTGGCGTCCTTGGGCGTGCGCTCGCTGGACGAGGTATTGGGCCGGGCAGATCTGTTGACCCAGGTAAGCCGCGGCGCTGCGAATCTGGACGACTTGGATCTCAACCCGATGCTGGTGCGTGTCGATGACGGGGACGAGATCGAATACGACCTGAACCGGCCGAGAAACGAAGTGCCGGATACGCTGGACGCACAGATCGTCGCGGATGCGGGGCCGTTCTTCAAGGACGGTGAGAAAATGCAGCTGGACTATACGGTGCAGAACACCCACCGCACCATCGGCACGCGGGTCTCGAGCCACATCGTGCGCCGGTTTGGCATGAACAATGATCTGCAGGAGGGGCATCTGACCGTGAGGCTGAACGGATCCTGTGGCCAGTCGCTGGGGGCCTTCGCCGCACCGGGGCTGAAACTGGAGGTGCTGGGCGATGCCAATGACTATGTGGGCAAGGGGCTGAGCGGCGGGGTGATCACGCTCAGGCCGCCCTTGACCTCGCCGCTGGTGGCCGAGGAGAATACGATCATCGGCAATACCGTGCTCTATGGCGCGACCGCCGGCAAGCTCTTCGCCAATGGACAGGCGGGCGAGCGCTTCGCGGTCAGGAATTCCGGCGCGAGCGTTGTGGTCGAGGGCTGTGGCTCGAACGGCTGCGAATACATGACCGGAGGCGTCGCGGTAATCCTGGGCGCCGTCGGCGACAATTTCGGCGCCGGCATGACCGGGGGCATGGCTTATGTCTATGACGTACGGGGAGACTTCCGGGCCAAGGCCAATCTGGAGACTCTGGTGGTGGCGCCGGTGGAACCCGGACCCTGGGAAGACGATCTCCTGGGCCTGATCCGCGAACACGCGGCCCAGACCGATAGTCGGCGCGCGCGCGACATTCTGCTCCATTGGGACGAAGAGCGTAGCCGCTTCTGGCAGGTCTGCCCGAAGGAGATGATCTCGCGTTTGGCCCATCCCCTGGCCACCTTGGCCGAGGAGGCGCGGGCCTGACGGGCAGGGTTCGTGCTTGCGCGCACCGTCCGAGCCGGGGCGCGCCGCCCTACCGGCCTTCCTTTTCAAGGATCCCGATATACCGCTCGGTCATCGCCTCGTCGCTCTCATAGGCGATCTCCGCGTCGCCCGACATGTCGCGGATCATTTCGCTCATGGTCGGGATCGGGCGGGTTTCGGGCCAGCTGTCGGCCTGCCAGAGCTTCGAGCGCAACAGCGACTTGGCGCAATGCAGGAACACTTCCTCGACCGCGACGCGCAGCACAGTCAGGGGCAGGCGGCCCTTGAGCGCGCATTGCTCCAAGAACTCGGGCTCGTCGTGGATCGTGGCGCGGCCATTGACGCGCAGGGTCTCGCGCACCGAGGGGATCAGGAAGATCAGCCCCACATGGCCGTGCTTCAGGATGTTCCGCAATCCATCGATCCGTGAATTGCCGGGCCAGTCCGGGATCAGCAGGTGTTCGTCATCCTCGACCACGACAAAGCCCGGCCGGTCGCCCTTGGGCGAGACGTCGATCCGGGTGCCGTCCGAGCTGGAAAGCAGAAGGAAAGGGCTCTTGGCGATGAAGGCCCGAGCGTGCTGGTCGAGCCGATCGATCTCCTTGGTGACCGAGCGTGGGATCGGCGGTCCGTAGATCTCGCGCAGGCGGGTCTCGCTGGTGATCGGCATCGCCGCTCTCCTATTCCTCGGACGTCGCCTGGGGCGATTCCTCTGCCTCATCGGCAGGTGCGTCCGCGGGTTCCTCCGCTGGTGGCGCTTCGGCCGCGGCGCGCGCGACCCCAACCAGGGCGGGCCGAAGCAGCCGCTCGGCGATAGTGAAGCCCGCCTGCACCACCTCGACCACCGCGCCGGGCGTGGCGCCGGGGATCGGTGCCTCGAACATCGCCTGGTGGCGGTTGGGGTCGAACTTTTCACCGATCGCCGGGCTGACCTTTTCGATCTTGTGCTTGGCGAAGGCGTTCAGCAGTTCGCGCTGGGTCAGATCAACCCCTTCGATGAAGCCTGTGGCAGCGTCGCGGATGCCATCATCCACATGCGCCAGCGCCCGGTCCAGATTGTCATGGACAGCCAGCAGGTCGCGCGCCAGCCGGGTGCCGCCATAGGTTTCGGCGTCCTTTCGGTCGCGGTCGGCGCGGCGGCGCAGGTTCTCGGTCTCGGCCAGCGCACGCAGCAGTTTGTCCTTGAGCGCGTCGCGCTCGGCCTCGAGCTGGGCGAAAGCGTCGATCGCTTCCTCGGCGGCGCCGGAGGGATCGGACATGACTTCCTCGATATCCGGCAGATCGCTGACGTCAATCTTCTTCGCGCCGGCGACCGAGGCGCCATCCTCGGGCTTCGAGGCCGCATCGGCGCCGTTCCCGGCGGCGGGCTTGGCGGTCTCCACCGGCCCGGCCTCGGCCTGCCCGGCGGCTTCCGGGTCCTCGTCGCGCGTCTTCTTTTCCGGTTCTTCCGACATCAATCGCCTCGTCTATCCTGTTCGTTCGCGCTGGCTTGTCCGCTCGCCTTGCGGGTCAGCATGGTCCCGACCAGCCGTGCCGTGTAGTCGACGATCGGAACGATGCGCCCATAATTCAGCCGGGTCGGGCCGATCACGCCGATCGCGCCAATGATCTGCCGGCGCGCATCCTTATAGGGCGAAATAACCAAAGACGAGCCCGAGAGCGAGAAGAGTTTGTTCTCGGAGCCGATGAAAACGCGGACACCCTCGGCGTCCTCGGCCAGATCCAGCAAC
>JAOTXT010000013.1 GCA_029862205.1 Paracoccaceae bacterium
GAGGTCCTGCTTCGATTCCAGGTCGTCGAAAAGCTGGCGCATGCGATCGAGTTCCTCGGATCCTGTGCCTTCTTCGAGCAGGTTGGCCCGGCCGCGCACGATCAGCCGCTCCATCGCGCCCTGATCCCCATCGCTCCAAAGTGCGATGCCCCGCTCGACCAGGCCGGCGGCCAGCGCATCGAGCTCGGACCGGTGGGCCTCGATCTGGCGGGCGATCACCTCCTGGGCCTCGGCCAGTGTCTGTCCGCGCAGATGAGCGTTCAGGAAATTGGCGGCCTCGCGCATGGCGGAGGGGGTCAATCCCGGCGGTGGCTCGAGGATCCGGTTCTCGACCGCGCCGTCCTCGGTCACCAGCACCGCGATTGCTTGATCCGCGTTGAGCGGCATGAACTCCATATGGCGGATCGGCGCCGATTGTTTGGGCGCGAAGACAAGGCTGGCGCAGCTGGAGAGGCCAGACAGCATATTGCCCGCCTCGTCGAGCATCGCGGTCAGGTCGTCCTCGCGGCTGGAGACGCGGCTCTCGATCTCACGGCGCTCCTCCGGCGAGATGGCCCCGATTTCAAGCATTCCGTCGACGAAGAGCCGCAAGCCCGTCTGGGTTGGGACGCGGCCGGCCGAGATGTGGGGGCTGCCGAGCAGCCCCATCTCCTCGAGGTCCTGCATCACATTGCGCACGGTGGCGGGCGAGAGTTGCACATCAATCGTACGGGATAGCGTGCGCGAGCCGACCGGGTCTCCGGTCGACAAATAGGTCTCGACGAGCTGGGCGAAGATCGCCCTGCTGCGCTCGTTCAGGTCGTCGAGACTGGGTGCGGATGCGGCCATTCGGGCTCTCGCGCGTCCTCTCGCATTCATGCGGGGATTTCAATGGGCTCTACGTAATAGCGCTCCCTTGCGGGGTCAATCGCCGCAGGGCCCTAGCTGGACGCCCGGCGCAGAGGCCGCTAAACCCATGGCCCCATATTCTACATGCCCCCAAATTCAGCGGGAGAGAAATCATGCGCCCATCGGGCCGTCAGCCGGACGAGATGCGCCAGGTAACCATCGAGACCGGGGTCAACCGCCACGCGGAAGGTTCGGCCCTGATCACCTTTGGCGAAACCCGGGTGCTGTGTACCGCCTCGATCGATGCCAAGGCGCCGCCCTGGCTGCGCAACTCGGGTCTTGGCTGGGTCACGGCAGAATACGGAATGCTGCCGCGCGCGACCAACACGCGCAACCGGCGCGAGGCGAAGAACGGCCAGACCGGCCGGACGCAGGAGATTCAACGCCTGATCGGCCGGGCGCTGCGGGCCGGCACCGACCGGGTGATCATGGGCGAGCGCCAGATCGTCATCGACTGCGACGTGCTGCAGGCCGATGGCGGCACCCGGACCGCCTCGATCACCGGCGGCTGGGTGGCCTTGCACCGGGCGGCGCAGAAGCTGGTCGAGGCGGGCGAGTGCGTAGAGAACCCGATCACTCAGCATATCGCCGCGGTCTCCTGCGGGGTCCATGGGGGCCAGGTGGTGCTGGACCTGGATTATGCCGAGGACAGCGAGGCCGGGACGGACGCAAATTTCGTCATCACCGGCGATGGCGGCATGGTCGAGGTCCAGGCCAGCGCAGAGGGAGCGACGTTCTCGGAGGCCGAGTTCCATGACATGCTGGCGCTCGCCAAGAAGGGCGTCGCAGAACTGGTGGCGGTGCAGAAATCGGCAATCGGGTGATTCGCTGGTGGGCGATCTGTTAGAGCTTGCGGCACGGGCCGTCCTCGCACCTCTTCTGAAAGAAGAGGGATTTCGAAAACGCGGGCTTACATGGAATCGCTCCGACGGCAACTTCGTCGATATCATCAACATCCAGAAAAGCGCTTACGGGACACGGGACGACGTAAGTTTCACCGTGAATTTTTCTCTTGCATCGCCACCAGATGATCCGCGCAAATTCGTCTCTGAAATGTGCGGGGTAAGGCGTCTTCGGATTGGTAGTTTAATGGGTTCTGAATTGGACCATTGGTGGAAATTGCCCGGTATTACAAAAGAGTCCGCAGAAGGGGCTCTACGTCAGGTTGCAGAGATTGTTAAAGCACAAGGCTTTGATTTGTTTGAACAATGGAGGCGTCCTGAGCACCTCGCTGAGAGCGTGGCACAGCTCCGCGCAAGACTTGCTATCAGTGAAACCTATTACGAATCCTTCCCTGAGTTTGCGAAGTTTGACGCGACGGTAGAGCGGATGTTGGGCAATCTCGAAAACCGGGTAGTGCGGAGCGAACGATGACGTCACGTCGCTTGGCCGACCGAAAGATTGTCGTCGCCTCGCACAATGCGGGCAAGGTGCGCGAGATCTGGGAGCTGTTGAGGCCCTTCGGGGTCGAAACAGTATCCGCCGCCGAGTTGGAACTGCCGGAGCCGGAAGAGACCGAGACGACCTACGAGGGAAATGCGCGGCTGAAAGCCCATGCGGCGGCGAGAGCTTCCGGCCTGCCGGCGCTGGCCGATGATAGCGGCTTGGCTGTCGAGGCATTGGGCGGCGATCCGGGCATCTACGCGGCGCGCTGGGCCGAAACCCCACAGGGTCGCGATTTCGGCCACGCGATGCGGAAGGTCTGGGACAAGCTGGAGGACGCGGGTGCACCGGAGCCGCGCAAGGCCGCCTTCATGTGCGCCCTGTCGCTCGCGTGGCCCGACGGGCATGACGAGACCTTTCTCGGCATCTGCCCGGGCCGAATCGTTTGGCCGCCGCGCGGGGACATGGGCTTCGGCTACGACCCGATATTTGTGCCGAAAGGCCACGAGATTACATTTGGCGAAATAGAGCCTGAGCGGAAGCATGCCATGAGCCACCGGGCCGATGCCTTCCGCCAGCTTGTCATCGCCTGTTTCGGAGACAAGACATGACCCGCCAGCTAATCTCGACCGGATCGCCTTTTGAGCGCGACTTCGCCTATTCCCGCGCGGTGGTGCAAGGCGACTGGTGCTTTGTGGCAGGCACGACCGGTTACGACTACGCGACCATGACAATGCCGGAAGGCGCGCTGGACCAGGCGCGCAACTGCTTCAAGACCATCGCCGAGACCATGGGCAAGGCGGGGTTCGGGCTGAACGACATCGTCCGCGTGCAATACACGATCATCGATCCATCGGTGCAGCACGAGATCGCGCCGGCCTTGCAGGAGGCGCTGGGCGATGTGCGGCCCGCCTCGACGATGGTGGTGGCGGGGCTGGTCGCGCCCGAGATGAAGCTCGAGATCGAAGTGACGGCGCTGAAGGGCCGGTAATGAAGGACGGGGCATGACACCCGAGGAACGCGACGCCTATGCCAGGCGCAACGTCACCTGGCTGACCGCGGCCTTCGGGGGCGTCTTTCTGCTGGGGCTCTACCAGCAGAACGTGATGGGGCTAATCGCGGGGGCGCTCGGGCTTGGCTGGATCGCGCGGGCCTTTTGGCGGGCGAAATGACAGCTGAAGCCGCGCTTGCATCCCGTCCCCAGCCGGATTGGCGCGCGGGTGGATTTGGCCTCTATGTCCACTGGCCGTTCTGCCTGGCGAAATGCCCCTATTGCGACTTCAATTCGCATGTGCCGCGCGACGTGGACCATGCGGCCTGGCGCACGGGCCTGCTTGCCGAGATGGGCCATATGCGCGCGCTGACAGGACCGCGCCCGCTCGACACGGTTTTCTTTGGCGGCGGCACGCCCAGCCTGATGGCGCCCGAGACGGTCGGCGCCCTGATCGACGAAGCGGATCGGCTGTGGGGCCTGGCCGGCGGCGCCGAGATCACGCTGGAAGCCAATCCGACCAGCGCCGAGGCCGGCAAGCTCCATGCCTATGGCTCGGCCGGGGTCAACCGGCTTTCGATGGGCGTGCAGGCGCTGAATGACGCGGATTTGAAGGCGCTGGGCCGGACCCATAGCGTCTCCGAGGCCGAGGCCGCGTTCGAGATTGCGCGCAACGCGTTCGGCCGGGTCAGCTTCGACCTGATCTATGCCCGGATGGGGCAGTCGGTCCCAGACTGGGAGGCCGAGCTCGCGCGGGCGCTTTCGATGGCGGTGGATCATCTGTCGCTCTACCAGTTGACCATCGAGCCCGGGACGCGGTTCGGCGAGCTTCACGACCGCGGCAAGCTCAGGGTGCCGGCGGACGCAACCGCGGCCGAGATGTATGACCTGGCCCAGGCGATGACCGGAGCGGCTGGGATGCCGGCCTACGAGATCTCGAACCATGCCCGTCCCGGGGCCGAGAGCCGGCACAACCTGGTCTATTGGCGCTATGGGGACTATGCGGGAATCGGCCCTGGTGCTCATGGCCGGGTGACCCGCGATGACGGCACGCGGCTGTCGACCGTCACCGCGCGGGCACCGTCGGATTGGCTGGCAATGACGGCGGGCCAGGGTCATGCGGTGATCGAGGAGAGCCGCGTCGATCCCGCCGATCAGGCGACCGAATACATGCTGATGGCCCTGCGCTTGGCCGAGGGTGCCGATCTCGGCCGATACGCGCGTCTTGCCGGCCGGGAACTACCGGCTGATCGGATTGGCTCGATGGTCGGGGACGGTTCGCTGAGCCTGGACGAGCACCGGATTCGCGCCACGGACCGGGGGCGGTGCGTGCTCAATCGCCTGCTTGCGGACCTCTTGGCGTGACGCGGGTCCTCTGGTCGGCGCTTGGCCTGGTCTTGGTCGGGCTCGGCATCCTGGGCGCGTTCCTGCCCCTTCTGCCGACTGTTGTCTTTCTGCTGGCCGGGGCGTTCTGCTTTGCCCGTGGTTCGCAAAGGCTTCACGGTTGGCTGGTCAACCATCCCCATTTCGGTCCGCCGATCGAGGATTGGCGCCGGTATGGCGCGATCCGCCGTCCGGCAAAGTGGATGGCGATGGTCGCGATCCTGCTGAGTTTTGTCCTGGCGTTCGCGCTGGGATTTTCAGCCACCGTCCTGACGCTTCAGGCGGCGGTGCTGGGCGCGGTGAGCCTGTTCATCCTGACGAGGCCCGAGGGCGGCGCCGGGCCGCCGGAATAACGGGATCAGATCGCCAGATATTCGTGGCGCAGGTCCTCGTTGTCGAGCACCTCCTGCGCGGTGCCGTCGAAAACCACCTGCCCCATGTCCAGGATGATCGCCCGGTCCGCCAGGTGCAGCGCGGCGATGGCGTTCTGCTCGACGATGACCGTGGTCATGCCCAATTCCTTGATCTGCTCCAGCGTCCGCTCGATCTCCTGCACGATGACCGGCGCCAAGCCCTCATAGGGCTCGTCGAGCAGCAGCAGCTTGACGTCGCGCGCCAGTGTCCGGCCGATCGCGAGCATCTGCTGCTCGCCGCCCGAGAGCGTGGTGCCTTCCTGCTTGCGGCGCTCGCCCAGGCGCGGGAACAGGTCGTAGATGCGCTCGATCGTCCAGCCATGAGGCGGGGCGATCTGGGCGAGTTTCAGGTTCTCCTCGACCGTCAGGCCCTGGATGATCCGCCGGTCCTCCGGCACCAGCCCGATGCCGAAGCGCGACGCCTCGTGGGCCTTCATCTCGTGCAGGGGCTTGTGGTCGAGCCATATTTCGCCGTGGCGCAGTGCCGGATCATCGACCCGGGCTATGGCGCGCAGCGTCGAGGTCTTGCCCGCGCCATTGCGGCCCAAAAGCGCGATTATCTCGCCCTCGCGGATGTCGAAGCTGACGCCTTGGACGATGTAGCTCTCGCCGTAATAGGCGTGGATGTCCCAGGCCGAGAAAAAGGCCGGCTGGCCGCCGCGGGTGACGACCGGTTTGATGCCCGGCGCGCGGCGCCCGCTGAACTGGTCGTCGCCGAGAAGCGTGCCGCCCTCGGGGGCTTCGAGAGGTTGTGTATCGGTCATAGGTGCGCCCCTCCCAGATAGGCTTCCTGAACCTTTGGATTGCCCTTGATCTTTTCGGGCAGGTCCTCGGCGATCACCGTGCCCTGAGCGAGCACCGAGATCTTGTCGGCCAGCGAGAACACCACATGCATGTCGTGCTCGATCACCACCATGGTGATGCCCCGCTTGGCGATCTCCTTCAGCAGATCGATCGTGTTGTTGGTGTCGGCCCGGGCCATGCCCGCGGTCGGTTCGTCCAACAGTAGCAGCTTCGGATCCTGGATCAGGCACATGGCGAGCTCGAGCCGCCGCTTGTCGCCGCGCGAGAGCTGGCTCGCCTGTTGCTCGGCTTGGTCGGCCAGGCCCAGGTCGCCCAGCATCTCCATCGACTTCTGGCGCAGCTCGGTTTCGCCGTTCATCGCGCTCCAACCGTTGAGCTTGAAGGCACCGTCGCGCTTGGCCAGGGCCGGGATCATGACGTTCTCGACCAGGCTGAGATCGCCGAAGATCTCGGGTGTCTGGAACACGCGGCTGACACCCACCTGATTGATCTCGTGCGGCTTGATCCCCAGCAGCGAGGTCCCGTCGAAATCGACCGTGTCGGTATCGGGCTCGAGTCGGCCGACGAAGCAGTTCAATAGCGTCGACTTGCCGGCGCCGTTGGGGCCGATGATAGCGTGAACGGTGCCCTCCTCGACCTCGAGATTGACCTCGTTCAGCGCCTTCAGGCCGCCGAAGCGCTTGTTCACGTTGCGAACCGTGAGAATGGGCATGGTATCCTCCCTCACTCGGCCGGCTGGGCGGTTGCTTGCGGCGAGCTGCCGCCGCTACCGGATTTGGTGAAGAGCCGCATTATGCGGTTGACCCCCTCCATCAGCCCGCCGGGCAGGAAAATGACGATGATCATGAACAGGGCGCCCAAGGTCAGGTGCCATCCCTCGCCGACAAAGAGTGCGGCGACCGAGACCGCAGCGTGTTGCAGGCCCTCGGGCAGGAACGAGAAGATCTGCAACAGCGTGCCCTCGTTGAAGGCCGAGAAGATGTTCTCGAAATACTTGATGGCGCCGGCACCGATCACCGGACCCAGCAGGGTCCCGGTGCCGCCGAGGATGGTCATCAGCACCACCTCGCCCGAGGCGGTCCACTGCATGCGCTCGGCTCCGGCCAGCGGGTCTGTGACAGCCATCAGGCCGCCGGCGAGGTCGGCATACATGCCCGAGATCACGAAGGCGGCCAGCGTGTAGGGCCGGGTGTTGAGGCCGGTATAGTTCATCCGGTTCTGGTTCGATTTCACCGCGCGCAGCATCATGCCGAAGGGCGAGCGGAAGATCCGCATCGAGATGTAGAACATGATGATCAGCACCACGCCGCAGAAATAATAGCCAGACCAGCCCGACATTGGGATGCCAAAGAGCGTCGTCGACGGCAGCTCGGCGCCATAGTTGATGCCGAACATGGTGTCGATCACGCGCGGATCATGCTGGCGCAGCTGCAGTCCAGTCTCGCCGTTGGTGATCGGCGTCAGGACCGAATAGGCCAGATTGTAGGACATCTGCGCGAACGCGAGTGTCAGGATCGAGAAGTAGATGCCAGAGCGCCGTAAGCTGACGAAGCCGATTAGCAGGGCGAAGACCCCGGAAACAACGACCGCGAAGATGATCGCTGGGACCACGTTCATGGTAAGCAGTTTGAACGACCAGACCGCCGTGTATGGGCCGACGCCCAGGAAGGCGGCGTGACCAAATGAGAGATAGCCGGTCAGGCCGAAGAGGATGTTGAAGCCGATCGCGAAGATCCCAAAGATCGCGAACTTCTGCAGCAAATCCGGGTAGCCCGCGCCGAAGGGCTGAAGAATGATCGGACCGAAAGCTACCGCGAGCACGAAGCCCAGAAGCAGCAGCAAATCGCCCTTTTTCGAGGTTTGGGTCAGCATGGCTCAGGTCTCCATCACGCCCTTGCGGCCCATCAGGCCACGCGGCCGGACCAGCAGGATCACCACGGCGACCAGATAGATGATGATCTGGTCGATGCCGGGAAGGATGCTCTTGACCTCGTTCATCGAGGCAAATGATTGCAGGATGCCCAGTAGGAAGCCGGCTGCCACCGCGCCACCAAGCGAGCCCATCCCGCCGACGACGACGACCACGAAGCTGAGCACCAGGAAGTCCATGCCCATGTGGTAGTCGGGGCTAAGGATCGGCGTATACATGACCCCGGCAAGGCCGGCGACGATCGCGGCGAGCCCGAAGACGATAGTGAAGCGCCGGTCGATGTCGATACCCAAAAGGCCCACGGTTTCGCGGTCGGCCATGCCCGCGCGCACGACCATACCGAAAGTGGTGAATTGCAGGAAGGCGAAGACCCCGCCGATCACGATCCCGGCGAAGGCCAGGTAGACCATCCGCCACCACGGATAGACGACCCTGCCGGGGTCGAAGCCCAGCAGGGAGCCGATATCCGCCGAGCCGGCGAAAATGTCGGGCGCGGGCTGCGGAATAGGGTTGGCGCCGAACTGGCTTTTGATGATCTCTTGCACCACGATCGCCAGGCCGAAGGTGACCAGGATCTGTTCCGCGTGCGGCCGCTTGTAGAAATGCTTGATCAGCCCGCGCTCCATGATGATGCCGATGATCAGCATGATCGGGATCGCGACCAGGATGGAGACCGGGACCGAGTAGTCGAGCAGGGTGACGCCGAAGTCGCCGAGCCAGGCCTCGATATAGGGCGTCCGGATTTCCATCGGCGTGCCCCAGGCCGTCTGCTGGGTCTCGTCGAGCACGACCTTCTCGAGGCTCAGAAGCGCCTTCAGCGTAACTGCGCAAAATGCGCCCAACATGAACAGAGCACCGTGGGCGAAGTTCACTACCCCCAGCGTACCGAAGATCAGCGTCAACCCGAGAGCGATCAGCGCGTAGGCGCCGCCCTTGTCGAGGCCGTTTAGAATTTGAAGAAGTATCGCGTCCATGGCGCTCGTCCCGAATTTGTTTGTGCCCAGCCGATTATTTCTCGGCTTGGGCGAGGCCGGCCGCCCCGAAGGGCGGCCGGTAAGGCGTCGGCTTAGCCGCCGTTGTTGTAGGGTCCGAGCTCGCCGCCCAGCAGGTCGGCCGGATACTCGACCTGAGCCCGCGGCGTAACCTCGACGACCTCGAGCACGTCGAACTTCGAATCCGGGTTCTCCTTGCCCTTCACGACCAGCACGTCCTTGAAGCACTGGTGGTCGTCGGCACGGTAGAGGGTCGGGCCGTTGCCCAGACCGTCGAACTCGAAGCCCTCGAGGGCCGCGCCCACATCGCTCGGCTTGAACGAGCCGGCGCGCTGGCAGGCATCCGCATAGAGCAGGGCCTGGCAGTACGTGGTGTGCGCCGCCTGGCTGGGCGGGAAGCCGTATTCCTGGCCGAACGACTTGACGAAGGCCTTCGAGCCCTCGTCCTGCAGCGACCAGTGCCAGTTGGTGGACCCGAAAATGCCCTTGACGTTCTCGCCGGCACCCTGGGCCATCAGACGCGAGTAGAGGGGCACGACGATGGCGAAGTCCTTGCCGTTGACCTGCTTGTCGCGCAGACCGAACTGCACCGCCTGGGTCAGCGAGTTGACCATGTCCTTGCCGTAGTGGTTCAGGACCAGCACGTCGGCGCCCGAGTTGAGCACAGGTGTGATGTACTGCGAGAAGTCACCGGCGCCCAGAGGCGTGCGGACCGCAGCTTCGGTCTGCCAACCAAGAGCCTCGGTATACTTCTTGATCGAGCCCTCCTGGCTCCAGCCCCAGGTGTAGTCGGCGGTCAGGTGGTAGGCGACGCGGTCGGTGCCGAACGCATTCTTCAGCACCGGACCCAGCGCGGCGCCGGACATTTCGGTGTTGAAGAAGTGGCGGAAGCCGTTGGCGCGCTTGTCCTTGCCGGTGGTGTCGTTCGAGTGGGTCAGGCCCGCCATGAAGATAACGCCGGCCTCCTGGCAGAGACCCTGCACCGCGATCGCGACGCCCGAGGACGAGCCGCCGGTGATCATGATGGCGCCGTCCTTCTCGATCATGCGCTTGGCCGAGGCACGGGCCGCGTCCGACTTGGTCTGCGTGTCGCCGGTGACGAACACGACCTTCTTGCCATTCACGCCGTTGCCCTGCAGGGCCTTCGACGAGAAGGTGTTCAGCATGCCGCCGTCGCCTTCGCCGTTGATGTGCTTGACGGCCAGCTCGTAGGCGCGCAGCTCGTCGGCACCCTCATCGGCATAGGCGCCGGTCTGCGGCACGTTGAAGCCAAAGGTTACGGTCGAGCCCGTCGGCTCGTTCGTGTAGCCCGCGGCCCAAGCGCTGGAGGTGAAGATGGTCGGCGCGGCCAAGCCGGCACCAAGCGCAACCCCACCCTTCAGCAGACTGCGGCGGTTAAAGGAATTCGAACTCATCGAGAGCCCTCCCAGGAACATGTTTCTTTAAGCTGCCGACTCGGGATTTGGTACCGGACTCGACAGGCGAGCGCCCCGAGCGCTCGGCTCCCGTTTAACGTGTTTTGTCAAATTCTCAATAACACATTGACATTCATACGAAATTTTGTGAAATATTCTACAGACACCTGCGCAAATCTGTCAACGATTGACAAATGCCTTCGTCAACGCACTGACGGAACAGGAGATTCGGTTATGCCGCGAACGATCCTTGGGGCGCGGATCCGCGAACGCCGGCGCAGCCGCGGCCTGACCCAGGCTGCCTTGGCCCGGCAGGTGGGCATCTCGGCCTCCTACATGAATCTGATCGAGCGCAACAAGAGGCCGATCGCCGGCCCCTTGCTAAGGCGCACGGCTGAGGCGCTGGCCATGCGTATCGACGAGCTCGACGGCTTGGCGGAGCGGCGGTTGCTCGAGAGCCTCGACGAAATTGCACATATGCCCGATCTGGCCGATCTGCGGGTCGAGGGCGCGAGCGCGGGCGAACTGATCGGCCGATATCCCGGTTGGGCGCGGGCGATGGCCGCGCTCGCCCGGTCCGAGCGGCAATCGGCGGCCGCAGCGCGGGCGATGGCCGACCGGATCAGCCACGACCCGTTTTTGGGTGAAGCGGTCCACCGGATGCTGACGCGGATCGCGGCGGTGCGCTCGGCGGCCGAGATTCTGGTCGCGTTTCCGGACGTTCCAGCCGACCGGCGCGAGCGGTTCAACCGGATCATCCATGACGAGTGCCAGGCCCTATCGGACGTGGGCGGGGCATTGGCGGCCTATTTCGACAAGATCGAGGAGGCGGACCGGACGCTGACCCCGATCGACGAAGTCGAGGCGCTGTTCGAGTCGCGCTCCAACCGCTTCAACGAGATCGAAGCCGCCGCCGCGCCGATCGACCTTGGGCCAGGTGGCAATCTGCCCGCCGGGCGCTGGACCGCCGCCCGCGCCGCGGCCGAGGACAAGCTGGGATCGCTGATCGAGCGGATCGTCGCCGATCAGGATCAGGTAGAAAGCGCCCCGGCCCGGGCAAGGGCACGCCGGGTGCTGCTCGACTATGCAGCCCGTGCGATTCTGGCGCCGATGCGCGACTTCGCGCCCCGGGCCGCGGCACTTGGCTACGATGTCGAAGTGCTGGCCCAGGAACTGGACCTCGACGTCGATACGATCTGTTACAGGCTGACCGCTATGCCCGGCGGCGAGAACGTTCCAAGCTTCGGTTACTTCCGGGCCAACGCCGCAGGGACGATCGTCGAGATGCGCGGCCTGCCGGGGCTCATGCTGCCGCGCTACGCGGCCGCCTGTCCGCTTTGGGTTCTCTACCGGGCGCAACAATCGCCCGAGGCGCTGATGCGCCAGCGCGTGGTCTTTCCGTCGGGCGCGCGTTTTGTCTTCTTGGCCCGGGCGCATCAAGCCGGCCCCAGCGGATTCGGCAAGCCTCGCCACTATCTGACCGGCATGATTGCGCTCAGCGAGGCGGATGCCGCGTTGACGGTTTACGCACCGGATGCGGGCGTGCCAGTCGAGGAAGTGGGTCCGGCTTGCCGGATCTGTCCCCGGCGCGGCTGCCCGCACCGCGTCGACGATCCGCTCGCGGCCTAATGCAAAATCGGATCAGACTGAGCCAGTCTGAAACGATTTTGGTCTGGCCGTGCCGGGCGGTCAGGATTCCTGACCTCTCACAGGACGCAGGGCATAGGCGATTGCCCCCAGTCCGACGTAGTAGATTGCCGCCAGGCCCAGCTCGACCTGCAGCAGGCGCGGCCTGATCAGCGCGCCGCCGTAATCGAAGGCATTGAAGAGGAATATCGCCAGCACGTGCGTGATGGTGATCACCAATGCCAGGGCAAGGGCGCCGCCGATCCAGACCGCGACCTCGCCATGACCGGTTCCGGCAAACCGCGCCAAGCGGCCACCGGCCGCATCGCCCAGATACTGCTTGGCCAGGTCTCCGGCCAGCCGCGCGAGCCGCGCGGCATTGCGGGGCGCGGCCAATCCGACCGGTCCGGTCAGGATCACCGGAAAAACGATCAGCGAGAAGAAGCCATAGAGACAATCGCCGCCAAGCAGCGGGCAAGTCACCAGGACCGCCAGGTCGAGGAGCACCAAGCCCGCGAACACCACTGCGGGCCAGCCATAGGCTTTCAATTGGTCGAAACGCAGCACGATCTCGTCGCGCAGTCTCATTTCCACCCTCCGTTCTCTTTCGCAACCCCAGGGCACATTAGCGGATTTTGCGAAAATATGCGCGATATATTCACGCTGACATCGCCCATAACTTCCCCTAGGCTCGAATGTTGAGCCGCTCCGCAGGCTCGCGTGACTGACTGGAGGGATCGTCCGCGCAATGACCAAGCGCGTCCTGCTGGTGGAAGACGAGCCGAATATCGTCGAGTCCCTGACCTTTCTGTTGGAGCGGTCGGGCTTCGAGGTGATGCCGGAAGGGAACGGCCAAGTTGCCCTCGACCGGGCGATCGAGGACCCGCCGGACGTCATGATCCTGGATGTGATGCTGCCCGAACTCGATGGGTTCGAGATCCTGCGGCGCCTGCGCGCTGATCCGCGCAGCCGATCCCTGCCGGTCTTGATGCTGACGGCGAAGGGCCAGCGCGAGGATCGCGAAACGGCGCTGGGCGGCGGTGCCAATCTATTCATCACCAAGCCGTTCTCGAATGCCGAGGTGATCGGCGCCGTGTCGCGCCTGGCCGGGGAGGCTGAGGAATGAAGCACGAGCGCGACATGGCCTTCGATCACCGCAAGAGCCGGGATCGGGCGCTGATCCTGCTTCTGGCGGGGCTGATTCTGGTGACGCCGCCGGTTGGGGGGATCTTCCATCTGGACCTCAAACTGGCCGGCGTGCCCTTCACCCTGATCTATCTCTTCGTTGTCTGGGCGGCCTTGATCCTGGGTACCGCGCTTCTGTCTCGGCGGCTGAACAGCGAGCCAGAAGCAGTGCCGGATGAAACGCCGCCGGAGCCCGGCGCCTGATGCTGTCGCTCAACCTGCTCCTGGTCGTTAGCCTCGCCTATGTGGCGCTCTTGTTCGCGGTCGCCTTCTTCGTCGATAGCAGGGCGCGTCAGGGACGGCTGAATTGGCTGCGCTCGCCGGTGATCTACACGCTGTCGATCTCGGTCTATTGCACGTCCTGGACGTTCTACGGCGCCGTGGGCTCGGCGGTCCGCAACGGGCTCGAGTTCATCACGATCTATCTGGGGCCAACCCTGGTTTTTGTCGGTTGGTGGTGGCTGTTGCGAAAACTTGTGCGGATCGGGCGGGTACACCGCATCACCTCGATCGCCGATCTGATCTCGTCCCGCTACGGCAAGAGCTCGGGCCTGGCGGTGCTGGTGACGCTGATCGCGGTGATCGCGACGACGCCATATATCGCGCTGCAGCTGCAATCGGTGACCCGAAGCGTCCAGGTGATCGTGGGCGAGGCGGATAGCGGCTCCACCGCTTTCTGGATCGCTGGCGGCATGGCGCTTTTCACCATCCTGTTCGGCACGCGGAACCTGGATGCGAACGAACGCCATCACGGGGTCGTCGCGGCGATCGCGGTCGAGGCGGTCGTCAAGCTGGTCGCGCTTCTGGCGGTGGGCGTCTTTGTCGTCTGGGGTATTGCCGGCGGCATGGGCAAGATCTTCGCCGATGTGCCGGCCGAAGTAGTCTATGGCGGCGAGAACATCTTCGGCCCCCGCTGGGTGGTGCTGACCTTCCTCTCGGCCACCGCGATCATCTGCCTGCCGCGCCAGTTCCAGGTCACTGTGGTCGAGAATGTGGACGAGCGGCACCTGGCCACGGCCTCGTAGCTGTTCCCGCTTTATCTGTTCGGCATGTCCTTGTTCATCATGCCGATCGCGATCGCGGGACTGAAAGTGCTGCCCGCCGGGTCGAACCCGGATCTCTTCGTGCTGACCCTGCCCTTGTCGGAGAACCGCCAGGAACTGGCCTTGCTGGCCTTCCTGGGCGGGTTCTCCTCGGCCACATCGATGGTGATCGTGGCGGCGATCGCAGTCTCGACCATGGTCTCGAACCACATCGTGATGCCAATCGCGCTCTATTTCATGGCGGCCAAGCGCGAGGTCAGCGGCGATGTGAGGAATCTGCTTCTAACATCGCGGCGCATCAGCATCGCGGCGATCCTGGGGCTGGGTTTCCTCTATTTCCGGCTCAGTGGCGGCTCGGATGCCCTGGCCGCGATCGGCCTGATCGCGTTTGTCGGGGTCGCACAATTCATGCCCAGCCTGATCGGCGGCATCTTCTGGCGCGGTGCAACCCGCACCGGTGCCTTGGCGGGGCTGAGCATTGGGTCGATATTATGGGCCTACATCCTTTTCCTGCCAAGCTTCGGCGGCGACTTCGTGCTCAGCAAATCCGTGCTCGCGAACGGGCTGTTTGGGATCGAATTGCTGAGGCCTAGGGCGCTGTTGGGCCTCGAAGGCCTCGACCCATTGGTTCATGCCGTTGTCTGGAGCGTCGGCGCGAACGTGCTGAGCTTTCTCATCGTCTCGGGGCTCAGTGGGACGCGGCCGATGGAGCGCCTGCAAGGGGCGTTGTTCATCGACGTCTTCCGCAGCAGCGCGGCCGGCGAGACCCCGCGCTTCGCCGAGGGTTTGGCGACCTCCGAGGACTTGTTCGTCCTGGCGCAGCGTATCCTGGGCACGGATCCGGCGCGACTGCTCTTCGACGAGATGGCGCGCGGCCAAGCGCGCTATGCCGGGCTGCCCGACCCCACCGACGCGGTGATTGCGCGGCTCGAGCGCGAGCTCGCGGGCTCGGTCGGCGCTGCTTCGGCCCACGCGATGGTCAGCCGGATCGCAGGCCGCGAGACCGTGGGCATGACCGAGTTGTTCGATATCGCGGACGAGACCCAGCGCCTGATCGAGACCTCGCGCCAGCTCTCGGAAAAGTCGGTCGAGCTCGAACGCACCGCCAGCCAGTTGCGCCAGGCCAACGAGCGCCTGCGTTCGCTCGATGCGCAGAAGGACGACTTCCTGAGCCAGGTCAGTCACGAGCTGCGCACGCCAATGACCTCGATCCGGTCTTTCTCGGAGATCCTGCTTGGCGACGAGCCGGTCAACGACGAGGAGCGCCAGCGGTTCATGGCGATCATCCATGACGAGAGCCTGCGTCTGACCCGGCTTCTGGACGAGATCCTGGATATCAGCAGGCTGGAGGCGGGACGGGTTGATCTGCCCATGGGATCGGTCGATCCGGACGCCGCGATCGAGGCTGCGCTTGGCACGGTCTCGGGCGTCGTGCGCAAGAACGATGTCTCGGTCATTCGCGACCCGGTGCCCGAGGGACGCTATGTGCGGGCCAACGAGGACCGGTTGCGCCAAGTGCTGATCAATCTCTTGTCCAATGCGGTCAAGTATAACCGCGCGGCGGAGCCCGAGATCCACATCCGGCCGCATATCGCGGGCAGTCACCTGAACATCGACGTGATCGACAATGGCGGCGGGGTCGGCATCGAGGAGGCCAGTTCAGTGTTCGAGAAGTTCACCCGCGGCAGCCGCGCGAGCCAGGACACCGGGGCGGGCCTCGGCCTGCCGATCAGCCGGGCGATCATGCGCACAATGGGCGGCGACCTGACCGTTGAGTTCGCGGACGACGATACCAGTTTCTTCCGGGTGCGGCTGGTATTGGCGCCTGCGCCAGCGCAAGTGGCCTGACTACATCACCGCGCCGATCTGCCAGGGGACGAATTCGTAGTCGCCCAGTCCCTCGGCCTCGGATTTTGTGACCTCGCCCGAGGCGACGCCGAGCAGCATGTCGTAGATCTCGCGGCCGACCTCCTCGATCGGCACGCCCTCCGAGATGATCCGCCCGGCATTGACGTCCATGTCCTCGGTCATGCGGCCGAAAAGTTCGGAATTCGTCGCCACCTTGATGCAGGGCGCGGGCTTGTAGCCCGCCGCCGAGCCGCGCCCCGTTGTGAAGATCACCAGGTTGCAGCCAGACGCGATCTGGCCGGTGACCGAGGCCGGGTCGTAGCCCGGGCTGTCCATGAAGGCGAAACCCGGAGCGGTCACCGGCTCGGCATACTTGTAGACCCCGGTGAGCGGAGTCGTGCCCCCCTTGGCGGCGGCGCCGAGCGATTTCTCCAGGATCGTGGTCAGGCCGCCCTTCTTGTTGCCGGGCGAGGGATTGTTGTCCATCGAGCCATGGTTGCGGGCGGTGTAGTCCTCCCACCATAGGATGCGGTCGACCAGCCTCTGGCCCACATCCGCGCTGACCGCGCGGCGGGTCAACAGGTGCTCGGCCCCATAGATTTCGGGCGTCTCGGCCAGGACCCCGGTCCCGCCTTGCGCCACCAGCAGGTCGCAGGCATAACCGAGCGCGGGGTTCGCGGTGATCCCAGACCAGGCGTCCGAGCCACCGCATTGCAGCGCCACCATCAGCTCCGAGGCCGGGCAGGGTTCACGCTGGGTTTCATTGGCCAGGGGCAGCATCGCGCGGACCTTCTCGATCCCGGCTTCGACCGTGCGGCGCAGGCCCGCCACGTCCTGGATATTCATGGTCTGGAACATCGGCCCTTTCTCGATGCCGTAGGCCTCGAGCAACCAATCGATCTGGTTGACTTCGCAGCCAAGGCCCACCATCAGAACGCCCGCCACATTTGGGTGCTTCGCATAGCCCCACATGACCCGTTGCAGCGCGCCGAAGCCCTCGTCATTCGCGCCCATCCCGCAGCCGGTGCCATGCACGAAGGCGGCGACCCCGTCGATGTTGGGATAGCCGGCCAGCTCCTCGGGCCCGAAGGCGGCGGCGATCTTGTGCGCGGCGGTGGCCGAGCAGTTCACCGAGGTCAGGATCGCGACAAAGTTTCGGGTGCCGCATTTCCCGTTGGTCCGGCGGTAGCCCATAAACGTGTCGCGCTCGGCCTCGGCAACCGGCGTCGCATGTCTGAGATCGGTCGAGAACTCGTAGTCGTGGGCCGTGCCGCGGAACTCGACATTGTGGGTGTGCACGTGGGCGCCCGTCGCGATGTCCCCGGCGGCATAGCCGATCACCTGGGCGTATTTCAGCACCGCGTCACCCTTGGCGATGGGGGCGAGCGCGAATTTATGGCCGCGCGGGATCGGCTCGGCCACGGGCACTCCGGCAGCCTCGTCGCCTGCGCGCAGGGGCCGGATCGCGACCGCCACGTTGTCCGCCCGGTTCAGCCGCAGTCCCGCATCACCTACCTGCTGGTCCATCATTCCAACCTCCGGTTCTCAGTTCGCTCCCGGCATGGTGCCGCTCGTTCGGCGCGAGGCGCGGCTGCCCAACTCCGGCATCAGCGAGACGCCATGGCCCGGCGTGGCGGGGACCGAAATCATGCCTTCCGCGATCCTGGGCAGCCCGGTCACCGCCTGACCGTACCAATCGTAGTAGAAGGCGCGCGTGATCTCCTGTTCTTCGACGTTCGGACAGGCCATGGCGAGGTGGCTTGAGACCGCCAGGGCCACCGGGCCAGAGCAATCGTGGAAGGCGATGGGGCGGCGATGGGCGGCGGCCAGCGCGGCCGCATCCATCGCGAAGCCGACGCCCCCGCCCCAGGTAACATCGACGATCGGGACCGCGACCTTGCCCCTGGTGATCAGGTCCTCGATCTGGCCGAGCCCGCCCAGGGTCTCGCCACCCGAGAGTGGCAGAGAGGTTGCCTCGGCAAGCGCACCCAGAAGGTCCATCCGGTCCATATTCACCGCGTCCTCGACCCAGTCGACCTCCAAAGGTTCCAGCGCCCGGCAGATTTTCATGGCCGCGTCGAGCGTCCAGAGCCCATGCAGCTCGGCCTTGATCCGCATGCGGCCCCCATGGGCGGCGCGGATCGCCTCGAAGGGTTTGATCGTCTTTGCCAGATCCGCGTCAGAAATCTCGCCCTTGTCCGCATCTTCGGCAAAGTCGAAAGGCCAGATCTTCATGGACGTGATGCCCATCTCCAGCAGATCGGCGGCAAGCTCGGCCGGGCGGTTCAGGAAGGCGTCCAGATCCTCGTAGCGCCGAGAGGAGAGCCGGGCCGTGTCGCCGCCAGGCAGGCCGAAATTGCCGGGCCGGACATCCGAGGTGTTCGAGACGTAGTCCGGCCCCGCGCAGGTATTGTAGACCGGCACCGTCTGGTGGAGCGCGCCACCAAGCAGGTCGCAGAGCGGCCGTCCCGCGGCCTTACCGGCAGCGTCCCAGAGCGCGACCTCGACCGCCGAAAGTGCGCGCATCTCGGCGCCGGTACCGCAGAAGCCCACATAGGGCTTCATCACCTGCGCCAGTTCCGTGATGTCACTGGCATCGCAGCCGAGGATCAGAGGCGCGATACGGTCGTGGATGTCGGCTTCGACCGCGTCCGCGCCGAACCAGGTCTCGCCGAGGCCGACCAGATCATCGCTGGTGGCGACCCGTACCCAGATGACGCTGGGGCGATCGGCGACGCGAAGGGTTTCGATGCCGGTAATCTTCATCACACGACCACCGTGAGGCCGCCATCGACCGCCAGCAAATGGCCGTTGACGAAATCCGAGGCAGGAGCCGAGAGGTAGATCGCCGCGCCCACCAGATCGTCGATTTCGCCCCATCGGCCGTTGGGCGTCCGGCCCTCGAGCCAGGTGTTGAAAGCGGGGTCGTCCGCCAGCGGACCGGTCAGTTCGGTCTTGAAATAGCCGGGCGCGATGCCGTTGGCCTGGATCCCCAGCGGCCCCCAATCGGCGCACATCGACCGAGTCAGCATCCTGAGCGCCCCCTTGGCCGACGCATAAGCCCCGACGGTTGGTCGCGCCAATTCGCTCATTACCGAGCAGGTATTGACGATCTTGCCCCGGCCACGCGGAATCATGTGCCGCGCCACGGCCTTCGAAACCAGGAAGACGCTGTTCAGATTGGTATCGATGACGGCGCGCCAGTCCGCCTCGTCCTGCTCGTGCAGGGCTGCGCGCCGGTTGATCCCCGCATTGTTCAGCAGGATGTCGATGGCCCCTCGATCTGCCTCGATCTGGTCCACCGCTTCGGCCGCCGCAGCGCCATCGGTCACGTCAAAGGCCGCCTCCTCGACCGTGAAGCCGTAACTCCGCAAGCGCTCGGCGGCAGCAAACGTCTTCTCGGCCGCGCGCCCGTTCAGCACCACGGTCGCTCCGGCCTGGGCCAGCCCGCGCGCCAAGCCAAACCCGATCCCTTGGGTCGAGCCGGTGACCAATGCCCGGCGGCCATTCAGGTTGAACATTTCCAGCGCCATCCACGGCCTCCTGCGTCGCGGCTTCCCCCCTGACGATGGCACATCGCGGAACCTCTGTTCAACACGGGGCGGCAGGAGTAAGGATTTGGAGAATCGGAGGAGCCACCAGGAGACCCCAAATGATCCGTACCGGTGCCGAATACCGCGACTCGCTCAAAGGCACGCGCGAGGTCTTCATCGATGGCGAGCGGGTCGATGACATCACCACCCATCCCAGTTTCAAGCCCGTGGTCGATATCCGCGCGCGTATCTACGACATGCAGCACGATCCGGCGACCGCGGATGTGATGACCGTGAAGGGCGAGGACGGCGACATCAACGCCATCGGCAACGCCCTGCCCCACACGCAGGAGGACTGGTGGGCCAAGCGCCGCGCCACCGACATGGTTATGGAGGATGTCGGCGGCGTCGTCACCCGGGTGGGCGACGAGACCGTGGGCGAGATGTGGTCGCTCTACGATGGCCAGGACGTGCTGAGCGAGATCGACCCGCAATGGGCCCAGAACATCGAAAAGCACATCTTCGAGGTTCTGAAGAACGACCCGTTCCATGTCTCGGCAAATACCGATCCGAAGGGCGACCGCTCGAAGAAGCCCCAGGACCAGGATCCGGACATGCTGCTGCATGTGGTGGGCGAAACGGATACCGGAATCGTAGTGCGTGGCGCGAAATACGAGACTGCGGCGGCCTATGCCAATCAGGCCTTCACAAAACCCACCATCGCCAATTGGGGCAACGAGGCCTATTCGGACTATGCGGTCGGGTTCATCTGCGACCTCGACTCGCCCAATATGAAATTCATCTGCCGCACCGGTTTCGCGGGCCGGGCGCCCGTCGAGGACTATCCACTGGCCAACCGGTTCGACGAGGTCGACACGCTGGTGGTCTTCGACAATGTGGTGATCCCGTGGGAGAACGTCCTCTTCTACCGCCATACCAAGGCGGCGACGTTCATCCGGGCGACGCTGCACCGCTATTCCGCCTTCGCCTTCGTGCAGCGCAACTTGAAAGTCGCCGACATGCTGATCGGCGCGGCGCTGCACAACGCCCGCCAAACCGGGCTCGACAAGCAGCAGGCGGTGCAGGAGAAGCTGGCCGAGCTGGCGATCTATCGCGAGACGATCAACGCCCACCTGACCGCGGCGATCACCCTGGCCGAGCCCTCGCCGGCGGGGCTCTTGATGCCGAACCAGTCGATCCTGATGGCGGGGCGCGTGGTCGCCTGCTCGCAGCTCTACGAGGCGATGAACATCGCCCGCGACCTCTGCGGTGGGCAGATTTGCGTTACCCCCGACTTCGCCGCCTTCGAGGCGCCCGAGACGAAGCCCTGGACCGACAAGTTCTACACGCTGAACGACGAGTGGCAGGCGGATGACCGGCGCAAGCTTCTGGCCTTCGCCCGGGATCTGATCTCGTCGGACTATGCGGGCCATCGCCTGGCGTTCCAGATGTTCGCGCAGTCGCCCCGGTTCAATCAGCTCCAGGCGGTCTACCGGAACTTCGATTGGGACGGGCCGCTGGACTTCGTCAAGACGTCCGCCGGCCTCTCGGACCGGGTGCTGGGCGACCGGGCTGGGAAGCCGGCGCGCCCCGTGGGCGACGGTGCCGTCACGCGCTGGTTCGAGCGAAACGGAGCCAAACGGGCGGCTGAATGAACGATCACGCCCCAAACGCGGTCACCGAACTCGCGCGCAATGCCGCGCTGCCCTTTGAGCAGGCGCGCGCGATGCCGCCGTCCGTCTACGCTTCGCCTGATTTCCTGACGCTTGAGCAGGAGCGCATCTTCGCCCGCGAGTGGATTTGTGTAGCCCGGGCCAGCGCGCTGGCGAACCCGGGCGATTATGTGACCTGCGAGATCGCTGGGCAGCCGGTCGTGGTGCTGCGCGACCGTGACGGTGCGATCCGGGCAATGTCGAATGTCTGCCTGCACCGGATGTCGGTCCTGTTGGAGGGCGCGGGCAACGTCCGCACCATCACCTGCCCTTACCACGCCTGGACCTATAACCTGGACGGCACCCTGCGCGGCGCGCCCGAGATGGCCAGGAATGCCAGCTTTGATCGCAAGGAGTACTGTCTTCCGCAGATCCGCTCGGAGGAATGGCTCGGTTGGGTCTACGTGACACTGAACGACCAGGTGCGGCCCGTCGCGAAGCGGCTGGCGCCGCTCAAGAAACTGATCCGGCGCTTCCGCATGGACCGGTACGCTGAGATCTTCCGAGAGACCCATGTCTGGGACACGAACTGGAAGGTTCTGGCCGAGAACTACATGGAGAGCTACCATCTGCCGGTTTGCCACAAGGCGACCGTCGGCCCATATACCGGCCTCGACGGGGTGGATTGCCCGCCAGGCGATTCCGCTTTCAACATCCATTGGTTCCCGAAGACCGAAGGCCTCGCGATCGGCACGGCGCACGCCAAGAACCGGCGCTTGAAAGGGCCCGAGCGCACCACCTCGGCGCTGATTTCGATTTATCCCAGCCACCTGATCACTCTGACCCCAGGCTATTTCTGGTATCTGTCGCTCCAGCCCCTGGCCCCTGGCCGGGTCCACATGGTCTATGGCGGCGGCTTCGCGCCTGAATGGATGGCCGATCCAAAAATTGGCGAACATAACCAGGCCCTGCGTTCGCTGCTTCGCAAGGTCAACGTCGAGGACCGCAATTGCACCGAGGCGGTCTATCGGGGTCTCTCGGCCGGCCTCGCACGCCCCGGCCATCTCTCGCATTTGGAGCGGCCGATCTACGACTTCGCGCGATACATTTCCGCGCAGGTGGGATCGTAGTGGTCAGGAACGGGTCCGACCTGCGCGGCCAGTTCCTGGCGGGCATGAGCCAGGCTGCGGCCACCGTCAACGTCGTGACCACCGATGGGCCCGGCGGGCGCGCCGGTGTCACCGTTTCGGCCATGTCGTCGGTCTCGGCGGATACCGACCGCCCAACGCTTTTGACGTGCGTTCACCATTTGGCCCCGGCGGCGGCGGCAATCCTGAAGAACGAGGTGTTCTGCGTGAACGTGCTGCGCGATGACCAGTCCTATATCTCGGACACTTTCGCCGGGCGTTTCAGCGACCAGGTGGCCGACAAATTCGACTGCGCGGCCTGGACCACCCAGACCACGGGCGCGCCTCGGGTGGTCGACCCGCTGGTCGCCTTCGATTGCCGGATGGTGGCCGAGCACCGAGTCGGCACCCACCATGTCTTCTTCGGCCAGGTCGAGGATATCTTCATGGCCCCCAGCGGCTCGCCTCTGATCTATGCCAAACGGGCCTATGGAGCGACGATGCGGATCGACCCCGCGGGCTCGATCGGCGCCGGTGCCGCGGCGGAAGGCAAGCGGCTTTCGGTCGGTTGTTTCCGCACGTTCGGGCCGTTCCTGTTGCCCCGCCTCATCGCCGCGCTGAAGGCGCAGGGCCGACAGTTGGAGCTTAGCCTGGTCGAGGGTGATCATCGGCGGGTGCAGGAAAGCCTGCTGGCCGGCGAGACCGAAATCGGTTTACTTTACGATCTCGACCTTCCGGAGGAATTGCAGCGCGAGACGCTGACCGAGCTGCCGCCTTACGTGCTGTTCGCCGAGGACCACGCGCTGGCCGCAGAGGAAGAGCTGGCGCCACAGGACTTGGCAGATCATCCGATGGTGCTGCTCAACGCGCCGCCAAGCCGTGACTACTTCCTGACGATCCTGGCGCAGGCAGGCGTCGAACCGCAGGTGGCATTCGAGAGCGGCAATTTCGAGATGGTGCGCGGCATGGTGGGGCATGGGCTCGGCTACACGCTGCTCGCCACCCGGCCCGCCGCAGATGTCACCTATGATGGCAAGCCGCTGGTCGCCCGGCCCCTGACGATAGGAACCGGGCCCAGCCGGGTCGTGCTCGCCTACCGCCGGGGCGCCCGGCTGTCTAAACCCGCCGAGGAGTTCGCCTGGCTCTGCCGCGAGGTTTTCGGCGCCGATCTTGACTGAGAGGAAAACGCATGGCCCACAAACGCATTCGCCCGTTCAACACTCGCGACACCTATCCCGAGCAGAAGCTCTCGAACGATCTCGCCCAAGCGGTGGTGGCGCGGGGGACGATGGTTTTCCTGCGCGGTCAGGTTGGCCAGAACCTGGACACGGCCGAGAGTGTCGGCGGCCACGACCCGGTGGCCCAGACCCATCAGACGATGCAGAACATCAAGATGCTGCTGGAAGAATGCGGCAGTCAGATGGATCACATCTGCCGGATCGTGGTCTATTTGACAGATGTCCGCTACCGTGACGCGGTCTACCAGACCATGGGCGAATACATGAAAGGCGTTCATGCGGTCTCGACCGGAATCGTGGTCCCTGCGCTGGCGCGGCCAGAATGGGTCGTGGAGGTTGAGGCGACCGCTGTGATCCCGGACTGAGTGCACGGCGATATAGTAGGGTGCGCATTCATGCGCACCATGGGACGAAGCAACGGTGCGCATGAATGCGCACCCTACGCGGGAGAGAGACATGCCGGTCCTGAGCCAAGACCAGATCGACCAATTCTGGCGCGACGGGGTGCTGACGATCGAGAATGCCGTTACGCCCGAGCAGTTGGCGGCACTGCGGCGCGACTTCGACGGATGGGTCGAGCAGAGCAAGGCCCATGACGCGCCCTACGGCGAGGCGATCGACGGGCGCCCCCGCTTCGACATCCAGCCCGGCCATTGCGCCGAGGCCCCGGCGCTCAGGCGGGTCCAAGCACCGACTGAAGTCAGCCGAGCGTATTACGAGGCCATGGCCGACAGCCGCATGGCCGACATGGTAGCCGACCTGATCGGCCCGGACGTGAAACTGCACCACACCAAGATCAATTCGAAACTGCCAGGCAGTGCCACGGAAGTGAAATGGCACCAGGATTTCCCGTTCACGCCCCACAGCAATTCGGACGTGATTACCGCGCTATTGATGATCGACGAGGTGACGCCCGAGAACGGACCCTTGGAGGTTGAGCCGGGATCGCACAAGGGGCCGCTCCATTCGCTTTGGCACGGGGGCGTTTTCACCGGTGCGGTGAATGGCGAGCTCGAGCAGCAGATGAAGGCACAAGCGGTCAGTTGCTACGGCCCCGCCGGGTCGGTCTGCCTGATGCATACCAAGGTCGCGCACGGCTCGGCGCCGAATCTCTCGGATGGGCCGCGCACGCTCTTCATCTGCGTCTACTCGGCGGGTGATGCCATGCCCTGCACGCCGAACCCGGTACCGACAACGCATCAGGGCCTTTTCGTGCGCGGGTCCGACCCGCGCCGAGTACGCGGCGAGGCCTACGAGGTCGAGACGCCGCAATTCCCAAAGACCTCGTTCTTCGCTCAGCAATCGGCCGAGGAGCGCGCCTGATGACATTTTCGATTGTTGCGCGGTGTGCCGAGACAGGGATGTTCGGTGTCGCGGTTTCCTCGTCGTCGCCTGCGGTTGCCGCGCGCTGCGCCCATGCGCGGGCGGGAGTTGGCGCGGTTGCCAGTCAGAACATCACCGACCCGGGCTTGGGCGCTCGCGGGCTCGACCTAATGGAATTGGGGGCCCGCGCATCGGAGGCCATCACGGTGCTCCGCGAAACGGCCCCGCATATCGACTATCGCCAGCTGACCGCAGTCGACGCTTCGGGCCAGACCGGATTTTTCCATGGCGCCCGGGTGCTGGGAACCCACGCTCATTCGGAAGTCCACGGGGCCGTCGCCGCGGGTAACATCCTCAGCAACCACATCGTGCCCGAGGCGATGACCGCTGCCTTCGAGGCGACCTCCGGCCATCTTGGCGACCGGCTGATCGCGGCGATGCGCGCGGCTATCGCGGCGGGCGGTGAAGAGGGGCCGGTCCATTCGGCTGGGATGAAGATCGTCGACCAGGTGCCCTGGCCGGTCGCTGACCTGCGGGTTGATTGGATCGAGGACGACCCGATCGAGGAGCTGGCGCAGCTTTGGGATCTCTACAAGCCCCAGCTCAAGGACTATGTGACCCGCGCGCTGGACCCGGAGGCCGCCCCTAGCTATGGCGTGCCGGGGGACGAGTGATCAGAGTATCAACAACGCCCTGAAATCGTTGACGTTTGTGAGCGTGGGGCCGGTGATAACCTGATCATCCAAGGCCGCGAAGAAGCCGTGGCCGTTGTTGTTTGCCAGTTCCGCGACGGGGTCCAGCCCCGCCGCGTGGGCGCGCGGCAGCGTATCAGGATCGCAGATGGCGCCCGCCACCTCCTCGGCTCCATCTATTCCGTCCGTGTCGCAGGCGATGGCATGGACCGGCGCGCCGTCCAGCGCGATGGCAAGCGACAAAAGAAACTCCACATTGCGTCCGCCCCGGCCGGTGCCCTTTAGCGTGACCGTGGTCTCGCCGCCCGAAAGCAGAACGCAGGGACGTCCGGCTGGCTGACCATGGGTCAGCACCTGCCGGGCGATGCCCGCCATCACGATGCCGGCCTCGCGCGCCTCCCCCTCCAGGCTGTCGCCCAGGATAAGGGGCGTCACCCCGGCCTCGCGGGCGATCTGAGCCGCGGCTTCCAACGAGATCTGGGGCGCGGCGATGATCCGGTTCTCGACATCGGTCAGGCGCGGATCATCCGGCGAGGGACAGCCCTCGCTGGATGCAAGATGGGCGAGGACAGATTCCGGCACCTCGATCTGGTAACGCTCGAGGACGGCCAGCGCATCCGCCGGGCTGGAATGTTCGCCGACAGTGGGGCCGGACGCGATCACCGCCGGGTCGTCGCCCGGCACGTCCGAGATCAAGAGCCCCACCACCCGCGCCGGATGGGCCGCCGCCGCAAGCCGCCCCCCCTTGATTGCCGAGAGGTGCTTGCGGACCACATTCATCTGGCCAATATCCGCGCCCGAGGCCAGCAGCGCCTTGTTGACCGCCTGTTTCTCGGCCAGCGTGATCGCGCCCGCCGGCAGGGTCATCAGCGCCGAGCCGCCGCCTGAGATCAGCGCGATCACCAGGTCGTCCTCGGTGAGACCGCCGAGCAGTTCCAGGATGCGCCGGGCGGCGTCCGCCCCCACCTGGTCCGGCACCGGATGGGCCGCCTCGACGATCTCTATCTGCTCGCAGGGGCAGGCGTGGCCATAGCGGGTGATCACAAGCCCTGTGAGCGGTCCCGACCAAGACCTGGCCCAGGCTGTCTCCAGCGCCTCGGCCATCCGCGCCGAGGCCTTGCCGGCACCCACCACGATCGTCCGGCCATTGGGCCGTTCGGGCAGGAACTTGTGCAGCATCGCCATCGGGTCCGCGGCCGCGACGGCGGCGTCGAACATGGCGCGCAGCAGGGTCGGAGGGTCGGGCGCGGTCATGCCCCCTTATCAGCACGTCCGCCTTCCGGTGTCCACGGATCCTCGCCACGGGGATGGACCTGCGGCCGGGGTGGCCGGCCCTCGCGCCGGGCGACGAAGACGCCGGCGGCACAGATCAGAACCATGCCGATAAGCGTCATCGGGGCGGGCAGCGTGTCCCAAAACACAAAGTCATAGACGGGCATGATCGCCAGGTAGACGTATTCGAACGGGGCGATCCGGCTGGCGTCATCGGTCTGATAGGCCCGCACGCTGCAAAGGACGCCGAAAAGATGGGTGCCCGCCGTGAACAGGATCAGCGAGGCGGCCAGCGCGCCCAGGCTCCACCAGTTGGTCATCAGGAAGGGCCACTCGGCCTTGGCTTCGGCGCTGGGCGGCACCAGCTCGATCAAGACCATCGCCACCAAGCCGACCCCGGCGTAGAGCAGATTATGGGCGGTCGACAGGGCAAAATTCGCCTCGTCCTGGCAGCGCCAGCGGGTGATCACGATCCCGACCGCATAGCAGAAGGCTGACAGAACCGGCAGCAACGCCACCGGCTGCCAACCCTCAACGCCTGGTCGGATAATGCACAAGACGCCCGCAAAGCCTACGATCACCGCGAGGATGCGGCGTGGGCCTATCGGCTCGCCCAGAACCAGCGCGGCAAGGATCGTGATGATCAGTGGCCCGGTGAAAAAAGCCGCCGCCGCCTGGGCAAGTGGCAAAAGCGGCAATGAGGCATAGAAGAAAAGATACGCCCCGGTCATGAAGACCGCGCGCACCATCGGCCAGAACCAGGATTTCGGCGCCAATCTCGGCAGAGTACCCATCAGGGCTGCGATCATCACCATCAGCCAGAGCACCAAGAGCGAGCGGATGAACTGGAGCTGCCAAAGCGAGACTTGCTCGGCCAAGAGCTTCACGACCACGTCCTGGGTCGAGAAGGCGGTCATGGCCAGCATGACCAGGCCGACCGACCCGACCCTGGGCCGGGCGCGCGTCAAGACTGCGCGTGCCTCGGTCATCGTGCCACCATTCCTAGGAGCCTGACGGCGCCCCGGATATGCTGGGCACCTCGCGGGCTTCGGTTCAGACTTGTGCAGGTCATGCGGCTGCGTCAATTCTGCCAGCGGCAAATCGTGTCGCCGCCGGAACAATCTGGCGGGAACAAGCTGACGAACACTGAACGAGAGAGGAACAGATGGATCAGGAACGCTTCGAGACCGGGCTGGACAAGCGGCGGGCAACGCTTGGCGCGGAATACGTCGACAAGACGCTCGCGGGTGCCGACGAGTTCAGCCGCCCGTTCCAGGAGATGATGACCGAATGGTGCTGGGGCTTCGGCTGGGGTGACGAGGTGATCGAGCCGAAGACGCGCTCGATGATGAACCTGACCATGATCGCTGCACTCGGCCGGATGCATGAATGGGAGCTGCATTTCAACGGTGCGATCAACAACGGCGTCTCGAAGGAGGAGCTGCGCGCTGTGATCCACGTGATCGCGATTTATGCGGGCGTTCCAGCGGGCGTGGAATGCTTCCGCATCGCCAAGAAGGTCTTCGCAGAAAGAGGAATGTGACGGGGCGCGGGACGTGATGGCGTGGCCCGCCATCGCGCGTTAGGCTGATCCCGATCAGGGGGATTTCATCATGCGTCGCCTTTCCGCCATTCTCGCCGCCGACGTGGTCGGCTACTCGGCGCTGATGGCCGAAAACGAGGCGGGCACTATGGCGGCTCTGCGTGCGCACCGGGCCGAGGTCTTCGACCCGGAAACTGAGCGCCATGGCGGGCGGATCGTGAAACTGATGGGCGACGGCGCGCTGGTCGAGTTTCCCTCGGTTGTCGATGCGGTGGAATGCGCGCTGGCGGTTCAGTCCGCTTTGGCCGAACAGGGCGGGCCGATCAAGCTGCGCATCGGGATCAACCTGGGCGATGTAATCCTGGAAGGCGACGACATCTACGGAGATGGCGTCAATGTCGCCGCGCGGCTTGAGGGACTGGCGGCGCCGGGCGGCATTTGCGTCTCGTCCGTCGTTCACGAGAGCATCGGCAACCGGGTCGAGGCCGAATTCACCAATGCGGGAGCGCACGAGGTCAAGGGCATGCCTCGGCCGATCCGGGTCTGGCGCTGGCCCGCGGAGAGCACGCCGCACCAGGCATCCGAGCCGCTGGCGCTGCCCGAGAAGCCGTCGATCGCCATCTTACCCTTCGAGAACATGTCCGCCGATCCAGACCAGGAGTTTTTCGCCGACGGCATCGCCGAGGACATCATCACCGAGCTCTCGAAGTTCCGGTCGCTGTTCGTCATCGCGCGTAACTCGTCCTTCGCGTTCAAGGGTCAGGCGCTTGATGTCCGGGAGATCGGCAAGCGTTTGGGCGTCCACTATGTGGTCGAGGGAAGTGTTCGCCGCGCTGGCAACCGGGTGCGGGTCACTGCACAGCTGATCGACGCGGCGGACGACACGCATCTATGGGCCGAGCGCTATGATCGCGGGCTCGAGGACATCTTCGCGGTTCAGGACGAGGTGACGCAGGCAATCGTGACCACCATCGAGCCACACCTGGCCGACACCGAACGCCAGAGGGCGCGGCGCAAGCCGCCTGATAGCCTGGGCGCCTGGGAGAACTACCAGCGCGGGCAATGGCATATGTATCAATATACAAGCGACGGAATCTCCCAGGCGATGGAATTTCAGGAACGCGCGAGCGAAATCGACGCCGATTTCGCGCCCGCTTATGCGGGGCTGGCGTTCGCGCTCTACTATCATGTCTTGCTTGGGTTCTCGGATGATCGCGAGCGTGATCTCGATAGGGCCGAGGAGGTGGGTAGGCGCGCGGTATCGCTGGACGCCAGCGATCCCTTTGCCCACGTCGCGTTGGGCCGGACCTATACGATCCGGGGCGATCACGACACGGCGATCCGCCACTGCGATCGGGCAATCTCGCTGAACCCAAGCTTTTCCGGCGCCCACTTCGGTAGGGCGCATAGCCTGTGGATGTCTGGCGACGCCGAGGCAGCAATCGCGTCGAACTCCGAGTCTATCCGGCTGAGCCCACATGACCCGATGCTTTGGGGATTTCTGGCGAGCAGATCCATCGCCATGACCTTGCTGGGGCGCTATGAAGAGGGCCTCGATTGGGCGAGTCGCGCGCTTGGGCAACCCAATGCTGCGCTCTTTGCCAGCGTGGCCGAACTCGCGGCGCTCGGATTGTTGGATAGGGCCGGCGAGGCCGCAATTGCGCTCGAGCGGGCCCGCCGCTTCAAGCCGGATGTCACGACCGGGTTCGTCAATCTGGTGCTGCCAATCACGGACCCGGACTACCACGCACTCTTCATGAGCGGCCTGCGTAAGGCGGGGATGCCCGATTGAGGGCTATGTCTTAGTCGCGACCGCCGGTGGCGTGTGCTGGCGGCGCGCCGCCACTGCCTCGCGGTGCGAGATATAGGTGACGGCCGCAACCACGATACCGCCGCCGAGGAAAACGTAAGGGTCGAGGGCCTCGCCGAAGACGGTCATGCCCAAGATTGATGCCCAGACCAGCTGCAGGAAGCTGATCGGCTGAGTCACGGTCAAGGGCGCCGCGGCGAAGGCGCGGGTCAGCGTGTAGTGGCCCGCCGTGGCGAAGACGGCGGTCAGGCTTAGCCAGGCGACTTCCTCCAATGTCGGCTCGCGCCACTGCATGACGGCGCCCGGAAGCAGGGCCAGCGTGCAAAATAGCGACAGCATGGCGACGATCAGCGCGGGGCTGAAATCCTTGGTCAGCCCCTTGGCCAGCAGGAACGAGGCGGCAAAAAGCGGCGCTGCCGCCAACTGGGCCAATTGGCCCGACGAGATCTCCTGAAAACCCGGCCTCAGGACGATCATGGCTCCCAGAAAGCCCACCAACACCGCCGAGATGCGTCTCAGATGCAGGCCCTCGCCGAAGAAGACGGCCGCGCCGATGGTCACGAAGATCGGCGCCGTGTAGCCGAGCGCGGTGACCTCGGCGATCGGGATCCGCGCCATTGCGTAGAACCACAGCATGACCGCGCCGCCGTGAACCAGGCCGCGCAGCGCGAACCGGCCAAGTTGGGGGGCGGGCAGGCGGGTTCTCAGAAGTGGCGCGAAGGCCGGAATAACCAGCAGCAGCCCAACCGCGTAACGGATGAAGGCAGCCTCGACCGCCGGGATATCCGAGCCCAGATAGCGCACGATCCCGGTCACGCAGACGAACAGGATCGATGTCACCACCATCCAACCAATGCCGACCAGCGTGCGGTCGCGGGCAGGGGCGGCGGTCGGGGTCATCTGTTCTGATCCGTCAAAAAGGCAAAGCCTCCCATGACGGGAGGTCGAAAGCACATGTCTTCGAGTTAGCTGATCCCGGGTGGGGAACAGGTCCGGTGCGCGGCTCAGATATCCAGGTTCTCGACCGAGAGCGCGTTTTCCTGGATGAACTGGCGGCGCGGTTCCACAATATCACCCATCAGCTTCGAGAAAATCTCGTCCGCATCCGCCATGTGATCTATGCGCACCTGGAGGAGCGTCCGCGCTTCTGGATCGAGCGTGGTCTCCCACAGCTGCTCGGCATTCATCTCGCCGAGCCCCTTGTAGCGTTGGAGCGCCAGGCCCTTTTCGCCCTCGTCCATGATCACGTCGATCAGCTCGGAAGGCGAGCGGATCGCCGCCTCGCGCTCGCGGCGCGCCAGGTTGCCGGGTTCTGCATAGGTCTCGGCGAGCACCGCGCTCATGGCTGCGAGGCGCCGGGCCTCGGCGGCGCGCAGCGCGAAGCCGTCGATCGAATGGGTCTGGGCGACGCCGCGCAGGATGCGGGTGAAGCGCACGCCGCCATCGGCGGTGATATCGCCCTGCCAGCCGCGCTCGGTCTCGGGCGCCATCAAATCGAGCCGGCGGGCGACCGTGACAGCCTCCTCGGCGGTTACGCCGGGGCGCAGCACGCCGGCAATCGCCATCTGTTCGATCACATGGCGGGGGTAGTTGGTGGGAAACGCTGACAGCACGCCGCGGACCTTGCGTGCCTCATCGACCAGGCGGCGCAGATCCTCGCCCGCGATCTGGGCGCCCGAGCCCAGCGTCAGGATCGCGCCCTCGATCCCCTCGCCGGTCAGGTAGTCCTCGAGCTCGGTCTGGTCCTTGCAGTAGCGCGAGGACCCCCGCCGGGTGACCTTGAAGAGCGGTGGCTGGGCGATGTAGAGGTAGCCGCCCTCGATCAGCTCGGGCATCTGCCGGTAGAAGAAGGTCAGAAGCAGGGTTCGGATATGGGCGCCGTCCACATCCGCGTCGGTCATGATGATGATCTTGTGGTAGCGCAATTTCGAGATGTCGAACTCGTCGCGCCCGATCCCGGTGCCGAGCGCCATGACCAGATTGCCGATCTCCTGGCTGGATAGCATCTTGTCGAACCGCGCGCGCTCGACGTTCAGGATCTTCCCGCGCAAGGGAAGCACCGCCTGGTTGTTGCGGTCACGGCCCTGGACGGCGGACCCGCCGGCGGAATCGCCCTCGACCAGGAAAAGCTCGGTCTTCGAGGCGTCCTTCTCGGAGCAGTCCTTTAGCTTGCCCGCCAGGAAGGTGACGTCCATCGCGGTCTTGCGTCGGGTCAGCTCGCGCGCCTTGCGTGCCGCCTCGCGGGCCAGCGCCGCCTCGACGATCTTGCCGACCACCTGGCGGCCCTCGGCGGGATGCTCCTCGAACCACTCCGACAATTTCTCGTTCATCAGGCTCTCGACCGAGGGGCGGACCTCGGACGAGACCAGCTTGTCCTTAGTCTGGGACGAGAATTTCGGGTCCGGCACCTTGATGCTGAGGACACAGGTCAACCCTTCGCGGGCATCGTCGCCCGAAAGGTTGACCTTCTCCTTCTTCGCCAGCCCGGACGAGGCCGCATAGTTGTTGATCGTGCGGGTCAACGCACCCCGGAAGCCCGCCAGATGCGTGCCACCGTCGCGCTGGGGGATGTTGTTAGTGAAGGCCAGCACGTTCTCGTGGTAGCCGTCGTTCCACCACATGGCGACGTCGATGGTCACTTCGTCGCGCTCACCCTGGATGGTGATCGGATTCTGGATCAGAGGTGTCCGCGAGCGGTCGAGATAGCGCACGAAGGCCTCGACCCCGCCCTCGTAGTAAAGCTCCTGCTCGACCACATCCGCATGGCGCTGGTCGCGCAGGATGATCCGGGCGCCGGAGTTCAGGAAGGCAAGCTCGCGCAGCCGGTGCTCAAGCGTGCGGTAGCTGTATTCGGTGTTCGAGAAGGTCTTCCCCGAGGCGAGGAAGCGCACGCGGGTGCCTTGCTGACCCTCCTCGGCATCGCCCGCGACCTCGAGGTGCCGCACGGTCTCACCGTTCTCGAAGCGGGCGACATGTTCCTTGCCGTCGCGCCAGATCGTGAGGTCGAGCCAGTCGGAAAGCGCGTTGACGACCGAGACACCGACGCCGTGCAGCCCGCCCGAGACCTTGTAGGAATTCTGGTCGAATTTACCGCCCGCATGAAGATGGGTCATGATGACCTCGGCGGCCGAGACCCCTTCCTCCGGGTGAATATCGGTGGGGATGCCGCGGCCATTGTCGGAGACCGAGACCGAACCGTCGGCGTGAAGTGTGACCCGGACCAGGTCCGCGTGCCCCGCCAGGGCCTCGTCGATCGCATTGTCGACGACCTCGTAGACCATGTGATGGAGCCCCGACCCGTCGTCGGTGTCGCCGATATACATGCCCGGGCGCTTGCGGACTGCTTCGAGCCCCTTCAGCACCTTGATCGACTCGGCGCCATAGTCGCCGTTTTCTGTGCCGTTCTTGCTCTTTGAATCGTCCTTTTCCGGCTGGTCGCCGGGCTGCTCGTTTTCGGCCATTTTTAGCCCTTTTTTCTTAGGTGCCGGATTCTACCTGTGCGCGGCAGGAAAGTCCCGAAAAAAGTGCCAGAAAAGCTGGGTGATTCGGGTGAAAATGGACTGATTCTGCATGATTTTCTGCGATTTGGCGTCGCGAGGGGCCTGCCCGGTTGAAATCTCAGGATTTGGGCCAAAGAACCAACTGTGTGCAGCGGAAATGCGCCAGCGCGCGGCCAGTCTCCTCGGCACTCACTTTTGCGTCCCAGACCTGGGTGCGGCGGCCCAAATGCGCCGGCGTGGCGCGACAAAGGATCACGCCCTCGCGCACAGTCGAGACGAAGCTGGTCGAGAGGTCGAGCGTGGTGAACCCATCCGCCCCGTCAGGCAGCGCCGCCACCGCGCCGTAGCCGCAACAGGTGTCGGCCAGGGCGGTGATGGTACCCGCATGGAGGAAGCCGTTCCAGGCCATGTGGCGGCGCGCGACCGCTAGCCGTGCCTCGACCGCTTCGGCCTCCACCCGGTCGAACTGCATCCCCAGATGGCCCGGCAGGTAGTCCGCGCCGCGGGCGTTCCAGCCTTCCAGGTTTTCCGGAATTTCGATCTTCATGGCATCAGGTTCCCGCGATGGCTACGCCGGCGCCGCAGAGAATGCCGCCCGAGACCTGGTTGACCCGGCGCGCGGCGCGGGCGTCGCGCAGCCTCCCACGCGCCTTGGCGGCCACCCAGGCATAGGTCAGGTCCGAGCCGGCACCGATCGGCATCGCCAACGCGAGGATCGCGACACTGTCCAGCATCGTCAATTGGGTGACGTCGAAGAATCCCGGGAAGAGGGCCATGTAGAAAAGCGCCGCCTTTGGATTCCCGAGATTAAGCAGGGCACCTGTGAGCGTGGCCCGCCACAAAGGCTCGCGCGGCGGCGCGTCCAGGCCCGCCGCATCGGCGCCGCTCCGATCGAAAAGTAACTTGAGCCCAATCCAAATTAACCAAGCGGCACCGATATATTTGAGCACCACCAGCAGCCCCGCATGGGTCGCGGCGATCACGCCCAACCCCAGGATCGCCGCAACGATCCAGAGCCCGTCGGCGACACTGGCCCCGGCCACCATCGCCGCGCCCGAGCGCAGCCCGAAGGTCGCCGAGCGCGCGGCAATTGCCGCGACCAGCGGGCCGGGCGAGGCGACCATGACGAAGATCGCCGCGGCGAAGAGCATCAGCTGTTCCGCCGTCACTGTCATGCGGTGCTTCCTTCGATCCGCGAGAGGCCGTCCGCCTCGCTCACGCCCAGGCGCAAGGCATTGCCGGGCAATCCCTCAAACAGCCCGTCGCTGGTTCCCGTCATCCAGGACTGCGCGCCCAGGGCCTCGATCTCGCCATAGAGCGCGAGGCGGCGATCCTTGTCCAGATGGGCTGCGACCTCGTCCAGCAGCAGGACCGGCGCGGCGCCCGTGGTCTGCGCCAGCGCCCGGGTATTGGCGAGGCAGAGCGAGATCAGGAGCGCCTTCTGTTCGCCCGTCGAACAGGCGGATGCCGGCATGGCCTTGGGGGCGTAGGCCGCCTCCAGATCGCTGCGATGGGCCCCGTCGAGCGAGCGGCCGGCCGCGGCGTCGCGTGGCCGGCCCGCAGCAAGACGCTGTGCCAGGTCAGCAGCTTCTTCGGCCTCCGTCTGATCCAAGTCGCCGCCCGAGGCCAAGGCTTGCGCAAAACGCGCCTCAGCCTGGCCCAGGATTGCAAGCTCGGCACGCGGGAAGGCGGTCTCCGCCCCGTCTTGAGCCGAGGAAAGAAGGTCCAGCGCCCTGGCCCGGGCCCGGGCGATCCGGGCGCCACTGCGGGCCATCTGCCCCTCCAGCCCGTCCAGCCAGGCCCGATGCGAATTGGGGTCCCAACCTGGTTCGCGCAGCAGCCGATTGCGCCCGCGCATCGCTTTCTCGTAAGCTAGCGAGGTCTCCGCGTGATCGGGCTCAAAGCCGAGCGTCATGCGGTCGAGAAAGCGGCGCCTGTCCGCTGCGGGCCCGGTCCACAGCCGGTCCATCGCCGGCGTCAGCCAGACCATGCGCATGACGCGGCCAAGCGCGGTCTGAGAGGCCGCCTTGCCGTCGATCTCGACCGTCCGGCGCCCGGTACCCTCGGCACTGGTCCCGGTGACGACCTCCGCCTGTCCGTCCGGGCCGGCGATCCGCGCCTTGACCCGCCAGCCCATCTCGCCGGGTTTGCGGCCGACCTCGGCGATCCCGGCGCGCCTGATCCCGCGCCCGGGCACCAGCATCGAGAGCGCCTCGAGGATATTCGTTTTGCCCGCGCCGTTCGGCCCGTAGAGCGCGACCGAGGCGCCGCCGGTCTCGATCGTGCACAGATCGTAGGAGCGGTACTGTGCCAGGCTGAGTGTCTCGACGGTCAGCGGCGTCATGATGCGTCGGCGCTCGACAACGGCCGTGACTGCCCTGTCATCGGCTATGGGCGAAGTCCCAATAAAGCTCGCGCGCCCGCCTGGCCATGGGCCCGTATTGCAGATGGCGGTCCTCGAGCTGGATGATCGGTAGCACCTTGATCGCGTTGCCGGTGGCGAAGATCTCATCCGCCTGCTCGAAATCCTCGAGCGTCAGGGTCGTCTCGTTTACCGTCACGCCATCCGCGCGCAGAAGTTTGATGACCCGCTGACGGGTTATGCCGTTTAGGAAACAGCCCGTGGGGATAGGCGTGAAGACCTCGCCGTCACGCGCCATGAAAATGTTGGAGGTCGCGGTCTCGGCCACATTGCCCAGCATGTCCTGGACGATGGCATTGGCAAAGCCCCGCGATTGCGCCTCGCGCAGCATCCGGGCGTTGTTGGGGTAAAGGCAGCCGGCCTTCACATCGACCGGCATCACTTCGAGGGTCGGCCGCCGGTAGCGGGTCTTGCCGACCGAGAAACCCTGCTCGGGCGGCATCGGTTTCTCCTCGAGGCAGAGCGCGAAGGCGGTGGTTTCCGGGTTCGGCGGGATCATGTAGTTCAGCCCGCCCCGCGCCCAGATCATCGGGCGGACGTAGATAGCTGAATCCGGCGCGAATTTCTTCACGCCTTCGCGCGCCAGCCCGGTGATCTCTTCGTCGCTCATCGTCGGCGCGAGCCCCATGCGCCGGGCGGACTCGTTGGTGCGCGCGCAGTGCAGGTCCAGATCCGGCGTCACCCCTTCAAAGGCCCGCGCGCCGTCGAAGACCAGCGAGCCGAGCCAGGCGCCGTGATCGGCCGCGCCGAGGATCGGGGTGTTCCCCTCGTGCCAATCACCCTCGTAATATGTCCAGATCTGCGGGGCCATCCGTGCCGTCTCCATTTGACTCCCCGCAGACACTGCGCCAAGCGCTTGCCCAACTCAAGTGCCCCTTCGAGTGCTGGGTCGCGTGCTGGCAGGATCGAATTCTAGGAGGATCACATGCCGCATCATGCCATCGATGCCGAAAACGGCCTGTTCTATCTGCACACCGAGCCGGTCCGGCCAGGCGCGCCGACCTTCGTTTTCGTCAATGCGCTGACCGGATCGACCGGCCATTGGGAGGCGGTGATCGCGCCCATGCTGCGGGACGAGGGGTTCGGCACACTGAGCTATAATTTCCGGGGACAAACTGACAGCACCTTCGCTCCAGGCACGGAGCTGACCCCGGCGCTGATCGTCAACGATCTGCGTCATCTGTTGGCCGGACTGGGTCCGCGAAAGCCTCTCTTGGTTGGTCTTTCGATCGGCGGGCTCTTCGCCGCCCATGCCATCTTGGCCGGCAGCCCTGCCGCCGGGCTGGTTCTGTTGAACACGCTGCGCGAGATCGGGCCCAGGATCGCCTGGATCAACGATGCCCTGCCCAAGATCGCTGCGGCCGGTGGCGTGCAGATGTTCATGGACGCCACCTTCCCGCTGATCGTGAACCAGAATTTCGCCGCGAAGATGCGGCCGAATTTCCTGAAGGGCGGGTATCAGCCGATGGACCCGGACCACCCGCATCTGAACTTGATGACCAATGCGGCTTCGGCCGATTGGGCGGTCGATTGGTCTGAGCTTTCCCTTCCGGTGCTCAACATCACCGGCATGCAGGACCGGGTGTTCTACGACGCGGAGGTGGTCGACCGGCTTTATGCGACGCTGCCCGATGCGAGGCGCGAGGATTGGGCAGATTGCGGTCATCTGATCCCGCTCGAGCATCCCGAAAGTCTGGCCGAAAGCCTGATCAGTTTCGGGACCGAAATCGAGGCCAGCGTATGACGATCTCGCCCCGCTGGGCTTATCTGGCGGTTTTCATCGGAGTGGTGGGCCACGCCTCGTCCGAGTTCTTCGCCGTGCTGACCGGTGTGTTCGGCCCGGAGGTCTCGGTCTGGCGGTTCACCATCGGCGGCCTGGGCCTGATCCTTTGGGCCCTGGCGCGCGCCGATAGCCGCGACCTGATCACGCCGCTGGCCGACGGCGGCTGGCGGCTGGCGGCACTGACCTTCGTCGGCGTCACGCTGCCCTATCTCGCGTTCCACTGGTCGCTCGACTATGCCAGCATCATCCAGATCGCGACCTTCATCACCACCATGCCGATCTGGGTGGGGCTGACCAATCTGTGGGTGAACAAGCAGCCCTTCACAACGGTGAAGACTGTCACTGGAGCCATGGCGATGGCTGGGATCGTGCTGCTCTTGACCGATGGCGCGCTCGAGCTTTTGGAGGGTGACGGCAGCTCGCTGATCGGGATCGGTCTGGTGACCCTTTGCGCGGTGCTGGGTTCGGCCTATGCGGTGATGATCAAGCCGGTGGTCAACAAGCATGGGGCGCTGCGGACCACGGCGGTCACCATGACCATGGGCGGCGTCGGGTTGTGGCTGACCGTGGGGGGGGCCTTCGGCGTTTGGGTCGATCCGGCCACGATCTTTAGCCGGCCGGCCTCCGAGATCAGCCTCGGCATCAATCCCGGCTGGTGGCTGCTCGTGCTCGGGCTATGGAACACCACGATCACCCAGCTTTTATGGTTTGGCGGACTGGCCGCGGCGCCGGACATTACCCGGGCGAGCTATCTCTTCTTCCTGAAGCCGGTGATCGCGACAGTCTTGGCGATCTTTGTCCTGAGTCAGCATCCGAGCGCGCTACAGGCGCTGGCGATCCTGGTCGTCGTTGGCTCGGTCTTCGTCGAGATGTTCTGGCCCAGGATCGAGCGTCGGCTCGGGCGGACGGCGGTTTGAATTCGGGCTAGGCATGGGCTGGCGGCGGCCCTAGCATGACCGGGCAACACCCATTCCGGGAGACGCCCGATGACCGATTTCCGCCTGCCGCCAAACCCGCCCAGCATGGTGCCCTCGGACCTGGTCGGCGCCGACGCATTCACGACCGACGACCACACGGAAACGATCCACGAGGTCTTTGCCACGCCGGACAACTCGATCCAGTCAGGCGTCTGGGAATGCGCGCCTTGCCGCGAGGAAATCGCCGCCTACCCGGTGCACGAGATGATGACCGTGATCTCGGGTTCGGTCACGCTGACCCATCCGGATGGCCGGGCCGAGACCTTCGCCGCCGGCGACACCTTCTTCGTCCCCAAGGGCGCGCCTTGCGTCTGGGAGATCACCGAGACCCTGCGCAAATTCTACATGATCGCCGAAGTCTGAACGCCGCGCCATGACCCGCGACGCCCGCTACGACATTCTGTTCGAGCCGGTGAAGATCGGCCCGGTCACCGCGCCGAACCGCTTCTACCAGGTACCCCATTGCAACGGCATGGGCCATCGCTTCCCGGCGGCCCTGGCTGCCATGCGCGGCATAAAGGCCGAGGGCGCGTGGGGCGTCGTCTGCACCGAGGAGGTCGAGATCCATCCCTCGACCGATATCAGCCCGCACAATGAAGGGCGGCTCTGGGAAGATGCCGATATCCCCTACCACGCGAAGGCCTGCGAGGCGATCCACGTCCACGGCGCGCTCGCCGGGATCGAGCTGGTGCATCAGGGGCCGGCCAGTAAGAACCGGCTGAGCCGTATCCCCGCGATGGGGCCGAGCCACGCCGCTATCGGCCACACCGAGTCGCTGCAGGCCCGGGCGATGGACAAGGCGGATATCCGCGCGCTTCGCGGCTGGTACCGCGACGCGGCGCTGAGAGCGCGGCGGGCGGGCTATGACATCGTCTATGTCTATGCGGGTCACGATCTCAGCATCCTGCAGCATTTCATCTCGCGCCGCTGGAACCAGCGGATGGACGAATACGGCGGCTCGATCGAGAACCGGGCGCGGCTGATGCGCGAGGTGCTGGAGGACACAAAGGAGGCGGTCGGCGACACCTGCGGCATTGCCGTCCGCTTCGCGGTCGACGAGCTGGATGGCCCCGATGGCATCACCCATGATGGCGATGGCCGCGCGGTGGTCGAGCTGTTGGCAGATCTGCCCGACCTATGGGACGTCAATGTCAGCGATTGGTCGAACGATTCCCAGACCGCGCGCTTTGCTCCGGACGAGGGCTATCAGGACGCCTATACCAGCTTCGTCAAGGAGATTACCGAGAAGCCCGTCGTCGGGGTCGGGCGCTTCAACTCGGTCGACGCAATGGTCTCGCGCATCCGCAAGGGCGTGCTGGACCTGATCGGCGCGGCCCGGCCTTCGATCGCCGATCCGTTCCTGCCGAGAAAGATCGAGGAAGGCCGGATCGATGAGATCCGCGAATGCATCGGCTGCAATATCTGCGTGACCGGCGACAACTTCGCGGTGCCTATCCGCTGCACGCAGAACCCCACTATGGGCGAGGAATGGCGCCGCTGTTGGCATCCCGAGCGGATCGCGCCGAAGACCGACGACGACCCGGTGCTGGTGATCGGAGCGGGGCCTGCCGGTCTCGAATGCGCCATGCAGTTCGCCAAGCGCGGCACGCATGTGACCTTGGCCGAGGCAACCGGAGAGCTCGGCGGCCGGGCCCGGCGTGAAGCGGCGCTGCCGGGTCTTGCCTCTTACATGCGCGTGCACGACTACCGGGTGCAGCATCTGAAGGCCCAGCCGCATGTGGAGATCTATCTGGAAAGCGAGATGACGCCCGAGACGGTGCGGGAGCTGGGCATCCCTCATGTTTTTCTCGCGACCGGCGCACGTTGGCGGGCGGATGGGATCGGCCGTCAGCTGCGAAAGCCACTTGATGGTCTCGGTGCGGTCCCAGCCTACACACCTGACGACATCATGGATGGCGCGGCGCTGTCGGGCCGGGTCGCGGTCTATGATGACGACGACTACTACATGGGCGGGGTTCTGGCCGAGAAGCTGGCGCGCGACGGCTGCGCCGTGACGCTGGTTACCGCGTCTCCGATCGTCTCGCCCTGGACCGTCGAGACCATGGAGCAGCATCGGGTACAGGCGCGGCTGATGGAGCTTGGCGTCGAGCTCGCGCTCAATCGCCGTTTGGTGCGAATGCAATCCGGTGGGCTCAGGCTCGCCTGCATCCACACCGGGCAAGAGGAGGATTTGGAGGCGGATGCGACGGCGATGGTGACCGAGCGCATTCCCGCCGACGATCTGGCCAACGCCTTGAAAGGCGATGCAGCGTTGAACCTACAGGTCATTGGCGATGCGTTTGCGCCCGGGCACATCGCGGCGGCTGTCTACTCTGGCCATCTGGCCGCGCGCCGCCATGGAGAGGCGTGCGAAGACATGTCGATCTACAGGGCCGAGCGCACCCAGCTTTGAGCCCTGCCCGGCGATTGCACATTCGCCGCGCGCTCGCTATGTACCGCGGTCGAGGCCCGATAGTCGGGGCCTGATGCCCGAGTGCCGGAACCGGAGCGCGGATGAACTGGATCAGCGATTATGTCCCGCCGAAGATCAAGTCGTTCTTCCAGCGGCGCGATACGCCCGAGAACCTGTGGACCAAGTGCGACAGCTGCGGGCAGATGATCTTCCACCGCGAGCTGGCCGAAAACCAGAACGTCTGCCCGGGTTGCAATTTCCATATGCCAATCACGCCCCGGGCACGGTTCAAAACACTGTTCGACGGCGGCATCTTCACTGAGATCGAGGTGCCCGAGGCGAAGGCCGATCCCCTGAGCTTCCGCGACGAGAAGCGCTATTCCGACCGCATGAAGGACGCCCGCCGCAAGACCGGCGAGCCCGAGGCGATGCTGGTCGTCCGGGGCGACATCTTCGGCCTAGACACCATCTGCGCCGGTCAGGATTTCAGCTTTATGGCCGGCTCCATGGGGATTGCGGTCGGCAACGCGATGCTGGCCGCGGCCGAGGCCGCGGTGAAACAGAAGGCGCCGCTGGTCGTCTTCACCGCCGCCGGCGGCGCGCGGATGCAAGAAGGGATCCTCAGCCTCATGCAGATGCCGCGCACCACCATCGCGGTTGAGATGGTGCGCGAGGCCAGGTTGCCCTTCGTGGTGGTGCTGACCCATCCGACCACCGGCGGCGTGACCGCCTCCTACGCCATGCTGGGCGACGTGCATCTGGCCGAGCCGGATGCCCTGATCTGCTTCGCCGGGCCGCGGGTAATCGAGCAGACGATCCGTGAGACGCTGCCGGATGGTTTCCAACGCTCGGAATACTTGCTGGATCACGGCATGATCGACCGGGTGGTCGAGCGTGGTCAGATCCGTGAGGAATTGGGCCGCATCTTGCGCCTGCTGACGGGCAAGCCGCCGATGGTGATCGGCGATCTGCCCGCGCCCGCCGCGGCGCCGGCCGAGACCGATAAGCCCGCCGCGGGCGAGCTGGCGTCAGACGAGCTTGCCCTGAACGAGCCCACGCCGAACGAGCCCACACCCGAGAAGTCCGCCGCGAAAAAGAAGACCGACGGGGCTGTCTGACCGTGGCTGAAACAGCCGCGCGTCCGGTTTCCAGCGACGCGATCCTCGACCGGCTGCTTAGCCTGCACCCGAAGATCATCGACCTGACGCTCGACCGGGTCTGGCGCCTATTGAGTGATATGGGCGATCCACAGGAGAGCCTGCCGCCGGTAATCCACGTTGCGGGCACCAACGGCAAAGGCTCGGTTGCCGCGATGCTGCGCGCCGGGCTCAAGGGTGCGGGAATGAGCGCCCATACCTATACCTCGCCGCATCTGGCGCGGTTCCACGAGCGCATACGGGTCGCCGGTAATCTGATCTCCGAGACCGCCCTTGCCGCACTCTTGGAGGAATGCGAGCAAGCCAATGACGGCGCGCCGATCACCTTTTTCGAGATCACCACTGTCGCGGCGCTGGTGGCCTTTGCGCGCGCGCCGGCCGACTATACGTTATTGGAAGTGGGGCTGGGCGGGCGGCTCGACGCGACCAACGTGGTCGCCCAGCCGCGCTTGACCGTCATCACGCCGGTGTCGATCGACCATCAGCAATATCTGGGCGAAACCCTGGCCGAGATCGCTGGCGAAAAGGCTGGGATCTTGAAGCCGGGTGTGCCCTGCATCGTCGGCCCACAGGAAGATGAGGGGCTAGCGGCCATCGAGGCGCGGGCCGAGGCCTTGGGCGCGCCGCTGTTCGTTCACGGACAGGATTGGATGGTGCGCCGCGAGCATGGGCGTTTGGTCTACGAGGACATGAAAGGGCTGTTGGATCTGGATCCGCCGGTGTTGCCCGGCGCACATCAGGTGGAAAACGCGGGGGTCGCGATTGCTGCCCTGCGGGCACTGGGCTTCAACGAGACCGCCTGCCGCACGGCATTGGCGCGGGCCGAATGGCCAGCCAGGATGCAGCGCCTGACGACGGGGCCGCTGGCTGAGCGCCTGCCCGATGGTGCGGTGCTTTGGCTCGACGGAGGGCATAACGCGGCGGCCGGGAAGGCATTGGCCGAGCTGCTGGAGGAAATGCCAGAAGCCGAGACCTGGCTGATCGCCGGGATGTTGGACACCAAGGCCGCCGAGGACTATCTGCGGCCGCTTGCCCGCCAGGCGGCGGGCTTGGCTGCGGTGACGATCCCGGACACCCAGGCCGCGATTCCGGCGGAGGACCTGGCCGAGCGGGCGCGTTCGGTCGGCATCACCGCCGAGGCGGCAGAGGACGTGACCGAGGCGCTGGACAGGGTCTTGGCGAGGGCGGGGAAGAGACCGCTCCGAATTCTGATTTGCGGCTCGCTTTACTTGGCCGGCGCGGTGCTGCGGGAGAACGGGTAGGTCCGGGACATTGCGGAAAGCTCCTAGATCGGCGGTAGGGTCCGCGCCGCCAATCGGTGCGTGGCACCTGGATGCATCAGGCGTGCCCGGGTGATGGCGCGGCCCTCGATCCAGGTGCGCCGCTCGGTGACGAAGATTGCGGCGCCGGGTTCGATTTGCAGCAGCTCCGCCTCTTCGCCGGTTGCATTCTGGGCCGAAAATACATGCTCGACCCGGCTGAGCGGCATGGCTTGGATCAGCCAGTCATTTGGGCCGTGGGCGCGGAAATCTGCGGCCCGGGCGGTCGGAACGACGTCGAGGTTGATCCAGCGGTCCTCGAGTTGGTGAACGCATGCGCCCGCCCAGTGCCGGCAGGTCAGGTGCAGGGCCCGGATGCCTGGGATCAGGCCCAGCCCCTCACGCACCGGTCGGGGCGGCGGGGCAATTTGCCGTGCGAGCAGTTCATAGCGATAGGGATTGCCGGTCGCCTCGATCTCGGCCCGGACCGAAGGGATCTCCATCTCGGCGTCGCGCGGGGTCGGGTCTAGCACTCGTGTTCCGGCCTTGCGGCGGCGCTCGACCACGCCCGCCTCGGCCAACTCGCGCAGCGCGCGGTTCACGGTCACCCGGGCACAGCCGAACTCGCCAGCCAGCCGCTCCTCACCCGGCACCGTGTCGCCGGGGCGCAGCGCGCCGCTGCGGATCTGCTCCAGGATTGCCGCTTTGACGTCCAGATAGGAGGTCCGGCTCATGCGCGGTCCCTCAGCCGTGTCAGCGTGTCCCGGAATCGCGCTTCGACCGCCTCGCGGGCATAGTGGCGGCCCTCGCGTACCAGGCGCCGCCCGGCGGACCAGCAGTCGCGGACGGCACCGTCATCGCCCGCGAAAATCCAGCCGTCGAGCGCCATGTCGCCGTCGAGCCCGGAGAGGCTGATGTGATCGGCGTCGAGTGTCATCAGGTCGGCAAGTTTGCCCGGCGCGATCTCGCCTGCATCCCGCCCGCAGGCTTGGGCGCCACCCCGGACCGCGCCCTCGAAAAGCGTGCGCCCGGTGGAGCCCGCGCCCGCCATCACAGCGCGTGCACGCAGCCCCAGGCGCTGGGAATATTCCAGTGTGCGCAGCTCCTCGCTGAGCGAGATACGGATGTTGGAGTCCGATCCCACGCCGAAATTGCCACCCGTGCCCAGGAACCGGGGGCCGTCGAAAATGCCGTCGCCGAGGTTTGACTCGGTGATCGGGCACAGCCCCGCGACCGCGCCCGACCGCGCCAGCCCCTCGGTCTCCTCCGGCGTCATGTGGGTCGCGTGGATCACACACCAATCGGGGCCGAGATCGGTCCGCTCGAGAAGGAACGCGACCGGACGGGCGCCGTAGGCGGCTTCAACCTCGGCGATCTCGGCGGTCTGTTCGGCGGCGTGGATGTGGATTGGGCCGTTCGGGGAAAGGCTGGCTGCCTCGCCCAGAATCTCCGGCGGCACGGCGCGCAGGCTGTGGGGCGCGATGCCGATCCGGGTGTCATCGGCTAGGTCGGGCCTGGCGCTATCGGCGATCCGCAGATAGGCCTCTGGATTGCAGGAGAAACGCAGTTGCCCGCCCACCAGCGCACGGCCATCGCACCCGCCTTGGACATAGAGGACCGGCAGCAAGGTCAGGCCAAGCCCGGTCTCGTCCGCCGCCACCGCAATGCGCCGGGCTATCTCGCCGGGATCGTCGTAAGTGCCGCCGCCGGGCGGATTGTGGAGATAGTGAAATTCGCCCACCGCCGCATACCCCGCCTCGGCCATCTCGACCTGGACCATGGCGGCGATTGACTGGACGTCCTCGGGTGTCAGCGCCTCAAGGAAGCGGTACATCAGCGTGCGCCAGGTCCAGAAACTGTCCTGTCCGCCGCTTCCCCGTGCCTCGGTCATCCCCGCCATCGCACGCTGGAATGCGTGGCTGTGCAAATTCGCCGGGGCGGGTAGCAGGATGCGGCCAGCCAGCACGTCGTCGCCGGGCTCGGGCGCTGCTGCGCTCTCCACGCGCTCGATGTGCCCATCCGTGCCAAGGGTGACCCGCTGGTTCCGAGACCAGCCCGTCGGCAGCAACGCCCGCTCCGCGAACAAGACCGTCATTGTGGTGTTTCCAGGCACATCGTCATTGACGTATTATGTGCATACATATTATCGATGTCTAGACCGGCCCTGACGGGAAGAGAGCCGCCCATGACCGCTTATGCCCTCGCCGAGCTGACCGCCGCCACGATGGAGGCGGAAGCGGGCGCTTATGGCCTGATCGAGGACGCTCTGATCGCGGTCTCCGAGGGCCAGATCGCCTGGATCGGCCCGCGCGGGGACGCCCCGCGCGAGGTCCGCGCCCTGCCGATCCACAAACAGGAAGGCCGGCTGGTCACCCCTGGCCTGATCGACTGCCACACCCATATCGTCCACGGCGGAGACCGCGCGCGCGAATTCGAGATGCGGCTCGAAGGCGCGAGCTACGAGGAGATCGCGCGCGCGGGCGGCGGCATCGTCTCGACCGTGAAGGCGACGCGCGCGGCGGACGAGGACGCGCTGGTCGAGACCGCGCTGCCGCGACTGGACAGCCTAATCGCCGAGGGCGTCACGACCATCGAGGTAAAATCAGGCTATGGCCTCGATATCGAGACCGAGCTTCGGATGCTGCGCGCCGCCCGGCGGCTGGGGGCCAAGCGCGATGTCGAGGTGATCACCAGCTTCCTCGGCGCCCATGCGGTGCCGCCGGAATATGCGGGTGATGCGGACGGCTATATTGACGAGGTCTGCCTGGGGGCGCTGGAAGCGGCCGCGGAGGAGGGCTTGGCCGATGCGGTCGATGGGTTCTGCGAGGGGATCGCCTTCGACACCGGCCAAATCGCCCGGGTCTTTGACCTGGCCGAGGAACTGGACCTGCCCATCAAGCTCCATGCGGAGCAGCTTTCGAATCTCGGCGGCGCGGTGCTGGCGGCGTCCTATGGCGCGCTGTCGGTGGATCATGTCGAATACCTGGACGAGGCCGGGGTCGACGCGCTTGCCGAATCCGGCACGGTTGCGGTCCTTTTGCCCGGCGCCTTCTACACGCTCCGCGAGACCCAGAAGCCGCCGGTCGATCTGCTGCGGGGGGCAGACGTGCCAATGGCGGTGGCGACGGACTGCAATCCGGGCTCGTCGCCGATGACCTCGCTGTTGCTGGCGATGAACATGGGCTGCACTCTCTTCCGCCTGACGCCCGAGGAGGCGTTGGCCGGGGTGACCCGGGTGGCGGCGGATGCGCTGGGGTTCGACGATCGGGGCGTGCTGGCCGAGGGGATGCGCGCCGACCTCGCCATCTGGGATGTCGCCCACCCGGCCGAGCTGGCCTACAGGGTCGGGTTCAATCCGCTGCATCACCGCATTTTCGGGGGCGCACGATGACGCTGACTCTCACTCCAGGTGCTGTCGAGCTGAGCGATCTTGCCCAGGTCTACTGGGCCGGCGAGGTTGTCGCGCTAGACCCCTCCGCCAGGCCGGCGGTCGAGGCGGCGGCCGCCCGGGTCGAGGCGGCTGCCTCGGGCGGCGATCCGGTCTATGGGGTAAATACGGGCTTCGGAAAGCTCGCCCATGTGCGCATCCCGCCACGGGACACCGCCCAGCTTCAGCGCAACCTGATTCTCTCGCACTGCGCCGGCGTGGGCGCGCCGCTGCCGGCTCGGATTGTCCGCATGACCATGGCGCTGAAACTGCTGTCGCTGGGACGCGGAGCCTCAGGCGTGCGCTGGTCGGTGATCGAAAGCCTTCAGGCAATGCTGTTGCGCGGAGTCACTCCGGTCGTTCCGGCCCAGGGCTCGGTCGGTGCCTCGGGCGACCTGGCGCCGCTGGCCCACATGACTGCCGTGATGATCGGCGAAGGGGAAGCGGAACTTGAGGGCCAGGTCATGCCGGGTGTGGAGGCGCTGGCGGCGGCCGGGATCGCGCCCATCAGACTTGGGCCAAAGGAGGGGCTTGCACTGATCAACGGCACCCAGGTCTCGACAGCTCTGGCGCTGGCGGGCCTCTACGAGGCCTGGCGGCTGGCCGTCGCCTCGCTGGTCACCGGTGCGCTTTCGACCGACGCCGCCATGGGCTCGCACGCGCCGTTCCGCCCCGAAATCCACGAACTGCGCGGCCATCGCGGGCAGATCGATGCGGCCCGGGCGCTGCGCGCGCTGCTCGAGGGCTCGGAAATCCGGGAAGCCCACCGCGACGGCGACGAGCGGGTCCAGGACCCCTACTGCATCCGCTGCCAGCCCCAGGTGGTGGGCGCGGCCATGGACCTGCTGCGCCAGGCCGCCACGACGCTGGAGGTCGAGGCCAATGCGGTCACCGACAACCCGCTGGTCCTCTCGGACGGTGCCATCGTGTCGGGCGGCAATTTCCACGCCGAGCCGGTGGCCTTCGCCGCCGACCAGATCGCGCTGGCGATCGCCGAGATCGGCGCCATCGCCCAACGCCGGGTGGCGCTGATGGTGGACCCCAGCCTCAACTTCCACCTGCCCGCCTTCCTGTCGCCCGAGCCGGGGCTGAATTCGGGCTTCATGATCGCCGAGGTGACCTCGGCCGCGCTGATGAGCGAGAACAAGGCGCTGGCCAATCCGCGCTCGGTCGATTCCACGCCGACCTCGGCCGATCAGGAGGACCACGTCTCGATGGCCTGCCACGCGGCGCGCAGGCTTCTGGAAATGAACGACAATCTGGGCCGTATCATCGGCATCGAGATGCTGACCGCCGCCCAGGGCGTCGGCTTCCGCGCGCCCTTGAAAACCGGCGCGCCCCTGATCCGCGTGCTCCAGCGCCTGCGCAAGGACATCCCCGCGCTCGGCGCCGACCGCTACATGGCGCCCGACCTCGAGAAGGCGGCGGGACTCGTGCGCACTGGCGTCCTTGCGGAGACCGCCGGGGCGCCGGTCGAGCGACTCCCACTGAGGAGAAACCAATGACTAAAATCGCTGTCATCGGTCTCGGCGCGATGGGTGCCGCGCTTGCCCGCGAGCAGTTGAAGGGTGGCCATTCCGTCACCGTCTGGAACCGGACGCCGGCCAAGGCGGAGCCGTTTGTCGCCAAGGGGGCCACCCTCGCGGCCACGGCAGCAGAGGCCGCGCGCGTGGCCCAGATCGCGCTGATCTGCGTCGACACCTATGCCAGCGCCGAGGCGGCGCTCGGCGAGGTCTGGCAACCGGACGGGCTGGCGGGGCGCATCGTCGTCCAACTGGGCACCGGCAGTCCAAGCGAGGCGCGGCATTTTGCCGAAAAGGTCGAGGTGGCGGGCGGCCAGGCGCTCGACGGGGCGATCATGTGCTACCCGGACTCGGTCGGGCCGAATTCGGAGGAACTGATCATGATCGGTGGGCCCGAACCTGCATTCCGTGCCGCCGAGACGGCTCTGCGCCTGCTCACCGGCAACCTGCAATACCTCGGCGACAACATCGCGGCGCCGGCCACGCTCGACACGGCGATGCTGTCGATCAGCATCCCGCTCTACGCGGGCATCGCCTACGCGGCGCGGCTTTGCGAAGCCGAGGGGGTTGCGGTCTCCGACCTTGCGCGGCTCGATTCGCATGGGCCAGCGGTTATGAACCGCCTGGAAGTGATCGCCGCCGACGCCTTCCCCCTCGGCAGCCTCCATGACGGCGGGTCACTGGCGGTCTGGACCGACGTGGCCGAGGGCCTCGCCCGCCACGCCCGCGAGCTCGGGATCAACAGCGAGATCCCGGACTTCATGGCTGAACTTTACCGGCGCGCGGTCGATGCGGGCCATGGGCCGGAGGACGTCACAGCGCTGGTCAAGCTACTGCGGGACATCTGATCACAAACGTCACAGGAGACGCTCGATGACAAATCCTGGCGAAAACCCGAGGCATAACATCCGCGACATCCGCGCCCCGCGCGGGCCGGAACTCAACTGCCGGTCTTGGGCCACCGAGGCGCCCTACAGGATGCTGCACAACAACCTGGACGCCGAGGTTGCCGAAAATCCTCACGAACTCGTCGTCTATGGCGGCATCGGCCGGGCGGCGCGCACCTGGAAGGACTTCGATCTGATCGCCCAGACCCTGAAGACCATCTCGGACGAGGAGACGCTGCTGGTCCAGTCCGGCAAGCCGGTGGGTGTTTTCCCGACCCACAAGGACGCGCCGCGTGTTCTGATCGCCAACTCGAACCTCGTGCCCCACTGGGCCGATTGGGACCATTTCAACAAGCTCGATAAGCTGGGCCTGATGATGTACGGCCAGATGACCGCCGGGTCCTGGATCTATATCGGCACCCAGGGCATCGTTCAGGGCACCTACGAGACCTTCGCCGAGGCCGGGCGTCAGCATTTCGGTGGCGATCTGACGGGCAAATGGATCCTGACCGCGGGGCTCGGCGGCATGGGCGGGGCGCAGCCGCTGGCCGCGGTCTTCGCTGGGGCCTGCTGTTTGGCGGTCGAATGCGATCCGGACCGGATCGACTTCCGCCTGCGCACGAAGTATCTCGACGAGAAGGCCGACAGCTTGGACGAGGCGCTGGCGATGATCGATCGCTGGACCAAGGCCGGCGAGGCGAAATCCGTCGGTTTGCTCGGCAATGCCGGCGAGGTCGTGCCCGAATTGCACCGGCGTGGCGTGAAACCGGACATCCTGACCGATCAGACCTCGGCCCACGATCCGCTACGCGGATACCTGCCGGTCGGCTGGAAACTGGCCGAATGGCGGGCGAAGCAGGAGAGCGACCCGGAGGCGGTCGAGACGGCCGCCCGCGCATCCATGAAAGCCCAGGTCGCGGCGATGGTCGCCTTCCACGACGATGGCGTGGCGACGCTCGACTATGGCAACAACATCCGGCAGGTGGCGCTGGAGGAGGGGCTTAAGGACGCATTCAGCTTTCCCGGCTTCGTGCCGGCCTATATCCGGCCCTTGTTTTGCCGGGGCGTCGGTCCATTCCGCTGGTGCGCGCTAAGCGGCGATCCGGAGGACGTCTACAAGACCGACGCCAAGGTGAAGGAGCTGATGCCGGATGATGCGCACCTGCACCAATGGCTGGACATGGCGCGCGCACGCATCGCCTTCCAGGGCCTGCCCGCGCGCATTTGCTGGGTGGGCCTGGGCGACCGCCACCGCCTCGGCCTCGCCTTCAACGAAATGGTCGCCAGTGGCGAGTTGAAGGCGCCGGTGGTGATCGGTCGCGATCACCTCGACTCTGGCTCCGTTGCCAGCCCCAACCGCGAGACCGAAGCGATGAAGGACGGCTCGGACGCGGTCTCGGACTGGCCGCTGCTAAACGCTCTCCTGAACACCGCCTCCGGCGCCACCTGGGTCAGCCTCCACCATGGCGGCGGGGTCGGGATGGGGTTCAGCCAGCACGCCGGCATGGTGATCGTCTGCGACGGGACCGAGGATGCGGCGCGGCGGATCGAGCGCGTCCTCTGGAACGACCCCGCCACCGGCGTCATGCGCCACGCGGATGCGGGCTACGAAATCGCGATGGAATGCGCGAAGGAGCACGCGCTGCGGCTGCCGGGGATCTTGGGGAATTGAGCATCAGGTAAGGGACTGCCGGGGCGTCAGCCCCGGATCGCGCCCGACCCGCCCCCAGGGCGGGCGCGATCCTCATCGCTTTTTTGAGAGTCTGTTCATTCAGGTTTGATCCCTATTGACGCAGCCACCCTCGATGGGCTCCGCTCGGCGAGGTCGATCACACCCGAGGAGCCCCGCCCCATGAAATCCCACACCCAGGTCCTGGTCATCGGCGGTGGCGTCGTCGGCTGTTCGGTGCTCTACCATCTGACCAAGCTCGGCTGGTCCGACATCATGCTGGTGGAACGCTCGGAGCTCACCTCCGGCTCGACCTGGCACGCGGCTGGAGGGTTCCACACGCTCAACGCCGACACCAACATGGCGGCGCTGCAGGGCTACACGATCCGGCTCTACCGCGAGCTCGAGGAGCTTACGGCCATGTCCTGCGGGCTCCACCATGTGGGCGGCGTCACGCTCGCCACCACCCCGGACCGGCTCGATTTCCTGAAGGCCGAGCGGGCAAAGCACCGCTATATGGGGCTCGAGACCGAGATCGTCGGGCCGGATGAAATCAAGAAACTCTCTCCGATCACCAATACCGAGGGCGTGCTGGCCGCCCTCTACGATCCGCTGGACGGGCACCTGGACCCCTCGGGCACCACCCATGCCTATGCCCGGGCGGCACGCGATGCCGGCGCCGAGATCGTGCTGAGGAACCCGGTGCTGGAGACCCATCCGCGGCCCGACGGGTCCTGGGAAGTGGTGACCCGCGACGGCACCATCGTCGCCGAGCATGTGGTCAATGCCGCCGGCCTCTGGGCCCGCGAAGTGGGCGCGCTGGCCGGCGTCTACCTGCCGCTCCATCCGGTGGAACACCAGTATCTGGTGACCGAGGAGACGCCGGAGGTCTACGAGCGTGACGCGGAGCTTCCCCATGTGATGGACCCCGAGGGCGAGTCCTATCTGCGCCAGGAAGGACGCGGGCTGGTGATCGGCTTCTACGAGCAGGACATGGACCTTTGGGGCGTCGAGGGCACGCCCGAGGAGTTCGGGCATGAGCTTTTGGAGGACAAGCTCGACCGGATCTCGGACGCAGTCGAGTTCGCCTATCGCCGGTTCCCGGTGCTCGAGCGCGCGGGGATCAAGAACATCATCAACGGCCCCTTCACCTTCGCCCCGGACGGCAACCCGCTGATCGGCCCGGTGCCGGGACTGCGCAACTACTGGGCCGCCTGTGCGGTCATGGCCGGGTTCAGCCAGGGCGGCGGCGTGGGGCTCAGCCTCGCCCAGTGGATGGTCGAGGGCGAACCCGAGCGCGACGTCTTCGCGGCCGACGTGGCGCGGTTCGGGGACTGGATCACGCCCGGCTATACCCGCGCCAAGGTGCGCGAGAATTACCAGCGGCGTTTCTCGGTCGGCTACCCGAACGAGGAACTGCCCGCCGCGCGGCCCATGCAGACCACGCCCGCCTATGGCATCTGGAAAGCCCAGCGGGCGGTCTTCGGCGCGGCCTACGGGATGGAGGCGGTCAACTACTTCGCCCCCGATGGCGAGCCCTTGGAGGAGACGCCGAGCTTCCGCCGCTCGAACGCCTTCGAACCGACGGCCGCCGAGTGCCGGCCGGTGCGTGAAGCCGTCGGCATCAACGAGATCCACAACTTCGGCAAATACCTAGTGACGGGGCCCGGGGCCCATGCCTGGCTCGACTGGATCATGGCCGGGCGGATGCCGAAGACAGGGCGGCTGACCCTGGCGCCGATGCTGAGCCCGTCGGGGCGGCTGGTCGGGGATTTCACGGTTACCGGCATCGATCACGACCGGTTCCAACTTACCTCGTCCTACGGCGCCCAAGCCTTCCACATGCGCTGGTTCGAACAGCATCTGCCCGAGACCGGGGTCCATGTGGAGAACGTCTCGACCCGCCGGATCGGGTTCCAGATCGCGGGGCCCAGGGCGCGCGACCTGCTGAGCCGGGTCGCCCAGGGGGGCGACGTCTCGAACCAGGCGCTGCCCTTCATGGCGGCCCAGGATTTCGACATCGGTATCTGCCGGGCGCTGGTGCAGCGGGTCTCGTATACCGGGGATCTCGGCTACGAGATCTACGTGGATGCCGAGGACCAGGCGGCGCTCTACGGCATCCTGGCCGGAACCGGGGCGGACCTCGGCCTGAAACCCTTCGGGATGCGGGCGATGATGAGCCTGAGGTTGGAGAAATTCTTCGGCTCGTGGCTGCGCGAGTTCAAGCCGGAATATATGCCGGCCGAGACCGGGATGGACCGGTTCGTTGCCTATAACAAGCCGATGGATTTCATCGGCAAGGCAGCCGCGGCGAAGGAGAAGGCCGAGGGCCCGGCGCGCAAGATCTGCGCCTTCGTGGTCGAGGCTGATGACGCCGACGTGGTGGCCTACGAGCCGATATTCGTGGATGGGGAGGTGGTGGGCTTCTGCACCTCCGGTGGCTATACCCACCACGCGCAGAAATCGGTGGCGCTGGGTTTCCTGCCGGTGGAGCTGATCGAGGAGGGGCGGGAAGTCGAGATCGAGATTCTGGGGCAAATGCGGCCGGCCCGGCTGGTGACCGAGCCCCTGTTCGATGCCGATGGCGCCCGGATGCGGGGGTGAGCGTCTCACATGTGAGAGCCTCATGAGAGCATTGAATCTAAAGAGAAATTCCGAATATTTACCAAAAAGTAACGGACGGAGCGCGCTGGTGCGCTTTTTCGCGCAACGGCATTGGCAGGCGTTTGGTGGTGAGCGGCGAACGTTAGAGATGGTGGGTGCGCATTTATGCGCACCGGTCGCGGGTGTTGTGGCCGGGGTGGTGCGCATGAATGCGCACCCTACGGGCGGTTGTGCTGGTGATGTGGAGCGGGATTTATCCCGCCGGTTTGGCGCGAGAAATGGTGGGTTGAAAACCCACCCTACACCACGTTCCGCATTTCCCGCCCCGCGCGCCACGCGGTCAGGTTCTCTATGAAAAGCCCGTTGAACCGGGTCTCCCAATCGTCCACGCCGTCCGAGGCGTGCGGCGTGATCAGCAGGTTCGGGGCGTCCCAAAGGGGGCTGGTCTCGGGCAGTGGCTCGGTGTGGAACACGTCCTGATAGGCGCTGCCCAAGTGACCGGACTCAAGGGCCGCAATCAGGTCCGCCTCGACCACGTGGCCGCCGCGGGCGGTGTTGATGAACTTGGCGCCGGATTTCATGGCGGCGAACATCGTGGCATCGAACAGGTCCTCGGTTTCGGGCGTCAGGCGCAGGTGGAGGCTGACGGCGTCAGCCTCGGCGAGGCTGTCGCGGAGTGCTTCGGGCGGGCGCATCTCGGCGCAGCCCTCGACCGGATCGGGCGAGCGGCGGATGCCGATGACGTGCATCCCCAGGGCTTTGGCCCGGCGGGCGACCTCGCCGCCGATGGCGCCGGCGCCGACGATTAGCAGGGTTTGGCCCGCCAGCGGCCGGAACCAATGCTGGCGCCACAGATGCTCGGCCTGTTGCCGGTGATAGCGGAAGAGGCCTGAATTCATCGCCACCAGGGCGCCGATCACCGTCTCGGCCAGGAACGGCGCGAGCACGCCGACGCAGTTGGTCACGGTCATCCGGTCCGGGTCCCAGCCCGCCACATGCTCGTAGCCCGAGCCGCCCACATGGAGCCAGCGGACCGAGGGGGCGTCCAGGATCGGGCGGTGGATCTCGGGCCCCAGCAGCATCGACTTGATCGAGAAAACCGCGTCGGGTTCGTGCCGCGCCAAGGCCGGGGCCAGGTCTTCCGGCCGGGTGACGGTCACGACCTGCTCGTCCGGCAGATGTGCCTCGACCTCGCGCGCAAGCGCTTCGGCGTTCTCCGCGTATATCAGCGACGCCGTGCTCAATCTTGCAGAATCCCGTCCGTGCGCATCGCGGCGATTTCATCGTCGGCGAAACCGGCTTCGGCCAGGATCTCGTCCGTGTGTTCACCGATTTTCGCGGGCGCCCGGTCGATCCCGCCGCCGCCATGGGCGAGCTTGAAGCCCGAGGCGATGAGCTTCATCGGCCCGTAAGGCCCCTCGACCTCCTGGACCACGTCGCGCCAGGCGAGTTGCGGGTGCTCGACCGCCTCGGCCAGCGTGTGGATGCGCGCGGCGGGGGCGCCTGCTTCGGCCAAGCGGGCCTCCCAGGTCAGGTCGTCGGCCTCGGCGAACGCGGTTTCGATGATCTCGCGCAGCGCGGGTTCGTGCTCGATCCGCCTCGGCCAGTCCACAAAGCGGGGGTCGTCCAGGATGTCCTCGCGGCCGATGCATTCCAGCAGGTTCCGGAACTGCGCCTCGTTATTGACCGCCAGCAGGATATGGCCGTCCTTGACCGCGAAGAGGTTGGCGGTGGGGATGCGGCTGACCGCCTGGTTGCCGAACCGGCCCTGGCGGACCCCGGCGATGGTGTATTCGCAGAGCGTCGGCGAGAGGAAAGCCAGCGTCGAATCCAGCATGGCGACGTCGATCAGCTGGCCCTTGCCAGTGGCGGCCCGCTGGTTGAGCGCGCTCGACATGGCGAAGGCGGCGGTCATGCCGGTCAGCGCGTCGCAGACGGCGAAGCCCGCGCGGGTCGGCACGCTGTCCGCATGGCCGGTGATCGACATGATGCCCGAGGTCGCCTGGATGCGGCCGTCATAGGAGGGCGCGTCCTTGGCGGGACCCTCTCGGCCAAATCCGGAGAGCGCGCAATAGATGAGCTGCGGGTTGATCCGGAGGAGGTCGTCATAGCCGATGCCCAGGCGGTCCATGACGCCGGGACGGAAGTTCTCGGCGACGATATCCGCCTTCTCCGCCAGGCGTTTGACGATCTCGACAGCCTTGGGGTCCTTCAGGTCCAGGGCGATGTTGCGCTTGTTGGCGTTGACCGCGGCCCAGGTTGGGGCCATGCCGCGCTCGGCCCATTCGGGCGCGCCGGGGGAATAGCGCATGTTCTCGCCGCCCTTGCGCTCGACCTTGATCACGTCGGCGCCGAGCAACGCCAACTGATAGGTGGCGAAGGGGCCGGCGAAGACCTGGGTGAAGTCGAGGATGCGGACGCCGTCGAAGGGCCGTGTCATGCGGTCTTCAGCCCGTCCTCGGCGCGGCGTGCCTTGGCGATTTCCTTCTGGGCGTTGAACTCGGCCCGGCGGCTTTCGACCTCGTCGGCCGGGATGCGCTCGACATTGGAATAGTCGAGCTTCCAGTCCGGGCTGTCGCTCCAGCGGACCGGCGACTGGCGGGTCGTGCGCGGGCCGGTGGCGGTCTCGAGCAGGTCGAGCGCCATGGCCAGCGTTGCCTGCTGCGAGGCCTCGTCGTTCGGGCGGCCCGCCGGGTTGCCGAGCGGGAAGTCGCTGAACAGGAACCGCGGCACGCCCACATGCTCGACGATGTCCTTGGCGCAGCCCATGATCACCGTGTGCAGGCCGTTCGCCTCCAAGTGCCGGGCGGCGAGCGAGATCGACTGGTGACAGACCGGGCAGTTGGCGAGCAGGACCACGGCGTCGGCGCCGTCCTCGGCGAGCCGGTCCAGCAGATCGGGGCAGTCCTGGTCGATGCACGTGCGGTGGCTGCGATTGGTGGGCAGGCCGTGGATGCGGGAGGCAAGCGCGCCGATCCGGCCTGCCGCCGCCGCGCGCTGGATCTGGGCGATGGGCAGCCATGTGCGCGGGTCCTCGGCGGTAGTGTGTTTGCGGTCGATGCCTACATGCGAGATGCGCAGATCGGGCGCGGGCTCCACGGGCACCGAATAGACCCGGTAGAACTTGGCCGCCGAGTTGTAGGGCGCGCCCGGGCCTTGGTCGCCCTTGTCCGGCTGGTAGGGCGCGGCAGTGGTGACCAGCGCCACGCGGCACTCCGAAAGTGGCTTCGCGAGCGGAGCGAACGACACGTCGGCGAACTGTGCCCAGCGATAGGGCCGTGGATAGCCGAGCGCCGCGTAATAGGTGCGCGTGCGCTGCATATACGGCACCGGCACATCGTGGGGCGGGGCGAAACCCAGGTCCTGGTCCAGCGATGCCGGCAGGGTGTCGTTGTCGAGCTTGTTCATGCCGTTGCTCTCCGGATGATTGCTTCAAGTATGGCACGGGCATGGGGGCGCCGTCACGTCCGGGGTTCGGTTTCCTCGGCGATCCAATGGGCATAGGCCCAGGCGGACTTCGTGGCCGGAAAGCCCAGGATCGAGGGGGTCTGGTAGCTGTGTATCTCGGAGATGATCTCGGCCAGGGGATCGAAAAGGTCGGGCCGCGTCTTCAACTCCAGCGGCACTTCTGTCGCGGTTTCGACCTCGCCCCGCCAACGGTAGAGGCTGTCGATGGGCTGGTGAATGTTGGCGGCGGCAGCCAGGCGGCGGGCAATGGCCGCGCTGGCGATTTCCTGAGCCTCCGCGTTGGAGGCGCAGTTGACCCGGACGATTAGAATCTCGGTCATGCGGCCCGCGCTGCCGGTCCGAACCGGCCATAGAAGGTTTCGCCTTTCGCGGCGATATCGCGCAAGAGGTCCGGCGCGGCGAAACGGGGGCCATGGGCCTTCGCAAGGCCGTCGCAGATCTCCACCGCCTTGCCCGCGCCGATCATGTCGAGCCAACTGAGCGGCCCGCCGGACCAGGGCGCGAAGCCCCAGCCCATGATGGCGCCCACGTCGCCCTCGCGGATGTCGGTCAGCACGCCCTCGTCCAGCGCGCGAACCGCCTCCAGCACCTGGGCCATCATAAGCCGGTGCTGCACGTCCGTCAGGCTTGGCAGGTCTTCGGCAACCGGCCAGGTCTCGGCCAGGCCAGGCCAGAAGCCAGCGCGCTTGCCCTTGTCGTCATAGGCATAGACGCCGCCGCCAGATTTGCGCCCCAAGCGCCCGTGGGTCTCGACCATCGCCCGCATCAGGTCGTCGGCACCTGAGCGGGGATAGGCATCACCCATCGCGGCCTCGGTCGCCTTGGCGATCTTGAGGCCGAGGTCCAGCGAGGTTTCGTCGACCAGTTGCAGGGGGCCGACGGGGAAGCCCAATTGCCTAGCCGCGTTCTCGATCAGCGGGGGCGCCACGCCCTCGGTGATCATGGTCAGCCCCTCGTTGATGTAAGGAATGATGCAGCGGTTGGCGTAGAAGAAACGGGCATCGTTGACGACGATCGGCACCTTGCGCAGCTGCCGCACGAAGTCGAGCGCCTTGGCGACCGCCTCCGGCCCGGTCTCGCGGCCCTTGATGATCTCGACCAGCGGCATCTTGTGGACCGGCGAGAAGAAGTGGATGCCGATGAAGCGGTCGGGCCGCCGGCTGGCCTTGGCCAGGTCGGTGATCGGCAAGGTCGAGGTGTTGGAGGCGATAATCGCGTCCTCGGGGATCACCGCCTCGGCCTGGGCCGTCACATCGGCCTTGACGCCCGGATCCTCGAAGACCGCCTCGACCACCAGGTCGGCGTCCTCCAGCGCCCCATAATCCGGGGTGGCGGAGACGCGGGCGAGGATTTCCGCCTTCTGGTCTTCGCTGATCCGGCGTTTCTTGACGCCCTCGTCCAGGATCTCCTCGATGACGCCAAGGCCCTTGTCGGCGCTGGCCTCATCGCGGTCGATCAGCACCACCTCGATCCCGGCGCGTGCCGAGACGAATGCGATGCCGGCGCCCATCATGCCGGCGCCCAGCACGCCGAGTTTCCTGACGGCCATGTCGGGCACGTCCTTCGGCCGGACCGCGCCCTTTTCCAGCGCCTGCTTGTTGATGAAGAGCGAGCGGATCATCGCCTCGGACGAGGGGTTCATCAGAAGCGAGGTGAACCAGCGTGCCTCGATCTTGATCGCCGTGTCGAAGGGCACCAGCGCGCCCTCGTAGACCGTGCTCAGCAGCGCCTTCGGGGCCGGATAGGCGCCCTGGCTGCGGCCATGGGTCATGACGATGCCGCCGAGATAGATCTCGAACCCCTCGGGGGTATAAGGCGCGCCGCCGGGGATCTTGAAGCCCTTCTGGTCCCACGGCTTGACCGCGTCCTTCTCGGTCGCCTCGGCCAACCAGGCACGCGCGGCCTTCAGCAACTCGTCGGCCGGCACCACCGCGTCGATCAGGCCGGAGGCCTTTGCCTTCTTCGGGTCCGGCGTCTTGCCTTCAAGCAGGAAGGGCGCGGCGCCCATGACGCCCATCATCCGCACGAGGCGCGTGGTGCCGCCCGCTCCGGGGAAGAGGCCGACCAAGATCTCCGGCAGGCCAATCTTGGCCTTCGGATTGTCGGCGGCAATCCGGTGGTGGCAGGCGAGCCCGATCTCGGTGCCGATCCCCATGGCGGTGCCGGGCGAGGCCCAGACGAAGGGCTTGCCGCCCTTCAAGGTCTTCGGATCGGCCCCCGCACGCTCGATCTTGCGCAAGACCCCGTGCAGCTCCATGACGAAGTTGAAAATGGTCTCGGCCGGGTTGCCGCCCGCCTCGATCGCCTGGGCCTTCATGCGGGCGATGACGTTCAGGTCCATGCCGCCGGCGAAGTCCGACTTGCCGGAGGTGATGATCACGCCCTTGATCGCGTCATCCGCAAGGGCGGCGTCCACATGGGCGTCCAGTTGCCGGATGCCCTCCTCGTTCAAGACATTCATCGAGGTGTCCGGTAGGTCCCAGGTGATGGTGGCGATGCCGTCGGAGGTCTGGTAGCGGAAGATCTCGTTCATATGGGTCTCTCGATCGGGGGGCTCTCAGTCGGGGTCCGAGCCATCGCGCTTGGTGAAGCGCACCTGGCCCGCTTCCTTGATATAGAGCAGGTCGTCGTCCGGGTAGAAGCCCTGCTCGTCGGCGCCGCGGGTGCCGATCTCGAGGATGGTCGCGGTCCGGTCGGAGCGGTTCGCGAAGTGGTGGCCGTTGGGAACGTTGGCTTTGAATCCCGCCGCGTCGCCTGGCCTGAGCACCGTCTTGCCCCCATCCTCGACCAGCACCAGCTCGCCTTCGACGACGAAGACCAGCTCGTCCTCGTTCTTGTGCCAGTGGCGCAGCGCCGAGATGCCGCCGGGCGGGATCGTCGTCAGATTGACGCCGAATTGGGTGAGATCCGCGGCGTCGCCAAGTTGAACCCGGCGGATCGCGCCGACCCGGCTGCGGAAGGGTTCCGGGTAGCGGGTGCCGACGCGCTGGGGCGCCTTTTCGACGTCGATTTTAGGCATTGGCGGCTCCTTGGTTCCCTTTCTCAAAGGTCGGGCCGATCGCGGCCAAGTCAAACCCGGCTCTCGCCGTGCTCAGCCCTCCGGCGTGGCGAAGCCGCTGCCGGGCTGGGTGTAGGCCTTGCGGGGTGGGGCGAAGACATCCAGCACCACCATTCCGTCAGCGCCTGATTCCACCGTGTGCGGCACGTTGCCGGGGGTGCGCCAGAAATCGCCGGCCTTGACCGCAACCGTCTCGTCGCCCTGGAACCGGGTGCCGGAACCTTCGATGCAATAGCCCCATTGTTCCTCCGGATGGTGGTGCAGGGTACCGCGGGTGTTCGGCGCGATGCGCACGACCGAGATCATCGCCTGGTCGCCAGGGAAGACCGTGGTGGCGACGCCGGGCGCCAGTTCGCGCGGTATGCCGCCTTCGGGGCTGTCGATATTGAAGAAGTGCTCTGCGCTCATGGCCAGGTCTCCTGTCGTTTCGTCGGGCTGCTCTAGACCGCCCGGGCGACCACGAATTCGGCGATATCCTCGAGCGCCGTGCGGGTTTCGCCCTCCGGGAATTGGGCCAGGGCAGCGAGCGCCCGGTCGGCGTGGCCGCGCGCCGCCTTGCGGGCATCGGCCAGGGCGTCGGTCTCGGCCAAATAGGCCAGCGCCTGGTCCAGGTCGCCCGGCTCCTGTTTGCCGCGGGCGATGGTGCGGGTCCAGAAGTCGCGCGCCGCCTGGTCGCCCCGGGCATGGGCCAGGATGATCGGCAGGGTCACCTTGCCCTCGCGGAAATCGTCGCCGGTGTTCTTGCCGAGCGCGGCGGTCGAACCGCCATAGTCCAGAAGATCGTCGGCGAGCTGGAAGGCCATGCCCAGCCCGTCGCCATAGGTGCGCAGCGCCGCGACCTTCTGGGGTTCGGCGTCCGAGATCACGCCGCCGACCTCGGTCGCCGCGGCGAAAAGCGCCGCGGTCTTGCCGCGGATCACTTGGTCATAGCGCGCCAGATCAGTGCTGAGGTCATGCGCGGTGGTCAGCTGCAGCACCTCGCCCTCGGCGATCACCGCCGAGGCGTCCGAGAGGATGCGCAGAACCTCGAGCGAGCCGGTCTCGACCATCAGCTGGAAAGCCCGGGCGAACAGGTAGTCTCCGACCAGCACGCTGGACTTGTTGTCCCAGAGGATGTTGGCGGTGGCCCGGCCGCGGCGCTTCCCGCTCTCGTCCACCACATCGTCGTGCAGCAGCGTCGCGGTGTGGATGAATTCGACCGTCGTTGCCAGTTTGATGTGATCGCTGCCTTGATAGCCGCAGAGCCGGCTGGCGGCGAGCGTCAGGATGGGGCGCAGCCGCTTGCCGCCCGCCTCGATCAGATGCGCCGATATTTCGGGAATGCGGGATGCGTGCTCCGACGACATGCGCTCGCGGATCAGGCCGGTGACCCGGGCGAGGTCGTCTTCGACCAGGGCCAGCAGGCGTTCGAACGGACCGGCGCCGGTCTCGCCATCGGCCGCCGGATCTGACACGCGCGCACTCATCGACTGGTTTCCCTGATCCATGGGGCTTGGGTTGGGTCCGGCTCGACCTCGGCTTTCCGATCGCCTACCTTTTCGGTTGAGATGGAAGAGCTTCTGCGAACCACCGATCCAACCCTGGTGCCCTTTACCAAGGCGTTGCTGGATGCCGAGGATATAGACTGCTTCGTCTTCGACGTAAACATGAGCATCCTGGAAGGGAGCCTAGGCATTCTGCCGCGCCGGGTGATGGTGCTGAGGAGTGATCTGTTCCGGGCGCGGGCGATCCTGAAAGCCAACGGGGTCGAGCCCTATGAGGGCGAGGACTGGCTGTGAGCGCGCCGGATCCCGAAGCTGCATTTGCCGAGGATGACCTGACCACGGACCCGTTCCTGGGCGGGCGGCTGCGGCTGGTCCAGCCGCGTCAGGGTTATCGCGCCGCGACCGATCCGGTGTTCCTGGCGGCGGCGGTGGCGGCGCGGCCGGGCGAGCGAGTGCTGGATCTGGGCTGCGGCGCCGGGGCCGCGATTTTCTGCCTCGGCGCGCGGGTAGACGGGTTGCAGCTGCATGGTCTGGACCTGCAGCCGGACTATTTGGCGCTGGCCCGGCGGAATGGCAACCTGAATGGGATCGCGCTGACGGTGCACCAGGGAGATGTCACCGCGATGCCCGGGGTCTTGCGGCAGCTTGCCTTCGATCATGTGATGATGAACCCGCCCTATCACCGGGCAGGCGATGCGCCCTCGCCGGTTGCGGGACGCGACATGGCGCATCGCGAGGGCGAGGCGGTGCTGGCCGATTGGATTGGAGCGGGGCTCGCGCGGTTGAGCCCCAAGGGCTGGCTGACGCTGATCCACCGCGCCGAGCGGCTGCCCGAGATCCTGCGCGCGCTCGACGGGCTGGCGGGCGCGATCGCGGTGAAACCGTTGGTGGCGCGGGCGGGACGCGAGGCGGGCCGGGTCGTGGTCCAGGCGCGGAAAGGCGCGCGGGCGCCGTTCCGCCTGCTGGCGCCGCTGGTCTTGCATGAGGGGCCCGAGCATCTGCGCGATGGCGACGATTTCTCGGCGGACGCCACGGCGATCCTGCGCACTGGCACGGCATTGGACATGAGCGTCGGATAATTCAGTCCCACCAGAGGGTTGAGTAGAGCGTCCCTGGATCACGATACGAATGAATTAACATTTTAATAAAACTCGGTGATGACAATTCGCCGAATCGCTGGTGTAATTCCAGGGCTGTATTCGCAAAGGAGGACTTGCCCATGAGCGCGTCGTCTCATCTCAGCCAGCTGCGTCAGAAACATGAAGCTCTCTCCCGAAAGATCGAAGACGAGCAGGCGCGGCCCGGCAGCGACGATCTGCAGATCACAGCGATGAAACGACAAAAACTGCGGCTTAAGGAAGAAATCACCAAGCTCACTGCCAGTCAGTGAAGCTCGGCGCCGGGGTATCGTCTTCCCGGCGTCGCGTGTAGAGCGCCGCAGCTCTATTCGGTGGATTCAGTCTCGCGGTACAATCGCGTGCCCGCGAAGGGTAGTTTTCAGCACAAATTCACGGCACCGTTCCGCCCGATCAGGCGGCATCCCGGGCGGCGAGCGCCCGGCGCAGATAGGCCACGCACCACAGCGCGAATTCGCGGTTGTGGACCTCGCGGCCGAAACTTTCCATGGCCTCGGCGCCGCGGTCGTGCGGGATCGCGACACCCGTGCGCAGCTCGATCAGATCCCGCGTATAGGGGCGGTTGAATTCCGGGTGCGGCTGGATCGAAATCGCATCCGGACGCTCCGGGTCGCCATAGGCCAGCATTGCGAATTCGCAGAAGGGGCTGGTGGCGAGCACGGTGGCGTCGTCAGGGATTTCAACCACCTGGTCCTGATGCAGGGCATGGATCGCGAATTCGTCGGGCCCGCCATCCATCCAGCCGGCGCGGCGGGTCACCTGATAGTCGTGCACGCCGACGCCCCATCCTTTGTCTGACTTGACTGCACTGCCACCGAACGCCTCGGCCATGATCTGATGGCCGAAGCAGACGCCGATCATCGGCGTGCCGGCGCTGCGGACTTCACGCAGAAACCCCTTCAGCGGCTCGATCCAGGGCAATTCGTCATAAACGCCATGCTTCGAGCCGGTGATCAGCCAGGCATCGCATTCCGTGGGGCTAGCGGGGATCTCGCCATCGATGCTGGCATAGCCACGCACCCGGACCTGCGGGAAGGCTGGTTTTAGCCAAGTTTCGAACATCGGCACATATTCGCCGTGCGCGGACACTAGGTCCGGGTTCACCCGGCCGGTCTCGAGTATCCCGATCAGCATTGTGGCCGTTTTCCCGTTCGGTTGTGCGTTGGACGGCAATATAGGGCGGACGCGCACTGGCCGGAAGATGTCATTCTGGAAGGATCTGCACACGGACCAGCAGGATGCGGTGATCCGAGCCCGGCAGGGTCAGGGTTTCGACGGCGCGGACGGCGATCCGGTCCGAGTAGAGCATGGTGTCGATGTTGTGGCCCCACAGCGTCGGCAGGGCGCCGGCCGGGGTCGGGTAAGTTCCGCTCCAGGTGGTGCGGTATCCGCCGAGAATCCGGGTGCCGGTCGTGGTGGCGGCGCGGGCCAGGGTCCAGGACCAGGGCGCGGCATTGAAGTCGCCGATGACTATTCTGGGCCGGGCACGGCCGCCCCCAATGTCAGCCAGGGCATCCGCTTGGACCCGCCGCAGCCCCTCGATGGCGCGCGAGAAGTGGACGCCTGTCAGGTGGAATTCGGTGCCGTCTTCAAGTGTCACGAGAGCCGCGGCGCCCGTGGGCGCGACGTTGTTGTCGAGAAAGAGCCAGCCCTCGCTGAGCGGAAACCGCGACCAGATCGCGGTGCGCATCGTGCGGGGGTCGTCCTCGGCGGCCACGCGGTGGCGATAGGCCGCCCGAAGCGCCGAGGCGATCGGCTCGGCGGTTTCCGATGTGACCAGGATGTCGGCATTTGCACCGAGGAGCGCTTGGGCGGCGGCATCCGGCACGGCATTCTTGTCGTAAAGATTGGCGTAGAGAAGGGTGATCTCGGGACCCGCCGCGGGGGTATCGGAGATGGGGTCTTGGAGGACCGGGCCGAGACCAGCGACGGCGAGAAGCGCCGCGACGAATGCAATCATGGTTGAGCGCCAGATGCGGAGTGAAAGTGCGACCAGGAGAAGCGCGGCGGACGCGGCCGCGAGGTGCAGGCGGAACGCGCCGATGCCGTCCAAGACCCAGCTATAGGCTCCGCCATAGCCGAGCACGACCAGGAGAAGCGCCGCCTTGGCGGCGATCACGAACGTTCCGCGGGTAATCCGGTTTCGCAACGAGCCGAACCTATAGCCAATGCCCCGGACGTGATCCGGGGCCTCGATGAACAGCTTCGCGCCTAAACCATCCAGGTCCCGGGTCAAGCCCGGGACATCGTGATGACATCCACGTCCGGCGCGGGTGGTCCCGCCGCGCTCTCAAGCTTCCGGTTCAGGCGATTTCGCCGCCGAATTGGGCTGCGACCTCGATCAGCGCGTCCCAGACGGCGAGGCCGAAGCTGCGAAGCACCAGGATGTCGATCCCGCCGTCGCGGGCGAGCAGCGTGACCCCCATATGGTGCAGCCCGGTATTGGCGACCGAGCCGTCGGGAAAATTCCCGGCCCGTAGGTCCAGCGGCACCATGCGGGCCATGAAGTCTTCCAGCGCGGGGCCAGAGACATGGATCACCGTGCGCGCATGGCCGAGTTCAAGGACCGTGCCGTCGGCGGCGTCCAGAGGCGGGCGTTCGACCGGGGTCTCGCTGATCAGCAGCCATTTCAGCGGCTCGGCGCGGAGCAGCGTTCCGGCGGAACCAGTGGCGGATTGGCCCGGTCCCGGGGCGGCATCCGCGCCAGCCGCCTTGGCAACCACCTTGCCGGTCTGGGCCAAACGGTCCGGCCAGGCCGCGATCAGCCAGGCGCTGTCGAGCCTGCGCTCGGTCAACCGGACGCCGGGGCCATCTGGGCCGATCACGCCAAAGCGGCGCGGGCTGTCGTGACCCTCGAGGGCCGATGCGCGATCAACCATGCATCCGTTCTCCCTTGGGGTCGTATTGGTGCGGGCTGGCGACGCGGGCCTTGACCTCGTAGCCGCGCACCGGGTCGGCGATGACCACCTCGCGGCCCTCCCAAACGCCGGGGCCGCCAGTGACGAAGCCGATGCCGAGCCAGCCGCCGCCAAGCGCGGGGGCGACGGTCACGCCGGTGATCCAGCCGATCCCGTGACCTTCGACCTTGCCCTCCTCGCAGACCACAGCGCCGATCGAGAACTTCTCGCTATCGGTCACGGGGTGGAAATGGGCCAGTTGCGGCCGGTTCTCGCGGGCGAGATCGGGGCGCTTGCGCAGCACCATCCCGATGAAGGGCTTCTTGGTGGAGGCCATCTTGCCGAGACCCGCATCTTCCAGCGTCACGCGGCCGTCGAGTTCGGCGGCCGTCACATGCCCCTTTTCGATCCTCAGCGCGCCGAGCGCCTCCATCCCGTAGGCGCAGCCGCCATTGGCCTTCACCTGGGCCAAGAGCGCCCGCCACATGGCCGGGCAGTGGTCCGAGCGGGCATTGATCTCGAAGGCCAGTTCGCCGGAGAAGCTGATCCGGGCGATCATCACCGGAATCTCACCGCCTTCTACTGCCAGCTTGGCGTTCTGGATGCCCATGAACGGCAGGCCCTCATTCGAGACGTCGCCGCCAGATGCATTGGGGGCCAGCGCCGCCTGCAAGGCCGCGCGGGCCCGCGGGCCAGCGATGGCGACGCCGCCCCATTGATCGGATAGCGAGGCGATGTTGACGCGCAGATCGGGCCAGCGGGTCTGGAGCAGGTTCTCGAACCACGCCATGGCGGTCGCCGCGTGGGCCGTGGTGGTCGTGGCCATGAAGTCGTCCTCGCCGAACCGCCAGGTGACGCCGTCGTCGAAGACGATGCCGTCATCGCGCAGCATCACACCGTAGCGGCATTTCATGACGGCCAACTTGCCGAAGCCGTTCACGAAGACCCGATTCAGGAACTCGGCCGCGTCCGGTCCTTGGACCGCGATCTTGCCGAGCGTCGTCACGTCGACCAGACCCACGGTTTCACGCACGGCCGTCGCCTCGCGCAGATAGGCCTCGCCCAAGGTCTCGCCCGCATGGGCCGGGTGATACCAGGCGCGCTTCCAGACACCCACGTCCAGCCACTTGGCGCCGTCCTCGCCCTGCACTTTGTGCATCGGCGTCTGGCGTTCGGGCGCGTAGTGCTTGTCGCGGGCGCGGCCCGCAAAAGCGCCGATCGGCACCGGTGTATAGGGCGGGCGGAAGGTGGTGATCCCGGTCTCGGGGATCGACTGGTCCAGCGCCTCGGCCAGAAGCGCCAGGCCGATCATGTTGCCGACCTTGCCCTGGTCGGTGGCCATGCCCAGCGTCGTGTAGCGCTTCATATGCTCGGGCGAGGCGTAGCCCTCGCGTGCCGCGAGGCGAACGTCCGAGGTGGTGACATCGTGCTGCGGGTCGATGAAGCTTTTCAGCTTGCGGCCCGGCACCGTGACCTCCCAAAGCGGCTTTATCGGGTTGGCCCAGCCTCCGGGCGCGGGCTCTTTCGGCGCCTTGACCTTCTTGCCGTTCAGGGCGTGGACCGCCTCTGCCGCCGCGGCTTGGCCATGGGCGACGCAATCCTCGGTGCCCCAGACACCGGTGACACTGCCAGCGATGCCGATCCCCTCGGGCAGCGCGTCGGGCAGTAAGCAGGCCATCTGGGCGTCCCACGCGGGCTTGGCGCCCTTGTGCGAGAGAAGGTGCACCGACGGTGACCAGCCGCCGGAGATGCCGACGCAATCGCAAGGCAGCGCGCGTTCCGAGCGCACATGGCCGTCGAGCGCGGGGCGTCCGATTTGCAGTGCCTTGACCGTGCTGCGGCCCTGCGCCTCGACCGGCAGATAACCTGCCCAGAGATCAACGCCTGCCGCCGTGGCGGCCTCGGCGAGTTCCGGCGGAGCGGTCTCGCGGGCGTCCAGGAGCGTCGTCTGAACCCCCGCCATGGCCAGGGTGATCGCGTCGCCATAGATGCTGTCGCCGCCGCCAGCGACCACCGCGCGGCGGCCCGGGGCGACGCCGAAGCGGTTGACGTAGGTCGCCATGGCGCCCGACAGCATCACGCCGGGCCGGTCATTGTTGCCGAAGGCGACGGGCCGTTCGATGGCGCCCGAGGCGAGGATGATCCGCTGGGGCCGGACGATGCGGATATTGGCGCGCGGGGTCGCCGGGTCGGCACCGGGCACATGGTCGGTGACCCGCTCGTAGAGGCCGACCACGTTGGTGTCGTAGAGGCCGAAGGCGGTGGTGCGAGTCAGAACCCGAACGCCATCGAGATCGGCGCCTGGGGTTTCGCCCATGCCCAGCAGCCCGCCGCCGAGGGCGAAATCCTGCTCGACCAGCATGACGTCGAGCCCCTCGGAGGCCGCCAGTTCGGCTGCGGCCAGGCCCGCAGGGCCAGCGCCGATCACCAGCAGGTCGCAGAAGTCGTGGACGATGTCATAGCTGTCCGGATCTGGCTCGCGCGAGGCCGAACCCATACCGGCGGCTTTGCGGATGAACTTCTCGAAGAACATCCATTGGCCGGTGCCACGGCCCACGCCCATGAAGGTCTTGTAGTAGAAGCCCGCCGAAAGGAAGCGGTTGAAGACATCGTTCACACGGCCCAGATCGAAACGCACATTGGGCCAGGCATTCTGGCCGCTGGCGACCAGGCCTTGTGAGAGCTCGACCTGTGTCGCCTTGGCATTGGGCTCGCGCCGGGCGCCCGCGCCGACGGTGACGAGCGCGCCGCCCTCTTCAGTGCCTGCCGACATCACCCCGCGCGGGCGGTGATATTTGAAGCTGCGGCCCAGGATCTGCTCGCCATTGGCGATCAGCGCCGAGGCCAGTGTGTCGCCGGCATAGCCCCTCATCGTGTGGCCGTCCCAGGTGAAGTCCAGGGACCGGGCGCGGTCGACAACGCCGCCGGAGGGGAGGCGGTATCCGCTCATTTCAGTGCCTCTGCCGTGGGCTGGTGCGCCAAGCGGATCCCAGTAATCTGGTGGGTCAGCGTGTCGCGTTGGACCACCAGGAAGGACCGGCAGCCCTGGATATGGTGCCAGAGCTCGGAATGGGGTCCGCGCGGGTTGTCGCGCAGGAAGACCGCCTCGAACCACTCGTCCTCAGAGGCGTCGAGCGCCGGGTATTCAACCGTCGCGTCCCCCTCGTAGGAGAACTCGGTATGGTCGCGGGGGCCGCAGAAGGGGCAATCGATGCGGAGCATTATTTGGCCTCCGGTTCTGGCTCGCCCATGAAGGTGGTGCGGGGCGGGCTGAAGGCGTCGAGCACCCGGCAATCGGTCAGTGCCTCGCCGCCATGGGGCACGTTCGGCGGCAGGCGCATGAAATCGCTGGGCCCGAGGGTCACCGATTGGATCTTTCCCGATTTCGGATCAGCGATGTCAAGGCGCAGGCGGCCCTCCAGGATCAGGACAAGCTGCTCGTTGTGATGCGCATGGGGCTCGAAGGACGCGCCCTTCTTCATCTGAGCGTCCTGGAACATGACGCTGTCGCCCGTGAACCGGCGCACGACGGATTGTGGCCCCGGCTCGAGGTCCGGCAGGTCATCCAGGCGGGCGGTAAGCGCGGTCAGGTCCATCGCAGCCATCCCTAATGCAGCTTCGGGACCGGCCCGTGGCCGGTTTCGTCGATCTGTCGCCCCTCGCGGTAACGGTTGAGCGTTAGGCCCGCATTGGCCTCGTGCGGCGCGTCACGCGCGATGGTGTGGGCGAAGCAATGGCCCGAGCCGGGCGTCGCCTTGAACCCGCCATAACACCAGCCGGCGTTCAGGTAGAGGCCGGGGATATCGGTCTTGGTGATGAAGGGCGAGCCGTCCATCGACATGTCCATGACCCCGGCCCATTGCCGCAGCAGCTTCACCCGGCCGACGCAGGGCAGGATCTGCATGCAGGCGGCCATGACATTCTCGTAGACCGGCAGGTTCCCCTTCTGGGCATAGGAATTGTACTTGTCGAGGTCGCCGCCGAAGACCAGTCCGCCCTTGTCGGACTGGCTGATATAGAAGTGCCCAATGCCGCCGAAGACGATCACTTGATCGACGATGGGCTTCAGGGGCTCGGAGACATAGGCCTGCAACTTGTGGGTCTCGATCGGCAGTTTCCCCAGCCCCGCCTTGTGGGCCAGCACCGAGGTGTGGCCGGCGACCGCCATGCCGATCTTGTCGGCCAGGATCTCGCCTTTCGAGGTCTCGACGCCGACCACCGCGCCGGCTTTGTGGATGAAGCCGGTGACCTCGCAGCCCTGGATGATGTCGACACCCAGCGCGGTGGCCGCACGGGCGAAGCCCCAGTTGACCGCGTCGTGGCGCGCTGTGCCGGCGCGGGGCTGCACATAGGCGCCTAAGATCGGGAAGCGGCCGTTCTCGTAATTCAGATGCGGCGCGTGGCGGCGCAACTCGTCCTGGTCCCAGTATTCCCCGTCGATCCCGTTGAGCCGCATCAGATTGTAACGCCTTGCCATCGCGTCGCGCTGGGAGGGCGTGAAGACCAGGTTCACATGGGCCCGCTGACTGAACATCACGTTGTAGTTCAACTCGTGGCTCAGGTTCTCCCACAGTTTGAGCGAGTGTTCGTAGAACTCGGTATTGCCCGGAACCATGTAGTTCGAGCGCACGATGGTGGTGTTGCGCCCCGCATTGCCGCCGCCGAGCCAGCCTTTCTCGAGCACCGCCACGTTGCGGATCTTGTGTTCGCTGGCCAGGTAATAGGCGGTCGCCAGCCCATGGCCGCCACCGCCGATGATTATCACGTCGTAATGCGGCTTCGGCTCCGGGCGGCCCCAGACCTGCTTCCAGTGCTTCTGACCGGTCAGTCCGCCCCAGAGAACCGAGAGCGCGTTATAGCGTTGCCTCACCCGCGCATCCTTTCCGCGTTGGCATCCCAGATCGGCGCATGCTGCACCCGGGCCGGCAGGAGGTCACCCAGAAGCTCGATCTGCCACGGACCCTCGGCGTTGGCATGTTCCTTCGGAACATACCCCATCGCCATCGAGGCGCCAGAGTTATGCGCGAAGCCGCCCGAGGTGACCCAGCCCACGACCTCTCCGTTCAGCCAGATCGGTTCGTCGCCGATCACGTCGGCGTTCTTGGCCTCGACCGTGAACATCTTGAGGCGCAGCTTGCCGCCGGAATCGCGCTCGGCCAAGGCCGCCTCCTTGCCGATGAAATCGGCCGGTTTCTCGTAGGCGACGAAGCGGTCGAGTCCTGCCTCCAGCGCCCCGTAGAGCGGGCGGTATTCCCGCGCCCAGCCGCCGAAGTTCTTTTCGATCCGCATTGAGTTCAGCGCGCGCAGGCCGAAGGGACGGATGTTGAATTCGGCGCCCGCTTCGATCAGCTGGTCGAAAACATGGCGTTGGTATTCGGGCTTCATCCAGATCTCGTAGCCCAGATCGCCGGTGAAGCTGACGCGGCCGACCAGGCAGGGGGCGAAGCCCAGTTCCATCCGCTTGATCGCCATGAAGCGGAAGCCTTTGGCCGAGACATCCGCATGGGTCAGCTTCTCGAGCACCTTGCGCGCGTTCGGCCCGGCAACCGTCAGGCCGGTCAGGCCAAGCCCGATCGCCTCGACCCGGACCGAGCCATCCGTCGGCAGGGTCTCCTCCCACCAACGCATGTAGTAGTTCTCGGCCATGCCCGATCCCGCCAGGAAGAACTCCTCGTCCGCGAGCGTGGCCAGCGACAGGTCGCCGATCAGCTTGCCATCGTGCTTCAACATGGGCGCCAGCGTCATCCGGCCCGGGTTCGGCACCTTGCAGGCCAGCACGTGGTCCAGCCAGTCCCGCGCGCCCGGCCCCTTGACCGAGAATTTCGAGAAGCCGGAGATCTCGGCGATGCCGACCGACTCGCGCACGCCAGCCACCTCGGCCTTCACATGCTCGAAATCGGTCGAGCGGTGCCAGGAAAAGACATCCCGGACGCCTTCGGGCGCGAACCAGAGCGGCGCCTCCAGGCCCCAGCTGTCGCCCATCTGGGCGCCCATCGCCACCAGTTTGTCGTAGATCGGGGTGGTCTTGTAGGGGCGCGCCGCCGGCAATTCCTCGTTCGGGAACTTGATCGAGAAGCGCCGGGAATAGTTCTCCTGCACCTTCTTGTTGGTGTAGCGCATCGTCGTCCAGTCGCCGTAGCGGGCGATGTCCATGGCCCAGACATCGAAACCCGGATCGCCGTGGATCATCCAGTTGGCCAGCGCCAGGCCGACCCCGCCGCCCTGGCTGAACCCGGCCATGACGCCGCAGGCCGACCAATAGCCTGGCAGGCCGCGCACGGGGCCGATCAGCGGGTTGCCATCAGGGGCGAAGGTGAAGGGGCCGTTGATGATCTGCTTGATGCCCGCATTCCCGAAGGCGGGGAAATGCTCGAAGCCCACTTCCAGCGAGGGGGCGATGCGCTCGATATCCTCCTGCAACAGTTCGTGGCCGAACTCCCAGGGGGTTTCCTGTTCGGACCAGGGCACGCAGGCCTTCTCGTAGGTCCCCATCAGCATCCCGCCGCGTTCCTGGCGCAGGTAAAGCTCGCCGTCGAAATCGACCGCGTGGACCACCTCCTTGCCGGTCTTCTCGTTGATCTCGGTCACCTCGGGCATGTCCTCGGTGATCAGATACATATGCTCCATGGCCAGGATCGGCAGTTCCAGCCCGACCCAGCGCCCAACTTCGCGCGCCCAGAGGCCGCCGGCATTGACCACATGCTCGCAAGCGATGTTGCCCTGGTCGGTGATCACCTCCCAGCCGCCATCCGGTTTGCGCTGGACGTCCTTGACCATGGTGTGGGTGTGGATCGTGGCGCCGAGCTTGCGGGCGGATTTCGCGTAGGCGTGGGTGACGCCCGAGGGGTCCAGATGCCCGTCGACAAAGGTCTCGAGCCCGCCGACGAACTGCGCCGGGTCGAGAAGCGGCATAATCTCGTGCGCTTCCTCGGGGGTGATGACGCGCGCCTCGATGTCCTGGTAGCGGCCCTTGGCCATGGTGGATTTGAGCCAGTCGAAGCGTTCCTCGGTGGCCGCCATCATCACGCCGCCGGTCATGTGGAAGCCGGTGGCCTGCTCGGAGAGATCCTCGATCTCCTTGTAGAGGTCGATCGTGTATTTTTGCAGCTTGGCCACGTTCGGATCGCCGTTGATCGTGTGGCAGCCGCCCGCCGCGTGCCAGGTCGAGCCGGAGGTCAGTTCCGAGCGCTCCAGGAGCATGACATCGGTCCAGCCCTCGCGGGCCAAGTGGTAGAGCACGGAACAGCCGACGACACCGCCGCCGATCACGACCACGCGCGCATGGGATTGCATGGGTGAACCTCCCCCATCGGCCCGAATCACGGTCCGGGCAGTCTGAATTGATCAAGCCGCATCAGAGCAAGTTTCGCGTCTGGGCTTGCGCAGATTTTCGTCGCTTGCTGTCGCAAATCCGTCAGGGGATGCGACAGTGCTACTCTTCGCGACCGTGGGCGAGCAAACGCTCGTGCAGTGCGCGCGCCTCTCCGGCCCCGGTTTGCAGCGCGAACACATAGGCATGGGTCAGGTAGAAGCAGCAGGCGTCGATGTCGCCTGCCGCCTCGGCGTGATCGGCCGCTTCGGCGTAAAGCACCACGAGGCGGCGATGGTCCGCTGCCTCGTGCGCTTCGATCAGCGCCGCATCCAGATCGGTATCCGGCGCGGCGCGATCTGTCATGCCATCATCTGGCTTGCCACCCAGGCGTGGAAGTCGTGGGTCGGGTTGTCCATCACCGGGGAGAACTTGCCGCCGTCGAACTGGGTCGCGTGGCGGCCGCGCTGCATCCCCTCGACGACAAAGATGTCCTCGGCAAAGACCCCGGCCCACATTTCAGCATTCTTCTTCCTCATGCCGGCCCACGCGTCACCGGCGACCGAAGGGTCTGCGTAGTAGATCTGCACATGCTCGATCGAGCGGTCGTGCGAGACCGGCTCGACGATAAAGCCCCAGAGTTGATCCTTGTGGACCCCGATCATGATATTGGGGAAGAGCATCGGATATTCCGCGCCCTGATTCCATTTCGCGTCGAAATCCGCGAATTCTGGAAAGCGGCGCCCGTCTTCCGACAGAGAGGGATTGTAGACCGTCGTGCCCTGGCCGCAAAGCGGCCCGTGGGCCTCGATATGGTAATGGTCCTCGAGCCTGGAATAGCTGTTGAGACCGGGATGCACCCAAGGCAGGTGATAGCTCTCGGCCCCGTTCTCGATCGCCAGCTTCCAGTTCGCCTTGACCTCCATCGTGAACGTGCCCTCGCCGCCGCATTTGTAGAGCGGCTTGTCGAAGTCCGCGTAGCGCGCGATCGCGTCGCCCGCATACTCCTCGAAGGCGGGCGCCTGGCCGTCGATATTGACGAAGACCATACCGAGCCACGTGTGGCTGCGCACCTCGAAGAGGCCGAGTTCGTCCCGCTTGATCGCGTCGTGACGGTTGGTGCCGGGGCCGCCGACATGCGGTGTCGTGCGCAGGCTGCCGTCGAGCTCGTAGCACCACGAGTGGTAGGGACAACGGATCGCGCGTTCGATCTTCTGCGGCCGCTCGATCAGGATCATGCCGCGATGGCGGCAGACGTTCTGGAAGACGCGCAGCACGCCGTCGCGTCCGCGGATTAATACCAGCGGCTGGCCGAGGAAGGTCAGCGGCTTGGCATCGCCCGGTTCGGGCACGTCCGAGAAAAAGCCGAGCGCGGCCCAATTGCGGAAGAAGACCTTGCGCTTCTCCTCCTCGAAGACCTCCGGATCGGTGTAGAAGGCGTTCGGCAGACCGCGCGCATTGGTAACAGGTTGAGTGACGGCGGCGAGCTCGCTGGGATGGACGGTCATTGGCGGTTCCCACTGGAAAACAACGTGATTCGACCTAATTATCCTTTGTCTGGACAGTTCTGTCCGGTCGAAAGACGAAGCGTTATGTCGCAATTGAGCAATTCTTGGCATCGGAATCCGGATGCAGCGACGTTGAATGAGACATGATCCAACATAACCGGATATTCGGCGCCTTGGCGCTGGTTTTGGTGAGCGGCTTTTTGGCGGCTGGCCAGGTGTCCGCTCGAACGGTCGCCGATCCCGGCCCGGCCTGGCATCCCGCCCAGGCGGGCGAGCAGCTTGCCCAGCGCCTGACCCCGCAGACCGCCGCACCAAACCGGGGTTTCCGGCGCAATGACGGCCCGATCCGGCGCCAGCTTCGCCGAAGCAAGGGCGTGCCGCTGGGCGATCGCGTGCGCCTGGGTATCCAGGAGCGTATTCGCGAAGACCGGCAGCATCGCTTCGAGGATCGGCGTCCGCGCGACGGAGTGGGGAAGATCCGGATCGACGACCGTTTCGGAGGCCGGACGCTGGATGATGCCGGCGCCCGGCGGCTCGACCGGTCGAGCCAGGCCGAGCGCGAGGCCCAGGCGCGCGCGCGAACTACAGGGCCCTG
>JAOTXT010000057.1 GCA_029862205.1 Paracoccaceae bacterium
CGACCGGCGCTCAGGCTATCGGGATGGCTATGGAGCGCATAGCCATGATCGCGACCGGCGCTACGGGTTCGTCCGGCGCTATTGAGGCATCCCCGGGCCGCGTCGCCGGCGCGGCCCGGTCCTCAATCCCCATCCAGGTCGCGACGCACCTGGTCCTCGCCAAGAAGCCTACGGGTCTCGTCCATGCGGTCGAAGGTCTCGTCAAGCCGGAACCGCAGTTCGGGCGAAAATTTCAACTGAACCGCGCGCGTCACCTGCCGGCGCAGCTCGCCCTTGGCCCGCTCGAGCGCGGCCAGGACATGCTCCGTATCGCGCCCGCCCAGCGGCATCACATAGGCCGTGGCGACCTTGAGATCGGGCGAACAGCGCACTTCGCCCACGGTGATAGGCACGCCGTCGAGCTCGGGCTCGTGATGCTCGCCGCGCGTCAGAACGTCGGAGAGCGCCCGGCGAATGGTCTCGCCGACGCGTAGTTGACGCTGGGACGGGCCGGTCCCGTGATCGTGGTGAGGGCGGGCCATGGGATCTCGCGGGTTTTCAGTGAGGCCCCGCGCTCTATCACCGGCGCTCCGCCCTGTCCAGCCCGAGCTCAGGCTCGGGCTTGCGGATCGCGGTGACCAGAACGAACGAGATCAGCATCAAAAGGTACCAGGATCCGATCTTGCTGAACGGCACCACCCGCCAGCCGTCGAGCTGGTTCGGATAGACCCAGGCACCTGCGAAGGTGCCGAGGTTCTCGGCAAGCCAGATAAACAGCGCCACCAGGAAGAACCCCAGCAAGAGCGGCATCGAAAGGCGCATGGCCTGTGGGGTGTAGACGACCCGGCAGCGCCACCAAAGAAGCCCGGCGCCTGCGAAGAGCGCCAGCCGCAGATCCGGCCCGTAATGCTGGGTGAAGAAGTTCACATAGATCAGCAGGCACAACACCACGGTCCAGCGCCGCCGCGGATAGTGGCTGAAGCGGAAGTCGAAGATGTGCCAGGCCCGCGCCATGTAGCTGCCGACAGCCGCATACATGAAACCGGAGAAAAGCGGCACCCCGCCCAGCCGGATCAGGTTTTCCTCGGGGTATGCCCACGACCCCATATGGGTCTTGAAGAGCTCCATCGCCGTACCGACCAGGTGGAAGACCAGAATCACCTTGGCCTCCTCGCGGGTCTCGAGCCCGAACGCCAGAAGCGCGCATTGGATCGTGACCGCGGCCAGGAACAGGAAATCGTAGCGTGCGAGCGCCGCGCCCGCGGGCCAACAAAGGTGGGTCGCCAGGATCAACATCAGCAGCAGACCGCCAAAAAGGCAGGCCCAGACCTGCTTGACGCCGAACCACAGGAACTCGGTGATCGCGGCCGGCGGGAGAGCTCCCGCCGGCCGCACCACCCCGCCATTGCGGCGGCTGCTCAAGGTTTGCCTCGCATCGAGCACTGGGTTAGGCGGGTACACGGTCAGGAATTTGACCCGTTTCAGCAGATTTGCAGCAAGTTCAGGGGACAGTCCGGCGCAGGAAGTCGTCGAACATGGGCACGGTGAAGTCGATATCGCCGTGCGACGGGCTGTAGATCATGCCCTTGTGGATGATCTTCGCCCTGCGCGGCCCGAGCGCCTGGACGGTTTCGCCAAGCGCCTCCGCCACTTCCGCCGACCGGTAGGGCCCGGCACCCAGTTTCGCCATGGCCAGGACGTAGTCGCGCTCTTTTGGCGTCAGGCGGTCGAAACGGACGCGGAAGAACCCCTCGTCAAGCCGGCGCAATGCCGCTTTCGCCGCTTCCTCGACATCCGCGACCTTGATCGGCGAGGCCTTTGCGGCGTTCCATGCCTGATAGCCCCATTCCTGCAGGAAATACGGATACCCCTTGGTGCGGTCTATGATCAGGTTCAGCGCATTTTTCGCGATCCGCTCACCTTCCGCCTCGATCGGCCGTTTGATCGCCGCGGTCGCGGCGTCCCGGTCGAGCGGGCCGATCGTGGGGAAGGTGAAAAGCCTCTCGGCGTAGGACTTTGCATTGCCCGACAGCGCCGCGATCTGCGGAAGCCCGGCGCCGAAGAACAGGATTGGAAGCTGCTTTTGGCTGACGCGATGAATCGCAACGATCAGCGCGGACAGTTCGTCCTCGGATAAGTATTGAACCTCGTCGATCAGCAAGATCCAGCCGCGGCGCGCGTCGCGCGCGGCTTCCCCGACACGGAGGAAGAGGTCCGTCAGGTCGTATTCCAGATTCCCGCTGTCGGCTGTGCCATCCTCAGGATCGACCGAGATCGAGAAGTCGCCCATGGTGATTCGGAACGCGCCTGCAAAGGCGCGCAACGCCCGCATCGCGCGATAAGCCGTGGACCGCGCCGCCTCGACGCTGGATAGCCTTCGCAACACTTGATGGATGCGGGGATAGAGCAGGTCTGCAAGCGCGTTATCCTCGGGCGCTTCGATGAATGAGGTCAGATGATTGTGGTGCTCGGCCGCTTGCTCGATCTTGTTGAGCAGCACGGTTTTACCGGTTCCGCGCAGGCCGAGAAGGATCTGCGAGCGCGCATGGCGGCGCCTGAGCACCCGTTGTAGCGCGGTCTCCGCATCCTCGATGATGTGATCGCGTCCGGCCAATTGCGGCGGTTGCGAGCCCGCGCCTGGCGCAAAGGGATTACGGACGGGGTCCATGGGTCAAAGTCTAGGAAATTTACCTGAGTATATCAACTTTCGCTTATACACTGTTATAAATCAGTAGAGCGGCCCGGGCGGGCCGCTCCTATGCTCACCAAGGATCAGAGCGTGCGCTCGACTTCCTCGCGCTCGAAGATTTCGATCACATCGCCCTCGCGGATGTCCTCGTATCTTTCGAAGGCCATGCCGCATTCCTGGCCCGCATTGACCTCGCGCACCTCATCCTTGAAGCGCTTGAGGGTCTTCAGCGTGCCCTCATGGATCACCACGTCGTCGCGCAAGAGCCTCACCCCGGCCGAGCGGCGCGCCACACCCTCGGAGACCTCGCAGCCCGCGACCTTGCCGACACCGGAGACCTTGAAGACCTCCTTGATCTTCGCGTAGCCGATAAAGGTCTCTCTGACCTCGGGGCTGAGGAGGCCCGAGGCCGCCTGTTTCACATCGTCGACCAGGTCGTAGATGATCGAGTAGTAACGGATCTCGACGCCCTTCTGGTTCGCCGCCTCCCGGGCCGGTGCATTGGCGCGCACGTTGAAGCCGATGATCGGCGCCCCCGAGGCATCCGCCAGAGTGACATCCGACTCGGTGATCGCGCCGACACCCGAATGGAGCACCTGGACCACGACCTCCTCGTTGCCGACCTTTTCGAGCGCCTGGACGATTGCCTCGGCCGAACCCTGCACGTCGGCCTTGACGACAATCGGCAGTTCCGCCGCGTCGCCGCCGGCCTCGGCCCGGGCCAAAAGCTGGTCGAGCGTGGTACGGCTGCCTTTGGCGGCCTGGGCCTCGCGCGCCTTGCGCTGGCGGTAATCGGCGATCTCGCGGGCCTTGGCCTCGTCCTCGACTGCGTTCAACGTGTCGCCCGCCTCGGGCGTGCCCTGCAGGCCCAGCACTTCGACTGGCACCGACGGCCCAGCTTCCTCGACCCGCTCGCCCTGATCGTCCATCAGGGCGCGCACCCGGCCCCATTGTTCGCCGACGACGAAGATGTCGCCCAACCTCAGGGTGCCGCGTTGGACCAGAACGGTGGCAACGGGCCCACGGCCCACATCCAGCTTCGCCTCGATGACCGCTCCCTCGGCTGCGCGGCTGGGATTGGCTTTCAGGTCCAAAAGTTCCGACTGCAGCACGATTGCCTCGACCAGTTTGTCCAGACCCTCGCCAGTGATCGCCGAGCATTCCACGTCCAAAACCTCGCCCGACATCGCCTCGACCAGGACCTCGTGCTGTAGAAGCTCGGTGCGCACCTTCTGCGGATCGGCGCCCGGGCGGTCGATCTTGTTGATCGCCACGATCATCGGCACCTCGGCCGCCTTGGCGTGATGGATCGCCTCGATGGTCTGCGGCATCACGGAATCGTCGGCCGCGACCACCAGGATGACGATATCCGTCACATGGGCGCCGCGTGCGCGCATCGAGGTGAAAGCGGCGTGGCCCGGAGTATCGAGGAAGGTGATCTTGTGGCCGTCCTCGGTCATGATCTGATAGGCGCCGATATGCTGGGTGATGCCACCGGCCTCGCCCGAGACCACATTGGTCTTCCTCAGCGCATCAAGAAGTGATGTCTTGCCGTGGTCCACGTGGCCCATGATGGTAACCACGGGCGCGCGCGCCTGCAGATCCTCGTCCTCGTCCTCTGCTGTCTCGATAACATTCTCCACGTCCGATTCGGAAACACGAACCAGCTTGTGGCCGAACTCCTCGATGATCAGCTCGGCGGTTTCCGGGTCGATGGTCTGGTTCTGAGTCGCCATGACTTCCATCTTCATCAGTGCCTTGATCACGTCGGCCACGCGTTCGGCCATGCGGTTGGCCAGTTCCTGAACGGTGATCGCATCGGGCACGCGCACATCGCGCACCACCTTCTCGCGCTCGACCGGGCCGCCCATCATCTTGCGGCGTTCGCGTTCCTGGCGGCGGCGCATGGCGGCCAGCGAGCGCTGGCGCCCGCCTTCATCCTCGCCAAGTTTCGAGATCGTCAGCCGGCCGGTGCGCCGCTTATCGTCACCGCGCCCGCGCGAGGGCGCGGGCTTGCGCGGCGCTGGCGCACCGCCGCGGCCGCGGGCCGGGCCGCGCTCTTCTTCGGCCTCCGGCGCGGCGCGTCCGCGCGCTGGGACAGGCTCTGCCGGGGCCTTCACTTCCACCTCGGCCTCGGCCTTGGCGCGCTCGGCTTCTTCCGCCGCACGCTTCGCCTCGGCTTCTTCGGCTTCGCGCTTCGACGCTTCTTCGGCTTCGCGTTTCTCGACTTCCTTGCGTTTTGCGTCTTCTTCGGCCCGGCGCTTGGCCTCCTCGGACTCGCGCTTCTTGCGTTCGACCTCGTCGACCTTGGCCTGTTCCAGCGCCTTGAGGCGCCGGGCGTGCTCGTCGGCCGAGAGCGTGCGCAGCAGGTTCCCACCCTTGTCGGCGCGGGATTTCTCTTCCTTTTTTGGTGCCTCCTCGGGCGCGGGCGCCGGCGCGGATGGCGCTGACGGCGCCTTGGCCTTCGGCTTGGCGGTCAACGTGCCCGACGCCGCGGCCGCGGCTGCCGCCGCTGCTGCGGCTCCGCCGGCTTTCGGCGTGCCATCCGGCGCGGTCAGGACACGCTTGCGCTTCTTCTCGACCACCACCGATTTCGACCGGCCATGGCTGAAGCTCTGGCGCACGGACCCCCTTCCGCCGGCTCCGCCCATGGCGCGCCCACGTCCGCCCGGTTTTCTATCGCCGCTTTCCGTATCGCTCATCGGTCACCTTGTCCGGAGGCCACGTCAGGCCCCTCATATCCATCATTGCTCGCCGGCCGGGCCGCGCCGCCCGAAACTTGCGTGTCGGCGGGGTCGCTTATCAGGCGGTGGGTGCGCAAACCAGCCAGCCGCTCCGCTTCCCTGATCGCACGATCCGCGAAGCCGCCCCGGTCGAGCGCGGCATGTATCGCAAAATCGCGGCCAAAAGCCAAACCCAATTCAGCGGAGTCCAAAAGATCGATGATCTGGACCTCCGCACCGCTCGCCATGGCGAGGCGAGAAAGCTTTTGCCTGCCATCCGCCGCACCGTCATGAGCCTCGAAAAGCACACCCGCCGCGCCCTCCTTGAGCCGTGCACGGACCTTCTCGAACCCGGTAACTGCCTGGCCTGCCTTGCGGGCGAGCCCGATCAGATCGATCAGGCGCCGCGCGATCATTTCCTCTAGGGCCGCGGCAAGGTCTGCGGGTGCGTTTGCCTGCGTCCGGAAGGCGCGGGAGAAGAGCTTCTTCTTTACCGCCCTGTCGACCAGGTTCCTGTCCGCCGTTAGCCAGACGCCGCGTCCCGGCAGCTTAGCGGCGAGGTCGGGCACGACCTGCCCCCCGGGCCCAAGGACAAAACGCACCAACGACCCGGTCGGCCCGCTTTCGCCTGTGGCGATGCAGCGCCGTTCGGGGCCGATCTTCGTGCCGCCTCGGGTTCTGGTCGCGCCTCCCCGGGTCATGCCGCTCTGGGCAGGCTTACGCCAGCCCGGCCTCAGCCTGTTCGGCCGCCCGTTCGACCGCGGCTTCCTCACCTTCACCGGCTTCTTCGCCCTCGCCCTCCTCGTCGGCGGCCAGAATATCGGCCGGATCGACGATGCCGAGTTCGATCCGCGCCTTCATCACCAGATACTGCGCCTCCTCGAGGCTGATATCGAAGGGTTCGAGGATGCCGTCATCCTTGACCCGCTGACCATCGATCGTCGTGTAACCGCCAGCCAATTCCCAATCGGCGCATTTCGCGAACTCCTCGAGCGAGGTGACGCCGTCCTTTGCCAGGGCAAGGACCATCTGCGGTGTCAGACCTTCGAATTCGACGATCGTATCGTCGGTGCCGAGCTCGCGGGCTTCGGCAAGCGCCGCCTGGTTCGCCGCCTCCAAATTTTCGCGGGCGCGGGTTTGCAGTTCGACCGCGGTGTCCTCGTCGAAGCCGTCGATGACGTTCAGCTCCTCCAGCTCGACGAAGGCGACTTCCTCGAGCGAGGTGAAGCCTTCCGAGACCAAAAGCTGGGCCACCATTTCGTCCACGTTCAGGTTTTCCATGAACATGGCGGAACGCTCGTTGAACTCTTGCTGGCGGCGTTCGGATTCCTCGGCTTCGGTCATGATGTCGATGTCCCAGCCGGTGAGTTGGCTGGCCAGGCGCACGTTCTGGCCGCGCCGGCCGATCGCCTGGCTAAGCTGCTCGTCCGGTACCACCACCTCGATGCGCTGGGCATCCTCGTCCATCACCACCTTGGTAACCTCGGCCGGCTGCAACGCATTGACGATGAAGGTCGCCGCATCCTCGTTCCAGGGGATGATGTCGATCTTCTCGCCCTGCAGCTCGTTGACTACCGCCTGAACCCGGCTGCCGCGCATGCCGACACAGGCGCCAACCGGGTCGATGGAATTGTCATAGGAAATCACGCCGATCTTGGCGCGGCTGCCCGGATCGCGCGCCACCGCCTTCACCTCGATGATGCCGTCGTAGATCTCCGGCACCTCCATGGAGAAGAGTTTGGCCATATATTCTGGCGCGGTACGGCTCATGAAGATCTGCGGTCCGCGCGCCTCGGCGCGCACATCGCGGATGTAGCCGCGCACCCGGTCGCCGACCCGGTAGGTCTCGCGCGGGATCAACTGGTCGCGGCGGATGATCGCCTCGGCGCGCCCCAGATCGACGATGACGTTGCCGTATTCGACCCGCTTGACGATACCGTTGATGATCTCGCCGACCCGGTCCTTGAATTCCTCGTATTGGCGCTCGCGCTCGGCGTCGCGGACTTTCTGGACGATCACCTGCTTGGCGGTCTGCGCGGCGATACGGCCGAAATCCATTGCTGGCAGGGGTTCGGTGATGAAATCGCCGACCTGCGCTTCCGGGTTCTTCAACTGGGCCTCGGCCAGGCTGATCTCGGTGAAGTGGTTCTCGACCTCCTCGACCACCTCCATGGCGCGGCTCATCGAGATTTCGCCGGACTTGCGGTCGATGAACGCGCGAATGTCGTATTCGGCGCCATAGCGCGAGCGGGCGGCCTTGCCGAGGCTGTCCTCCATCGCCTCGAGCACCAGATCGCGCTCGATCAGCTTCTCGCGCGCGACCGCGTCGGCGATCTGCAGCAGCTCCAGCCGGTTTGCACTGACCATCTTAAGCGTCCTTCTCCAATGCGGGGGTCGACGCCCCGTCGTCTGTATTGGTTTCGTCTGCGATGTTCTCTTCGGTCACGATCTCGTCGAACGCGGTTTCATCGAAGACCTGCTTGCGCGCTTTGAGCGACTCGGCGACCAGCTCGTCCGTCAGAACCAGCTTGGCATCCGCCAGCCAGTCGAAATCCAGCCCGATCGTGCCCTCATCCACGTCGATCAGCACCTCATTGCCCTCGACGCCCGCCAGCACGCCCTTGAAGCGTTTGCGCCCCTCGATCAGCTCGGCGGTCTCCAACTTAGCCTCGTAGCCTTCCCAACGGGCGAAATCCTCGAGCCGGGTCAGCGGCCGGTCGATGCCGGGCGACGAGACCTCGAGCGAATATTCGCGCTCGATTGGATCCTCGACATCGAGCAAGACCGAAAGCGCCCGGCTTAGTTCGGCGCAATCCTCAACCTCCATCGAGCCGTTTTCGCGCTCGGCCATGATTTGTAGCGTGACCCGCTTGCCGCCCATCAGCCGCAGCCGGACCAGGCGAAAGCCCATCCCCTCGATGGTCGGCAGCACGATCGCCGCCAAGCGGCGGTCGATTGCGGCCTTGGCCACCATGTCGGACAGGGTATTGGTCATGCGGCGGGGCATCCTCCGGGTCAGCCGACTCAAAAAAAGCGGTCCTCGCGGCCCGCCTCGATCTACCCGGTGGGGGTCCCGCAGGTGCTGCGAGGCCGCCGCGATGTTGAGCGGGATATAGTCCGGCGGGCGCTGAGTCGCAAGGGGGATCGGATCATTGTTTCGGTTTGACCAGCGCGAGCCCCGCGAAGATCAACGCCAGCGCCCCCCAAATCCAAAGCGAATGGCGCTCGTCATAGACCAGCATTCCCAGGAGAACCCCGACCCCGGTGACCACATAGGCGACCTGCGAGGCGAAGACCGGGCCGCCTGAACCGATCAGCCAAACAAAGCCCATATAGGCCAGGATGTGCAGGCCGGAATTGACGATTATCGCGATCTCGGGCGCGTCGAGCCGGGTCAGGTCGACCCAGGCGCCCCACGCCAGCATCACCGGGGTGATCTGGATGAGCGCCCCCCAGAACAGGCCGCAGAGAATGGTCAGCGCGTCCAGCCCCGGCGGGCGCCGGGCCGCGATATAGATATTCTCGGCCGCGTAAGCGAGCGTGACGATCATTGGCAGGATCACCCAGACCGCTTGGCCCGGATCGGGTAAGCTGGTGTCCGGCAAGGCGATAAGCGCGACCGCGACGGCGCCGAAGCCCAGCCCCAGGACGCGCAGCGGCTCTGGCCGCTCCAGCCGGAAGGGCAGAGCCAGCAGCAAGGTCATTATTGGCACCAGCGCAAGCATGATCGACATCACGCCGACGGGCAGATGCTGATACCCGGTATAGGACGTTGTGTTCGGCAGCGCGGTCCCCAAGAACCCGCAGACCATGAAGAAGATCAAATATGGCCGGCCCAGCGGCAGCCGCCGGCCGGTTATGGCCAGAAGCGGCGTCAGGATGCACGCCCCAATGACGCTGTTCCAAAAGACGATCCCAATCGGGTGGTTGCCGGTCGAAACCGACAGCTTCGAGAGCGGCCCCGTGATCCCCCACCCGATGCCGATCGCGATCAGCGCCGCCCAAAGCAGGACCGGCGCGGTCTGCGGCCTTGCCGTGATGGATGTTTCGCTGGTTTGCATTTGGGCAATGGGACTCAGGTTGAACGGTGGGCCCTGATCCCTGTGCCGGAGGGTCCGTCCCCATCGCACTAGCTGGGCGCCGCTGTCAATCGCCCTTTCTTGTCTCTGCCTTTCGCGTTCTGATAGCCAAGTTGCGACGTATCTACGGGAGTCTTCCTTGGCCGACGCCGCTCCAAGCCAATCTGAACGCTCGCTGCGGATCGACATCCTGCCGCTGGCCGTCGCGCAATTGGTGATCTGGGCCTCGATGTACTATTCGTTCCCGGCGCTTCTGCCGGATTGGGAGCGGGATCTGGGCTGGAGCAAGACGCAGCTATCCGGCGCGTTTACCGGAGCGCTGCTGATCACCGCGCTGCTCGCGCCTATTGCGGGTCGGATGATCGACCGGGGTGCGGCCCGGCTGATCCATCCGGGCGGGGCGTTGATCGGCGGACTGCTGCTGATCGCGCTCAGCCAAGTGACGCAGGTTTGGCAGTTCTATGCAGTTTGGCTGGCCATGGGCGTAATGATGGCGGTCAGCCTCTACGAGGCCTGTTTCGCGATCATCACGGTGACGACCGGCAATCGGGCGCGCACGGCAATCACCGCCGTGACACTGATTGGCGGGTTCGCGGGCACCATTGCCTTTCCCGCCGCCCATGTCTTGGCCGAGAATTTCGGCTGGCGCGGGGCGCTGATCTGTTTCGGCTTGGCGATCATCTTACTGGTGATTCCGCTAATGCTGTGGGGATTGCGGCGGTTGGAGCGTCATCGCATCGAGCCCGAGGAGGTCACAGCCGAGGCGGCCGCACCGGTTCACGCGGCGGTGACCCGGCGCCCGGCCTTCTGGTGCCTGGCCTTGGCCTTCGGCGCCATCGGGCTGACGCATGGGCTGATCCTGGGGCATCTTCTGCCGATCCTCGCGGACCGGGGGATCGGAGAGGCTGCCGCGGTCCTGGCCGCGTCGATGATCGGTCCGATGCAGGTGGTCGGCCGTGCGGTGACCATGGCGACCGAGAAATACGTTAACATCTTTGGCGTCGCCATCGGCTGCTATACAGGCATGGCGCTGGGGTCGACGGCGCTGCTCATGGCGGGTGTCGCGCCCTGGCTGGTCGTCGTTTTCGTCCTGCTACACGGGGCGGGATATGGCACCGCCAGCATCTTGCGGCCGGTGCTGACCGCCGAGCTTCTGGGCCGCAGAGGCTTCGGCGCCACCGCCGGCAAGCTGGCGCTGCCCTTCATGTGCGGCTTCGCGGCGGGTCCGACCATTGCCGCACTGGTTTGGGAGGCCGCCGGCTATGACGGGGTCTTGATGTTGGCGCTGGGCGTGATTTGCATAGGCCTGGGGGCGGTCTTCATGGCCGCGAGAACAGCATGAAAGAATTTTCGACGATCGAGGCTTTGGCCTTCGATTATTACGGCACCATCGCCGACAAGCAGGGGATGGGGAGGCTGGTCGAGGAGCTGATCCCAGGGACGGACGGCACGGCACTCGCCAAGCTCTGGTTCCAGACCTGCCAGCGGTACTGCTTCCAGAACGGAATGATGGAGCGCTACGCGCCCTGGAACGAACTCACCGCCCGCGCGCTCGACTTCGCGGCGGCGGAGCTGGGCGTCGTCGTGCCCCAGGCCGCCCGCGCGCGCCTGCTGGAGGCGGATGCGGAGGCGCCGGTTTATGCCGAAGCCGCGTCAGCGTTGGAACGGTTGGCCATGCGTTTCAGGCTCTATGTCCTGTCGATGGGTGAGCTTTCAATGATCGAGGGCTCACAGCGCCGGGCCGGGATCGAGGCGCATTTCTCGGGGCTCATCACCACCCAGCCGGACCAAGTTTATAAGCCGGGGCGCGCCGCTTACCAGGTCGGGGTGCGCGAGATAGGATTGCCGCCGGAGAGGATCGGGTTCGTCTCGGGCAATTCCTTCGACGTGATCGGGGCGAAGAATTTCGGCTTCCCGACGATCTGGGTGCGCCGTTACGGTCAGCCGCTCGACGGGCTGGGGCTCGAGCCGGACCTAGTGGTCGATGACCTGGCCCAGATGGCCGAGGCGCTGGGGGCGTGACCTCTGGCAATGTCCCAGACTTGATCCGCGACCTGGACGGGCGACGCTCCGACAGATCCTGCGAGGCCACGGCTCGAGGCCGGGGCGTTGGCTTTCGATTCCCTAGGGCTTCCGGCTGCGCTCCTCCGCCAGCGCCTTCGCATCGATCCCGTGCGCCAGCTTCGAGACCTCGCCGAGCCGAGCGACGATCTCGTCGATCGTCGGCGGTGGGCCGGGTTGGTGTGCTTCCAGCGCCGCGCGCATTGCCGCCAGGTGCACCGGCGTCGTTCCGCAGCAGCCTCCGATGATCCGGGCGCCTGCGTCGCGGGCCAGGACCGCATAATCTGCCATCAATTCGGGCGTGCCGTTATATTGGATCCCGTCATCGGTCATCTCCGGGATGCCGCAATTTCCCTTGGCGATGATGATGGCCCCTGGTTCGGCGGCGGAGGCAATGCCCAGCACTGTCGCCACCAGTTCGGACGCGCCAACCCCGCAATTAGCGCCATATGCGGTCAGCGGCGCAGGCAGCCCGGTGACGACGCCAGCCCAATCGGCGGGCTTGATCCCCATCATCGTGCGTCCGCCAGAGTCGAAGCTCATGGTAACGACCAAAGGCAGCCCGGTCTTGGCGCCCGCCTCGATCGCCGCCGCGACCTCGTTCTCGGCCGAGAGCGTTTCGCACCAGAGGACATCCGCACCGCCTTCCGCCAAGGCTTGCGTCTGCTCGTCGAAGGCAGCATAGGCCTCGTCGGGCGGAAGCTCGCCCAAGGGCTGCAGCAGGTCGCCGGTCGGGCCTATCGAGCCCGCGACGATCACCGGCCGGCCCGCCGCGTCCGCCTCGGCGCGGGCCAGTTCGGCCGCGCGCGCATTGATCTCGCGCGCCTGGTCCTGCGCCCCGTGCATCATCAGCCGCCGTCGGCTGCCACCGAATGTGTTGGTTAGGATGATGTCGGCCCCAGCCTCGATGAAGCCGCGATGGAGTGCGCGCACACGCTCCGGGTGGTCCTTGTTCCAGTTCTCCGGCGGCTCGCCGGATTTGAGCCCCATGGCGAAGTAGTTCGTACCGGTTGCGCCGTCGGCCAGAAGCCAGTCACGCTGGGCGAGGAGGTCGGCTAAGGGATTGCTCATGATGAACGCAAGTATAACTCATTGCTTGGGCGAAGAAAATCACCCTTTCGGCGCCGCCTTTGCCAGCAGGCGTTGCAATCCGCCACCGATCAGCCCACCAACCAGGGGGCCTGCCACATAGACGATCAGCCAACCATTCCGAGGGCCGGGGATCGCGATCTCGCCCCAGCCGAGGAAATACGCGACCACCCGCGGCCCCAGATCGCGGGCCGGGTTCAGCGCCGCCTGGGTCAGCGGCGCCACGATCGAGATGATCGCCGCGACCGTCAGCCCGATCATCACCGCGGTGATCCCGGCCGGTGGGCGCGCCATGTTCTGCTCGCTGGTCAGCGCGCTGACCATGAAGGCCAGCATAGCGGTGCCGATCATCTCGGCCACGAACGCGCGTTCCAGGCTGACCACCCGCCAGGCGGTCTCGTCGGTCCCGAAGACCGCGGGGTTGGGGAAATACTCGCCGAACATCATCGCCGAGAGCTCGCTGCCCGGCCCGCCGCGCAACAGTCCACGCTGACGCTCGAATTCCACGATTGCCTCGGCGAACATTGCATAGAGCACCAGGGCCGCCAGCATCGCGCCCGCCATCTGGGCGGCCCAATAGACCAGCACCCGCACCACCGGCATCCGGTCGTAGACGAACGCCACCAGCGTGATCGCCGGGTTGATGTGGGCGCCCGAATAGGCAGCGGTGGCGTAGATCGCCAGGCTGACCCCGATCGCCCAGACGACCGCCACTTGCCACAGCCCGGCTTGCGCGCCGGTGGCGACGGCCGCCTGCACGGCGCCGACCCCGAAGAAGACCAGGATGAAGGTTCCGGCCAGCTCGCCCGCGGCGGCGCTGACCAGCGACGGGCTCTTCGTCTGTGCTTCTTCGGCCACTTGGGAATCCCCGTCGATTGCCGTCATGGTTGAGCCCCCTCAAGCGATGCGGTGCCGGTGGCGCCATCGGACCGCAAGCCATCGATATCCGCGCCGGTAAAGTCGGCGCCGTCAAGATCGGTCAGTGTGAAATCGGCGCCTTCCAGCGCCGCCCCGGTAAGCTTCGCGCCAGCCAGCCGCGCCCCGGCGGCCCGCACCATGGCCATGGAGGCGCCGGCGAAGTCAGCGCCGTCCAGGCCCGCGCCCTTGAGGATGGCGGCGCTCAGTTTTGCACGCGAGAAATCAGCGCTTTGCGCCTCGGCCCAGCTCAGGTTCGCATGGGTCAGGTCCGCGCCGCGCAGGCTGGCGCCGCCGAGCCGCGCCTCCGCCATGGTCACACTGATCAGTGAGGCGCTATCGAGCACCGCGCCCTTCAGATTTGCCCCGTCCATCCGCGCCGGAGCCGGGCTGTCCGTGCCGGGACTGGCCGCGCCCAGCCGTGCACCGGTCAGATTGGCGCCCGAGAGATCGGCCTGGGTCAGGTCCGCGTCGTGAAGGACCGCATTCGAAAGATTGGCGTTCACCAACCGCGCCCTGGTCAGGTTCGCCCCCGCGATGAAGGCTCCGGTCAAGGCCGCGCCATCGAGCCGAGCCCGCAACAGCACCGCGCGGGTGAGCCGCGCGCCCGTCAGATCGGCCCCGTCCAATTGCGCCAGGGTAAGATCGGCCCCGCCGAGATCCGCTCCGGCCAGATTGGCGCCGGAGAGATCGGCCCCGCGCAAATAGGCCTCGCGCAGATCAGCCCGCGAAAGATCGGCCCCCGAAAGATCGGCGCCACTGAGATTTGCCCCCTGCGCGGCCGCGCCGGCCAAGCTCTGCCCCGCCAGGCTCGCCCCCTGCAACTCGACCCCAGGCGCCAGGGTCTGTGCCCAGGCTGGCGCGCCCGCCAACAGAACCAGTAGTGGAAGAAACCGCCACATTGCCTAGCCCGCCACGTTCTGCGGCTTGAACGACACGGTTCGCGAAAGCTCCGGCACCGGCCCGATCCGCCGGATATCGGCCCAGACGCCTTTGTACCAGGGGATGGTCGTGTCCGGGTCCACATGGTCCGAGATAAGATCGCCCGCCGCGCCGCGCGGCTGGCCGAACAGCATGAAGCAGTGGTCGCGCTTTACTGCGTCGGTCGGATACGCCATGGCCTGGACCGAGCCCATGTCGTTGAAAACCTCAACCAGATCGCCGGGCTCGATACCCATCGCGGAGGCGTCATCGGGATGCATCTCCAGATAGGGTACCGGCACGCGCTCGCGGTAGAATTCCAGATAGCGGTGGTGATAGGCGGTCTGCCAGATGTGATTCGACCGGCCGTTGTTGATCCAGAACCGGTGCTGTTCGCGCTGGCGCGAGACCACTGCCGAATAGCCGGGCCAGGGAGGCGGGGCCGGGATGAACCTGGCCTTGCCCGAGGGCGTGCCGAAGCGCCCGTCCTCGAACAGCCGCTCGGTCCCGACCGGCCGGCCGTTGACCAGGCGCACCGGGGTCTGGATGCCGTTGTTGCCCAGCCGCCGAAGCAGATCGTAGTCGATCCCAGCAAAGCCCTCCATCGGATCGCCGGGCCCGCCGGTGAAGTTTCTCTTCCGCGCGTCCAGGAAGACCGCCTCGTCATCGGCCCAGTCGAAATCGAGGAAACGGTTGGCCATCTCGGGGTTGTTGTCCGCTTGGTAGAGGTCGTGCAGCTGCCGGGCGACGCGCGCGACGATCGCCCAGTCGGCCAGGGCCTCGCCCGGGGGCTCCATGAACTTCGGATAGAGGCGCAGGCGCCGCTCGCCGTTGATCGAGGTCATGTTGATCTCGCCCCAGGTGGCGGCGGGCAGCACCATATGGGCGCGCTCGGTGGTGGCGGTCGGGTAGATGTCCTGGCCGATCAGGAATATGCCACCCTGCTTCATCGCCTCGACCACGGCGATCACCCGCTCGGTCACTGGCTTGCCCTTGGTCGCTGCCAGGGCGTCCGTCACGAGCGCGCCCCTGGTCTCGAAGGCGCCCGCGATCGATTCCGCGCGCAGCGTCGTCAGCACCGGGTTGCAGCCGCCGACCCAATAGACCTTGGTCTCGCCGCGGCGGACCGCCTCGTCGATATTGCGCGCGGGCCGCCCTCCCAAAGGTGCGGGCCGCACATAGGCCTCCTGATGGCCGCCGAGCCGCGAGCAGCCGGTGCCCGGCTTGCCCAGATTGCCGGTCATCAGCGCCAGGCCGGCGATGCTTGCGATGTTCTCGTAGTTCTTGATCCCCCAGATCAGGCCCTTCTCGTAATGCATCAGGGTGCGCCGCCGGGCACCCCCGGCCTTGGGCCGCGCGATCCATTCCGCCGCCTGCTCGATTTGGTCCGGGCTGATACCTGCCTCCGCGGCTACCTGGCGAACCAGCTCGTCCAATGGCCATTCACGCATCAGCGACGACCGCTGATAGGCCTCCCAGGTCTGCACTTCTGTGTGCTTCCGGATGAAGCCGATATCGTGCCAGTTCCTCTCCAGGATCACCCGGCCGATGGCATTCAGCACCAGGATATCGGTGCCGGGCTCGATCTGCAGGTGCAGCACGTTCTCGGTCCCGCCCGCGGCCTCGGCCGTCGCCACAGTCATCGTCCGGCGCGGGTCCAGGATGATCATCCGGCCCGGCGCCACCTCTTCGCCCGGGAAGCCCCCCTCCTTCAGGCCCAGCGACTCGCCCGACAGGTTCTTGACCATGTGGTTGAGGAAATAGTTCGTCTGGGTCTCGTAAGGGTTGGCGCCGACGATCAGGATCGTGTCGGCTAGCTGGGCATCGACATAAGCGTTGGTAAGCGGCGCCAGCCCCGCGTCTCCCGCCGCATGGACCTCGGAGTTATAGGCTGGCCGGTTGTGGATCGAGCAGGTCGAGGTCCTCACGCCTTCGAAGAAGAACCGCCCGATCGCCCAGTTGTTCTCGAAGCCACCCCCGCCGCCGCCATGATCGAAGAACTTCATGCCCACCGCATCAGGGCCCCAACGGTCGATGACGGCCTTGATGACCCGGGCTGCCAGATCCGACGCCTCGTTCCACGAGACCGCGTCGAAGGCCTTGCCGGCGCGTATGGCGGGCGAGGTCAGCCGGGTCTTGGTCGGCCCGTCCGGGCGGTAAAGAGCGGCCGCAAGCCCCGCGCCCCTGACCGAGGCAAGACCGGAATTCACCTGGCAATCGTCATCGGGGATGATCGCGACGCTTTTCCTGGCGCCCCCCTCGGTGATCACCGAATGGGCCAGCGGCGGAACCCATTGGCCGAGAGCCGGTTGCTGTTCGCGGAAATCGGCGCCGAGCGCGTTCTGGTCCGGGCCCATGCCCCCGTCCTGCCCCTCGGGCCATTTGAAGACCCGGTAGCCGCAGCCGACGATGCAGAACTGGCAGGCGGTCCGGAATTCCTCGGCGTCCTTGGGGGGCAGCGGCGTGGCCATTATGTCAAAGCACGTTGGTCTGGCGGCCGTAGATCAGCCCGTCGACACCGGTCGCCATCACCGCGTCGCCCTCGACCTTCAGCACGATCTGGGGCAGGCCCTGGCTTGCTTGGCCGATGATCATCCGGCCGCCCTTGGCCGGATCGAAGGTGGACCAATGGCAAGGGCAGATCAGCATCTGCTGGTCCGTCTGCCAGCCAACCGGGCAGCCCTTGTGCGTGCAGAGCGTCGAGAAGGCGACGATATTGCCGTTCGGCCCGATCCCGTCCTCGACCGGCCCACCCATGGCCAGCAGGATTGCGGGCGAGTCCTCGTCCGGATAGGCGAAATCAAGCGCGGTGCCCGGCGCCAGGTCCGCCAGCTTCGCCACCTCGGTCTGCGGCATGGTCTGAGCCCGCGCAGGCGATGGCTCGAGCGAGGCGAGCCCTGCCCCAAGCCCCGCCGCCGCGCCGATCGACAAGATATCGCGGCGGCTGACCTTTGGGGTTTTATCGGTCATATGCTCCCTCCCTCGCTCTCATGCGGCCCAGCTCAACATGAAGCAACTGTCGTGGAAGTCGTTGCCGCCCTTATCGCAGCCAGCCACGATCCGGTAGCCCGCCTTGCCTTCACCCGGGGACCAGTCGGTGTCGATCATCAGCCGGTTGCCATAGTCGCAATCCTCAAGGATGCGGCCGCTCAGGATAAACACCACGGTCCGGTCCAGCGTGACCCCGTCCTCGGGGCCCAATCGCGTGTTGTGGGTCCGGGGCGTGCGCCATTTCTCCAGAACCTCCGCATCCACGGCGTTCTTGTCGAGCACATAGGCCCGCTGGTTGAACCAGGCGAGCGAGCGGCCCAAGAGATGTGCTCCTGGTCCCGGAAGTGCGCAGAGGATCATCTGCCGGCATTTGCCCTCGAATGACAGCTCCTCCAGCAAAGCAGGATCGGGTTCGACACCGTAGGCCCCCGCGACCGAGGTGTCGCCCGCTTTCGCCGCGGCGACGATGCGCGCTTCCTCGTCTTTCGAGATGACTTCGGGCGGGAGGTAATCCAGACCCTTCAGCGGCCGGTGATCAAAGGCGGGAACCGGGAATCGTTTCCAACTCATTCTGTCCTCCCCATTCTGTCCCCCATTCAGTCCGCTATCACGCGCGTCTTGGCGTTCAATCCAGTTTCACCTCAATCCGTGCGGCGATCCCATGCCCGCGTTCGGCATGAGGGGGATGCCCCATCAGCATATCGAGCCTGGAGTCGCGGCCAGAATATCGCGATCGGCCAGCTTGAACACCCGTGTTTCGACTTCGCCGGCGCGCTCGAATTCTTCTCGGACCGGGACGCGATAGCAGGCGAGCTCCACGATGCCCAAGCGCGGCCGTCCGGGCCGTCCCGGGTCGGCGAACAGCACCAGCGTGGCACCGGCTGCCAGACGGGTCAGGGTTGCTGTCGCGCGCCTGGCGGTGATCGGCTCGTACCAAAGGTCGCCAGCGCAGATCACGGCACCAGGTTCGGGCGCAAGGGTCTCGAGATCGTCTAGCGCGGTCTCGACCGTCACGCCGTTCGTCCGCGCGGTCTCCTCAGCCGCGACCAGGGCATTAGGATCGTGATCGACAGCGAGGACCGAGGCGGCGCCTGCCCGCATCGCCGCCGCAGCGATCAAGCCGCTGCCGCAGCCCAGGTCGATCACGCGCCGGTCCGCCACCATGTCAGGCCGGTCCAGCAGGAACCGCGCAAGTGCCTGGCCGCCGGGCCAGGACACCGCCCAATAGGGCACGCCCGCGCCGATCAATTCCGCATGGCGGGTGCGGAAGATGTCCAGGGTCTCGTGATCCGGCAGCGCGGGCACGCTCAGACCGGGTGTCAACGGGCAGGCCAAGGGGCGGGTGATGGCCTGGAGATCACTCGAAGTCATAAGGGTGGGCATGAGCTCAGAATGGCCCTTCCAAAGAATATATTCGCGGTATATTGTGTCGCGCGACAGGGCTCCGACAATGGAAAGGCCGCCGATGACCAAGCTGACCGTTCTATGCTGGCAGGAGATTCCCTCGCTGGTCGAGGCGAAGGACGGCTCGGGCACCCACAAGATCGAGCTTAGCCTGAAATTCCAGGAACTGATCGACCTGATCGCGATGAAGCGCGGACTGGACGGCTCGGACGATTACCTGATGCAATGGGGCAAGCAGAAGAAGTCTGACAGCGACGCCCCAGTGAAGGATGCGGCCGAGGCGCTGGCGGCGGAGATCGAGGGCAATTACGATCAGATCAAGGCCGATGCCATCGCCAATTCCTGAGACCGGATGACCAGACCAGACCAAACCGTCCGGCAATGGACCAGCGCGCCGCCGCCGGTTGACGCGGCGCGCATTCTAAGGGTCCACAAATACACCGATCCCTCGAAGGTGCGCCCGGTGATCCGTGACGCGGCGGAGAAGGCAGTTGGCGAGGCCGCCAAGCTTGCGGTGCCCAGTGCTCACTATGTGGTCAACGCTATAGAATCATTGGAGAGTGGTCGCCTCAGGCTTGCCTGCGGCATCAACTTTGATTGCGCCGCCTTCGACCAGCACCTGTGCGGAGCGCGACACCTGCTCGCCTTCGTGATGACCATCGGGCCACGACTCGACGCCACGGTGCTGAGCCTGGTTGAAGACGTGTTCGAGCCCTTGGACGCCCTGTTCCTCGAAACCGCCGGCTGGCTGACCATCGAGGCCGCGACCAAGAACTTCGCGCGACACCTGAAGGAGGAGTTTGCCGCCCAAGGCAGGAGCCTGACGCTGCGCATGGGCCCCGGCTACGATTACCGGTCCCACAATGGTGGTGGCCGGGTGCGCTGGGATCTTTGGCAGCAACGCGAACTTTTCCAGATGTTCGAGGGCACTGATCTGCCGGTCGAGCTGATGGAGAGCTGCGCCATGTTGCCGAAGATGTCGCGCTCGGGCGTCTTCGGCCTGATCCCCCGCGAGTCCTGAACAGAAGTTCCTTGTGAATCGGTGAGCCAACCGGTAGATATATCTAAAATATATTCTGCAGGCTCCAAAAGGAATCGCGCCATGAAAGAACTCCTGCCCCGCGAGCGGTTCATCCGGGCGCTCCGCCGCGAACCGGTCGACCGTGTGCCGCTGCTTTACAGGATGAAGGCCGAGGCGAAGGCGAAGCTCGCTCGGATCTACGGGATCGAAAACGCCGCAACCGGACGCAAGCACAACCCCGAGCTTGAACTCCGCTTGGGCAACGACGCGATCATCTATCAGATCGGCATCAACGCCGATTTCTCTCACCGCCACATCGAGATCGGCGAAACCTGGCACAACCATTTCGGCGTCGGGTATGGAAAGTCAGGCCTTGAAGGGCGCACCGGAGAGGAAGAGATCGAGTTCATGAAGACCCAGGAATTCTGGGGCCCGGCCAAGGTGGTGCCCGAGAATTTCCCGAACTTCCATCCGATCCAATCGATGGAAGACCTGAAGAACTACACCTGGCCCGATCCCGCGGACCCGGAGATGCTGGCTCCGATCAAGACGCTCTGCGAGGAATATCAGGACGACTATTTCATCATCGTCGATCTGTCATCTACACTGATCGAGGCGGCCTACGCTCATATCGTCGGCACGCAGAAATTCTTCCTGATGATGTTCGACGAGCCGGATCTGATTGCCGGCGTGCTGGATGGTCTGACGGAATACTATACCGAGCTTGGCAAGAACGCGATCGCGCTGGGTGTCGATATGATCCGCGTCGGCGACGATGTGGGCGCTCAGCAGGCGATGATGATCTCTCCCAAGGTCTGGCGCGAGATGGCCAAGCCGCGATTCGACTACATGTTCAAGGAGTTCCGAAAGGCCAATGACGAGCTGTTCATCAAGCTCCATTCCTGCGGCGACTACTCGCCGATCCTCGGCGATCAAGTCGAGCTTGGCGTCGATCTCTCCGGTCTGATGCAGCCTACGGGCGGCAACAAGGATCAGGTGGGACTAAAGAAGAAATTCGGCGGCGACATCTCGTTGATCGGCGGCTTCGACGTGCAGAACCTACTGCCCCGCGGCCAGGTCGAGGCGGTGCGCCAGGGCGTGCTAGATACCATGAAGAATCTGGCGGTCGGCGGCGGCTACATCTTCTCGCCTTCGCACTACATCCTGGCCGATGTGCCTGTTCAGAACATCTACACCCTGCTCGAAGCCCAGCGGGACTTCGGCACTTATGGCCGCTATCCGCTGAACTGAGGAGCTGATCCATGAGCGAACCGGAACTCCAGATCCCGGAAGGCTGGGAGGGCCGCGCGCCCGATGGCTGGGAATGGCAAACCCTGTGGGAGGCGGTCGAGGAGGGCGATCACACTTATTCTCACGACCGCGTTCAACAGGCCATCGACGCCGATATTGACCCGCGGATCATCCTGGATGATGGGCTCTTCCCTGGCTTCAACCTGCAAGGGGACCGGTTCTCGGAGCAGATCATCTTCATCCCCGAGATGCTTATCACCGCGCGCGCCATGAAGGCGGGCCTGGCGCTGATCCGGCCCTTGCTGGCGGCGATGGCGGAGAAGCCCCTCGGCACATTTGTCATGGGGACCGTTCTGGGCGATATGCACGATATCGGCCAGTCGATCGTGACCATCATGCTCGAGAATGCGGGCTTCAAGGTGATCAATCTCGGCACCGACGTGCATCCGGATCGGTTTATCGAAACCGCGGCCGAGGAGGAGGCTGACCTGGTCGGATTCTCCGCGCTTCTTTCGACCACGGTCTACTACCAGAAGGTCACCATCGAGGAATTCGAAAAGGCGGGGCACCGCGACAAGGTGCATATCCTGATCGGCGGCGCGCCGACGACCCAGGAATGGGCTAATGAATGTGGCGCCGACGGTTGGGGCAAGGACGCGATGGAAGCCGTCAAGCTGGCCCGGCGCTTGGTCGCAGAAAAGCGCGAAGCCTGGGTCTAGAGAGTTGAGCGAGGCGATCGAACTCCGGATCAGCGAAGACGGGCGCCAGCGCACCGTCAGCGCCACCCGGGGCGAGACCCTGCTCGACACCGCCCACCGCGCCGGGGTCGAGATTACCGCCACCTGCGGCAAACGCGGGCGCTGCCGAAGCTGCCGCTGCAAGGTGGTCTCCGGCACCCTGCCCCCGCCCTCGGTCGCCGACAACGTGCAATTGGGCCATGAGGAGGTGCGCGAGCGGTTCCGGCTTGCCTGCCAGACCCGGCTGATCGACGACACGGTGATCCGGCCCATGCCGCCCAAGTCCGAGGCCGGGCATCAATTGTTGGGCGGCCAGGCCGAGACGACCGCGATGGCGCTCGATTCAGGGGTCCAGAAGCTGGCGATCACCGTCGAGCCGCCGAAATCCGAGCATCACCAGACCTCGGATATCGAGGAGGTCATGGCGGCGCTGGGCGACAAGCTGACCACCCGCGACACCCGGACCGACCTGCTGCGCGATCTGCCGGCGAAGATGCGCGCCAAGAAGGGTGAACTCACCGCGACTCTCTTCCGGGGCAAGATTGTCGATATCGAGCCGGGCGATACCACTGCCCAAGCCTATGGCATGGCCTTCGACATCGGCACGACCTCGATCGTCGGCTCGCTGCTGGATCTTGCCACCGGCGAGCAGTTGGCCGCCGTCGGCATGGTCAACCCGCAAGCCCCTTTCGGCGCCGACCTCATGTCGCGGATCGCCTATGCGCAGTTCAACCCGAAAAACCTGGCGCAACTGCGCGGCAAGGCGCTGAATGCGCTCAATGAATTGATCGGCCAGGCGGTGGAGAAGGCGGGCATCGAGGCGCGCCACATCTACAAGGTGGTCGTGGTCGGCAATACCTGCATGCACCACATCCTTCTGGGGATCGATGTCAGCTATCTGGGGCTGGCCCCTTACGCGCCCGTGGTGCGGGACGCGCAGGCCATTCCGGCCCCTGATCTGCCGCTTAAGGCAGCGCCGAGCGCCCATATTTGCACCCTGCCGATCCTGGCGGGCTTTGTCGGTGCGGATGCCATGGCCTGCGTGCTGGCGACCGGCATCTATGACAGCGACGAGATTCGCGGGCTGGTCGATATAGGTACCAATGGCGAGATGGTGCTGGGCTCGAAAGACCGGCTGATCGCTTGCTCGGCGCCAGCCGGCCCCGCTTTCGAGGGTGCCCAGATCCGCCACGGAATGCGAGGCGCGCTGGGCGCCATCGAGCGCGTGAGCATTGACCAAGATGTGACGTGCGGCGTGATCGGCGGCGAAGCGGCTGTGGGGATCTGCGGCTCGGGCTTGATCGAGGCCTGCGCGCGGATGTCGGATGCAAACGTGATCAACGCCTCCGGCGCGATCAAGGACAAGCCGGGCCTGCCCAGCGCGGTCTCGCAGCGGATTCACAAAGGAGATCACGGCCAGGAATTCGTACTGGTTTGGGGCTCGCAAGGTGGCAAGGACGAGGACATCACGCTGACTCAGGGCGACATCCGCCAGCTCCAACTCGCCAAATCGGCGATCTATTCCGGCGTCGCCATGCTGATGAAGGAGATGGGCGTTGGCGCGGACGATCTGGCCGAGCTTCTGGTTTGTGGCGGTTTTGGCAACTACGTGGACCTCCCGAGTGCCGTGCGCATCCGCTTGCTTCCGGAAATGCCGGTGGACCGCATCACCTATGCGGGCAACGCCGCCCTGATGGGCGCCCAGATGGCAACGCTTTCCGAGACCGAGCTAGACCGCGCCACCGAACTCATCGGCCGGATCGAGCATGTGGCACTCGCGGCCCGGCCGGATTTTCAGGACCTCTTCATTGATGGCATGGGTTTCGGCGCCCCCGGCCCCGCTGTCACGGAACCCGAGGCAGTGGCGGTATGACAAAAACCCGCGTCGATATGCTGTTCGGCTTTCTCGGCTCTGGCAAGACCACGCTGGCGGCCCGGATCCTTAAGGAATATGGCGCCAAGCGGCGTCTGGCGCTGATCGTCAACGAATTCGGCGATGTGGGCGTCGATGGCGAGATCCTGAAGGGCAACGATATCGATCTGATCCAGCTTTCCTCGGGCTGTCTCTGTTGCACGCTGAAAGGTTCGCTGGAGGCGGCGGTGATCGAGCTGGCCGACAAAACGGACGTAGACCACATCATCGTCGAGGCGACCGGGGTGGCCGAGCCCGAAGAGATGCTGTCCTCGTTCAACGAGCCGGAATTCAAGGAGAGATTCGACCTGGGCCCGCTGGTAACGGTGGTCGATTCTTACAAGTATCTGAAGATCCGTGAGATGCTGGGGCCGTTCTACGAGGCGCAGATCGAGAAATCCGACTACGTGATCCTGAACAAGCTCGACATGGGCGATGCCGGGACGATGGAGGAGGTGCGCGCCGATATCGAGGATCTGAATCCCGACGCGCTGATCCGTTTCGCCGAGCGCTGCGACGTCGACCTGGAGGAGGTGCTGGACGGGCGGCCGAGCGAGGCGCTCGAGCGCTGGGCCGAGACGCATGACGGCCACGATGCGCATGGCCACGACCAGGATCATGACCACCACGACCATCACCATGGCGGCCGCCATGCCCCCGCCGAGTCCTTCGTGATCGACCTCGATGGCGACATCGACCGTGCGGCATTGGAAGCCCTCTACGCCGAGGCGCCCGAACGGCTCTGGCGCTCGAAGGGCTTCGTGCGGATTGGCGGTGCGGCTCACCTGGTGCAGGTCGCCATGGGATCGGTCGAGATCACGCCGACCGAGCCGCGCGAGCGCTATTACCTGGTATTCATCGGCGACAAGCTGGACCGGGGCTGGTTCGAAGATCGTCTCGCCGCCGCCCAAGGGGCCGCCTGATGCTGGCCGTCGCCGATACCATCCCTGCCCGCTCGCAGGCCGAGCGCGCCTACTGGCTGATGGTCGACCGGATCATCCGGCTGGACATGCCGCCGGGATCGGTGCTGCTGGACCGGGAGCTGACGGCGGAGTTGGGGATCGGCCGCACGCCCGTGCGCGAGGCGCTGCAACGGCTGGCGGGCGAGGGGTTGGTGGTCCACTATCCGCACCGGGGCATGGTGGTGTCCGAGATCAGCGCAACCAGCACCCGTGACATCTACGAGTTCCGCAGCCTGATCGATTCGGAGGCCGCCCGCCTCGCCGCCATGCGTCGTTCGGAGGCGGAGGCCGAGCGCCTGGGGAACCTGGCCGCAGCGCTGGCCGATTGCGCCGCCGGCTCGGACGTGGACAGCTATGTGGGCGCCGACCGGGCCTTCTACGACGCCCTGGGCGAGGCGTGCGGCAATGTCTATATCGCCGAGACGATCCCGCGCATCTTCAACCTGCACCTGCGGCTGTGGTTCTATATCAGCAAGATGCAGGGGGGCTGGCACGCCCTGGCCCAGGCCCATTCGGCCATGGCGGTCGAGACCGCCGAGGCGGTTCGTGCCCGGGACCCGGACCGCGCCGCATTGTCGGTGCGCGCTTATATCTCGCAGCGCCAGAAGGACATGCGGGCGCTGATATGAAGGGAGGAGAAGGATGAGCCGAGACCTGACGCCCGAAGAACGGACCAAGTTCATTGGCCTCTACGGCACCGGCGAGGCCTGCCGGGCCTGCGGCAATGCCGATGTGGTCGTGAAGATTTGGGAGAAATACGGCTCGGACGCCCACGTGGCCGGCGGCGATATCGGCCCAACCGGCATCGTCGGCGCCATCGTCGCCTGCGACGAATGCAGCCACGCCGAGACCGTGGACCGGACGCATATCCTGAAGGCCGGGTAGTGGGCACCAACCGGTCAGGTGGACAAATTTGTCCACCTGACCGCTGAACCGAACCAATGTCGCGGGCTTGACCCGGGACCTCGCGGAACTGCTCCGAGCGCTGATCGAGGCCCCGGATCATGTCCGGGGCCTCGGGAAAGACGCTACCCCGCCGCAGCCTCCTTCGCGGCTTTCGCCTGGCCGCGCACGTATTTGAGGTATTTCAGCCCGAACTCGTCCTCGGCGGTCATCACCGCGGCGGCCAGCCCGTATTCCTCCTGGTTTTCCGGCGGCGCCTGGATCTCGGCCAGAGGGTTCATCAGCGGGTCGATCATGACCGAATCGCACCCGGCCTCCATCGACAACCGGATGAAGGCGTCATTCAGTAGCTTGCGCCGGGGCAGGCCGAACGAGACGTTCGAGAGCCCGCCGAAGATATGCACTTCCGGGAACTTCGCGCGCAGCTCCGTCACCGCGTTCAGGAAGTGATTGCCGTAGTCCGGACCGGCGCCGATCGGGAAGACCAGGGGATCAAGGAAACGGTCCTCCACCGGCACGCCCTTGGCGTCCATCATGCCCATCAGTTCGGTCAGATTGTTCACCCGCTCGTGCTCGTCTTGAGGCATCCCCGACGAGCCCGAGCCATTTGCGAAGATATAGGCACCAGCCTCCTTGCCGATATCGATCACCACGTCGCGCCCGGGCTCGAGGCTGACCGAGTTGATCGCCGGGCGCGACAGCGACATGTCGTAGACCTCGAGCCCAGCGCGCAGGGTGTTCGGGTCGGAACTGTCCACGGCAAACGAAACGTTGGGGCAGATCGCCTGCGCGGTCTTCACGATCCAGCGCATGAATTCATGCCGCTCTTCCGGATAGACCGACAGCTCGTCGACGCAGAGGTCCACGATATGGGCGCCGGCATTGACTTGGCCCTGGATTGCCCAGGTCAGGAAGTCCAGGTCTTCGCTCCGCACCCCCTGACCGATATGGGCGATCCGGACGGTCGCGAGCTTGGTCTCGTCATCCGGCCATTGCTCGGTGATGTCCAGGAAACCGGGCTTGCCGTCCAGCCCCGGATACTGAAAGAACACTTTGCCGTCGCGCTGGACGATGTTCTTCGAGGTCGCGCGGATGCGCCGGGTCGTGTTGATGTTCTCGCCGATGACAATCGGCCTCGCCCCGCCAAAATCGGCCATGAGTTTCTCTTGCTCTTTTCTCGCTGGGGCGGACCGCGAATAGCCGTCATGGGCCCGCCAGGATGACTTGCCCGGGCAATCTAGCAAACTTGTCGGTGGCGCCAACATGCTTGACTGGTTGGGGGGACATGCGGTCAGCGCAGTCCAGCGAGGCCCCCTCGGCCTGCATTTCGCTTTGCCAGACCTCGGGGCGGCGTTAGGCTGACTCCAGGGCAGGCAAGCCGCCCATTCGAGGCGCCGCCGCCAAAAGGGGAGGGCCGACCATGACCGTGCAAGACCGCAACCTTTCCGAACGCATCGCCGCCATCAAGGGCGCGAAGCTGGTAAAGAGCTTCTGCTATTCCTGCCCCTGGAACTGCCCGACCGAGGTTTATGTCCGTGACGGCAAAGTCGCCTACATCAAGGGCAACGCCGAGGCCCCGAACAATATTGGCACGCGGTGCTCGAAGGGCATGGCCAGCTGGTGGATGACGGTCGATCCGGACCGGCTGAAATACCCGATGCTGCGCACCAACCCGAAGGGTGAGAGAGGCGAGTTCAAGCGTATTTCGTGGGACGAAGCCTTTACCTTCATCGCCGACAAGCTCAACGAGATCGCCGAGAAATATGGGCCGGAGGCGGTTGCGCTGACTTGCCATCACGACCCCAACACCCAGTTCTACCGGCATCTGCTGAGCGACCTCTATGGCTCGCCCAACATGTATGCCCACACATCGGGCTGCGAGCAGGACCGGCGCTCGGCCTGTCTGACCATCTTCGGCCACGTCTTCCCGATGCATGACTTTGCCAATTCGAAATACGTCATCCTCTGGGGCATGAACATGCTGGGCGCCAATCAGGGCCTGTTCGAGAGCCGGGGGGTTCTCGAGGCCAAGAAGCGCGGCGCCAAGCTGGTCGTGGTCGACCCGAACTTCACCGAGACCGCCCAGAAGGCGGATGAGTGGATTCCGGTCAAACCCGGCACCGACGGCGCGCTGGCGCTGGCCATGTGCAAGGCGATCATCGACGAAGGCCTGCACGATGCCGATTTCGTTCGCCAGCACTGCGAGGGCTTCGACGGCTTCCGCGACCATCTGGAGGAGAAGGGCTACACGCCTGAATGGGCGGAAAGCATCTGTGGCATCGACGCCGCCACGATCCGGCGCCTGGCGCGCGAATTCGCCACCACCAAGCCCGCCATGTCGGCGATCTTCAAGGGCTCGGGCTACTACACCAACGGCCACGACGCGGGCCGCGCCTGCTATATCCTGGATGCGATCACCGGCCAAGTGGACGGGGCCGGCAACCTGCACCTCAAGGACTGGGCGCCGGTGGGCATGCCGCTGGCGATTCCGGACGAGGCCAAGCGCGCGCCCACCAAGGATCCGCTGCATGTGGCCATGGGCTACCCCCTGGCCCCGGATCTGCCGAATTCGCGCCTGCCCGAGGCGGTGATCGACGGCAATCCCTACCCGGTCAAGGGCCTCTTCGTGCAGTCAACCAACCCGGTGATGAGTGACCCAAACCGCGACCGGGTGCAGGAGATGTTCAAGCATCTGGAACTGGCCGTCTGCTGCGACGTGCTGATGAGCGAGACCGCGCTCGAATGCGACATCGTGCTGCCCGAGACCTCGTTCTACGAGATGGCCGAGGTGCGCCAGGGGCTGTGGCTGGGGCCGGAAGCGATCATCTGCCAGCCGGCCGTCGAGCCGGTCGGTGAATCCCTGCCGCCCTACGAGATCGTCAAGGGCATTGGCCAGAAGATGGGCTGGGGCGAGCACTTTGCCTATGAAAGCTGGGAGGACTGGGCCAAGACCGCCTGCGAGAACCTGCCGGGCGGGCTCGAGGGCCTGAAGGAGAAGGGCTTCTGGGCTCAGGCGCCGGAGTTCAACAAGCTGGGCAAGGGGCTCGGCACCAAGACCGGCAAGATCGAGATCTACTCCCACGCATATGCGGACACGGGCCATAACCCCTATCCCGATTACGTGGAGCGCACGGTGATCCCGGATGAGGAGTATCCTTTGCAGGTCACCCATTCTAAGCTCTCGATGCATTGCAACATCGTGACCCAGAACAACCCGCTGCTGATGGAGATCTGCCCGGAGAACTGGGTCGAGATCAACTCGGTCGACGCGGCCAAATACGGCATCGCTGATGGGGGCAAATGCGTGATCGAGTCGCCCAAGGACAACATCACCATGACGGCCAAGGTGGTCGAGGGCCTGGTGCCTGGCTGCATCTCGATCCGCCACGGCCACGGTTTCGGCCATTGGGCCATGGGCCAGGTCGCCAAGGGCAAGGGCGCGCATTCCAACAACCTGATGGACATCCATACAAACCCGGTGACCGGCGCCAATTGCTACAATGAGTGCAAGGTCCGGATCAGGGCGGCTTGAGGGAGGTCACGATGCAACACGGGTTCTATTTCGACAGCGACCTCTGCGTGAAATGCCATGCCTGCGAGATCGCCTGCAAGACC
>JAOTXT010000058.1 GCA_029862205.1 Paracoccaceae bacterium
ATCCGCTGGACGACAGTGCGCCCGTCGGCGATCTCGTCAACCTGGCTTGGGTGGTAGCACCGGCGCATGGCTTCGCGCAGCGATGCTTCCTTGGTCGGCTTCAGGTAGACAACATTCCGCTCGGCCAAAATGTCGATCGAGGCGTCCATTGCCTTCGGCTGAACTTCCTTGGCGAAGGTTTCGCAACGCTCCAGAAGCGTGCTGATCTCTTCGATCTGGCAAAGCAGTTCTTCGCGCCGCTCCAGGGCGGCCAGGACAACGTCACACATTCGAACCCCCATTTATTACGCAACTGACGCGATCAGGACCCTGAGGCGGACTAGCCTCGTTGGAAAAGAGCTGCGAGGCGCCAAGTTCCCCGTTCAGGCTTCTGGGCTTCATTCTGCCCACTCGGCGCTCGCCACGCTCGAATTCCCAGATCGCGTCTACGCTTTTGTTCGTTCGCTCTCGCGAAATTCTGATGGACCAATCCGAGGTTCCACTCTTGATCTCGACCACCGACACCTTCGGCAGAACCAGGATTGCACTCGATATCTACGCCTACACTACGCATGAAACTTTCCTCGAACGCTACTTTACGCGGTTGGCCACAGGACTGTTTGCGACCGTTACATGGAGACAACCCGTCGCGGGATGAAACGTTTCTAATGTTAGTTCAATTTTGCTAATTTTGCAATTTCACAATCGTGGAATGTGTGGACGGGCGCGGACTCGCCACGCGCCAGGGCACGCAATGTAGTGGGTGTTGCCCGCTGCTTAATCTCGTGGCGCGCCGATCTGCGCGGCGTGCGGGCCGGGGCCGCCGATCAGAAGTGGGCATTAGTTGCCGAATCGCCGTCTCGACAATCGCCGATTTTACGCAAGTTCAGAACCCAATTTATTGAGAAGAAATCGAAGGGTCAGGGTAAGTTTTCGGTTACGAAGAATATCCAACACGAGAGATAAGTTGCAAATCGCAACATATTGATAAAAAGCAAAATTCCTTTCCAAAACCCGGATTTCCGTATTCTGAGCGACTACTTACCTATAGGCGAGCACCGGCATCGCCACTCGCCTTAAGGTTGACAAGAGGTGGGTGATAGCTCAACCCTGTCAAAAAGATACAGGCAAGATTTCAGATGAGACACAGCGTGTTGTGGGAGAAAAATGAAATCTCGCTTCAAGAAACCTTGCCTGGTTGACGACCGGGGAGCGCTCACACCGCTCATGCTGGTTTTACTTGTCGGGATCTTGGTTAGCTCGGGGATCGCGCTGGACCTGATCCGGCAGGAATCCGAACGCTCGGACTTGCAGGATGCCCTGGATCGGGGGGTTCTGGCGGCGGCATCGCTCACCCAAACAATTGACGCGCAGACGACCTTGGCGGGCTATTTGGCGAATCGGTCAATTGCCGCGAACGATCTGTCGGTCGCGATTGAAGTGGATGACAGCGGCAATTCGCGCCGTGTGATCGCAAAGGCCGAATACAGGATGGACACCATGTTCTTCCGCATGGTTGGGCTGCCACAGCTGCCCGTCATCGCGGTCTCGAGCGCGGTGCAGCGCCAGCAGCCGGTCGAGTTGTCCCTGGTCTTGGATATCTCGGGCACCATGCGCTGGAACAACAGGCTGGTTAACCTGCAGCCGGCCGCGGTCAGTTTTGTCGACGCGGTCACCAGCGACAGCGTCGATGGCCTGACGACGATCAACCTGGTGCCATATGCGGGTCAGGTGAATCCGGGGCCCGAGGTTTTCCGGATGATCGGCGGGCGCCGCGATCACGACTTTTCGTCGTGCCCGGAATTCGAGGACGCGGATTTCGACGATTCCCGCGTGCCGAACGGGCGGGCCTATGACCAGGTGCCAAATTTCCACCACTGGAGGATTGACCGGGATTGGATGGATTGGGGCTGGTGCCCGGACGACGCCACGGCGATCCGGTATCTCTCCACCGATCCGGACGTGCTGCGGTCCGCGATCAACGGCATCCGGCTGCACGACGGAACTGGAACCTACAATGCGATGAAATGGGCGCTGACCCTTTTGGACCCGCGTTCGCAGGGCTTCGTCTCCGAGCTTGTCACGACGGGCATTGTGCCGCGCGAGGTCGATGGGCGTCCCGCACCCTGGGACAGCGGCGAGACGCTGAAGATCATTGTCCTGATGACCGACGGCCAGATTACCCGGCAGCTTCGGCCGAAGAACCCGAAAGATCCCAAGCTGAGGACCCAGGAGGTCGATGTCTACAAGCACCCGTACGAGGAATCGCTAAGCCGCAGGAAAGGGCTGGGGTTCTTCTACAATCTATGTGACCTGGCCAAGGAGAACGGGGTGACGGTCTTCACGATCGCATTCGAGGCGCCGCGCGCGGCGCGCGAGGAGATGCAGAATTGCGCTTCGAGCGCCGGTCATTTCTTTGACGTTGACGGCCTCGAGATCGGCGATGCGTTCAGTGCGATCGCCTCCACGATCTCGAAGCTGAAGCTGGTGGAATGACGATGCGCATCGATAACAGATGGGCTGGGTTTCTGCGCGACCAAACCGGCACGGCGACGATTGAGTTCACCATCATATTCCCTTTCCTAATGTATATGATCCTGTCGATCGCCGAGGCCGGATCGCTGATGGCCCGCGCGGTAATGCTGGACCGTGGCGTCGAGATCGCGATGCGCGACCTGCGCCTTGGGCGCGTGCCCGGTATTACCCATCAGGAGATCAAGGACCGTATCTGCGATGCCGCCTTTCTGATCGGTGAATGCCGGGGTGCGATCCAGCTCGAGATGGCGCCTCTACCGAATGCGGCCAGCTTTCCCGGGTCCGAGATCACCTGTATCGACCGGACCTCCGAGATCGAGCCCGTGGTCATGTTCGATCCCGGCGCGCGGTCCGAGATCATGCTGGTCCGCGCTTGCGTTGTGGTCGATCCGATCTTTCCGGGGATTGGCTTGGGAGCGCTTCTGCCGACCGATGCCAGCGGTGGCGTGGCCCTGACAGCGATGTCCGCCTTCATGAACGAGCCGGGCTGATGAGTGAGCAACGCAATCACGAGCGCCGCGCGCGCGCCTTCCGTGATGATCGCGGCTCGCTGACGATCGAGTTTCTGCTATGGCTGCCGATCCTGGCCTTCTGGCTGGTCGTGAGCCTGGCGTTTTTCCAGGCCTATGTCAGCCGGAACGATGCCTCGAACGCGGCCCACGCCCTGTCAGACATCATGTCCCGGCAGACCGAGGTCACCGACGGGTTCATCGCCGAGCTTTACAATCTGCAGAACAGGCTGTTGCCGAACGCGCCGCAGGGGACGCAACTGCGTGTCAGCAGTATCGAATATGACGGTGAGGATGAGGTCCACCGGGTGCTTTGGTCCAGCGCGATCGGCATCGAGCCGTTTCCTTCGACCGAGATCTCGGTCTCGGTGCTGCCGGAGATGGCCGATAATGACACAGTCATTCTGACCGAGTTGAACGTACCTTTCCAACCCTTCAGCACTTGGGCGCGGATCGGGTCGCGCACCTGGCGGTTTGCCAAGGTGGTGCGACCCCGGTTCGTCTCGGCGGTCGCGATGTTGGAATAGGGCGCCGCAATACGGTTGCGGCGAAGAAAAAGGGGCGCCGAATCGGCACCCCTTCATTCGAATTCCGTCGGCGATTACGGGTTCTGGTTTTCCAGAGTACCGATGTTCACGCCAGAGCCGGTCGATTCCAGCGTCGAATTGACGCTCGAGACCAGCACGGACACGCCGTTGTTGAAAATCGCATAAACGACCATGATGCCGAGCAGCAGAATGCCAGCCGTCAGGGCAACCCAGTCGATGGTGATCGCACCGGCGTCATCGCAGAGGAATTTGGTGAACTTGTTCATTTCATTCTCCAGACATTTACAAATCGGGTCGCCAGCCTAGTTTCCAATTGCTGGGCTACCAGTACTCCACACTCGTCACCGCATCGAACCCCTCGACGCGGCCAGGGCAGTCTCGCATCCCCGAGGCCGCCCAATGAGACTATTAGATAACATAGATTTGGCGATTTTGGGGCGAATGTTTGTTCATCCTTCCAGTCTAGAAAGAAACACAAAAACAGGTAGATACAATAAATTTCTCAGATTCTATATTAAAGATTGAGAGGTGATTCCGCAAATAATACGTTCAATTTCGAGCAGTTTTGCCTTATTAATTAGTTGCGATAAGCTATCGAAACGACGAGGTTATCACGAAGTTCTTCCGTGGTATCTGGCGTGGCGACCGGACCAGTTCTCTGAATTAAATGATCGCTTTCTTCCGAAGGACCGCGATTTGGCGGTCATCATAACCGTGACGGCGAAGGATTTCGTCGGTGTCGGCGCCAAGTGCCGGGCCGGCGAGGGGTGGTTCCGGTGCCTGATCCGCGATCCGCACCGGACCCGATAGCATTGCAATCTGCGATCCGTCCTGGGTCTTGAATTCGGCGATGCGGTCGCTGGTCCGCACGAACGGATTATCGAGTGCGCCCGCGACGTCGAGCACGGGCGCGACAGGGGCGACGCCCTGAAGGAGCGCGAGCCACTCTGCCGTCGTCCGTTCCGAGAGAATTCCGTCGATCAACTCCGTCATCTTGCTTCGGTTTGCGAGCCGGGCATTGAACGTCGCGAACCGGGGGTCTTCGGCCCATTCGGGGTGGTCCAGGGCCTCGGCCAGGATCGGCCAAAACTTCTCCTTGTTGCACATGACGAAGAGCCAACCATCATTCGTCCGGTAAAGCTGCGATGGGGTCAGCGACGGGTGAGCCGAGCGCGGCTCTCGCCCCTGGCTGACGCCGGCGTTGAGATACCAGGTTGCCAAATAACTGAGATTGTGGAGTGCGGTGTCGAAGAGCGACGTGTCCAGATCGCCGCCCTTGCCGGTTGCGCGCGCGCCGATGATCCCGCTGGTCAGCGCGAAGGCGGACATGAGCCCGGTCATCATATCGACTACAGAGAGGCCAAAGCGGGCAGGGGGGCCATCCGGCTCGCCGGTGACCGAGAGGTAACCAGCCTCGGCCTGCATCAGGTAATCGTAGCCGGGCCAATCGGCACGCGGCCCTTCACGGCCATAGGCCGAGAGATGGACGCAGACGATGGCGGCGTTGACCGCGCTCAAATTGGGGTAGTCGAGCCCCAGCTTGGCGGGCAGGTCGCCGCGCAGGTTGTTCAGCACCGCATCTGCTCCGGTAACCAGGCGATGGAAGACCTCGCGACCTTCCGGTGCTTTCAGGTTCAGGGTCAGCGAACGCTTGTTGCGGTTGAACGAGTGGAAGAATTGGCTGGACCCGTCTTCCAGAAAATGCGGACCGACACCTCGCGCCATGTCGCCGCCGTCCGCCGGGTTCTCGATTTTTATCACCTCGGCGCCCAGATCGGCCAACAGCATGGTGCCGAAGGGCCCGGCGCCGTATTGCTCGACGGCGAGGATCGTCGTGCCGGCGAGCGGAAGGCTCACACCGGGTTCCTCTCGATCAGCCGCTTGGCGATCAACAGGCGCTGAATCTCGTTGGTGCCCTCGCCTATGCACAGAAGCGGCGCGTCGCGGTAGAGACGCTCGACGATGAACTCCTTGGAATAGCCGTATCCGCCATGGATGCGCATGGCCTCGGCGGCGTTCTCCATTGCGGCCTCGGTGGCGAAGAGCTTGGCCATTCCGGCCTCGTAGTCGCAGCGCTCGCCTCGGTCCAACGCCTCCGCCGCCTGCTGGGTCAGCAGACGCGCGGCCTCGACCCGGGTTGCCATGTCGCCAAGTTTCAAGGCGATCGCCTGGTGCTGGTGGATCGGCTTGCCGAAGGTCTTGCGCTGCTGGGCGTATTTGACCGCCTCGTCCAGGGCGGCTTGCGCGACACCGACGCCGCGCGCCGCCACGTTGACCCGGCCAAGCTCGAGCCCCGAGATCGCAGCGGCCATACCCGCGCCCTCGCCGCCGATCAGGTTGAAGCCGGGGATACGGAAGTCCTCGAAGATCAGTTCGGCGGAATCGATGCCCTTGTAGCCGAGCTTTTCGAGCTTTTTCGAGGCCCGAAAGCCCTCGCCCTTCTCGGCGATGAACAGGCTCATGCCCTTGTGGCGCGGTTCGGCCTCAGGGTCGGTCTTGACCAAGACGGCAAAGGCTTGCCCGTGGATGCCGTTCGAAATCCAGGTCTTGGTGCCGTTGACGACATAATCGTTACCGTCTGCCCGCGCGGTGGTCCGGATCGCTTGAAGGTCGGTGCCGCAATCGGGCTCGGTCAGCGCCAGGCCGCCCCTTGTCTCGCCGCTGGCGAAGCGCGGCAGGAAATGCTGCTTTTGCTCTTCGGTGCCCGTCTTGGCAACGATATGGGCCATGATCAGGTGCGAATTGATGATGCCGGAGACCGACATCCAGACCCTGGCGATCCGTTCGATAATCTTGGCATAGGTGGAGGGAGAGAGGCCGAGGCCCCCATACTCCGCCGGGATCACCGCACCGAAAAGGCCGAGGTCCTTCATCGCGGCGACAATCTCCTCGGGGTATTCGTCGGCGGCCTCCAGCGCTTGTGCGTAGGGCGCTACATCGCGCGCCAGGAAGCGCTCGACCGAGTCGAGGATCAGGGTCTCCTCTTCGTTCACCTCAGCCTCCGCAGAACGGATCGAACGCGGTGACTGCGGCTTGCGCATTGTCAATGGCCAACATGGCCGACTCCATCGCCGCGACGCGGTCCGGTCCGGCCCAGAGGGCGGCATTGGCGCGGTATTTCTCGACGATCTCGGCATTCGCCAGCGGTCGGTCTGCGGCGCCCCGGTTGACCGGCTCGTCGTGCTCGTGGGTGGTGCCGTCCTTCAGCGTGATCTTGACCGCGCCGGAATAGGCAGCGGGGAAGGGGCCGCCGCTGTAAGACTGGCATTCGGTGATGTCGGCCAGCGTCAGGGTGGCAGGGTCGGTGAGGTAGGGTGCCTCGAGCTCGGCAAGTCCCAGGCGGCCATGCACAAGCGCGGTGCCAACCAGGTATTGGACCGAGAACTTTGCGTCGTAGTCGTTCGCCGGGCGGCGCTTGTTTGCGACTGGATCGCAGATCGTACCGTGGACCTGTTCGGGCACCCGGATCTCGATTTTTTCGATCTGGTCCGCCGGGCAGCTTTCGCGCAGCGCCATGGCCGCGTCGATGACGCCATGGGTGAAGTGGCAGGCGGGATAGGGCTTGATGGCGGTCTGCAGCAGCTCCCAGGTCGAGCCGACGCCCGCGGTGATGCCGGTCAGGTCGACCCAATCGGTGAACTTACCGCCAAAGATATTGAAAAGTCCGAAGCGCCCATCATAGGGGGCTGTCGCGCCGATGAACCCCTCGCGAGCCAGCGCGCAGGCGGTCAGCGCCGAGGAGGCGGCCCAGCCGGGGTGGAAGCGCTTGTTCCAGGCGCCGTCTTCCAAGAACTCCATCGAGCCCGCGGCCATGGAAAGCGCCAGGCCTTGGGCTTGGGACAACTGGGTCTTGTCGAGGTCCATCAGCCGGCCTGCGGCCAGGACGCAGCCGAAGATGCCGACCATGCCGGTCGGGTGAAAGCCGACCTGGTGGAAGGCGCTGCGGGCGCAGATACCAATGCGGGTCGCGGTCTCGATACCAACGAGATACGCCGTGATGGCCTCGCGCCCGCTGGCCCCGGTCATGGCCGAGGCGGAGAGGACGGCAGGCATCACGCTGGCGGTCGGATGGACGATCCCGGCGATATGGGTGTCGTCGTAATCGAGCCCGTGGCAGAGGAAGCCGTTCATTGTGGCAGCATCGCGCGGCGACATGCGCGCGGGCAGGCCGAAGACCGGGACATCGCCCGTGCCGCCCAAGGCCCGCATTCCAGCCAGCGTCTTGTGGGCGAAGTCGTAGCGGGTGGAGGCCAGTGCGATTCCCGCGGCATCCAGCATGTGGTGGGCGGCCCGGGTGCGGACCTGCGCCGGGACCGCGTCATGGGTAAGGCCGAGGGCGAAATCGGCGAGGCGTCCGGCGATGGGGGCTTGCGTCTCGGCCGTCTCGATGCGGATGTCGGATTGTTTGTTCATTCTCTATCTCCCATGCCCCGGCATTGAGCCGGGGCCTTGCGCCGCTGCGCGCTGTCCGTCCAGGTCCCGGCTTGAGGCCGGGACATCGCGCGCGCAACGCTCATTGCGCGCCCTCCCGCCTGGGCACCAGGCTGACGCGCTCGAAGCTCAGCACGATTGTGCCGTCCTGCTTGTAGCCTTCGGTATAGGTGGTCACCACACCCTGGCCTTGGCGCGATCGCGATGCGCGGGCATCCAGCACCTTTGTCCGCGCATAGAGCGTGTCGCCGACGAAGACCGGGGCGGTCAGCTTGACCTCGCGCCAGCCCAGGTTGGCGATGGCCTTGGCGCTGACATCGTCAACGGTCAGGCCGGTGATGATGGCGAGCGTCAGGGTGGAATTCACCAGGGTCCGGCCGAATTCGGTGCCCGCCGCATAGGCCTCGTCGCAATGGACCGGGTGGCGATTCATGGTCAGCAGGCTGAACTGGATGTTGTCGGCCTGGGTGACCGTCCGCCCGGGGCGGTGCTCGTAGACATCACCGACGGTGAAATCTTCCAAGTCGCGGCCGTAGCTGGCCACGATGACCCGTCCGCCGGGGCCGGGCTGCATGCCTTTGGGCTTGGCGTCCATGGGGGCCATTCTACCCCAAGCCGAGTGGCAGGGAAGCGCCCAGGGTAAAGATCATGTGGTGGATGCAGAGGGCCGGGTAGGGCGGGCTTCAGCCCGCCGTCACGCGAATGGCGGGGTGAACCCCGCCCTACAATGCGCCCGGCCTAATCCTGCGGGATCAAGCGCAGATTCAGGTCGCGGAGCTGCTGGGCCGAGACCTCGGACGGCGCCTGCATCATCAGGTCCTCGGCCCGCTGGTTCATCGGGAACATGATGACCTCGCGGATGTTCTCGGCACCCGCCAGCAGCATGACGATGCGGTCGATGCCGGGCGCAATGCCGCCATGGGGCGGCGCACCGTAGCGGAAGGCGTTCAGCATGCCGCCAAATTCGTCCTCGACGGTTTGACGGTCGTAGCCGGCGATATCGAAGGCCTTGAGCATGATGTCCGGGCGGTGGTTCCGGATTGCGCCCGAGCTGAGCTCGACCCCATTGCAGACGATGTCGTATTGCCAGCCCAAAACCTCGAGCGGGTCCTGGGTCTCGAGTGCCTCCAGGCCCCCCTGGGGCATCGAGAAGGGGTTGTGGGAGAAGTCGATCTTCTTGGCCTCGTCGTCCCACTCGAACATCGGGTAGTCGACGATCCAGCAGAAATCGAACCGGTCCGTGTCGGTCAGGCCCAGTTCCTCGCCGATCACGTCGCGCGCCTTCGCGGCGACATCGAGGAAGCTCTCGGGCCTGCCGCCCAGGAAGAACGCGGCGTCGCCCTTGTCGAGACCAAGTTGCTGGCGGATCGCCTCAGTGCGCTCAGGGCCAATGTTCTTGGCCAACGGTCCGGCGGCTTCCATGCCGTCGTCACCATCGCGCCAGAAAATATACCCCATCCCGGGCAGGCCTTCCTTCTGCGCGAACGAGTTCATCCGGTCGCAGAACTTTCGGCTGCCGCCCCCGGGGGCCGGGATGGCGCGGATTTCGGTGCCTTCCTTCTCCAGCAGCGAGGCGAAGATCTTGAAGCCCGATCCGGCGAAATGCTCCGAGACCACCTGCATCTCGATCGGGTTGCGCAGGTCCGGCTTGTCGGTGCCGTATTTCAGCATCGCGTGCTTGAAGGCGATGCGGGGGAATTCCGGCGTCACAGGGCGGCCCTGCCCAAATTCCTCGAAGACGCCGCGCATGACGGGCTCGATGGCCCGGAAGACGTCCTCCTGCTCGACAAAGCTCATCTCCATGTCGAGCTGGTAGAACTCGCCGGGCGAGCGGTCGGCGCGCGGGTCCTCGTCGCGGAAGCAAGGCGCGATCTGGAAGTAGCGGTCGAAGCCCGCCACCATGATCAGCTGCTTGAACTGCTGGGGTGCCTGGGGCAGGGCGTAGAACTTGCCCGGATGGAGCCGCGAGGGCACCAGGAAGTCGCGCGCGCCTTCAGGGGACGACGCGGTCAGGATCGGGGTCTGGAACTCGGTGAAGCCCTGCTCGATCATCCGGTTGCGGATCGACGTGATCACCTGGCTGCGCAGCATGATGTTGGCGTGCAGGCTTTCGCGGCGCAGGTCGATGAAGCGGTATTTGAGCCGCGTCTCCTCCGGGTAATCCAGCTCGCCGAAGACCGGCAAGGGCAGTTCCTCGGCCGCGCCCAGGACCTCGATCTCGCGGATGAAGACCTCGATTTCGCCGGTCGCCAGCTTGGGGTTTACCAGGTCTGGGTCGCGGGCCTTGACCTCGCCATCGACCCGGATCACCCATTCGGACCGGACCTTCTCGACCTCGGCGAAGGCGGGGCTGTCCGGATCGGCCAGGACCTGGGTGATGCCGTAGTGGTCGCGCAGGTCGATGAACAGGATGCCGCCGTGGTCGCGCACCCGGTGGACCCAGCCGGAGAGGCGAACCGCCTGGCCGACATGCTGGGCGTTCAGATCGGCGCAGGTATGGCTGCGATAGGCGTGCATGGCGGTCCCTCGAACGATCGGCGGCGCGCCCCAATGATAGGATCACGGCGCGCCGTTCCGGGCCGGGATAGACTGGACTGGGCGGCTCGTGTCAAGGGCGGGACATCAGGGGGTTTGCCCGATGGCCCCGTGATAGAAATAGACGCCCAGGCCCGAGGCGAACATGATCAGCCCGGCAATGGCGTGCATGACCGTGCACAGCATCAGCGAGCGATGGCGCTGATAGGCCCAGGCAAAGACCAGGCCCGAGAGCAGCGTCAGCCCGATCGCCACGGGGTTCTGGTAGAAGGAATGCGCCATGCTGAAGGCCAGCGCATTGACGCATAGCGCCACCTGCGGCGAGGGAAACAGGTGCCCGTAGCGGCGGAAGAACAGCACCCGGTAGATGATCTCCTGCGGCAGGGCGGAGAGGATCGGGTAGAGGAGCATGATCCGGAACCAGAACTCGGGCCGGTAGCGCGGCAGGCCCAGGATCCGGTCCGGCACCAGTATCAGTGCCAGCGTGAAGGTCAGGATCGCGCTAAGCAGGGTGAAGCCGAGGATCAGCCGCCATTGGCTGAGCACCGGCCCGCGGAAGAACTCGCCCTTCTGGCCGCCCGGCGTAACCGCCAGCAGGCCCATGGCCAGCACGGTGAAGGCGAAGAGCACCGGGAACAGCGGGTAGAGCCCGAAAAAGACCGTCATCGCGACCGGGACGCCCGCGAACAGCACCGCAAATTCAGCCCAGAGCCAGAGCGGGCGGATTTGGACGGCAGTCCGAGTCATTGCCGTGATATGTCGCTCGCGGGTCACTGGATCAAGCAAGAAAAAAGCGCGGCGGTCAGGCCGCCGCGCTTCCGCAAGGTTCGGTTTGCCCGGGTCAGCCGGTTGTCGCCGGGGTGATCCGCAGCTCGACCCGCCGGTTCTGCTCGCGGCCCGATACGGTCGAGTTCGAGCCGATCGGCTGGGTCTCACCCACACCATATGCGGCGATCCGCGCCGGCTCGACGCCGCGGCTGCGGAAGTAGTTGGCGACCGAGCTGGCACGGCGTTCGGACAGTGCCTGATTATAATTGTCCGAGCCGGTGCTGTCGGTGTGGCCGACCACGTCGATATAGCTCTGCGGATGGTTGTTCAGCGAGGCGCTGACCTGATCGAGCGTACCGTAGAAGCCCGGCCGGATCTCGGCCGAGTCGGTCGCGAAGGTGATGTTCGAAGGGAAGGTGACCAGAAGCGCATCGCCCTGGCGGCTGACATCGGCGCCGGTACCCTGCAGGGTGCTGCGCAGCTCGCGCTCCTGCCGGTCCATGTATTGGCCGACCGCCGCGCCGGCCAACATGCCGATGCCGGCGCCGATCAGCGCATTGCGCCGGTCGCTACCTTTGAACAGCGTGCCGACCGCGGCGCCGCCGAGCGCGCCGAGAACCGCACCGCCCGCGGTGTTCGGATTGTCGCGAACGGTCTGGCAGCCGGCCAACAGGCTGCTGCAAACAGTGACGACGATGAGCTTCTTGAACATGACCTCTTCCCTCTGGTGTTCGGTTCAACAGGGTTATACGCGCGGCGCTTGCAATCCCGTCGCGGCGAGCATGGTTGGGTGACTGCCGGATTCTGCCACCGGAGCCGGCGCGGGTCCACAGCAAAACCGCATCTTTTCCATGCACCCTTGCGTGTAAACGCAGACCGGCTCACAATCGTGCCAAGAACAAGCGCGGAAATTTGCGTCTGGGCGCAATGAATCCGCGACAGTCCGGCGAGCAGCGATTAGATCTCCATCCATGCAAGTGATCACAACCACCAAGGCGCTGGCCGACCTGACAGCCGGCTACGCCAAGGCGCCCTTTGTCACTGTCGACACCGAGTTTATGCGCGAGCGCACCTATTGGCCGCAACTTTGTCTGGTCCAGATCGCGCGCCCAGTGACCGAGGGGGACGAAGTGGACGAGGACGCGGCGATCGTCGATCCGCTGGCCGAGGGGATGGACCTGGCGCCGCTGTTCAAGCTGATGGCGAACAAGAAGGTGGTGAAGGTCTTTCACGCCGCGCGCCAGGATGTGGAGATCTTCCACAACCTGGGTGGCATCATTCCGACGCCGATGTTCGACACGCAGGTTGCGGCGATGGTTTGCGGCTATGGCGATCAGGTGGGCTACGAGACGCTGGTCCGGCGCATCGCGAAGGCCGAGTTGGACAAGAGCTCGCGTTTCACCGACTGGTCCCGCCGGCCGCTCAGCCGCAAGCAGCTGGATTATGCGCTGGGCGATGTGACCCATCTGCGCCGGATCTATCGGGAACTCTCAGACCTTCTGGACAAGTCTGGCCGCGGCCATTGGGTCGCCGAGGAGATGGCGATCCTGACCGCGCCCGGGACCTATGTCGTCGAGCCCGAGGACGCCTGGCGCCGGGTCAAGGCGCGCAGCCAAAGCCCGAAATACCTGGCAGTCGTCAAGGCGCTGGCCAAGTGGCGCGAGTTGACGGCGCAGACCCGTGACGTGCCGCGCTCGCGGGTGATCAAGGACGACGCGCTGTTGGAGATCGCCACCGCGCGGCCGAAATCTCCGGAGGAGCTTGGCAAGCTGCGCCTGGTGCAGCGCGAGGCGCGGCGCTCTGAGACTGCCGAGGGCATCATCGGCGCCGTGGCCGAGGGAGAGGCCTGTCCGCCGGACCAGCGCCCGGTCCTGCCGCCACCGCCCCGGCGCCGCCAGGGGTCGGCCGCGGTGGCCGACATGCTGCGGGTGCTGTTGAAGGCGCGGGCCGAGGAGCTGGGCGTCGCTTCGAAGCTGATCGCCTCGAGCGCGGATCTGGATGTCCTCGCGGGCGAGGACAAGCCCGACTTGGCGGCGCTGAAAGGCTGGCGGCGTGAAGCCTTCGGCGAGGACGCCCTCCGGCTAATGGCGGGAAAGCTGGCTCTGGTCGCGCGCCCGGGCGGGGTGCAGCTGATCGAGGTGGACTAAGCGCCCGCCTGCCTCAGAACTGCATCATGACCCCGCCGCTGAGACCGTGGACGCGGATTCCTGTGGCACCGCGCAGCGCCTCGGATTGGACGGGAAGCCCAGCGGTGATGCGCCGCGCCGCGACCTCTCCCTGACCCAGGTTGCGCCGCGGATCCGGCGCCTGAGCGACAAAATCGTAATCGATGAAGCCGTCGGGGCCCGGGCGCCCCTCGCGGCGGGCACGCAGTTCAGGTGCCCCGTAGCCGAGCCCGGGGGCAAGTCCGGTCGCGTTGATCAGGAACCCGTTGCGGGTGCGGCCGATCTCGACGTTCAGAACTTTGTCCACCGGCGCGAACCTGGCCGCCTCGGTCGCTTGCTCGACCGCCTGCTCGGCTTCGTCATCGCCGCCGCCGCATCCGGCGAGGCCGAGCGTGACCAAAACCGCCGTCGCCATGACCCTGGCGCCGATTTTGTACCTTTCTCCGCGCATCGGTGCACCTCCCCTTATTATCCCGGCCCTTGATCATCCCGGCATCCGGTTTACCGGTTGAGTTTGTTGTAAGAAGTGGCCATATCCCGGTCACGCAGGAAAGATCAAGCGTCGCCGAGTGCCCGGCGATCGGAGGCTTGGATGGCAGTGTCCGAAGAATTCGAGGAAATCGTCGAGAATTTCGAGCTGTTCGACGATTGGGAAGACCGCTACCGCTATGTCATCGAGCTTGGCCGCGAGATGCCGCCGCTGCCGGACGCGCGCAGGACCGACGCGGCCAAGGTCGAGGGCTGCGCCAGCCAGGTTTGGCTTGTGCCGGAGGTGGAGAAGGACGCGGCCGGCAGGGATTGTCTGCATTTCCAGGGCGACAGTGACGCGATGATCGTGCGCGGGCTGATTGCCGTCCTACGGGCGCTGTATTCAGGTCAGCCTGTGGCGGCGGTCCCCAAGATTGACGCGCAAGCGCAGTTGGGGCGCCTGGGATTGGAGCAGCATCTGTCGGCGCAGCGTTCCAACGGGTTGAAGGCGATGGTTTGCCGGCTCAATGACCTGGCGGTGGCCGCGAACCCGGCATAGATATAGGCCTGTGGGAACAATTTTTTTGCCGCCATTTCAGGCCAATATCTGATAGAATAAAAAGATCAGTATAGGTTTTGTTGGAGTTCCGGAACGATGAGTAATGCATTGACGCGGCTTCTGGCCGAGCGCGAATGGCTGCTGTTGGACGGTGCCACGGGGACCAACCTCTTCGCCGCTGGCCTGATGTCGGGTGAGGCGCCGGAGCTCTGGAATGTCGACGCGCCCGATAAGATCCGTGCGCTGCACAATGGGTTCATCGAAGCCGGTTCGGACCTGATCCTGACCAATTCCTTCGGTGGCTCGCGCTATCGCCTAAAGCTGCACGAGGCGCAGAAACGGGTGCACGAGCTGAACAAGGCCGCGGCCGAAATCGCGCGGGAATGCGCCGATGCGGCCGGGCGGGCGGTGATCGTCGCTGGGTCGGTCGGCCCGACGGGCGAGATCCTCGAGCCGGTCGGCGCGCTGAGCCACGCGGATGCGGTCGATGCGTTCTCGGAACAGATCGCGGCCTTGATGGAGGGCGGCGCGGATGTGATCTGGGCCGAGACGATTTCCTCGGTCGAGGAGTTCAATGCGGTGGCCGAGGCGGCGGCGGCGCATGACGCGCCACTTTGCTCGACGCTGAGCTTCGACACGGCGGGACGCACGATGATGGGCGTTACCAGTCATGACTTTGCCGCCCTGGCGAGCGGGATGGCGCGCGCGCCATTGGCCTTCGGTGCCAATTGCGGCACCGGCGCGCCGGATCTGCTGCGCACGGTGATGGGTATCACCGAAGCCGCGCCCGAAGCGGTGGTAATCGCGAAGGCGAATGCGGGGATACCGTCCTACGTGGACGGCCACATTCACTATGATGGCACGCCCGAACTGATGGCCGATTACGCCTGCCTTGCCCGCGATGCCGGGGCCCGGCTGATCGGTGGCTGCTGCGGTTCGCTGCCGGCACATATCGCGGCGATGCGCGCGGCGCTGGAAGCCACCCCGCGTGGGGCGCGACCCGGTTTGGACGAGATCCGGTCCCGGATCGGCGAGTTCACGTCGGCCGGTGACGGCACTGGCGAGGGCGCCGCCACCGAGGGCCGCCGAGCACGCCGCGGCCGCCGCCGGGCGTGATTTTTCCAGTCTTGCGGTCGGTTTGCGACCTGTGGATGACGATTTTAACGGATCGGCGGGATAAAATCTGACCCAGTATCGCCAAACGTTCACGCGCGATTCATCGCCAGCGCGCATGTAAGGAACAGACGAATATGGCCGACGAACAAGACGATATCGTCCTCAGCGAACTCGACGATGATGAACTCGTGCTGCAGATGCACGACGATCTGTATGACGGTTTGCGCGAGGAGATCGAGGAGGGTGTCAACATCCTGCTCGGGCGCGGCTGGCAACCCTATGACGTGCTGACCAAGGCGTTGGTCGAGGGCATGCGCATCGTCGGTATCGACTTCCGCGACGGCATTCTGTTCGTGCCCGAGGTGCTGCTGGCCGCCAACGCCATGAAAGCGGGCATGGCGATCCTGAAGCCTCTGCTGGCCGAGACCGGCGCGCCGCAACTTGGGAAGATGGTGATCGGCACGGTCAAAGGCGACATCCACGACATCGGCAAGAATTTGGTCTCGATGATGATGGAGGGCGCCGGGTTCGACGTGATTGATCTGGGCATCAACAACCCGGTCGAGAACTATCTGGAAGCGATCAACAACGAGCAGCCGGACATTCTGGGCATGTCGGCGCTGCTGACCACGACCATGCCATACATGAAGGTTGTGATCGATGCGCTGAAGGAAAAGGGCATCCGTGACGACTATGTCGTTCTGGTCGGCGGCGCTCCCTTGAACGAGGAGTTCGGCAAGGCGATCGGTGCGGATGCATATTGCCGCGACGCCGCCGTGGCGGTCGAGACCGCCAAGAGCTACATGGACCGCAAGCACAACAAGCTGGCCGCCGGCGCCTGAGGCGGCAGCTATGCTTCCCAACGACGAGACGCTGACCGAGACCGGGTTCAGCACTCGTTCGGACGTTGCTCCGAGTCGCGTCATGCTGCTGGCTTGCGGGGCACTGGCACGCGAGATTCTGGCGGTGATCCAGTTGAACGGGTGGGAGCACCTGGAATTGGCCTGCCTTCCCGCCAAGCTCCACAACGATCCGGAGAAGATCCCCGGCGCGGTGCGGGCCAAGGTGCGCGAGGCGCGTGCCAAGGGCTATGCCAAGGTCTTCGTCGTCTATGCGGATTGCGGTACCGGCGGATTGCTCGATCGTGTCTGCGAGGAGGAGGGGGTCGAGCGGATCGAGGGCCCGCACTGCTACAGCTTCTTTGACGGCAACGACGCATTTGCCGAGCGCGAGGAAGCCGGCGAGATCACCGCCTTCTACCTGACGGACTTTCTGGCGCGCCAGTTCGATACGCTGATCTGGAAGGGTTTCGGCTTGGACCGCCATCTGGACATTCTGCCGATGATGTTCGGGAACTACGAGAAGGTCATCTATCTGGCTCAGACCGATGACCCGGCGCTTGAGGCCAAAGCCCGCGCTGCAGCGAAACGCCTGGGGCTCGCCTTCGAAATGCGGCGCACGGGGTATGGGGATCTGACCGGGTTCCTGGCGAACGCGGCACGTGCCTGAAGCCGCAGCGCCTGCCCGAAAGCCAACGTCCCGGGCTTGACCGGGACCTCGCGAAGCGTTCGAGAGCTGCGATGCCCCGGCTTAAGGCCGGGGCATCGGGTTCCATTTCGGTTTAGGCGGCCGCTTACGTGTCGTCGCTCTTGATCACGCGCAGGCGCGGGCGCTTGCCGTCTGGGCGGTCGCCGTTTAGCCCGCCATCGATGGCGGTGAGGCCCGATGGGCCGCTCTCGAAGGCGCTCTGACCTTCGGCGAAGCCCGGCAGGGCCTGGGTGTCACCCGCCTCGCCCTGGGTAACGCCGACCGGCTGGATCGACATTTCCTCGATGGTGAAGCGCATCGCTGTCTCGCCATCGTGCTGGGGTACGCGGCCGCTGATCGGGTGCAGGCAGCCGAGCAGGCGCTGCACGTTGCCGAAATTGTCACGCAGGGGCAGCAGCAGGATTTCCCAGACGCTCTCGCCGTCCGGCGCGGTCAGCCGGGCATAGCCGACGCCGGGCTCGGCCAGGGTCTCGCTGATCAGGGCGACGAAGCTCTCGCGGGCACGGCCTTCCATGATCGAGCGGGCGCTCATGCCGCGCAGGTCGTAGCCGAAGGCATCCATATGTGCTGTGCCGGCCAGCCGGAACCGGATATTTCCTTGGCCCAGATCCTCGAGCACGAAGAGATGGCGCGCGTCGCCTGCCATGTCGCGCGGATCGACCTCGGCGCGATAGGGGCAGGGCCGCCCGGCGCGAAGCCGCTCCCAGTAATCGTACAGCGCGCGGATCTCGGCGTGGATCATCTCGTCGCCCCTGTCGGCGTCGCGGTCGGAACCCCGGTCAGAAGCTGGACGGACCGCCCGAAAGCTCGCCAGATGCTCCACATTGTCAAAGCCGCCATTCCCATCATGACCACGCATATCTTATACCCTTCATTTACCAGTACCGTGGGATGGCCGCCATGGCCGTGCCCGTCGCACGATACGCAGCAAGAAGCGTGCCAAGGGTCGGATTGCTATAGGTAACGCGGTCGGTCGGTTGACGGTTCCACCGCCTCGACTATGGTGCGCCGAGCATCAGATTTCCCGGGGAGCCCGCGCCGCCGATGACCGCCCAGACCGCCGACCGCCGCGGGATCATGTTCGTGCTTTCCTCGCCTTCCGGCGCAGGCAAGACCACCCTGGCACGGAGGTTGCTGAAGCGCGATGCGGCCTTCACGTTGTCGGTCTCGGCCACCACCCGGCCTCCGCGGCCCAAGGAAATCAACGGTCGTGACTATTTTTTTGTTTCCGTAGAAGAATTTAACCGGATGGTCGCCGAACGTGACCTGCTGGAACACGCCCATGTGTTCGGGCACGATTACGGCAGTCCGCGTGCCCCGGTCGAAGCGGCGATCCGGGATGGCCGCGACGTGCTTTTCGATGTCGACTGGCAGGGGGCGCAGCAGCTCCGCAATTCCGACCTCGGGGCGCTCGTGACAACGGTCTTTCTGCTTCCCCCGTCCATCGCGGCGCTGGAGGCGCGATTGATGACGCGCGCTCAGGATAAACCGGACGTCATCGAGGGGCGCATGGCCAAGGCCCGAAGCGAGATCAGCCACTGGGCGGAGTACGATTATGTCCTGATAAATGACAATCTGGACGCCTGCTATTCCCAAATCGAAACAATTGTCTCAACCGAGCGGCTTCGGCGGGACCGCCAGAAATGGCTGCAGCCCCACGTGGACAGCCTAAACCGTGAATTCGAGGAGCGTAGTTGATGAGCCTCTACGCGCTGGATGGAATCGCACCCAAATTGCCTGCGGATGGCGATGTTTATATCGCGCCTGGGGCCCAGGTGATTGGCAACGTTCATCTGGCCACCGAGGTCAGCATTTGGTTCAACGCGGTTCTGAGGGGAGACAACGAGCCCATTGTCATTGGGCAGGGCTCGAACGTGCAGGACGGCGCGGTTTTCCACACAGATCCCGGGTTTCCGATGACCATCGGCGAGGACGTGACCGTGGGGCACAAGGCAATTCTGCATGGCTGCACCATTGGTGACGGCTCGTTGATTGGGATGGGTGCGGTCGTTCTCAACGGGGCCAAGATCGGCAACGGGTGCCTGATTGGCGCCAACGCGCTGGTGACCGAGGGCAAGGAGATCCCCGACGGCTCGATGGCGGTGGGCCAGCCAGCGAAGGTGCTGCGCCCGGTCGACGACAGGCTGGCGGCCGAGCTTAGGCGCGCGGCCGAGGTCTATCAGCGCCGCCTGGCGCAGTATCGTGACGGGCTGGAGCCGATCTGAGCCTGCTGGTCAGACCGGCGCCGCCTCAAGCGTGAGTGCGGTTTCGCTCACATCCAGACGCACCTGTGCACCGGCGTGGCGGGCCACTGGAACCATCAAAGCGAATTCAACCTGGCGAGAGGGTAGGTCAGCATCCAAATCGCCGGCCAGATAGCGGCGCTGTTCGTTTGTCAGCCTGATCTGCGGCCCAGTGGCACGCACGACCATCGACAGATCGCGTTTTGATCCCGGAATCATAGCGAGCACACCGCCCCGGCCGAGCGCCGCGCGGGCGGTGAGCAGCATCAATGCCGCCAGGCGGGCCGCTGGGACCGAAATCTCTCCGTTCTCGGCCGGTTCCCACTCGAGTGAAACCCGCGGGCTGGTCAAGACCTGCTCGACCCGGCTGTGCAGTTCGCGATGGGACATGCGCGCCTCGGCGTCGCCGGTCGATCCGAAAGCGAGGCGGTGGAATTTCAGGATCGCGGCCGCACGGCGCGCGCTTTGCGCGACCAGCGCCAATTCGTCTGCCGCTGTGCCGGGCTCTAATTCGCTGATCAGGTCCGCCCCGTTTACCAGGGCGCCGATGGGGCTGGCCAAGTCGTGGCAGATCCGCGCGCTGACCAGCCCGGTCAGATCCAGATCCTTCATCGTCGGTCTCCACGCGATGTCGTTGCTGTCATTCTCGCGGATAAGTAGGATATTAGCCATGTCGCACGGATTCCTTGAAGTGGGCGCAATTGTGCGCCATGCGCACCGGCCCGAATGGGGGCAGGGGCAGGTTCAATCGATCATCGGTGCACGGATCACGGTCAATTTCGAACATTCTGGCAAGGTCGTGCTTCATGGTGAAGACATCCCTCTCGAGCTGATTACGCTGGATGATCTTTGATCCTCGGGCCCCACGGCGCGCGCGCCAAGGGCGCGTGCTGGAGGGCTCGGATATCTGGATCTTCATCCGCAAATGCAGGCCGGTTCGTCGAGCTTTCCGCCACTATAGGCCATAGTTGCGGAGGTTGCGTTAACAGCCCTTTAGCCATAGTGTCCGCGGACTGACCAGCCAACCGCGAGAGTCAGATCCAAGGGGAGGGACAGGGGCGGTCGCATGCGCATCGACGCCGGCCGGTTCACGGTCAGACTGGCAGAGACCGATGAAGATGTCGCCGCCGCCCAGCGCCTGCGGTATCGCGTATTTGTCGAGGAGATGGGCGCGACTGCAAGCCCCAGAAACCGCGCCGCGCGGCGCGAGCGAGATCGGTTCGACCCCTATTTCGAGCATTTGCTGCTGATCGACAACGAGTCCGACGACCCGGATGTCGAGCACGGTGTGGTCGGTGTTTACCGGTTGTTGACCGGCACCCGCGCGAAGGCCGGGATCGGCTTCTACGGGGCCGGCGAATACGACCTGTCGCTACTGGTGTCGTTTCCCCGCGAGACGCTGGAACTGGGCCGGTCATGCGTCGATGCAAAGCATCGAGGCGGGGCGGGGATGCACCTGCTTTGGGCTGGACTGGGCCAATATGTCAGCGAGCACAAGATCGGGATACTGTTCGGCGTCGCCAGTTTCCACGGCAACGACCCGGCGCCGTTCGCTCAGGCGTTGAGCTACTTGTACTATAATCACCTGGCCCCGCCCGACCTGCGCGTCACCGCGACCGCCGAGAGCCGGGCGCGGATGGATCTTCTGGCGCCGGACGAGGTCGATAGGGTCGAGGCGCTGCGCCAGATTCCGGCCCTGATCAAGGCATACTTGAGAGTCGGCGGTTTTGTGGGCGAGGGGGCCTATATCGACCGCGAATTCAACACGGTCGATGTCTGCTTGCTGATGGACACGTCGCGCATGGTCGAGCGCTACCAGAAGTTCTACCTGCGTCAGCGCGGCGGAGCGGTTGACCGCATTCTGGGCTAGGGATGAATACCTGGAACGCGGAAGGCCCACCGGTTCTGCCGCCCGCCACGCTCGCGGGCCGTATGATCGGTGTCCTGCGTTTGGGGACGTTTATGCTATTGACCGTCATCTGCCTTGGTATATTCGTCACCGGCCGGTATCTGAGGCCGCTGCTTGGACGTTGGGTCACCTATCATTTTCTGACCGCCCGGCTTTGGTCGCGAGCGGGGCTTTGGTTTCTTGGGCTTAGGCATGTGGTGCGCGGCACGCCGATATCTGGCGGGGCGCTGGTGGCGAACCATTGTTCCTGGGCCGATATTCTGACCCTGCGCGCGGTGCGCTTGATGTATTTCGTCTCGAAGGCCGAGGTGCGCGACTGGCCGGGTGTCGGATTGATCACGATCGTTACTGGCACGATCTTTATCGAGCGCCGCCGCACCCAGGCAAAGCAGCAGGAGCAGATCCTGCGCGAGCGGATGGGGGCCGATCAGGTGCTCACCTTTTTCCCCGAGGGCACCTCGTCCGACGGGTTGCGGGTGCTGCCGTTCAAAAGCTCGCTGTTTTCGGCATTCTTCCTCGATCATCACGGAGCCGATCTGGCGATCCAGCCGGTGACGATCCGCTATGCGCCCGCGCCCGGATCGGGCCTGCCCGCAAATCTCTACGGATGGTGGGGTGATATGGGTCTGGGCGGCCATGTTTTGGCCGTCATGTCCCGATCCTTTGGCGGCACGGCGGAAATCACCTTCCACTCGCCGGTAAAAGCAGCCGATTTTTCTGACCGCAAGGCGCTGGCCACCCATTGCGAAACCGTGGTGCGCGGCGGCCTCATCGCCGGTGAAAACACCGGTCCCGAACTCTCCTCAAGGCTGGACAATGGGGCTGATTCCGTTTAAGGAATATTAAGCAAACCATTGTAAATAAACAAAAAAACAACCTGGAGTAGTTCGATGACCAAGAGAGAACGCGCTGCGGTTGTGGCCCGGCTCGATCGCCGTGTCGCCCTGGCGAGGCTGGGGTTAGGCGCGACCGCGATCTATCTGGTTCCCGATATCCTGACGCTGAGCGAATCCCGCGCCGCTTCCGGCTCGGGTGGCGGCGGCGGTGGTGAAGGCGGCGAAGGCGGCGAAGGCGGGTCTGGTGGGTCTGGCGGCTCGGGCGGTTCGGGCGGCTCCGGCGGGTCCGGTGCGGATGCCGGTGCCGAAGGCAGCGGCGGCTCGGCCAGCGGTGTCGACGGCGCCGAGACCGCCAGCGCATCGTCCAGCGACGGGGCCAGCACCGATGAAAGCGACCTTGCCGGCGCGAGCGCCAGCGATGGTGCCAGCGCGGGGACCGAGGGCGATTTGGCCGGCGCCAGCGCCAGCGATGGTGCGAGCGACGGCGTGGATGCGCCCGCTGGATTGGGCCGCGAGGCACCGAGTTGATCGACAACTAGGCGATGCGCCGTCTCAGCGGCGCATCGCGCGTCCGGCTGCAATGCTACGTTCAGGATGACATGTCTATGTTGCCGGGCATGACCCAGCCTCAAACCTTCACCGCTCCGGGTTTGGACCCCTGCGTCGCCATCATGGACGATGGCGCGTTGTTCAGTACGCTCGACGAGGTGATGCTGGGCTGGCGGCTCGAGCCCGCGGGCGACGGAACCGAGCCTGACATCCACATCGAGCGCGGAAGCCTGGGTTGGACCTGTTCGGGAGAAACTTACGAAAAGCCGCTGCGCTTTCGCGATCCGGTCTCGACCGCCTGCAGCCTGATCGCGAGCCTCTACAAGGCACACACCCTCGCGGGTCGGGACGGGCTGTGTCTACACGCGGCCGGGGTGCGCATGGGTCAGGGCTTGGTGCTGCTGACGGGGCACTACCGGGCGGGCAAGACCGTGGTCGCCACCGCCTGCGCCGCGGCTGGGCTGCAGGTCTTCTCGGACGACATCATTCCGATGACCGCGGATGGGCGCACCGCCTTCGCGCCTGGCTTGGCGATCCGTCTGCGCTTGCCGCTGCCCGAGACGCTTGCGCCCGTGACCCGCGATTTCATCGAACGCCACCGCGTCGCGTCCAGCGAGCGATATGCCTATATCCGGCCACCATCAGACCGGTTGGCGCGAAAAGGCGCCGAAGCGCCGGTCACCGCCATCGTCAGCCTGAACCGAACCGAGACCGGCCCTGCCACGCTGACCCGGATCGGCGGTGGTGATGCGCTGAGCGAGACCATCCGGCGCAATTTCGCCCGCGAGATCTCGGCGGCGCGGATCCTCGACGCGCTCGACGGGGTGATCGGGCGCGCGGTCTGCCTGCGGCTCGACTTTACTCGGGCCGAGGATGCCGTTGCGACAATGCGCGAGGCCGCGGAGTCCTGCTTTGCCGGCTTGACCGAGGCTGTGGAGGCGCAGCCGGCATCGGATCAAGAGCGGCAATGCTCGCCGCTGGCTCCGCATAAGAGGATTGCCCGGGTCTCTGGCGTCGAGGGGCGCGAGCGTGACGGCCAGGCCTTTCTGACCGACGCCCACGAGATGGTGATCTTCAATCTGAACGAAACCGCTGCCGCCTTCTGGCGGCTGATCGCCGAGCCGGCCAGCTTTGACGAGGTGGTCGCGCTGTTCGCCGCGGGCTTCCCCGAGCGATCTCGTGCTGCCATCGCCGTGGATCTGTCGCATCTGGCGAGGCGTTTGGCCAAGCGCGGGTTGGTTCGGATCGACTGAACAACGGCGGCATCCCGCCACCCACTTGCCAGCCTACCGGGCAGCAATGCTATCCTGCTTGCACGCGAAAAGATCGATAAGTTCGAGGCAGTCCTCCGATGAATGATGACACCCAGTCCTGGCGCCCAACCGCGCTCGGGCGCATTGATCCTGAGATAAGCCTCGATACGTCGCCCCCGCCAACGACGGATACGATGGATGCGCTGGCCACCTGGCTGCGCGATCACCGTGTCGAGGAGGTGGAATGCGTCACCCCGGACTTCGCTGGGATTGGGCGCGGCAAGGTGATGCCAGCCGTCAAGTTCACGCGCGCGGTGCCGACCTATCTGCCAACCTCGCTGTTCTTCCTGACAATCACGGGCGAATATCCGGATTTGGACGATCTCTCGGGCTATGACACCGATGCCGACCTTGCGCTGCGGCCTGACTTGGAGACGACCCGCGCGGTGCCGTGGGCCAGCGACCGGTCGGTTCAAGTGATCCACGACGTGCTGGACCGCGAGGGCAACCTGGTCGAGTTTGCCCCGCGCTCGGTACTGCGCCGGGTGTTGGATCACTATGCCGCGAAGGGCTGGCGCCCGATCGTCGCGCCCGAACTGGAATTCTACCTGACCAAACCGAATACCGACCCAGACTATCCACTCGAGCCTCCGGTTGGCCGGTCCGGGCGGACCGCGCAAAAGGCGCAGGCCTATTCGATCGCCGCAGTCGATGAATACGACTCGGTGATCGAGCATATCTACGATTACGCGACCGCGTTGGGGTTGGATATCGACACGATCATCCAGGAGGCCGGTGCCGCGCAGCTGGAGATCAACCTCAATCACGGCGATCCGTTGGACCTTGCCGATCAGGTGTTCCTGTTTAAGCGTCTGATCCGCGAGGCGGCTTTGCGCAGCGGCTGCTACGCCACGTTCATGGCCAAGCCGATGGAAAACCAGCCGGGCAGTGCCATGCATATCCATCAAAGCGTGGTCACAAGGGATGGGGGCGAGAGTGTCTTTTCAGACGCGGACGGCGCGCCCTCGGAGGCCTTCCACCATTTCATTGGCGGCCAGCAGACCTATCTGCGCTCCGCCGCCTGCCTGATGGCGCCGTATGTGAATTCCTACCGGCGCTTGGTGCCAAACCTGACCGCGCCGATCAACCTAGACTGGGGGCGCGACAACCGCACGACGGGCCTGCGCGTGCCGATCTCCGAGCCGCAGGCGCGGCGCGTCGAGAACCGCGTCGTCGGGGCCGATGCCAATCCCTATCTGGCGATCGCCGCTTCCCTGGCCGCGGGCTATCTGGGCATGATCGAACAGGTCGAGCCGCGTGCCGAGGTCAGCGATGATTCCTATAACCGCCCGCGCGAACTGCCCTATGGCCTGTTGGAAGCGGTGGAGGAATTCAAGGCCTGCGCGCCCCTGTGTGAGGTGCTGGGAAAAGGGTTCTCGGGCCTCTACGCCGCGGTCAAGCAGCACGAGTTCGAGGAGTTCATGCGGGTGATCAGCCCGTGGGAGCGGGAATATCTACTGTTGAATGTGTGAGGCGCTTACCTAGCGCGCTGGGTGCGGGTAGCACCCCCTCCCTAACCCTCCCCCCAGCGGGGGGAGGGGAATACGTCGCGCTCGGGTGGAGTTGCGGGAATCTATTCCACCCCGCTCAGATCGAAATTCACGCCGGGAAAATACTTCTCCAGCCGCACATCCGCGGTGCGGGCGTGGCCTTCCATACCTTCCAGACGAGAAATCCGCGCGCAGGCCGGCGCGATCTCGCGGTTGGCCTCGCGCGTCATGCGCTGCCAGGTGACGGTCTTTATGTATTTCGCGACGGAGAGCCCGCCCGTGTAATTGGCTGACCGTTTGGTTGGCAGGACGTGGTTCGGCCCCGAGCATTTGTCGCCGAACGCCACTGTCGTTTCCTCGCCCAGGAACAGTGAGCCGTAGTTGGTGAGGTTCGCCAGCCACCAGTCGAGGTCTGCCGCCTGCACCTGCAGATGCTCGGAGGAATACTCGTCCGAAACCTTCGCGGCTTCCTCGCGCGTGTCAGCCAAGATGATTTCGCCATAGGCCGCCCATGCGTCACGGGCCGAGGACTGGTTCGGCTCGGGCAGGGTCTCGATGATGTCGGGAACCAGGCGCGCCAGCTCTTCCGCCAGCGCGCGGTCGAGCGAGATCAGCCAGACCGGCGAGTTGTAGCCATGCTCGGCCTGGCCAACCAAGTCCCACGCCACGATGTGCGGGTCGGCGGTGGCGTCGGCGATCACCATCGACTCGGTCGGACCCGCGAACATGTCGATGCCGACCCGGCCGAAGAGAATACGCTTTGCCTCGGCCACGAACTGGTTGCCGGGGCCGACCAGGATATCCGCCTTTGGGCAGCCGAAGAGGCCGAAGGCCATGGCCGCCACCCCTTGCACTCCGCCCAGGCTGAGGATCCGGTCGGCCCCGCAGAGGTCGAGCGTGTAAAGGATCGCCGGCGGCACGCCGATATCTGGCTTCGGCGGCGAACAGGCGGCGATGTGCTCGACCCCGGCAACCTTGGCGGTGGTGACCGTCATGATCGCTGAGGCGATATGCGAATAGCGCCCGCCCGGTACATAAGCCCCGGCCGCGTTGACCGGGATGTGCCGGTGCCCGGCGACCAGGCCTGGAATGATCTCGACCTCTGTGTCCAGCATCGCCGCCTTCTGCGCCTCGGCGAAGCGGCGCACGTTGTCATGGGCAAACCGGATGTCATCGCGCAGGCGCTGGGGCACCTGATCGGCGGCGGCGGCGATCTGGTCGGCGGGGGCAACAATCTCGCCCTCCCACTGGTCGAACTTGGCGGCATAGGCCCGCGCCGTGTCGTCGCCGCCGGCCTCGATCTCGTCGAGTATGCCCTGCACGGTAGCGCGCACATCCGCCTCGCCAGTGGCGGCGGTCTTTTCGGCCTTCTTGAGGTAAGTGATCGCCATCAGGCACGCATCCTTTTGTTTTGGGGGTCGTAGAGGCAATCATCGGTCACCCGGGCAGTCGCGCGCTGGTCAACGACGTCGATGCCGAGCCCGGTGCCGATAGCACCATAAGCGGGGTCAATGAACCCCATTGCCAGGTTTTTCGCGACCCGGTGGCCGTATGCCGCCGACGTGACGGTGCCCACGACGTGGCCGCCGTTGTAGAGGCTGCCGCCCGGATGGGCGGGGCCGGTCGCGTTGTCGATCTCGAGCGTTACAAAGGTGCGGCGCAACGCCTGGCCCGCCTTGGCGTCCAATGCCGCGCGGCCTGGGAAGTCGTGGTCCATGCGCAGGAAACGCCCGAGATTTGACTCCAGCGGGTCAAATTCGGAGATCAGGTCCGCCTTCCAGTGGCGGTAACCCTTCTCGATCCGCATTGACTCGGTGGCGTAAAGGCCGAAATGGCCCATGCCGAGACCGGCGCCCGCTTGCTCGATTTCCGCGTGGACTCTGGCCAGATCCTCGTTGGCCACGTGCATTTCCCAGGCCAATTCGCCCGAGAAGCTTACGGACATCGCGGTGATATCCGCCCCGGCGATCCGGCAGGGACGGGTGCTGAGCCAGGGGAAGCCCTCGCTGGACCAATCGGTGTCCGGACAGGCCAGTGACAGGATCGCGCGCGATCGCGGTCCGGCAACGACAAGGATGGTGTGGGTGTTGGTGAGCTTTGTCAGATTGACGCTGGCGGGCTTGGTCCGCATTAGCCAATCCCAGTCGTGGTGCTCGGCGGCCGCGGCCGAGCCCCACCAGAAATGATCGTCCCCCAATTTCGCGAGCGTTGCCTCGCCCAGTACGTTTCCCTTATCGGTCAGGAAATAGCCAAGGCCCACTTTGCCGGTGCGCGCGGGGGTCCGCCCGCAAAAAAGCCCGGCGAGCCATTCGGCGGCGCCTGGGCCTTCGATGCGATAGCGGTTGAACCCCGAGACCTCCATCAGGCCGGCGCGTTCCTTGACCGTGCGCACCTCGGCGGCCACGGCCTGATGGGTTGGCGTGAAGCGGAACGAGGGCTCGTCGACGAAATCCGGATCGGGCTTGAAAAACAGGGCCCGCTCCCAGCCATTGACGACGCCGAATTCGGCGCCTTGATCTTTCAGCGTCTCGTAAAGCGGCGTTAGCCGTGCAGGCCGGCCGGCTGGGCGGTGCTCGTGGGGCAGATGGAAGCGAAACTCGTTCTGATAGTCCTCGACCGCCTTCTTGGCGGTGTAGCTCACGTCCGCGTAGTCCGAGAACCGGCGCGGGTCCAAGGCCCAGGTGTCGTAGCAGGCCTCGCCGTGGACCATCTCTTGGGCCAGAAGCCAGCCATGCCCGCCGCCCTCGCCGACGCCGGCTCGCAGCCCGGTGATGCACCAGGCATTGCGCTTACCCGGGATGCGCCCGACCAGGGGAACCCCGTCCGGCGTGTAGGTGATCGGCCCGTTGACGATGGTGTGGATGCCGGTCTCCGTCAGGCAGGGCAGGCGGCGGAAGACCCCCTCCAGCACATCCAACACCCGGTCCGGGTCATCTGGGCAGAGCGCGTTGGTGAAGTTCGGGTCGATCCCGTCCACCCCCCAGGTCTTGCAGCCCTGCTCGTAGAAGCCGACCAGCAGGCCGGTTTTCTCCTGCCGCGAGTAGAAGTCATCGGTCGGGCAGCGGATCAGGGGCACGCGGAAATCCAGCGCCTCGATCTCCGGGATCGGCTCGGTCAGGAAATACTGGTGTTCCATCGAGGCGACGGGCAGGACCACACCCATCATCGCCGCGATCTCATTGCAGCGATAGCCGCCTGCATTGACCACATGCTCGCAAGTGATCGTCCCCGCCGACGTCTCGACCACCCATTCGCCGTCGGCATTCTGGCCAAGGCCGGTGACCGGTGTATTCCGGTGCACCTCGGCTCCCGCCTTGCGCGCGCGCCGGGCCAGCGCCTGGCATAGCTGCGCCGGATCGATATCCCCGTCCAGCGGGTCCCACAGGGCGCCCAGCAGGTTCTCGGTGGTGATCAGCGGGTGGCGGCGCTTGCATTCCGCTGGGTCGAGCAATTCGA
>JAOTXT010000004.1 GCA_029862205.1 Paracoccaceae bacterium
AACACCTGGGACATGGCGCTGCAATATGTCGAGCCCTATCGCGGGACGGCGTGAGCAGGACCTCTGGTATGGAAATACATAAGGAATAACAATGAGCAAGGACACCCGCGCCAATCGTGAACTGCGCAGCCAGGAATGGTTCGACAACCCGAACAACCCGGGCATGACCGCGCTTTATGTCGAGCGCTACCAGAACCAGGGCTATACGCGCGAGGAGCTGCAATCGGGGCGCCCGATGATCGGGCTCGCGCAGACCGGGTCCGACCTCACCCCATGCAACAAGATCCACCTGTTCCTATCCGATCGGGTGCGGGCGGGCATCCGCGACGCGGGCGGCGTGCCGATCGAATTCCCGGTCCACCCGATTCAGGAGACCGGCAAGCGGCCGACTGCTGCGTTGGACCGGAACCTCGCCTATCTCAGCCTGGTCGAGGTGCTGCAAGGCTACCCGATCGACGGCGTTGTCTTGACGACCGGCTGCGACAAGACCACGCCGGCGATGCTGATGGGCGCGGCCACGGTGGACCTACCTGCCATCGTGCTCAGCGGCGGGCCGATGCTGGACGGCTGGTGGAAGGGCGAGCTGGCAGGCTCGGGCATGGTGGTCTGGGAGGGCCGGCGGCTCCTGGCCGAGGGCGCCATCGACTATGACGAGTTCATGAGCCGGGTCTGCGCCTCGGCCCCCTCGCTCGGCCATTGCAACACGATGGGCACGGCGTCCACCATGAACGCGCTGGCCGAGGCGCTGGGCATGAGCCTGCCCGGCTGCGCCGCCATCCCCGCCCCGTTCCGGGCGCGCATGGAAATGGCCTATGCCACCGGCAAGCGGATCGTCGAGATGGTGGCCGAGGACCTGAAGCCCTCGGACATCATGACCCGCGAGAACTTCGAGAACGTGATCCGGGTCAACACTGCGATCGGCGGGTCCACCAACGCACCACCGCATATCACCGCGGTCGCCCGCCATGCCGGGGTCGATCTCAAGATCGGCGATTGGCAGGACCAGGGCTTCGACCTGCCGCTTCTGGTCAACATGCAGCCTGCGGGTAAATATCTGGGCGAGAGCTTCCAGCGCGCCGGCGGCGTGCCCGCGGTGATGGGCGAGATGCTGGCGGCGGGCCTGCTGCACGCCGACGCCCCGACCGTGACCGGCAATACGGTGGCCCAGAACCTGGCCGGCCTGCGCAGCGAGGATGCCGAGGTGATCAAGACCGTGGACGCGCCGATGCGCCAGCACGCGGGGTTCATGGTGCTTTCGGGCAACCTTTTCGACTCGGCCCTGATGAAGACCTCGGTGATCTCGCCCGATTTCCAGCAGAGGTTCCTCTCGCGCCCCGGCGCCGAGGGCGTGCTGGAAGCCAAGGCCGTGGTCTTCGAGGGGCCCGAAGACTACCACGACCGTCTCAACGACCCGGATCTCGGCGTGGACGAGAACACCATCATGTTCATCCGCCATGTGGGCCCCGTGGGCTATCCCGGCGCGGCGGAGGTAGTGAACATGCAGCCCCCGGATGCGCTATTGCGCGACGGGATCGAGCACCTGCCGACGGTCGGCGACGGGCGCCAGTCCGGCACCTCCGAGAGCCCGTCGATCCTCAACGCCTCGCCCGAGGCGGCGGTCGGCGGCGGGCTCGCCTTTCTGCAAACCGGCGACATGGTGCGCCTCGACATTCCGAACCGGCGCATGGACGCCCTGGTGCCCGAGGAGGAATGGGAGGCCCGCAAGGCGGCTTGGGCACCCCCGAAAATCGAGAACCAGACCCCCTGGCAGGAATTCTACCGCGCCCATGTGGGCCAGCTTGCCGAGGGTGGCTGCCTGGAGTTTGCCACCAACTACCAGCGCACTGGCCGGCAATTGCCCAGGGACAATCACTGATCGCCAACCGGCCAAAGACGAGCCTTGCCGGGGCAGCCTGACTGGGCTTCAATGCGCGCCGCAGAACAGGGGAGTCCGATTATGCGTGTTGTGATTACCGGCGGTGGCGGCATGTTGGGCCAGAAACTGGCGCGGGCTTTGGCCGGGAGCGGGGGTATCGGCGATCGGGCGATCGATACACTTGCGCTGGCTGACGTGAAAAAGCCGCCCGCGGTGACCGCGCCTTTCAAGGTGACTTGCCACAAGGTCGACATCACCGACCGCTCGGCGCTGGACGCACTGTTCGCGGACGGGGCGGATGTGATCTTCCACCTCGCCGCAATCGTCTCGGGCGAGTCGGAGACCAATTTCGACCTTGGCATGTCGGTCAATCTGATCGGCTCGATCAATGTCTTCGAGGCCGCCCGGCGGTGCGGCAATTGCCCGATCGTGGTCTTCACCTCGTCGATCGCCGTCTATGGGGGCGAGATCCCCGCGATGATCGAGGATTGGACGATCCTGAACCCGCAGACCTCCTATGGCGCCGAGAAAGCGGCAGCCGAGCTTTTGCTGACCGATTATTCCCGCCGCGGCTTCCTCGATGGGCGTGGGCCCCGATTGCCGACGATCTCGGTCCGGCCCGGCAAGGCCAACTTGGCGGCGTCGAGTTTCATGTCCTCGATCTTCCGCGAACCCCTGCAGGGTCAGGAGGCGGTCTGCCCGGTCGGTCCGGAATACGAGCACTGGTATCTGTCGCCCCGGCGCTGCATCGAGAACCTGATCCACGCGGCCGAGCTGCCGGGCGACGCTTTCGGCCAGAACCGCTGCTTCGCGCTGCCGGGCAAGACCCACGCGATCGGCGACATGGTCGACGCAATGGGCAGGATCGCGGGCGAGGAACCGGTCAAGCTGATCCGGTGGGAGCCCGACGCGGCGATCCAGAAAATCGTCCTGGGCTGGCGGGCCTATTTCAACCCGGCAAAGGCACTGGCACTGGGCTTTGTTGCCGACGAGAGCTTCGAGGACAATATCCGGTTCTTCCTGGAGGACGATATCGAGAAGCCCGGCGCCTCCACCGCATGAGCTATCTGCGCCTTCGGGCGCAGCAATTCACTGCGCCGCGATGGAAGCCTCGGCCGGGGTTGCCGGGATCAGCCTGATCTGGAACGCGCGGTTTGGCTGCCAATGGCTGCCGCCGAATTCGACCGGGCCGTCGCGGATCACCTCGAAATCGTAGGTGCCGAAAAGCTCTTCCAGAAACATCCGGCCGATATCCGCGGCAATCTTCTGGCCGAGGCAACGGTGGTCATCGAGGCCGAAGGGCGCATAGTCCGTACGCTCGAAGGTCCGGTCGAGGAACCGGTCCGGGTTGAATGTGCCCGGCTCATCGAAGGCCGGATTGGCCCGGTGCCACTCGCGGATGCAAATCCGGACACGCCAGCCTTTCGGAATGTTGAACGGTCCGATCTGCACGTCGCTTGCCGCCTTTCGGGACAGATACTCGCTGCGCTCCATGCGCAGCGTTTCCAAGATGATACGATCGGCCAGCCCCCGCCCTTTGCCGTCAACCGGTGCCGGTCCGGGCACCGCCAACTCCGCGCGCAACTGATCGGCCCAAGGCCGGTTATCGCTCAGAATCTTCAGCACCCAGACGATCATCCCCGAGACGTCGCGATGCGCGGTCTCCAGCATGTAGATCAGATTGCGGCGCACGGTCGGATCGTCCAGCGCCGATGCGTCCCCGGCCAACAGGGCGCCAAGAACCGTTTCGGTGCCCCCGCCCACCGCGGGGCGGCCCGCCAAATCGGCGAGCACCTCCTCGACCTCGGCGAGTGCATTGGCGGCGCGGTCGCCGCCCGCATGGACCTTGTCGGTGATGGCGATGTTTCCGTAGGCCGCGCGCAGCTTGGCGGCCCGAGGGTCATCGGGCATGATGCCCAGGAACAGCCTGACCATCATGGCAAACAAAGCCGAGGTAACGGCCGGATCAACGGGACCGTCCCAACTTGCAAATCTCTCGCGCAGCAGCGCCCGCAGGTCAGCCTCGTTCGCTTGAACCAGGCTTGGCGGCAAGGCCGATTGAAATTTCCTGCGACAAGCAGCGTGATCGGCGCCGCGCATATAGCGCAGAAATCCCTTCGGAATGTGCTTGTTATAGGCGGCAGGCACCGCCGCCAGCTTGTCCGCGTTTGATGTCAGCAGCTCCGTCGCCGCCGAATGCCCGACAACACACGCGGCCGGCTGATACCGCGCCAAGACCTTGAAGACCGGTCCGTGCTTGCGGAACTGCTTCAGCAAAGAGGCCTGATCTGAGGCCTTAGCCGGGGATGCCGGTGCCAGTGATCCTGGCGGCAATCCCCGCCGCCGGCCAAAATTGTCGCGAGTGACCCAGAAGTAGAGGCTGATCCCTATCAGGGCGGCCAGCGCGAGTGCCCACAACGCCATCGGCGCGTAAACTGCGGTGGCCACGATCAACGTGGCATAGGCCAGAAGCAGCAGAGACGCCAACGCCGCCTTGCGCGATCCGTTCTTCCATACCTTGCGCTGAAAAAGACGCCGCACGAGCGGCCAAGCCGCGAAGAAACAAATCGATACAGCGGCCAGACGTTCAAAGTCGATTTCTAACATATGCCCTTCCGTGGGTGATGCGGAAACTACCAAGTAAACACAGAATAACGAAACCAGCGTGGAAATGAAAGCCAGCGCTAATGATATCACGGTGCCCTGCCATTGATCATTCGAAAATGCAAATATGAAACGAATGACGCGTGACTAGGGCAACATTATCGACGAATCGGCAGGAATATTATCTTGAACCGCTGTGATTAGTTGATCACGCACCGAATTGATGCCTGAATTCCGTTGAGAAAGTCCGTCAAGGTGCCGCCCGAGCGGAGATCCCGAACCGGCCGGGCGACCGAAACCATCTGCCAATGCGTAGAATGAGCAGCAGGAGAGAGGCAGACGCGATGGCAAGCCTACGCGTAACCCAGTATCCGCATTTCCCGGCGAATCCCTATCAGGACCTGATGGCGGACCAGCTTGAGGATCTGGGTTTGACGATGGCTTATGCCAGATCGTTGGTGGATCTGAATTTCCAAATTCTTGGGCGCAGAATGGATGTCCTCCATCTGCATTGGACGCACGTGCCCAGGGAGGCGGGGCGCGTCGAGACGGCGGCGCGATACTGCCTCTTTGCGCTCGCCCTGTGCGCGGCCAGGCTTCGGGGCATCGGGATTGTTTGGACGGTGCACAACTCGAAGGCGCATGAGGCCGGCGGCCCTCTCAGCGATTGGCTCCATGCCGTTACGGCCGGGGCCATGGCCAATCGGGTGATCGTCCAAGGCCCGGCCGGTGCGCGGGTCGCTACTGAACACTTTCGCGTCAAAGCGGCCAAGATCGCCACCGTAAAGCATGGCAACTACGCGGGGATCATCCAGCCGTGCCCGCCGCGCGATGAGGTCGCGCCCAGGCGCTTTCTGGCCTGGGGTCAAATCCGCGCCTACAAGGGGTTCGGCGATCTGGCCGAGGCCTTCGCGGAGAGCGACCTCAATGCCGAGCTGACGATTTGCGGAGCGTCGGTCGATGGAGACGAAACCGCGCGGCTGGTCGATATCGCGCGGGCCTCGCCGAAGGTGACCGTCAGGCCGGAATATCTGGACGACGCCGAGTTGAACGGTGAGCTTTGCCGGGCGGATTTCATCGTGCTGCCCTATCAGGACGTGCTGACATCTGGCGCCTTGCTCATGTCCCTCACCGCGGCGCGCCCGATCATCGTGCCCCGCATTGGGGATCTGGAGGCGTATGTGGATGACGCGGCGGCCATTTTCTACGATGCGCGGAACGGTACAGGCGTTTTCGACGCCATGCGGAAGGCCTGTTCGCTTGGCCCCGAAGCGCTCGTAAGGATGTGCGATGCCGCGCGCCAAGCCGCCGAAAGGCACTCGCTGGCAGGCGCGGCGGAAGCGACGCTTGCGGAGTATCTGAACGCTCTCGCCTCGTCCGGCCGCGCGCGCCGCGCACCGGATGACGATCACGCCACCACGGCAGGTTCCGCGTCCTGGCCGGAATCAGGTGTCGGCGGCTCCCGGTCCGAACCCGCGCCTAGAGCAAAACCGGATCAGACTGAACCAGTCTGATCCTAGGATTTTGCTCAAACATATGAACCTGGACCAAATTCCTTTTTCAGACTGATTCAGTCTGAAACAATTTTGGTCTAAGCCGCGCGAGTCAAAGCCTTGGCCAACGCCCTGATCTCGTCCGCGGCCTTCGATGCGCGCGCGGTTTCGGTCACGCCGGCCCCCATCATGAAGGCGTCGGCGAAGGCGGCACGCTGACCGATCCGGGGTTTCAGCATCTTGGCGCCGGTCTCGCTTAGGGACTGCATGGCGGCCTCGGCGGCCCGGCCGCGCGGTGGCACACGGTTGAAGACCACGGCATGGGGCAGCTTCTGGCCCGCCGCCATCTCCAGCGTCGCCTTGCTCGCCCAGACATCGGCCATGGCGGGCTGACAGGGTATGAGCGCGAAATCCGCCGCCCGCATTGCTCCCTTGCCCAGATCGTCCGCCGAGCCGGGCGCGTCGATGAAAACCCAATCGGACTTGCGCGCTGCCTCGCGGATGTCGGAGGACGCCCGCCAATCGGCGCTCTCGATCAATTCGATCCCGCTGACCGCCCCCGCGCGCTGGCCACGCTCGCCGAACCAGGCGGTTGTCGAACGCTGCGCGTCGAGGTCGATCAGCGTCACCGCCGCGCCCTTCTGGGCGCGCTCAACCGCGAGCTGGGTCAGCAACATGGTCTTGCCGGCGCCCCCCTTCTGCTGGACGAACAGAATGGACTTGCCCATCGTTCACCTCCTGATTCTGGAATGCTGCACCGCACAATATACGGCCTCCACGCGGCGGGCGCCACACATTGGCGCGAGCGCATTGCCGCAGGCCTTGCCATAGACCGCGCACCCGCCTACGGTCCAGAAAGCCAGTTGGGAGAGACCCTTGCCGCACCGGCGAAGGGCGCCGAAGGAGTAACCGCCCCGGAATCTCTCAGGCAAAAGGACCAGCCGGCTGAAGACACTCTGGAGAGAGGTGCGGCAGCACCCGCCGACGGGATAACTTTCTCAGGCGAAAGGACAGAGGGGGCGCAGTCCTTCGCGGCCATTGCCGCCGCGGAAACGACGTGCGCCGGTCCAGGTCTCCACGCGGACTTCCCGGCAGGCTTTGGGAGGGTTCGACATGTCCGAGACAGAAGTTCTGAAGACCCCGTTACACGGATTGCATCTGGAGCTCGGCGCTCGGATGACGCCGTTTGCCGGCTACGACATGCCGCTGCAATACGGGTTGGGGATTCTGAAAGAGCATTTGCACACGCGGGATCAGGCCGGGCTCTTCGATGTCAGCCATATGGGCCAGGTCGCGCTGCGCCCGAGATCCGGCGATATCGCCGATGCCGCCCTCGCGTTGGAGCGCTTGGTGCCGGTTGATATCCTGGGCCTGGCCGAGGGCCGCCAGCGATATGCGCTATTCACCAACCGGGCAGGCGGGATCGAGGACGACCTGATGGTCGCCAACCGGGCCGATCACCTTTTCGTCGTGGTCAACGCCGCCTGCAAGGAGGTCGACTTCGCCCATATGCAGACCCATCTCTCAGATGCCTGCGAAGTGGAATGGCTCGATGGCCGCGCGCTTTTGGCGCTGCAGGGCCCGAAGGCGGAGGCCGCCCTGGCGGCGCTTGCGCCCGGCTGCGCGGCAATGCGGTTCATGGACGTGTCGACGCTGAACGTGAACGGAGTCGACTGCGTGGTCTCGCGCTCCGGTTATTCCGGCGAGGACGGCTACGAGATTTCAGTCCCCGAAGGCGCCGCCGCCGGCCTGGCGCGCGCCCTGCTAGAGCACGAGGCGGTCGAGCCGATCGGGCTCGGCGCGCGCGACAGCCTGCGGTTGGAGGCAGGGCTATGCCTCTACGGTGCGGACCTCGATCCGGCCACCTCACCGGTCGAGGCCTCACTGACCTGGGCGATCCAGAAGGCGCGCCGCACGGGCGGTGCCCGCGAGGGCGGCTTCCCGGGCGCCGAGCGCATCCTACGCGAACTGGCCGAGGGACCCGCGCGAAAGCGCGTCGGCATCCTGCCCGAAGGCCGGGCACCCGTCCGTGGCGGGGCCGAGCTTTTCGCCGACGAGGACGGTGGCGCGCCCATTGGATCCGTCACCTCCGGCGCCTTCGGTCCCAGCCTGGGCGGCCCGATGGCCATGGGTTATGTGGCGGCCACGCACGCGGCGACTGGGACGCCGCTTTTTGCCGAAGTGCGTGGCAAGCGCTTGGCCGTCCAGGTGGCCGACATGCCGTTCATCACGCCGGGCTACAAACGGAACTGAGAAACGACAACGAGGGAGAGACACATGTTGAAATTCACCGATGACCACGAATGGCTCAATATCGAGAACGGGATTGCCACCGTCGGCATCACCGGGCATGCAACCGAGCAACTCGGCGACCTGGTCTTCGTCGAACTGCCCGAGGTCGGCGCCGAGTTCGGCGAGGGCGACACGGCGGCGACGCTGGAATCGGTCAAGGCGGCGTCGGACGTCTACGCCCCGCTTGCCGGCGAGATCACCGAGATTAACGACGCGATCGTCGACGACCCGGCGATCGTCAACTCCGACCCCACCGGCGAGGGCTGGTTCTTCAAGATAAAGCTGGCGGACGCCTCGGCGGCGGAGGGGCTGATGGACGAGGATGCCTACAAGGCGATGGTAGGATAGGTTTTCGGACCACCTCCCACTCCCCCGCTCAACCACCGATGGTAGCCGAGGGAGGCGGACCCAACAAACGGAGCCAACGCGATGACCAAGTCCGGTGAAGCGGCGCAGACCAACAAATACGAACCATACGATTTCGCGAACCGCCGTCATATCGGTCCGTCGCCCGACGAGATGGACGAAATGCTTGGGGTTTTGGGCATCAGCGATCTGGATTCGCTGGTTGCCGAGACGGTCCCCGAAGGCATTCGCAGCGAGTCCGCGCTGGATTTTGGCGCTCCGCTTTCCGAGCGCGGCGCGCTGGACAGGATGCGCGAAACGGCGGCCAAGAACGAGGTTCTGACATCGTTGATCGGGCTTGGCTATCACGGCACCATCATGCCGCCGGCGATCCAGCGCAACATTCTCGAGAACCCGGCCTGGTACACGGCTTACACCCCCTATCAGCCCGAGATCAGCCAGGGCCGGCTCGAGGCGGTACTGAACTTCCAGACCCTGGTCAGTGACCTCACCGGACTCGAGATCGCCAATGCCTCGCTGTTGGACGAGGCGACAGCGGCGGCGGAAGCCATGGCGATGTGCCAGCGGGTGGCCAAATCGAAGGCCAACGCGTTCTTCGTCGACAAGGACGCACTGCCCCAGACGATCGCCGTGATCCAGACCCGCGCCGAGCCGATGGGATGGGAGGTGATCGTCGGCGACCCGCTCACCGATCTGGTTCCTGAACAGGTCTTTGGGGCGCTGTTCCAGTATCCGGGCGTCAATGGCGATTTCCACGACTTCTCGGACGTCATTGAAAAGCTGCATGGCGCCAACGCGCTGGCGACGGTTGCGGCCGATCCCCTGGCGCTGACGCTGTTGAAACCCCCGGGCGAGATGGGCGCGGACATCGCGGTCGGCTCGATGCAGCGGTTTGGTGTGCCGATGGGCTATGGCGGCCCACACGCGGCCTATATGGCGACCAAGGACGCCTACAAGCGTTCGATGCCCGGGCGCCTGGTTGGCGTCTCGATCGATGCGCACGGCAACAAGGCCTACCGGCTGAGCCTGCAGACCCGCGAACAGCATATCCGGCGCGAGAAGGCGACCTCGAACATCTGCACCGCGCAGGTGCTGCTGGCGGTCATCGCCTCGATGTATGCGGTCTTCCATGGGCCGCGGGGCTTGAAAGCGATCGCCGAGCGGGTCCACCGCAAGGCTGCGCGGATCAGCGACGGGCTCGAGTCGATGGGCTTCGAGGTCGGGCCGAAGGAATGCTTCGACACGATCACCGTCGAAGTCGGGCCCTATCAGGGGCTGATCCTGAAGAACGCGGTCGATAACGGCATCAACCTGCGCGCGGTGGGTGAGCACAAGGTCGCGATCACCGTCGACGAGCGTACCCGCCCTGGCACGGTCAAGCAGGTCTACCGGGCCTTCGGCGGTTTCAATCGCCAGTACAATACCGATTTCCCGGAATACCGGCTGCCTAAGGCGCTGATTCGCCAGTCCGAATACCTCGCCCATCCGGTCTTCCACATGAACCGGGCGGAATCGGAAATGACCCGCTACATGCGGCGGCTGGCGGACCGCGACCTGGCGCTGGACCGGGCGATGATCCCGCTCGGCTCGTGCACCATGAAGCTCAACGCCACCGCCGAGATGCTGCCGATCACCTGGCCGGAATTTGCCGAGATCCATCCCTTCGTGCCGCGCGGGCAAGCCGAGGGCTATTGCGAGCTGATCGACGACCTAAGCGCCAAACTTTGCGAACTCACTGGCTATGACGCGCTGTCGATGCAACCCAATTCCGGCGCTCAAGGCGAGTATGCGGGGCTCTTGACCATCCGCGCCTATCACCGCGCCCACGGCGAGGGGCATCGCGAAATCTGCCTGATCCCCTCCTCGGCCCATGGCACCAACCCGGCCTCGGCCCAGATGGCAGGGATGAAGGTTGTGGTAACCGCGACCAGCGAGAACGGGGATATCGACGTCGCGGACCTGCGCGAAAAGGCCGAGGCGCATCGTGACAGCCTGGCCGCCTGCATGATCACCTATCCATCGACCCACGGGGTGTTCGAGGAGACCGTGCGCGAGGTCTGCCAGATCGTCCACGACAATGGCGGGCAGGTCTATATCGACGGCGCCAACATGAACGCGATGGTCGGGTTGGCCGAGCCGGGCAAGATCGGCGGTGATGTCAGCCACCTGAATCTGCACAAGACCTTCTGCATCCCCCATGGGGGCGGGGGCCCGGGCATGGGGCCGATCGGCGTGCGTGCCCATTTGGCGCCGTATCTGCCCGGCCACCCGGTCGTGCCGCTGGCGGATGCCGGGACCGGAGAGACCCTGACCGAGGGCCCGGTTTCCGCCGCGCCCTGGGGCTCGGCCTCGATCCTGCCGATCTCGTGGAGCTATTGCCTGATGATGGGCGGGGCTGGCCTGACCCAGGCGACCCGGGTGGCGATCCTGAACGCCAACTACATCGCCAAGCGGCTCGAGGGGCACTACGACGTGCTCTACAAGGGCCCGGGCGGACGGGTCGCCCATGAATGCATCATCGACACACGCCCTTTCAAGGACAGCGCCGGGGTCACCGTCGACGATATTGCCAAGCGGCTGATCGATTGCGGCTTCCACGCGCCGACCATGAGCTGGCCGGTGGCGGGAACCCTGATGATCGAGCCGACCGAGTCGGAGACCAAGGCCGAGCTCGACCGGTTCTGCGACGCCATGATCGCGATCCGCGACGAGGTCCGGCAGATCGAGGCCGGCGATCTTACCATCGAGGAAAGCCCTCTGCGCCACGCGCCGCATACGGTCGAGGATCTGATCGGCGAATGGACCCGGGCCTATACACGCGAGCAGGCCTGCTTCCCGCCCGGCGCCTTCCGCGTCGACAAGTATTGGCCACCGGTCAACCGGGTCGACAATGTCTATGGAGACCGCAACCTGGTCTGCACCTGTCCGCCGATCGAGGCCTATCAGGACGCGGCGGAATAGGGCGCGATTGCGTGGGCGTCGGGGATGTCGACCACATCCCCCACCATCGCCCGGCATGCGACACGACGGATGTAAGCCCTTAGCGGATGCCAGAGCCGGTTTCCGTTAAGGGCCACGCGGTGTCACATCCAGTCATTCCAAGGCGCTGCAAACGGTGTGGATTACCGGTTCCCTGGCCGTTAGGCTTCCAGGCGAAGGAGATTGCGCTTGGAACGCAGACTGGCCGCCATTCTGGCCGCGGATGTGGTCGGATATTCGCGCCTCATGGGGCAAGACGAGGCGGGAACGCTGGAGCGTCTGAAGTCCCTGCACAAAGACATCGTCAAGCCGGCGATCACGACCCGAAAGGGGCGCGTCGTGAAGCTCATGGGCGACGGGCTGCTCGCCGAGTTTCCCAGCGTCGTCGAGGCCGTCGAATGCGCAATCGACATTCAGCGCGCGATGCCCGGCCGCGAGCCCAACTTGGTCGAGAACAACCGGATCTTATTGCGCATCGGCGTAAATCTGGGCGACATCATCGTCGAGGGCGGCGACATCTTTGGCGACGGCGTCAACGTGGCCGCCCGCCTGGAGGGCCTGGCCGAACCGGGTGGCGTCTGCGTCTCCGGTGGCGCGTTCGATGCCATCGATGGCAAGATCGAGGCGCACTTCGAGGATATTGGCCCACAGGCGATCAAGAACATCGCAAAGCCCGTGCGCGCCTATCGTTTGGGAATAGGTGCCGAGGCGCGCGCGCTGCCGTTGCCCGGAAGCGATGGCCTTGCGCTGCCCGATAAACCCTCGGTCGCGGTTCTGCCCTTCGCCAATCTTTCCGGCGACCGGGAGCAGGACTACTTTGCGGACGGCATCACCGAGGAGATCATCACGACCCTCTCCAAGGTTTCCGGGCTGTTCGTCATCGCGCGCAATTCCACGCTGGTCTACAAGGACCGGGCCGTCGATATCCGTCAGGTCGGCCGCGAACAGGGCGTCCAGTATGTGCTGGAAGGCAGTGTCCGCAGCGCCGGCCAGCGTTTGCGCGTAACGGCGCAGCTGATCGAGGCCTCGACGGGTCGGCACCTTTGGGCCCAGCGCTATGACCACGAGGCAAGAGACATCCTGGCCCTGCAGGACGATGTGACCAAGGAAATCGTCTCGGCCCTGCAGGTCGAGCTGACGGCAGGTGAGCACGCCCGGCTTGCCGCCCAGGGCACGCGGAACACCGATGCCTGGCAGCTTACCTTCGAGGGACGGGATCTGGTCCACGAACACCACAAGGACACCGTCCAGAAGGGCCGCGCCCTTCTCGAGCGGGCCGCGCGGCTGGACGAAAACTACGCGATGGCCTGGGGCGCGCTCGCCGAAGCGTATTGGAAAGAGGCGCGCAACGAAGGCTGGAGCGCGTCACCCGAGCGCTCGTTCGAGCTATCAATCGAGGCCAGCGACCGCGCTTTGGCGATTGACCCCGAGGACGCGAGCAATCTGGCGATGCGCAGCGTCATCATGACGACATTGCGGGATTTCGATGGCGCCTTGGCCGTGGCGGAGAAGGCCCTGCGCCTGGCACATAGCGACGCCTACGCGATCGCGCTCGCGGCGATCACGCTTTATGCCTGCGGCAAGGCCGAGGAGGCGGTCAAGCAGACCGAGCTTGCCATGCGGCTCTGCCCACGATACCCGCCCTGGTACCTACTGATGCTGGCCCGTTGCCGGTGGATGTTGGGTGAGGGCGAGGAAGCGATCGCGGCGGCTCGGTCGACGATTGAAGCCGATCCCCTTTTGGCCCATCCCTATGTCGTGCTGGCAATGGTCCACGCCGAGGCTGGCGAGATTTCGGAAGCGCGCGAGGCCGTCAGGAATATTCTTCGCATCGACCCCAAGTTCTCGGCGGGGGCCTATTTGCGCGGCTTGCCGCTTCGCGATCCGGCCCAGCAGGAGCGGCGCCGCGCTGCCCTTAGAACCGCCGGGCTTCCCGATTAGATCCCAATTTTTTCGCTGTGGGTCGAAATCAGACCTTAGCTGCGGGCCGTGCAAATGTCTGAAATGTCCCGCATCTCAGTCATTCATATAACATCAGCATGTCGCGGAAAGCCCGCTGCGCCACGCGCCGAAAACGGTCGAGGACCTGATCGGCGAATGGACCCGGGCCTATACCCGCGAGCAGGCCTGCTTCCCGCCGGGCGCCCTCCGGGTCGAAAATGTCTATGGAAACCGCAACCTGGTCTGCACCTGCCCGCCGATCGAGGCCTATCAGGACGCGGCGGAGTTAGATGCGGGACGCGCAAGACGCAAATACGCCGGAGGTCTAAACCCGAGACCTCCGGCGCATTTCTGTGTCCCAGTGTGTGCGTCCGTATCGTGCTTGGCGGCGAGCTGTTTTTGGCAGATGCCACCTGCGTCTAATCATCACAGAAATCGTTCATCCCTGCAATGTTTAGGGCGGAAATTTGGTCGAATCCGGCCATCCGGCACCTTGGTCCGTCGCTTGCGGTTGTGCGGGAACAGTTTTCGATTGCGCCCGAGATGGGCCGCTCACCCCTGAATTGTTTCGCCAGGATTCCGCGAATCTGCGGCGTGCGGCCATTTCCAGCCAGCGACCGTGACCCTGGCGGGCGCCGATCATGCCCGCTACTGGGGTGGATCCAGTGGACCGGCCGGCGCGCCCACATGCGTGGAATCGGGGCGGTTTTCATCGGTCAAAGCCGCGCCAAGGGGCTCGATCAGCGCGATATCCGGCGGCTCGGTCAGCTTTACGGCCTTGTGGCGCCCGAAGGCGCCGAGCCGTCCGCGGCCGATCCGGCATGCCTGGCCGTCGACCCTGAGCTCGAGCATCACATCGTCCAGCGTGCGCCCAGGCAGTGCGAAGAACGCGCCGACTTCCAGGCGCGCCAGCTCGGCGACCCGCATCCGGCTGTGATCGATCACCGCGGCCAGGTCGATCCGTGTCGCGGCGACGACCTTGCGCATGTGCCGGCTCCAATCCTGCGAATCCACTTGTGCAGGGGCGATGCCGCGGCGGCGCAGCACCGTCTCGACCGGTTCGATGAGGGCCAGCGGCAGAACCAGATGGAACGTGCCGCTGCGGCCTGTCTCGCCGCCGATATCGAGCGTTACGTCGAACATCAGATATGGCTGATCGGGAATCAGGAATTGCAGCGACGCCGGAAGCTGCTCGATCCAGGCTTGGCGATAGGCGCCAAGTGCCGGGCCGCCCGTCAACTCGGCCAAACCCTTGTCGAACTCGGCCAGGATCGCCGAGATCACCGGACGGCATAGTGCCAGATCGATAGCGGTCGGCGTTCTGGGGACCGGCGCGTCGCCCGATTCCGGGTCGCCGCCGGTGCGGATATCGACCAGATGGCCGGTCAGGGCCAGGTCGAGCGCGAAAATCGCGGTGCCGCCGGCAAAGGCCAATCCGGCGAGCAAACCTGGCGAGGGAAGCGAACTGGTCAGCATCTCGAGCCGACCGACCCGCGACTTGGCGACAATCGCGTCCGCGGACGTCTTCAGGACATCCGTGGTCCCCTTGGCCGCCGCGAACTCCAATGCCGCGGACAGCTCGCGCTGAATGGGATAGCGGTAGCCGCGGGCCTGCACACCCCCCAGCTTCTTGCGCAGAACCGCGCTTGCCGCCCGCGCCCCTGGCGCTTCCCCGTTGCTCATCGGCCTCTCACCCAGCGCTTTCGCCACGACACGGATAGCGCCAGGATCGTTAACATCGGGTTGGCTTCAGGCGGTGGGCGTATCCTCGCCAGCCTTGCCAAAGCGCCGGCGCGCCTCGGCAAAGCCGGTCAGCCGGTCCTCGACCAGCCGGTTGACGCTGCCCTCGGGGAACAGACCATCGGTGCCGCGCTCGCCGGCCGGATGTCCGGTCAAAATCTCGATCCCCTGGTCGATATGGGCAACCGAATAGACATGGAACCGGCCGTCCCGGCAGGCCTCGACCACGTCCTGGCGCAGCATCAGGTGTTTGACGTTGGCCTCCGGCACCAGGCAGCCCTGGTCGCCGGTCAGGCCGCGCGCGGCGCAGATGTCGTAGAAGCCTTCGATCTTCTCGTTGACGCCGCCGATCGCCTGGACCTCGCCGTTCTGGTTGACCGAGCCCGTCACCGCCAAGCCCTGGCGGATCGGCAGGCCGGACAGCGCCGAGAGCAATGCGTACAGCTCGGTCGAAGACGCACTGTCCCCGTCAACCCCGCCATAGGATTGTTCGAAAACCAGGCTGGCCGACAGCGAGACCGGCACGTCCTGGGCGTAGCGCGCGGCCAGGAACCCCGAGAGGATCAGCACGCCCTTGGAATGGAGCGGCCCGCCCATCTCGACCTCGCGCTCGATATCCACCACCTTGCCCGTGCCCATCCGCACCCGGGCGGTGATCCGGTTGGGTTTGCCGAAAGCCAGATAGCCGGCTTGCAGCACGGCGAGGCCGTTGATCTGGCCCACCTGTTGCCCGTCGGTGTCGATCAGCACGGTCTCGCGGGTGATCTGCTCCTGCATCTTCTCGCGGACAAGGTCGATGCGGCGGGTCTGCTCGTCCACGGTCTTGGTGATATGCGCGGCGTCGATCGCGCTCGCGCCGGCCTCGGCCGCCCAATGGTCGGCTTCGCGAATTAAATCCGCCAGCCAACCTACCCGAAGCGTGACTCGCTCCGCGTCGCTGGCCAAGCGCGCCGCGCGTTCGATCACCGCCGAGCACGCTCCGGCGGTCAGCGGCCGGCCCGCCTCGTCGCGGGAGATTCCAGTGATCAGGCAACAGAATTGCCGTTCTGATTCCGGCGTGCGGGGAAAGACGTCGTCAAAATCCGCGGCGACCTTGAAGAGCTCGGAGAAATCCGGGTCGAGCGACGCCACGAGATGCAAAGTCATCCGGCTGCCGAACAATACGACCTTCAGGTCCAGTGGCACCGGCGCCGGTTCCAGCGTCACCGCCGTCATGGTCGACATGCCGTGGGATGGTGGCGCGATCACGATCTCGCGTGCCCGAAGGCAGCGCTTCAGGCTTTGCCACGCCATCGGCGAAGTCAACAACCGCTCGGCATCGACCAGAAGATAGCCGCCATTCGCGCGGTGCAGGGCGCCCGGCTTGATCTGCGTGAAGTCGGTCAGCATCGCGCCCATATGGGGAATGTGCTCAATGCGGCCGACCAGGTTCCCCACATCCGGCGCGTCCGCATAGATCACCGGCGCGCCGCCGTCCTCGCTGACGCTGCGCAACAACGGATTGGCCCGGTAGCGGTTCATTTCGACGTCGAGTGGTGGATTGTTGCCGTCCTCCTCGGCCAGGAAAACCTGAGCATTGCCGACCAGATCCGCCCGAATCTCGTTCAGTTGCTGCGCCAGATCGGGAATCTCGTGGAACTCGGCCGGCAGGTCGTCCATCGCCCGGCCGACGGCCAATTCGGCGACTTCGCGATTCAGTGCCTCGATTTTCTGACGGCGCTCTTTGTCGAGGCCGGGGATCGTCCGCATTGTTTGGGTCAGTTCCTCACCCAGTTCCTTTATCCGCGCCTGGATCGCGTTGCGCTCGGCCTCGGCCATACGCTCGATCACCTCGGGTTTGATCGGCTCACCGCCGCGCACCGGAACAATCATCATGCCGGTCGGCGTCTGGACAATCCGCAGGTTCTGAGCATCGGCTTTCTCGCCCAGCGCGCGGAAGGCGGCTTGCTGGGCCTCCTCGAATTCGGCGTCGATCGCTGCCTGACGGTCGCGGTAATCACCGGCTTCGAACATGGCCGGTAGCATGCCCTTCAGCTGCACGATCATGTCCTCGAGCTCGGCGGCGAGCCTAACCCCGAGCCCACTGGGCAGGCGCAGCGCCTTCGGCCGGTAAGGCTCGGCAAAATTGTGCATGTAGACCCAGTCATCCGGATCGGGTTGGTCTTTTGCACGCGCCTCGACGAAGCGGCGCACCGCGTTGTGGCGGCCCGAACCCTGGGCGCCGAGCGCAAAGATGTTGAACCCGCGCGCCTTGATTGAGACACCGAACTCCAACGCGGCCAGAGCGCGGTCCTGGCCGACGAGCCCATGGGCGGGTTCAAGATCTGTGGTTGTTTCGAAGCCAAGTGCGGTTGGATCGCTGGCCCGAAACAAACGGTCGCAGGATAAGGGTTGGATTGGGGCCATGGCGCTCGCTCCGTCTGGTGCTCCACGCCCAGCCTAGAAGCGCGCATGGCGGCGCGCCAAGGAAAAACGCGCCGCTCGCGGGTCTGTGTTGTGCGTCTCAGCGCTCCTCGATCCGGCCGTCCAGATATGGCTCGTATGGTCCGGATTCGACCAGATACTCCACCACCACCTGGTCAAGCGGCGGGCCGAAATCATATGGATTGATTGCGCTCTCCGCGAAGATCACATAGCCGTCGCCGCCCCCGCGGATATAGTCGTTGGCGACGACCCCGTAGACTTTGTCCGGATCGAGCTGCACCCACGCCCCGTCCTCGCGGACCATGACCTGCTGGATGCGGCCCTCGTTCGGCGCCGCCCCGCGGGTCCAGACGTATTTGATGCCGGCCACTTGTGGAAACCGGCCTTTCACATCCTCGACCTGGCTGACCCCGTTCTCGAGCGCCGCGACCACGTCCGCGCCTGTCAGCTGGAAGGTCGAAAGCGTGTTCTGGAACGGCAGCACTGTCAGGACCTCGCCCATGGTGATCGGGCCGGCGTCGATCGAGGCGCGCAGGCCGCCGCCATTGGCGATCGCGATCTGAATGCCTTGGTCCTTGACCCGGCTGAGCATCGCATCCGCGACCAGATTGCCCATCTGGCATTCGGCCAACCGGCAGCTGCCCCGGTCGCCGTCGATCGCATCGGCCGCGTCGGCCACCACCTTTTTGCGTATCTCGTCCAAAGGCTTGGCCAGTTCAGCAATCCGCGATTTCACCGCGTTGTCCTCGGCGAAGCTTGCATCCATCACGATCGGCTCGCCGGCCGCGGCGGTCACGGCGCCGTTGTCGTCCCAGGTCACGGTCAGTTCGCCCAATAGCCGCCCGAAGGCGTAAGCCTGGACCACCGGTACCCGGTTGCCGTCCGGTCCCTCGACCCAAGTGGGATAGGGACCATCCGCTTTCTCGTAGGAATTCGAGAGATAGGTGTTGGTGTGCCCGCCGACGATGATATCGACGCCCGCAACCTGCGAGGCAACGTCCAGGTCGACAGAATAGCCGGAATGGCTGAGTACCACGATCTTGTCGATGCCCGCCTCGGTCAGCGCGGCGACCTCTCGCGTCAGCGCCTCGGCCGGGTTCGAAAATGCGACATTCGGCCCGGGCTTGGCCAGCTCGTCCGTGTCCTCGGGCGTCAGTCCGATCAGTCCGATCTTCTCGCCGCCCACCTCGATCACGGTCGAGGGCATCAGCACACCCGCCAATTCCGGCTCGGCCGAGACATCCGCGTTAGCTAGAAGGATCGGGAACTCGATCGTCTCCATGAAGGCGCGCAGCACGTTCGGACCGTCATCGAATTCGTGGTTGCCGACGGTCATCGCGTCATAGCCGAGCGCGTTCATCATCTCGGCCTCGGCCTGGCCTTGGTATTGGGTGTAGAACAGCGAGCCCTGGAACTGATCGCCGCCATCGACCAGGATCGAGTGCTCGGCCGCGGCGCGGCGCTCGCGGATCGCGGTAATCAGCCGGGCCGAACCCCCGAAGCACTTGTTCTCGGCGGCGTCCTCGGACCCGCAGGCGCTGTTGTACTTGTTCACCGGCTCAATCCGGCTGTGAAAGTCGTTGGTGTGCAGGATCGTCAGGGTGAAGTCCGCATATGCCGGAGTGGACAGAGCCGCGACCGCCGTCATGGCGATGAGTAACCGTCTCGGTTGCATGATCTTTTTCCTCCACTTCACGCACCATGGACGGTGCGTCGTGGCCTCTTCGGGCCGTAGGTGCGAATTCTATCTCTCATTCCGGCGATTCGCGGGCCGGAAGTCCCGGGGGTCAGGGACCATATGCGGCGAAACTTGCAGGGAGGGTCCCGATTTCCATGGTCACGGATTTCACGCCGTCGAGGTCCTCGATCTTCTGAGTCAGCGCGGAGAGACCGGATGTATTCTCGACCATTCCGCTGAGCGTCACCGCGCCGTCCGAGACCGAAACCTCCAGATCACCGCCCACGGTCGCTATGTCGCGGGCCGTCTCGGCGATGGTGCGCACACGCTCTTCCAGAAGCTTGTCCTTGAGCGACGCCGCCATTTCGCCGACATCCTCGGCGTCAATCGACTGCGCATACTCGCACAGCATGTGAATGCCGAAGCTGATCGAGACGAAGCCCGTATTGATCACCATGTCGTAGCCGGTGGGATTCCTCCAATCCCGGTTGAAGCGCGCCTCGATCACCCTTGCATGGGCCGCGTCGCTGCGTTCGATCTCGCGCCGGGCGACGAATTCGTCATCGACCCCAAGACGGCCCATCATCTCCGCTGTCCGGTAGCGCATTGGCGCGCAGACCCGGACGCAGATCAGATGAGGTATCGAGCGCAGCAGTTGCGCGGCGCCCCAGCCGCGAATGATCACATTGCCTTTGATCGCGCGTTCCAGGATCTCTTGCGAGGTGAATTGCGAGAGCCGCCGGGAATCGATCTTCCAGCGCTCCCAAAGCGAGGCTTCGCCTTCAAGGAACCGGTGAACGGCATTTTCGCTCAGGTCCATGCGCTCGGCGACGTGCTGCTCGACCAGTTCGTGGTGGACGACCTCTAGGCCAAGGGTTTCCGCAACCCCCGTGGCGATATCCTTGCCGCGGGTGCCCATTTCGCGGGTCATGGCGATGACGGTCATGAGGTTTCCCCTTCTGTCAAAAATCCAAGGGGCGCGTGCTCAGACTCACGCTCTCCCACTCTACACCCGCGCAGGGATAGCGCAAAATCGCCGCAACGCGTGGTGCACGAAAAAATTGGCTCGTAGGGAAGCGAGGGTTGGCGGGCGGACCTACCGCTCCTCGATCACCGGCGGGTCGAAGGCAGTAACCGGCGGCGGCGTGCCCTCGTAGCGCTCGACCTCGACCAGCGTCGTCTGGGCCGAAGGCCCCTGGCCGATCCGCGAAGTGCCCACATCGCGGGTCAGCACGTTCGGATTGCCATGCTTGCAGAGGCTGCCCTCCACGCCCGGATCCTCTGGGTCGTACCAGGCCCCGGTTGAGAGCTGGACCACCCCTTGCATCACGGCATCCGACAGGATCACGCCCGCCAGGCAGGCGCCACGGGCATTGAAGACCCGGACCACGTCGCCCTCGGCGATCCCGCGTAGGGCGGCGTCCTCTGGATGCATGACCATCGGCTCACGGCCCTGGATCTTGCTCGCCTGACTGACCCGGCCCGGATCGAACTGGCTGTGCAGCCGCGTGCGCGGCTGGTTGGTGATCAGGTGCAGGGGATAGGTCCGCGCCGCCGGTCCGCCTAGCCATTCATAAGGCTCGACCCAAGCCGGATGGCCCGGGTTGTCGCCGTAGCCGAAGCCGGCGATGCGGTCCGAGAAGATCTCGATCTTCCCGCTCGGCGTTGCCAGCGGCTGACCGTCCGGATCGCCGCGGAACTCCTCCATCAGAACCGCCTCGCGCTCGGCCGGGGGCAAGGAAATCGTTTCGCGCTCACGCAGCTCCTCGAGGCTCGGCAATTCGAACCCGGCCTCGCCCGCGCGCTGGCGCGCCTGGGCCCATAGATGCTGGAGCCAATCCTCGGGGTCACGCCCTTCGGTAAACACGTCGGCCACGCCCATGCGCTCGGCGAGGCCGGAGAAGATCGCGTAGTCGTCGCGCGTCTCGGCAAAGGGCTCGACCGCCTGGCGCATGGCGACGATCAGCGGCTCCCAATGGGTCATCGAGATGTCCTCGCGCTCGATCTGCATGGTCGAGGGGAAGACAATGTCCGCGTGCCGCGCCATCTGGGTCCACCAGATGTCGTTGATGATCACGGTCTCTGGACGCCTGATCGCGCGCACCAGCCGGTTCAGGTCCTGATGATGATGGAAAGGATTGCCGCCGGACCAATATACCGCGCGCAGATCCGGGTATGTCCGCTTTTCCCCATTAAAATCATAGGGTTCCCCTGGATGCAGCAGCGCGTCCGAGATCCGCGCTACCGGGATCGACGTCGCGACCGGATTCCTGCCCTGGGGCATCGCCGGGAACCTAAACAGACGCACCGGATTGCCGATCCCGTTCTCGGACCCGTAGCCGATGCCAAAGCCGCCGCCGGGCAGGCCGATCTGGCCCAGCATCGCCGCCAGCGTGATCGCCATCCAGCAAGGCATCTCGCCGTGATCGGCGCGCTGGATCGACCAGGCGACCGAGATCATGGTGCGCGCCGCTGCCATGCGCCGGGCCAGCGCCCGCAGGGTATCCGCGTCGAGGCCGGAGATCGCCGCCGCCCATTCCGCGTCCTTCGGCTGGCCGTCGGTCTCGCCCATCAGATGGGGGAGGAACCGCTCGAATCCGGTCGTGTAGCGGTCCAGGAACTCCCGGTCGTGCAGGTTTTCGGCCACCAAGGTATGGGCCAGGCCCAGCATGATCGCCGTGTCGGTATTTGGCCGGGGTGCCAGCCACTCCGCCTCGATCTCGGGGCTCGTGTCCGAGCGGATCGGCGAGACCGAGACGAACTCGCAGCCCCGTTCCTTGGCGGCCTTCAAGGCGCCCGGCATGGTATGCCGTCCGACCCCGCCCGAGGTGACCTGAGCATTCTTCACCGGCAGCCCGCCGAAAAGGACCATCAGCCCCGTATGCTCGACGATCGAGTTCCACGAGGTCGCCCGGTCCAACAGCAACGATCTCAGCCGCCCCACCACATGGGGCGCCAGCACGTCGACCGCCGCGTGGCTGTAGGTGTTGGTCGAGAAGGTGTAGCCGCCGATGCAGTTCAGAAACCGGTGCACCTGGGTCTGCGCATGGTGGAATCGCCCGGCGCTGGCCCAGCCATAGGAGCCGCCGAAGATCGCCTCGTTTCCATGGGCCTTGCGCACCCGGCCAAGCTCGGCCGCGGCAATGTCCAGCGCCTCGTCCCAGGGCACCGCCACGAAGGGCTCGCGCCCGCGTCCATCGCCGGTGGCCCGGTGACCATCGGCCAAATAGGACTTGCGGATCATCGGCCGCCCGATCCGGGTCGGGTGATCGACCATGTCGATGATGCCGGGGCCGATATCCGCCGGGTCCGGGTCGTCCGGATAATCGCGCACGCCCACCAACTTGCCATCCCGGACCTCGGCGAAATAAGTGCCCCAATGGGTCGAAAACGGCGTGACGCGCGGATTGCCCTGGTCGTTCATGGTCCGGCTCCGTGGCTAACGGCGCCAAACCTAGCCGGTTTTGCCGGATGCGAGAAGGCGCGCAATGTGCACCGCCATTCCCGCGAAGGCGGGAATCTGGGCCGTATCGCTCGAGATATTCCGCCCGCGCGGAGGATGACGGCCGTTAAATCAGCGGCTCAGCGTCCCGATCAGCCGGTCGATCATGGTCAGGCATTGCTCCAGCTGTTCGACGGCGACGAATTCGTCTGCCTTGTGCGCCTGGTCAATCGAGCCCGGTCCACAGATAACCGCCGACATCCCGGCGCGCTGGAAAAGCCCCGCCTCGGTCCCGAACGAAACCAGCTCGCGGGCGTTGGAGCCGGTCAGTTCGGCCACCAACTCGCAAGCCTCGGAATGGTCCATCGGTTCAAAGCCCGCCACTTCGCCGATTATCTGGGTCTCGATCGACGCCTCGCCATGGACCGCCTTCATCGCCGGCAGCAGGGTGCCGCCGACATAGTCACCGATCTCGCGTTTCACGAATTCCGCGTCCGCCTCGACCACGGGCCGCATCTCCCACTCGATCTCGGCCTGGTCGGCGATCACGTTGTGCGCGATCCCGCCCCGAAGCGCGCCGACCTGAAGCGTGGTCTCCGGCGGGTCAAAGCGCGAGCCCTCGGGCGCGCGGTTCACCAGATCCCCGCGCAACTCCAACAGCTTGGCGGCATAGCGCACGGCATATTCCACCGCGCTGACCCCCAGATGCGGGGCCGAGCTGTGGCCCGCCAGCCCCGAGAACCGGGTCGTGTACTCGTAGCAGCCCTTATGCCCCTCGATGATCCGCATCGACGTCGGCTCGCCGATGATGCAGATGCCCGGGCGGCGGCCCGACTCGCGCAATGCCTGCAACAGGACCTGGGCGCCCAGGCAGCCGGTCTCCTCGTCATAGGTCAGCGCGAAATGGACCGGGCGGCGCAGGTCCGCTTCGGCGATCCGGGGCGCGAGCGCGAGCGCACAGGCGATGAACCCCTTCATGTCGCAGGACCCTCTGCCATAGATGCGCCCGTCCTGCTCGACTGCCTGGAATGGGTCGGTGGACCAGTCCTGGCCTTCCACTGGCACCACGTCCGTGTGGCCAGACAGGACCACGCCGCCATCGCCCTCGGGCCCGAAACTGGCGAACAGATTGGCCTTGGTCCCAGCCGCGTCGTGGGTCAGGTCGATCCGCGCGCCCAGACCCTCCAGGCGATTCTGGCACCAGCGGATCAGGTCCAGGTTCGAGTCGGATGAGATCGTCGGAAAGGCGATCAGCCGTCCCAAAATTTCCTTGGTCTCGGCAAGCGCGGTCACGGTTTCACGAATAGCTTGCGGGGATAATCCACCAGGCATTCGGCCGGTCCGTCCGAGCGAACCAGCAACGGCTCGGTGATCTCGAGCCCCCAATCCTCCATCCATAGCGCCGGCATGAAGTGGAAGGTCATGCCGGGTTCCAGCACGGTCTCGTCCTCCGGCCGGATCGAGAAGGTGCGCTCGCCCCAATCCGGCGGATAGGAGAGCCCGATCGGGTAGCCGCACCGCCCCTCGCGCGCGATGCCGCGCTTCTCCAGAACCCGGTAGAAGGCGCGGGCCACATCGCCTGCGGTGTTGCCGGCGCGGGCCGCGTCGATCCCGTCCGCGATGCCTTCCAACACCGCCTCCTCGGCGGCCAGCATGTCCTTGGGCGGCGTGCCTAGGTAAACCGTACGGCACAAGGGCGCGTGGTAACGCCGATAGACGCCGGCGATCTCGAAAAACGTGCCCGCGCCCGCCTCGAACGGTTTGTCATTCCAGGTCAGGTGTGCCGCAGAGGCGTCCTTGCCGGTCGGCATCAGGGGTGCGATTGCCGGGTAGTCGCCGCCGAAGCTCACCCCTTCGTAGTCCGCCCCCCAGAGTCCGGTCCGGTAGATCTCGGCCGCCACTTCGTTCTTGCGGCGGCCCGGCTCCATCACCCCGAGGATCCGCGCATGCATCCGCTCGACGATCCGCGCGGCGCGGCGCATGTAAAGGATTTCCGTCTCGGATTTTATCGCCCGGCACCAATTGACCAGCGCGGTCACGTCCGTGGGAGCGGCGCCCAGCGCCGACGCCAGCACTGCGTGCGCACGCGCCGAGTAAAAGTAGTTCTCCATCTCGACGCCCAGCGGGCGCCCGGCCCAGCCACGCGCGTGCAGCAAATCGGCAAGATCGTCCATCGGATGTCGCTCGGTCGACATCACATAATGGTCGGCATAGCCGACGATGTCGCCGGGTGACATATAGCAGGTGCGCAGCGCACCCGCCGCGTCCATGCCGCGCCCCCAAAAGACCGGATCGCCCTCGGGCCCGACGATCACACCTTGATGGACGTAGAAGCTCCAGCCGTCATAGCCGGTCAGCCAGGCCATGTTCGACGGGTCGCAGGTGAAAAGCACCTCAATTCCCGCCCCGTCCATCGCCGCGCGCACCGCACGCAAGCGCTGGGCATATTCTTCGCGGGAGAAGGGCAGGTCGATATCGGGCATCGGAGGACTCTCGCGGATCATCGCGCGCCGGGAAAGGCGTCACTGCCGAGAGAACCCGCGCCGGGCCACCGTATCAAGGGGGAAAATCATTGGGGACAGCCAGCGCGCGCAGGCTTCGAAAGAATTGCGGCCGCTCCATGGAAGAAGCGGCCGCCAAGCAGACACGCTACACTCGAAACCTGGGACACTCAAAAAAACGCTTACCGAAACACTACGCGGCCTACACTTAGTTACGCAATCGACGCTGTTCAATTTCTCTAATGGGACATTAGCAACTTTATTAGAGCTGTTCTAGCTGTTCTTTCAATTTTTTCGTTTCCGATCAGGACTGATGCAAATAACAGCGATTTCTCCGGGGGATAGGTACCCAGGAAATCCAAAACTCTTGCGTCGATAAAGCCAAACCGCCCATCGGCGCGTTGCTGATTGCGACGAAAATCCGCCGTTTGATTCGCCGAGCCCCGGCAATGTGGCGCTACGTCGCGGCGCTCGTGGTGACGGTCTTGATCGGTTTCGGCGCGGTCTGGCCGCCGGTCTGTTCGCCAGTTGCGCCGTCGCGTGCGCGATATTCAGGATTCGCCATTAACTGTTCGTGGCAACGTCCGAAATGATGAACCGGCAGCTGCGGGAACAGGTGGTGGATCAGGTGATAGCCGTCGTTGCGCGGGAACACGATCGTGCTCAGAACTCTTGGCAGGGAATGGTTGACGTTGCGCGAGGCATCGAGTTCGTCCTCGGCATGGACCAAGCCCGCATGGTCGATGCAGTCCATCCAGTAATTGATCGCCGTGAAAATCCACAGGAACGGGATCCAGACCAACAGCAGCGCGGGCAGCGGGTCGTAGATCAGGAACAACACCGCCGCGCCGATCAGCGCGAACTTCAGCAACCGATAAACAGTGCCGTCACGCGCCGAGAGATTGATCGACACATATTCGGGCAGATGCAGTCCAAGGATCGGCGTCAGGATGTGGCGCGCGATCGTGCGCGGGGTCAGCGGGGCCTCCAGCCGGAAGTGCCGGATGCCCTGCAGGTCGAGGTCCTTCTCGTAATCGCCCAGATGGGCGTGATGGGTCAGATGCTCGTCGCGGTAGTCGTGGAACGATCCCATCACGATCGATGCAGCGATGCTGCCGATGACCGCGTTGTCGTGACGCTCGACGGAAAAGGCGTAGTGGCAGCACTCGTGAACCATGTTGTTGAAGCCGCGCAAACGGGTTCCGATGAAGAACATCACCGCCGCGATGCCCAGCCCCGACACAACCGAAAGCGGCAAAGTCAGCAGCCAATAGCCAAGGCCGATCGCGCCCAGCAATTGCGCCACGTAAGATACGAGTATCATAATTGCCAGAAGTCGCGAGTTCGCCCTCAACGCTCTGAACTGCGGCAGAAATTCCTGGCGAATTGCGTGACCTGACATGTTAGGAGTCCCCCTTACGCACATGTATCTTTTAGATACTCCACCCAAGGTGCAGGACAACCATAGATTGTAAAATGAATTCAACTACACACGCATAAGGCGACCTAATTCACCTATCAGTTGTATTAATCGGATTGTGTTATTTTGACGGCACCCAACCCGAATTTCCTAACAAAGGTTGAAAATCTGAGCTAAATCCGGCACATTCCCATTAGTTGAGCTAATCGGAAATAAGGGGGCGCCGTGCTCTTCGATTTTCACTTACTGGAAGCACTCGCCGCAGTTGTGCGCGAGGGGACCTTCGAATCGGCGGCTAAGTCGCTGAATATCACCCAATCCGCGGTGAGCCAGCGACTCAAGCTGCTCGAGGAGAAAGCGGGTGCGGTGCTGGTCGTGCGGGGGCGCCCCTGCGTTGCCACGGAGTATGGCCAGCAGCTCTACCGTCATGTGGAGCAGATCAGGCTTCTGGAGCACGATCTGAGGAACGAACTCTCCTCGATCGACAATCCGGGCACCGGTGCGCCGGCAGTGATCCGGATCGCCGTGAACAGCGACAGCTTGGCCACTTGGTTTCCCGAGGTCTTGCAGCGCGCGGGCTTCGAAGAGAACATTTACTTCGACATCATCCCGGACGATCAGGAGTACACGGCCGAGCGGCTGCGTAACGGCGAAGCGCTGGCGGCGGTCACCGCCGAGGCCAGCCCCCTGCACGGCTTTCGCCGGGTGCCGCTGGGCGCGATCGAATACCTGGCGATCGCCAAGCCGCAATTCATCGAGTCGCATTTCCGCGATGGGGTCACCAAGGAGACCATCGCAAAAGCCCGCCAGATTGTCTTCAACCGCAAGGACACGCTGATGCAGCAATGGCAGCTGAACGCGTTTGGCGAGTCGATTCCGCTGATGGGCCACATGATGCCATCCTTCACCGGTTACATGGCCTGCTGCCTGAACGGGTCGGGTTGGGGGATGATGCCGCGCCTCTCGGTTGCCGATCACATCAAAGAGGGGCAGCTGGCCGAATTGATCCCGGGCACAGCGGTCATCGTTCCGCTTTACTGGCAGTCCAGCGGTCCGACCAGCGAGATCATGAAGGTCTTGTCCACGATCGTGGTCGAGGTGGCCGAGAAGCATCTTCTGGCCACCCCGGAGCAGCAGAGCCTGCGGCGCGAAGCCTGATCCGACGCGGTTGGCCCTTGGCTCAGGCGGGCGCCGTGGCGCCGGCGCCGCCCAGTTCCACGACCTCGCGGTGGCATTCGATGTAGTGGCCGTGGCCCGATTGGTCTTCCCGGGTCGGCGGGGTGAGCTTGTCGCATGTACCCTCGATCGCGACCGGGCAGCGGTCGAAGAACGGGCAACCCACATCGGTCAGCGTGACGCCCCTGGCGATCCCGGCCAGCGCCTCGCGGGTCTGCATGGTCTCCTCGAGCCAGCCGACGCGAAGCTCGGGCACCGAGGCGATCAAGAGCCGTGTATAGGGGTGGAAGGGTGGTGACAGCACCTGGTCAACGGGGCCTTTCTCGACCACGCGCCCCGCATAAAGCACGACGACCTCGTCGGCGAAGCTCGCCACCGTCGAGAGGTCATGGCTGATGAAGACGAACGAGACCCCGGTCTTGTCGCGCAGGTTCTTCAAGAGCTCGATCACATTGGCACCGACGATGGTGTCGAGCGCCGAGGTCACCTCGTCGCAAAGCAGCACCTCGGGCCGCGCCGCCAGCGCGCGGGCAAGGTTGACCCGTTGCTTCTGCCCGCCCGATAGCTCGGCTGGGAACCGGTCGGCGAAGACCGCGGGCAGCTCGACCAGATCCAGGATCCGGCGCACTTCCTCGCGCAGCTCGCGGCCGTGGACGTTGTGATAAAACTGCAGGGGCCGGCCGATGATGTCGCCGATCCGCTGTTTGGGGTTCAGCGCGGTATCCGCCATTTGGAAGACGAACTGCACCAGTTGCAAATCTTCGCGCTTGCGCTCCTTGACGCTGGGGGGCAGGGCGTGGCCATCCAGCAGCACCTCGCCCTCCGATGCCGGCAACAACCCGGCCATGACCCGGGCGAGGGTCGACTTACCGCAACCGGATTCTCCGATAATGCCGACCACATGGCCGCGTTCGATGGTCACGTTCACGTCGCGCAGGACGGTGATCAAGGGCTTGCCGTCCGCGCCCTTGCCATAGCCTGCGGTGACGTCGCGGACCTCCAGCGCAGGCACGTCGCGCAAGTGATCGCCCGCCATCGAGTCGCCAAGCCCGGCAACCGGTGAAGGCCGCACCGCCGCCATCAGACGCTTTGTGTAGGAGTGCTGCGGGTTGGTGACGATCTGCTCGGCCGAACCTTGCTCCATCACCTTGCCGCCATAGAGCACCACGATGTGGTCCGCGATTTGGGCCACCACCGCCAGGTCGTGGGTCACGTAGATCGCCGCCGAGCCTTCCTCCTGGATCACCTTCTTGAAGGCTTTCAGCACCTCGATCTGGGTGGTCACGTCCAGCGCCGTGGTCGGCTCGTCCAGCACCAGGAGCGACGGGCGGGACACCAGCGCCATCGCCGCCATCAGACGCTGGAGCTGGCCGCCCGAGACCTGGTGCGGGTAGCGCCCGCCGATCCTGTCGGGATCGGGCAATTCCAGCGCCCGGTAAAGCTCCTCGGCCCGCTGGGTCGCCGCTTCCTGCGTCATCGCACCGTGCAGAACGGCGGACTCGGTCACCTGCTCTCCGATCTTAAGCGCCGGATTGAAGGTCGCGGCGGCGCTTTGCGCCAAATAGGCGACGTTCTCGCCGCGCAACTGGCGTTTACGCTCGTCGCTGACCAGCTCCATGTCCTCGCCCTGCAGCAGCACCTCGCCGCCGGAGAAATGCAGCCCCGGTTTGGTGTATCCCAGCGCGGCCAGCGAGATCGTGGTCTTGCCCGACCCGGACTCGCCAATCAACGCCACCACCTGGCCCGGCTTCACATCGAAGCTGACGCCCTTGACGATGGGGATCGGCGGCGCGCCATGCGGGCGCGCCTCGATCATCAGGTCGTGGACTTCAAGGACGTTTGCAGGCTCGTTCGAAGTATCGGTCATCTTCACACCATCTTCTTGGCGAGGCTGCCGCCCGCATGTGCGGAAATGTCGTCGACGATCAGGTTGATCGCGATGGTAAGCGTGGCGATGGCGATCGCCGGTGTGATCGAGGCCAGAGCACCGCCCGACAGTCCGTTGCCCAGCCCCTGCATGTTCTCGCGCACCATCGAACCCCAATCCGAGATCGGCGGCTGCACGCCGAGGCCGAGGAAGCTGAGGCTGGAGATGAACAGGATCACGAAGACCAGGCGCAGTCCGAAATCCGTCGCTAGCGGCATCGCCGCATTCGGCAGGATCTCGCGGGTGATGATCCACCACAGCCCCTCGCCACGCGCCCGCGCCGCCTCGACGAAGTCCTGCACCATGATGTCCTGGCCCAGCGCCCGGGCGATCCGGAAGACGCTGGCCGCGTAGACCAGGCCCGCAAGCCCGATCAGCAGCGGAATCGACGAGCCGAAGGCGGCAATGATGATCAGCCCAAGCATGATGTTCGGGAAGGCGAGGATCGCATCGACGATCCGGCTCAGCACCGCATCGGTCAGCCGGCCGGCCACGGCGGCCGCGATCCCCAGCGTGATGCCGACGAAATAGGCCAAAAGGGTCGCGGCGAAGGAAATCCCGATCGTCGTGCGCGCGCCCCAGATGATGCGGCTCAGCACGTCCCGGCCCAGATAATCGGTCCCCAGATAGGCCGAGACCGAGGCGTCGGGCAGCATGAAGCTGGGATCGTCGAAATAATTGCCCGCGGCATCCTCTTCGATGAAGAACGCCTCGTGATAGGGCGCGATCCAGGGGCCAAAGAGCGCAAGGAAGATCCAGAGCGCAACGACGGCAGCCGAGACCTTGCCGACCCATGAAAGCCTCAACCGGGATTTTGGCGGCGCATCGGGAAGTTCGTCATAGACGTCCCGTCCGGCGTCTTCGGCGACGATGGTGTCTTGCTCGCTCATTTCGGGTGCCTCAAGCGCGGATTGGACATGATCGAGGCTATGTCCGCGATCAAGATCAGGACCACGTAGGTCGAGCAGAAGATCATGCCGCAGGCCTGGACCAGCGGAATGTCGCGGGTCTGCACCCCGTCGACCATCAGCTTCGCCAACCCCGGATAGGCAAAAATTGTCTCGATGACGACGACGCCCGAGACCAGGTAGGCGAGATTGAGCGCGATCACGTTGACGATTGGTCCGATGGCATTGAACAGCGCATGGCGCAGGATGATGCGCTTGCGCGGTACGCCCTTCAGGATCGCCATCTCGATATAGGGCGAGCTCATCACGTTCAGGATGCCTGCCCGGGTCATGCGGATCATCTGGGCCGAGACGACGATCACCAGCGTGCCGATCGGCAGGGCCAGGACGTAGATCGATTTCCAGAAACTTTCGGTGCCGCTCAGATACGAGACCGCCGGCACCAATCCCAGCTGCACCGCCAGGAACAGGATCAGGAAGATTGCCACGAAGAAATCCGGCACCGCGATCAGGCCCAGCGTGCCCGAGGTGATGATGCGGTCCAGAAGCCGGCCCGGATACATCGCCGCCAAAAGGCCCAGCACCACCGACAGAGGCACCGCGATCAGGGTGACGATCGCGGTCATGAAGACCGTATTGCCGATCCGGTTGCCGATCAGGCTCGAAATCGTCGCGCCGCCCGCATTCGAGATGCCCAGATCCCCGGTGATCAGGTTTCCGATCCAGGTGACGTATTGAATATACCAGGGTTTATCGAGGCCCAGGTCCTTGCGAAGCGCCGCCAAGGATTCCGGCGTCGCCTGCTGGCCCAAGCGGATTTGCGCGGCATCGCCCGGCAGAATCTGCGTCAGTGCGAATATCAGCACCGAGACGACCCAAAGCAGCACGATGCCGACGCCGATCCGGCGCAGAACCATGTTCCACATCATCTCAGCTGTCCCCCTGGCAAAGAGCCGGAACCCGCCCGCATCTGAAGATGCGGGCGGGCAGGTTCTGTGTGCCGGCTCAGGTGTCGAGCCAGATGAACTCGGGCCACTCCATTCCGCCGAAGGCCGCGATCGGCACCCGCGGGAAGCCCTTGAGATTCGCCGCCTTGGCGTCCAGGTAGGCCGCGTGGGTCGGGATCAGGCTGCCCGACTCGGTGGCGCAGAGCTTCTGTGCCTCGCACATCATTTCGTAGCGCTTGGCCTCGTCCAGCTCGCCCGCCGCCATGTCCAGCAACTGGTCGAACCGCTCGTTCTTCCACTGCGCTTCGTTCCACGGCGCATCCGAGCGGTTGGTGAGCGTCAGCATGATGTGGGCCGACGGACGCATGTTCCATGCGCTGACGTTCATCGGCTGCTTCATCCAGACCGCGCCCCAGTAGCCGTCGTTCGGCACCTTCTTGACCTGCAGATCGAAGCCAACCTTCTGGCATTCGCGCTGCAACAACAGGCAGATGTCGGTCATGCCCGGGAAAACCTCGGCCACGTGGATCTCGGCACCGCCGACGCCAGACTTGTCCAGATGGAACTTCGCCTTGTCGGGATCATAAGGGTAGGTGTTCGGATCGTTGGCTTCCTTGCACCAGCCGGCGCCGTAGGCCGGACCGACCGGCTGGTCGTTGCCGATGGAACCCACGCCCTTCTGGATCACCTTCAGCACGCGGTCGCGGCGCTGCAGGTGCTTGATGCCGATGCGGAAGTCGGGGTTGTTGCCCGGTTCCTTGTCCATCATCGCGGTAATCGTCGGATAGCGGCCCGACGGCACCGCGAAGACCTCGGCGTTGGGAGCGCCCTCGACCTGGCTGATCGCCTTGGGATCGAGGTTGGCGCACATGTGGATGTCGCCCGAGATCAGGGCGTTCACCCGCGCCACCGCATCGGTGATGCCGAAGGCCTCGATCTGCTCCAGATACGGGCCTTCGTGGGCATCGTTCCAGTAGTTGTCGTTGCGCGTATGGACCGAGCGCACACCCGGCTTGAACTCGTTCAGCGTGTACGGGCCGGTCCCAGTCGGGTTCTGGAAATCCGTCGTGCCGTTCTTGACGATCTTGAAGTGGAAGGTGCCGAGGATCACCGGCAGCTCCGCGTTCGGCGCATCCAGCACCGCGCGGACCGTGTAGTCGTCGTCCTTGACCCATTCTTTGACCGTGCCGACCAGCACCTTGGCCTTCGACGGGCTCTCCTGGCCGATGTGGCGCATCATCGAATAGACCACGTCGTCCGCGGTGAGCTTCGAGCCGTCATGGAATTCGACGTCCTTGCGCAGCTTGAAAGTCCACTCGGTGGCGTTCGAGTTGGCTTCCCACTCGGTTGCCAGTTCCGGTCCAACCGTCAGGTCCTCGTTGAAGCGGCAGAGATTGTTGTAGTTGAGCCGCCCGCGCCCGTAATCGAGCGACGAGGTGAAGAGGATCGGGTCCAGCGTATCCGAGGGGCCGTGCAGGTCCCATGCGAAGCGGATGCTGCCGCCTTTCTTCGGCGTCGCCGCTAGGGCTTCGCCCGCGGCGCCGACGATGCTGCCGGCCGCGCCGACGGTCATGCCGGTGGCCAGAAGCCAGCCCATCACTTCGCGCCGGTTGGCGCCGCTCTTCAACGCCGTCATCACGACATCGCGGTCGTGATGGGTCAGCTCCTCGTAGCGCGGCCCATCAATCCGTTTGAGTGTCACCGTTGTTACCTCCCTTGGTTATCGTTCAGATTCCCGGCTTTGGTGCCGAAAATCCTGTCGCGACGCCCAGGAACCGGCCTTCGGATCCTCGATGCGCGAGACGCCTGCACTGTCGCAAATGAACCTTGCGACTTCAACAGGGGTAATTCCGAGACGCAGCGGGCCACGAAGCCCAAATGCCAAAGGAATAACAAATTAAAATCAGTTAGTTACGTAGTCTCGGTTTCCCCTCGATGATTATCGGACACACCCTGCCGATCTCCTGCGCGGCCCCGATCTCGTGGTCTGAAAACGACACTGGCGGAAAGCATCCGAATCATCTGCTTATGCCGATCCGTTCATCAAGTTGGACGGCGCGGTTCCGCGCCCGCTACGCGCGACTAACAAGCCCGCGATGCGCGGGCCGGACATACTGCGATGAACTGGAAGATTTGGAGCGGGCGATGAGATTCGAACTCACGACTTCAACCTTGGCAAGGTTGCGCTCTACCCCTGAGCTACGCCCGCATCCTTTATTGGCCGCGCTTATTACAGATTCCCTATGCCCACGCAAGACGGGAAGGGGTGCGGCCAATGGTCGGAGTGGCAGGATTTGAACCTGCGGCCCCTGCCTCCCGAAGACAGTGCTCTACCAGGCTGAGCTACACTCCGATTTGCGCTGGCCAATTTGCGCTGGGCGTATATAGCCACGGGCCTGACCCGCTGCAAGCAGCGATTTCGCTCTGCACCGGCCGCCGATGCGCGCCGTAACCGCTCTATGGAAAACGCCGCCTGGCCCAGCTGGTGCCCGCTCAGGCCCCGGTGTAGGGTCCGCCCGATTGACCAATTCCGGCGGAGGGAGCCTCATGACATACGAGACCATCGAACTTCTGATCAACGGCGAATGGCGCAAGGGCGACGGTGGCGGCGAGGACATCGTCAACCCGGCCAATGAACAGGTGATCGGGTATACTCCCCACGCTTCGGCCGCCGAGCTCGATATGTCGCTCGAGGCCTCGGTCGCCGGATTCGAGACCTGGCGCGCGACGCCGCCGATCAAGCGCCAGGCGGTGATGGAAAAGGCCGCGCGGATCCTGGAAGCGGACGTGGACCGGATCGCTCACAATCTGACCATGGAGATGGGCAAGCCCGTGGGCGAGGCCAAGCTGGAACTCGGCTTCGCCATCGACGTGCTGCGCTGGTATGGCGAGGAGGGCAAGCGCGCCTATGGCCGGATCATTCCGCCGCGCATCCCTGGTGCGCGCCAGATGATGGTGAAGGAGCCGGTGGGCGTCTGCTCGGCCTTCGTCGCCTGGAACTTCCCGGCGGTGAACGTGATGCGCAAGGTGGCGGGTGCCTTGGGCGCCGGCTGCTCGCTGATCCTCAAACCCTCGGAGGAGACACCCGCCACCGCAGTGGCCATCGGCCGCGCGATGCAGGAGGCCGGGTTGCCGGACGGTGTCTTGAACATCGTCTTCGGGGTGCCGGACACGGTCAGCCGCCATATCCTCGGCTCCTATATCCCGCGCAAGCTCTCGTTCACCGGCTCGGTCCCGGTCGGTAAGCATCTCCAGAAGCTTGCCGCCGACACTCTGAAACGCTGCACCATGGAGCTGGGCGGGCACTCCCCGGTCATCGTCTTCGACGACAGCGATATCGACAAGGCGCTCGACTCGATCGGCAGCAACAAATTCCGCAACGCCGGCCAAGTCTGCATCTCGCCGACCCGCTTCTACGTGCAGGAAAACGTCTATTCCAAGTTCGTCGATGGCTTCACCGAGCGCGCCAAGGCGGTCAAGGTGGGCGACGGGCTGGAGGAGGGCACCCAGATGGGGCCACTGATCGCGGCGCGGCGCCTGGACGTGATGGAGGGCTTCGTCGCGGATGCCCGCGACAAGGGCGCCGAAGTCACCGCCGGTGGTGCACGCATGGGCAACCAGGGCTTCTTCTGGGAGCCGACGGTCATGAAGGACGTGCCGGACGAGGCGCGGATCATGTCCGAGGAGCCCTTCGGCCCGGTCGCCCCGGTTCAGGCCTTCAAGACCATGGACGAGGTGATCGAGAAGTCGAACGGCCTCAGCTTCGGGCTGGCGTCCTACGTCTACACCTCGGACGGGGCCAAGGCGAAGACCATGGGCGAGCAGTTGAATGCGGGCTTGGTCGGTGTCAACCACCCCTTCGTCTCGATGCCCGAGACACCGTTCGGCGGCGTCAACGAGTCGGGCTATGGCTCCGAGGGCGGGATCGAGGGCCTGGACGCTTTCCTGCGCACCAAGTTCGTGACCGAGACCGGGGTCTGACGCCATTTCCCGATGCCCCGGCCTTGAGCCGGGGCCTCGACGGATTTCGTGCACCTGCCCCTCGAGGTCCCGGATCAAATCCGGGACATCGGTTTCTCTAATGATCAGGCCGCGAGCAGCGCCGCTGCCGCGGCCGCCTCGATCCGGCCATCGTAAAGCGCGCGGCCCGAGATCACACCATCCAAGGGCGCGCCGCAGGTCTTCAGGGCGCGCAGGTCTTCCATCGACGACACCCCGCCCGAGGCGATGACCGGTATCGAGACCGCGTGGGCCAGGCTAGCTGTCGCCTCGACATTCGGACCCTGCATCGCGCCGTCGCGCTCGATATCTGTGTAGATGATCGCGGCTACGCCTGCGTCCTCGAAGCGCCGGGCCAAGTCCAATGCGGTGATCTCGGTCGTCTCGGCCCAGCCCTCGACCGCGACCTGTCCGCCGCGCGCGTCGATCCCGACCGCGACCTGGCCCGGGAATGCCTGCGCCGCCGCCTTCACCAGGTCCGGATCGCGCACCGCGACGGTTCCCAGGATCACCCGCGCCAGGCCCTTGCCCAGCCACATCTTGATCGTGTCCATGTCCCGGATGCCGCCGCCGAGCTGGGCGGGGATCGTGATGGCCCCCAGGATCGCCTCGACCGCATCCCCGTTCACCGGCTGGCCCGCGAACGCCCCATTCAGGTCCACCAAATGCAGCCATTGGCAGCCCGCCGCCTCGAAAGCGCGGGCCTGCGCGGCCGGGTCATCGTTGAAAACCGTCGCCTGATCCATCGCGCCGCGCACCAGGCGCACGCATTGGCCGTCTTTCAGGTCGATGGCTGGGTAGAGGATCATGGGTTCCGCCATAGCCCGGGCGCCTGCGAAAATGAAGCGCGCGGCGCTGCCCCGGGCAAAGAAAATGTGATTAGATGAAACACCGCACCGGTCTACTTTCTTGCACGACCGGAGCCGGAATCGGGAGGAATCACATGTTCAGGAAAATGGCCTTTGGCGCGGGCCTTGCGCTGGCGGCGCTAATCGCGGGCCCAGCCGCCGCTCAGGGCGAACGAGTGCAGGTGACCGGCGAGATGATCGACACCTGGTGTTATTTCTCGGGCGTCATGGGCGGACCCGACGCGGTGGTCGGCTCGGCGCACCATACCTGCGCGCTCTGGTGCGCTGCGGGCGGCATCCCGGTCGGCATGCTGACCGATGACGGCACGGTCTACATGGTGGTCAAATGGGAGGGCTCGGCGGACGTGGCCGACGGCGAGACGCTGCTCAGCGTGCAAAGCCACCGCCTGGTCGCCGATGGCATCGCCTATGAACGCGACGGCATCAATTACCTGGTCGTCGAGAAGGTCGTAGCGGACGAGGGCATCGTGAACCTCAGCCACGAGGATTTCGGCGTGACCCCGCCTTTCTCCTTCCCCGACCCGAACAAGTAAGGTGCGAGCGATGAAACGAATGATCTTTGCCGCCGCGATTCTTTCGCTCACCGCCACGCCCACGCTGGCCCAAGGCAAATATTCCGCTGACAGCCAAGCCAAGAGCTGGAACCTGCTGGGCGAGGAAAAGGCGCGGTTCGAGGGCGTCGCGATCGACGCGCTCTGCGTCCTGACCGGTGATTGCCCGGCCGATTGCGGCGCCGGGCTTCGCCAGATGGGAATTCTACGCAACGATGACGGCGCCTTCCTGCTGGCCAACAAGAACACCCAGCCCGCCTTCACCGGCGCCACGGTCGACCTGGCCCCCTATTGCGGCCAAGCGGTCGAGATCGACGGGCTACTGGTCGGCGACAAGGATGTGACGCCTGGCCTGGGCGACGGCCGCCTGCTGCAGATCCAGACCGTGCGGCTCCTGGGCGAGGAGAAGCCCAAGAAAGCCAACCTTTGGACCAAGGACTGGGCGAAGCGCAATCCGGATGTGGGCGGCAAGGGCCCGTGGTTTCGGCGCGATCCCAAGGTCACCGCCGAGATCGAGGCCAATGGCCGGTTGGGGCTCGGTGCCGAGGCGGACCAAAAGTTCATCGAAGAGAACTTCTGATGCGGCGGACGCTGCTTACCGGCGCGCTCGTGGGCGCCGTGTTCGCGACCGGCGCCGCGGCCCATGACGGCGTCAACCACGCGACCGACGCAGAAGCGGCGGCGCATCGCCAGGGGGCAGCGCCGAATGCGGCGGCATTTTCACCTTCGGACCTGCCGCTGCCCTTCCTGATCCGGCCAGAATTTGCCCTGATCGACCACACCGGCCGCGCGGTCACGCAGGCGGATTTCGCCGGCCGGCCGATGGCGATCTTCTTCGGCTACGCGAATTGCGAGGCGATCTGCTCGGTCGCCCTGCCGGCCATGGCCTCGGCGCTCGACATTCTGGGCGCGGACGCGGACCGGATTGCGCCGATCCTGATCACCGTCGATCCCCAGCGCGACACGCCCCAGGCGATGGCCCAGCGCCTGTCCGGCTACCACCCGCGCTTGATCGGTCTCACGGGCAGCGAGGACGCCTTGGCGGACGCCCGCGCGGTTTTCCAGATCGACGCCAAGCAGGTGACCGAGACGGCGGACGGCGCGCCGGTCTACGCCCACGGCAGCTTCATTTACCTGGTCGGGGCTGATGGCGAAGTGAAGACGTTTATGCCGCCTATCCTCTCACCCGAGCGGATAGCGGAGCTGATGCGGAAATACCTCTGAGAGATTGGACTAGCGGTCGCTCGTCTCCGTCCCGCCGGATTTGCGCCGCCCAGGGTCTTGAAGGGCACCTGGCCAGTTATTGACCGCCCGCGCGATATTGCCGGGCACGTCACGCTCCCACTTCTTCTGGGCGCCGGGGCCCAGGTTCAGGTAGAGCTTGCCCTCGTAGATCGACCACACATCCGGGCGGCCCTTGATCGCGTGATTGGTCGAGACCGCATAGGCGCAATAGCCGCCGAATTGCGGCGCATACCGCTCAGGGTCGGCGGCGAACAGGTCGCGATGCTCGGCGGAGGTAAAAAGCCAGGTCGCCCCCTGCCAATTATGCGAAAAGGCCGCATCGCCGGCCATCGCCTTGCCTTGGGAGAAATAGGCGACCGTGTCGTAGCCATCCACCGCACGGCCCTGATCGTCGATCACCAGGGCGGGGTTGTCGGCCGACGCAAATCCCGCCGGGATCGCGAGGACGAGAGCAACTGCAAGGCTACGGAGTGCGGCGCGGATCATTGGGGCCCCTCACGGCTTTGGCTTTCTGGTAATTATAGTATCACCCAACGCCACAGTGAATAGGCGACCCGCCTTTCCTTGTCCGGACAAGCATCTCACACGAGGAGTTCACGGGCGCCAATTCAGGAAATTCGCGATCAGGCGCAAGCCGGTTTCTTGGCTTTTCTCCGGATGGAACTGGGTCCCGACCATGTTCGCGCGGCCCACGACAGCAGCAATCATCTCTCCATGGGCGGTGTGGGCCAGGCGGTGCTCCGGATCGCGCGGGCGGAAATGGTAGGAATGGACGAAGTAGGCGTGCGCCCCGGTCTCGATGCCATCGAGCACTGGATGGTCGCTCACCGTCAACTCGTTCCAGCCCATATGCGGCACTTTGAGGCCGGGGTCGTTCGGCGCAAGCCGCACCACATCGCCATGGACCCAGTCGAAACCAGGCGTTTCTCCGTGTTCCAGCCCCCGTGTCGCCATCAGCTGCATCCCGACGCAGATGCCGAGGAACGGCGCGCCTTCGGCCACGCGCGCGCTCATCGCTTGATACATCCCGTCGACGGCCATCAGCCCGGCCCGGCAATCGGCGAAGGCGCCGACGCCCGGCAGGACGATCCGGCCCGCTCGCGCCACGGTATCCGGGTCCGAGGTGACGACGACCGGACCGCCATCCACCTCGGCGCTCATCCGCTGGAACGCCTTCTCGGCCGAGCGCAGGTTGCCCGAGCCGTAGTCGATGATGGCCGTGGTCATCGGGTATTATCCTGTCTGCGGAGACCACTCACCACCCCGCACCCCCGCCCAACCCCCTCAATCATACCCTTGAAAGGGGGCTGGGCGGGGGTGCGGGGTGGTGAGCGGCGCTCGAAACGACGTTTCGAGCCAAACATTTAAAGCTGCCCTTTGGTGGATGGGATCGCATCTGCCTTCCGCGGGTCGGTCTCGACCGCCTCGCGAAGACTGCGCGCCACTGCCTTGAACGCGGCCTCGGCGATATGGTGCGAGTTGATCCCGCGGATCAGGTCCACATGCAGCGTGATCCCGCCGTTCATGGCAAACGCCGTGAAGAACTCGCGCACCAGTTCGGTATCGAAGCTCCCGATCTTCGGCGCCGTGAACGGCACCTCCCAGGCCAGATACGGCCGGCCCGACAGGTCAAGCGCCGCCCTGACCATCGTGTCGTCCATCGGCAGCAGGCAGGACCCATAGCGCCGGATCCCGCGCTTGTCGCCCAGCGCCTCGGCCAGCGCCTTTCCCAGCGCGATGCCGCAATCCTCGACCGTGTGGTGGTCGTCGATATGGGTGTCGCCCTTGGCGGTGAGCTTCAGGTCGATCAGCGAGTGCCGCGCAAGCTGATCCAGCATGTGGTCGAAGAACCCGACCCCGGTCTGGTTTTCGTATGCTCCGGTCCCGTCGAGGTTCATCTCGACGGCGATCTCGGTCTCGGCGGTCTTGCGCTTGAGGCTAGCCTGGCGCATGTGGGCCCCCTTGGTTGCACGCGGCGTCTCTATACTGCGCGGATTCCGCTGGCGCCAGTCCCATGGTATTAAAGGGCAAAACCGCTATATGGGGGCGGGAACAGAGGAGAGCGGCATGCAGGCAGCGGACGAGCATCACTCCGGCGGGCGTTTCCCAGGCTGGCACGGCACCACCATCGTCGCGGTCAAGAAAGGCGGCAAGGTCGCGGTGGCGGGCGACGGGCAAGTGAGCCTCGGCCAGACGGTCATCAAGGGCAATGCGAAGAAGGTCAGGCGCATCGCACCCGGAGGCAATGACGTGGTCTGCGGCTTCGCGGGCGCCACCGCGGATGCCTTTACCTTGCTCGAACGGCTCGAGGCCAAGCTCGAGGCCGCCCCCGGTCAGCTCATGCGCGCCTGCGTGGAACTGGCCAAGGACTGGCGCACCGACAAATACCTGCGCAATCTCGAGGCGATGCTGATCGTCACCGATGGGGACGCACTTCTGGTGGTCACCGGTGCCGGCGACGTGCTGGAGCCCGAGGGCGGCGTCGCCGCGATCGGCTCGGGCGGCAACTACGCGCTGGCCGCCGCCCGCGCCATGGCGGACCAGGAGGCGCTCGACGCCGAAACCGTCGCCCGCCGCGCCATGGAGATCGCCGCCGAGATCTGCGTCTACACCAACGGCAACATGATCACTGAAGTGATTGGGCCGGGGGTCGTCGGCGGATGAGACCCGCCCGGGTCGATCCGGCCGGGCGGCCTCTGGAGAACCGGCGGCGCCAGGGGGTGCAGGCGCTGGGGATCGTCTTCGGCTGGGTTCTGCTGGTCGGGTTGATCTCCTGGGCGACCGGCGGACCCAAGGGCGAGGGCGCCTCGGTGCCCTGGATGCTGGGGCTGGGCGCGCTTTGCTGGCTGGCGGCGGAGGAAGTGGCGGGACGGCGCGGCCTCGTCTGGCCTGGCTCGGCGCTCGGGATTGTCGGCGCGCTGTCGGTCGGGCTCGCCATGGCGATCTCGACACCGGACCTGCGCGCGGGGCCGGTCACCGCGCGCTTCGCGGTCATCGCGGGGGCGTCGGCGCTGATGATGACCGGTTATCTCTTCCGCTTCCGCCTGCCCGGCCTGGTCTCGCCGGTAGTGACTTTCACCATCGTCGCGCTTTTCCTAGGCATCTACGGCGCCGACCCGGTGCGGCTGCGCGAGGTCGAGGGTTTCAGCCCCCGCGGCATCCTGGCGGCGATGCTCTCGAACCCCTTGTCGGTGACGATCTGCACCCTGCTCTCGGCCTCGGCGGTCGCTTACGCCCGCCGGCTCGACCTCAAGGGCGACGATTTCGGCCTGGCGGCGGCGCGCCCGCTGCATGTGGCGGGCTGGGGCGTGCTGGGGCTGCTGCTGGGGCGCTGGATGACGCTTTTGCCCCCGCCCGCCGACCTTGCGGCGCTGATCGCGCTTTGGTGCGGGGTCACGGTCTGGGCGCTGCGGGTCAACCGGATCGCGGTCATGTTCGCCGCCGTCTTCGCCAGCGCCAAGCCGATGATGGGCGCGCTAGGGCCGGTCTTCGGCTTCACCTTCACGCGGGCCGATTGGGGCTGGCTGCTGCCCTTGATCCTGTTCGGCGGAATGGCCATTTGGCCCTGGCTGCACGAGCAATCGCTCAGGCGCAACTGGACTCTGGGGCCGGGGGGACGTATCCCGCAGCCCCGCGACAACTGGTGGTGGCGTTTTTGGCCTTACTCGTGAACGCCCCTTAATCCTTGCAGGCAAGAATGACCGAACTGACCCCGCGCGAAATCGTATCCGAGCTTGACCGCTTCATCATCGGCCAGCGCGACGCCAAGCGCGCGGTCGCCGTGGCTTTGCGCTCGCGCTGGCGGCGCCGCCAGGTCGACCAGGACATGCGCGACGAGATCTTCCCGAAGAACATCCTGATGATCGGCCCCACCGGCGTCGGCAAGACCGAAATCTCGCGCCGCCTGGCCAAGCTCGCCAACGCCCCCTTCGTCAAGGTCGAGGCCACCAAGTTCACCGAGGTCGGCTATGTGGGCCGCGACGTCGACCAGATCGTGCGCGACCTGGTCGAGACCGCCATCGTCATGATCCGCGACCGCAAGCGCGAGGAAATGCAGGCCGCCGCCCACAAGGGCGCCGAGGAGCGGGTGATCACCGCCCTGGTCGGCGAAGGCGCCTCGGCCACCACGCGCGACGCCTTCCGCCGCAAGCTGCGCGATGGCGAGCTGGACGAGACCGAGATCGAGGTCGAGGTCGCCGACACGGCCAGCCCTTTCCCGATGATGGACCTGCCCGGAGGCGGCGGCCAAGTGATGAACCTGGGCGACATCTTCGGCAAGGCGCTGGGGGCCGGCCGCACCAAGCGGCGCACCACCAACGTCAAGGACAGCTATGACCTGTTGATCGCCGAGGAGGCGGACAAGCTGATCGACGACGAGGTGATCACGCGGGAGGCGCTGGAGGCGGTCGAACAGAACGGCATCGTGTTCCTGGACGAGATCGACAAGGTCGCCGCGCGCACCGACGCCCAGGGTGGCCGGGGGGGCGCCGATGTCAGCCGCGAGGGGGTGCAGCGCGACCTGCTGCCCCTGATTGAGGGCACCACGGTCGCCACCAAGCACGGGGCGGTCAAGACCGACCACGTGCTGTTTATCGCCAGCGGCGCGTTCCACATCGCCAAGCCCAGCGACCTGCTGCCGGAACTGCAGGGCCGCCTGCCGATCCGGGTCGAGCTGCGCTCGTTGACCGAAGCCGACTTCGTGCGGATTCTCACCGAGACCGACAATGCCCTGACCAAGCAATACACCGCGCTGATGGGCACTGAGGGGGTCGAGGTGAGCTTCGACGAGACGGGCGTCGGGGCGATTGCCCGCATCGCGGCCGAGGTCAACGCCCACGTCGAGAATATCGGGGCCCGGCGCCTCTACACCGTGATCGAACGAGTCTTCGAGGAGCTATCGTTCACGGCGCCCGACCGCGGCGGCGAGAAGGTGGTCGTGGATGAGGCGATGGTGGAGGGCTCGCTGGGGGACCTGGCCCGGGTGACGGATGTGAGCAGGTACGTGTTGTAATCGATCAGGTTCAACGAAGGACATGTCAATGCAGTCGGAAGAACCACTGGCAAATATTTGGCAACATGATTTGTTAAACCGTAGAAGAGACGCTGAATTCTTGCAGGATTTCATTGAAAGCAGAATTGCAGAGCAGAAAAGCGTGGGATTGTCTCGGAATTATATCTTAAATTTAGATGCTGAATGGGGAACCGGGAAAACATTCTTCCTTACAAGGTTGCAGAAGCATCTGAATAATTCTGGACGACTTTGCGTATATATAAATGCTTGGGAGAACGATTATACTGAAGATGCGTTTGTCCCCATCATGGCGGAAATTAATGCTGCAATCCGACCATTTTATACGGAAAAAACTAGCGTTCAGAAGTTTTGGACCGGCGTAAAGCAGAATGCTGGTCGCATCGCCATCGAAATCGGTAGGGGTGCATCCAAACAGGCGCTCCGAAAGGCAATTGGTGAGGGTTACGAGCATGTCTCCGACCTGATTGATGAATCTGAGTCGGAATCCGATTTCATTAAAGGCGGGGTTGCAGAGGCGGGCGTCGAAGGATCTATCGGTGGAATAGAGAAAGTAATGGATAGATATGCTGAGGCGCTATTAAATGACTTTGAAGCGAAGAAGAATTCAATATCATCCTTTAAATATAATTTGGCTAAGTTAATTGACTGTATATTAAAAGGCAAAAATTCGTTGGGACCGATATATGTATTAATCGATGAACTTGATCGGTGCCGACCGGATTACGCGATATCCCTGCTCGAAAGAGTAAAGCATTTATTTTCTGTAGAGAATATTGTATTTGTAATAGCTACGGATACATCTCAGTTACGACACGCTGTGTCTGCGATTTATGGACTAAATTTTCAAGGAGCTAGGTATCTTCGGAGATTTTTTGACAGAACATACAAATTTAATAAACCAAATACGCTCTTATTTGTCAGAAAACTATTTCACACATACCAAGTCGATGTAGATAAGGTGTCATGCCCGTTGGATGATCCGATAGAATATTTTTCGAACGTTATGGCATACTGTGAGATTAGCATGAGAGATATCGAAAGGAGCTTCGACATACTTCGAACATCTATAACACTTTGGAAAAAAGATGTTCCATTGGACTTGGTATATTTATGCCCTCTTATTATTTTGTACAATAGTGGAGACGAGGAGGCATTTGATAGGATCGTGAAATTAGATGTAGATTATATTAAGAGTTCTATTTTTAATAACGACTTTTCATTTGAGATGTTTGTAGAGGGCACGGACGGCGAGCATTTGCGGAGCATCCGGAATGAGCAACTGCTTCGCGAGATTATGGGCCGACTTACTAAGAATTTAATTGAATCGGGAGATTCAGAATACTCTTACGCTAGGGAAATATTTTTGAATGAGTTCCGCGTTATTCATGATTCTCGATTATCATTGATGCGACAAAGAGTGGATAGTGTGTTACTTACTTACCCTGAGCTTGTAAGGGGTTCCGCTCGCTTCGCGGAGCCCGATGAGTAGCTAGCTAGTACGGTGAGTGCCAACCCACGATCGTTGACGTTGGCGAGGCCAAGTTGGTGGGTTTCACCCACCCTACCGGCTGCGCGGCGGGCGGCGCCAGGTCACATCGACGGGCGGGACGCCAGCCTGGTATAATTTTAGAATTGAATGCGAGGGTTCTGCCCCGGTTGACGCGAATGCGGGGGGGTGGCCGGCCGGCGGTCTCACAAAAGCTGAAATTCGGAGGTCACAATGACCGAGAAGATCGATGTCAACCGGCTCCGCAAACAAGCCAAAAGCATGAAATCCCAGATGCCGGAGCTCTTCGGCTACCTCAGCCAACGCGACGAGGCGACGGCCGAGATGGTCCAGACCATCGCGCAGGCGATCCCGCATCCGGACGACCTGCCCATGATCGAGATCCCGTTCATCAACGCGGTGATCGAGCTGGCAAAGCCGAAGAAGGATTGCCCGATCTGCGACCCGCCTGCCGCCGGGCAACTGTGGGTGCTGCCCGAGAAGGTGCGCGCGAAGCTGTGCCATTACTGCCGGAACGGCATCTACCTGCGCGGCTCGGGCGTGCGCGACCTGGCGGACGGATAGGTGGGGGGAGACCCCGCCCTACGGAGGGGTAGGGTGGGTTTTCAACCCACCATCATGGACCGAGCGGCGGGAATGGCGGGGTGAAACCCCGCCCTACCCCCAGCAACCATAGGGCGGGATTTATCCCGCCGATTCGTCGCCCGCCCATGGGCGCCCCGTGCCGATAAACCCCGTTGCGTCTGCCGAGGGCCCAGCGCGCGCCGACCGTGAATAAACGGTAAATACATTCAAATTTCACCTCTGAATCAGACACTTAACCGGCCTCTCACATGTGAGAGCCCTGGAATCTCACACCCAAACCAAAAGACCCGGGCCTGAAGCCCGGGTCCGCTATCCCTCACGATCGCTCTCGCGAATTCTCAGTTGAGCCGCTCGCCCACCTTGTCGATCGCCTGGTCGATCAGGGCGTCTGCCTTGGCGTCGCCCAGCCGCCCGGCCATCACCTCGGCGGCGGCAGCGACCGCCACCTGGATCGCCCGGTCGCGCACCTCGCGCACCGCGCTGGCCTCGGCCATGGAGATCTGCTCGTCGGCGCCCTTGAGGCGGCGCTCGATTGACTCGGCCAGGTCCGCCTTGGCCTTCTCGGCGGCCTGTTCGGCCTCGAGCTTGGCATGCGCCACGATCTCGTCCGCCTGGCCCGCCACCTCGCGCTGTTTGCGCTCGAATTCGGCGAAGGTGGCCTGGGCGTCCTCGCGCAGCCGCCGCACCTCGTCGAGTTCCGCCCGGATCCGGTCGGCCCGTTCGTCGAGCTTGCCGAGGATGAGCTTGTGGACGCCGTAATAGGCGAGCAGGCCTAAGAACAGGAACAGGCTCAGCGCGACGACGAAGTAGCTGTCGTAAAAGATTGCCATCACCGCCCCCTCAGTTCATCCGCGCGCGGACGGCGGACTTGACCGCGTCCGCGTCCATCACGTCCGGCAGCACCGACTCGATCACCGCGCCGGCGGTGTCCGTGGCGACCTCCTCGACCGCCGCCATCGCCGAGGCCCGGATCTCGCGGATGCGCTTTTCCGACTCGGCCGAGCGGGCCGAGATTTCCGCGTCCGCCTTGGCCATGGCCGCGTCCACGTCCTTCTGGATCTCGGCCTTGGTCTCGGCGACGATCTCGTGGGCCTTGGCGCGGGCATCGGCCAGCGCCTGCTGGTAGGCCTCCTCGGCCTCGGCCGCCTTGCGCTTGAATTCCTCGGCCCGGTCCAGGTCGTCGGCGATGGCGTCGGCGCGCTCTTCCAGCACGCTGGCGATCCGCGGCAGGGCGATCTTGTTCATCAGCCAGAACAGCACGATCACGGTCACCGCCAGCCAGAAGATCTGGCTGGGGAAGGTGCTGAAGTCGAGCTGCGGCAGGCCGCCGGCCTCGGCCTTTTTGGCGGCTTCTTCCGCCGCTTCGGTGCCAGTTACGGCCGTCGCGCCTAGGACGCCAATGCCCATGGGAGTCTCCAACCCGTCAGAATGCCTGATCGGGAGGCACGCCGCGGCGTGCCCGCCCGGATGCTGGTCCGCGGGATCAGACGGCGAACATCAAGAGCATCGAGATCAGGAAGCCGAAGATGCCCAGCGCCTCGGCAAACGCGATGCCGAGGAACAGCATCGCGGTCTGCTCCTTCGCCGCCGCCGGATTGCGCAGCGCGCCCGACAGGTAGTTTCCGACGACGTGCCCGACACCGACACCGGCGCCGCCCATGGCGATCGCGGCAAGGCCGGCACCGATGTATTTGCCCATCAGGGCCGCGGCTTCAACTTCCATTTCAGTCTCTCCTTCGGATGGATTCTGGTTACGGGGCGCCGCGCTCAATGCGATGGATGCAGCGCGTCTTTCAGGTAGATGCAGGTCAGGATCGCGAAGATGTAGGCCTGTACCACGGCCACCAGCACCTCCAGACCGGTGACCGCCACCATCATCGCCAGAGGCAGGATGCCAAAGATGCTGAGCGCCGGCACGAAGGCCGCGAAGACCTTCAAGACCGCGTGGCCCGCCATCATGTTGCCGGCAAGACGGATCGAGTGGCTGAGGGGCCGGACGAAAAACGAGATCACCTCGATCGCCGCCAGGACGGGCCTCAGTGGCAAGGGCGCGGCCTCGATCCAGAACAGCTTCAGGAACCCAAGCCCGTTCTTCATGAAGCCGATCACGATCACCGTGCAGAAGATAACCAGCGCCAGCACGCCGGTGATGGCGATGTGCGAGGTGACGGTGAAGGAATAGGGTAGCAGCCCGAGGATGTTCGAGAACAGGATGAAGACGAAGAGGGTGAAGATATACGGAAAGAACTTGATCCCTTCCTCGCCCAGCACGTCCGTCACCATCTGCCGCACGAACCCGTAAAGCAATTCCGCCACCGATTGGATCCGGGTCGGCACCAGGGCGCGGCCGCGCATGCCCAGGATCAGCAAGGCCGAGACGGCGGCCAACACCAGCGCCATCCACATCGTCGAGTTGGTAATCGTGAGGATCCCGAGATCGCCGTCGCCGAACAGCGGCTTGATCGCGAACTGATCCATCGGATGGATCTCGAGGCCGCCCTCGCCCTTGGGTTCCTTGTCGACCGCCATGCCCTGGTCCCCGTTTCCCCCGGCGTCGATGCGCCGTTACTCCTCGTCGGCGGTATCGGCCGCCTGATCCTTCCGAAACTCCTCGGCCGAGCGCATCACCGTGCGGATGCCGGCCGCGAAGCCCAACAAAATAAATACGATGAGAAAGGCCGGCTTGGTGCCGAGCAGCTCATCGAGTCCCCATCCTATCGCCGCGCCGACGACACCGCCGACGACCAGCTCGAGGGTCATTCGCCACGCCATGCCAGCGCCGGTGAACTTGTCCCCCTGCCTTCCGCGTTTGGGTTCCTTCCCCTTGCGCGCCGCCGAGATCCGCGCCTCCAGCTCGTCGAGCTTGGCAGACCTGTCACCCGGTGCATCACCCGGTGTGTCACCCGGCGCGCCCATGGGCGGTTCCTCGTAAACGGACAAGGTCGAAAACCCTGCGAAAGACGAGGCGGACAATATTAGCGGGGCCGGGGGGTGTCAAGTCGCCGGAGTGCCATCTAGACGCGCCTTAATCCATTGAAAATAATACGATAAATCTGGCTGCGACCGGACGGCGCAGAGGAATCGCCGGAGCTGGCGGCAGAGGCGGCAGCCAATGGTTAGCGGTCGGTTAACCAACAATTAACAAGTCCTAACGAAACTGCGCCCATGCACCGGAGCCGCTGGAGCGGATTGGGCCCTCGCGGCGGGTCGAGCGACACCGGCCGGGGCACCGTGAAAAAGAACACTTCGAATGGCCCCGGTGACCTGTCCGGGACCATCACAGAGAGGAACTCCATGAACATTGTTTCCGCCGAGCAAACGATACCGGCCCCGCCTCCCAGCTGGTCCTCGATCGAGGTGCCAGTCGGGCGGGGCCAGGCGGAAAACTCGGATCCGGCGCGCAGGTTCACGCTGAGCCTGACACCGGATCTGGAAGGCGACCCCGAACCGGCTAAGATCACCTCGGAAACCCCGGTCAAGCTCGATGGCCCCGTCTCGAACGCGGTATCGAACGCGGCGGCACAGGCCGAGCTGGCCGCCGTTGCCGCTTTTCTGATCGACACGTCCTACCGCTTGGTGCCGATCTTCACGGTAGCCCGGATGATCGGCTGCTTCTTCCTGGCCGAGCACGCGCCCGAAGAGCTGGGCGCGGTGACCGTGTCGCTGAAGGGCAGCGATGGGACCTGGGCGATGGCGCGGGTGAACCGGAACAAGATCGCGGCCGAGACCACTGGCTTCGGCCGGGCCATCATCCTGCACGAGGATTCGGTGCTGGGGCTGTACGTATTGGAGATCGCGCCAGGGAACGCGATCCCGGCCCATGCGCATAAGGTGATGCGCGAGCGCGAGCTGATCCTGGACGACGGTCTGTTGCAGCAGGCCCAACCGGTCCGGCGCGGGCTGGCTTTCGACTGGCCGCTGGGCCATGTGCATGCTTACGAGAACCCGACCGAGCGGCCGTTGCGGGTGCTGTGCGCCGATGCGCCGAGATTTCTGCCGGACGACGAGGTGGCGCTGGATGACCCGCCGCCGCTCGAGCCGATCGCGCCATTCGGCGACTACGCGGCCTAAACTGGCGTGAGAGACCAGAAGGGGGAGAGATGGGACGCGTCTTCATCACCGGTGCCGGCAAGGGCATCGGCCGCGCGATTGCCGAGCGTTTCGCCGCCGAGGCATGGGCGGTTTCCGGGATCACCCGTGGTGCCGAGGATGTGGAGCGGCTGAACCGGTTGCCGGACGCCCGGTTCTGGCGCGCCGACGCCTCTGATCCGGTCGAAATGGCCCGTGTGGCCGAGGCATGGGGTGAGGCGCCGCTGGACTTGCTGGTCAACAATGCGGGTGCCTTCGCCTATGGTACGTTCGAGGAGACGGATGCACCGACGCTGGAGCGGCTTTGGCGCGCCAACGTGATGAGCGCGTTCACGGTGACCCGCGCCCTGTTGCCGGCGCTGACCGCAGCTGGGAGCCGGATCGGCGGACGGATCGCGAATATCGTCTCGGTCGCCGGGGGCAAGCCGTTGCCGGGCAAGGCGGCCTATAGTGCCACGAAAGCAGCCCAGGCGGCGCTGTTCCAATGCCTGCGGGCCGAGATCGCCGAGCAGGGCGTCACCGTCACGAACATATACCCCGGCCTCACTTTCACCAGCTCGTTCGATGGCGAGGCGGTTGATCCGGCGACGATGATGGCGGCGGAGGATGTGGCGGACGCGGTCTTTGCCAATTGCGGGGCCGTTCGCCCGGGCGGCAACTGCGCGGTCGAGGAGTTGGTCCTTCAGCCCGCGCGCGGGGTGCGGCTGTGAGCGCGCCACGGCCCCTGGCGCTGGTCACCGGCGGCGCCAAGGGGCTGGGGCGTGATCTCTGCCTGCAGCTGGCGGGGGCGGGTTATGACCTGCTGGTCAATTATCTGTCGTCCGAGAGCGAGGCTGAAAGCCTGACCGCCGAGATCGGCGGGACCGGGGCGGTGGCGTGGCGTCACCGGGCGGACGTTGCCGACGAGGCCGAGGTTTCCCGGCTTTTCTCCACCGCCGACGCGACCGGGCGCAAGCTGGGCCTGGTCGTCAACAATGTCGGTATCTACGACCCGCGGCCCCTGCGCCAGATCGACGGCGTCGGATGGGAGCGCACCATCGCCTGCAACCTGAACGGCGCATTTCATGTGTGCCGGGCGGCGCTGTCGCGGCTGGGCCGGGGCGGCCAGATCATCAATCTGGGGGTTGCCGGGAACCAGATGAACCAGGCCGAGGGCTTCGCCACCGACTACTACATCTCGAAGGCGGCGCTTCTGCAGCTGACCCGGGCGATGGCGGCGGAGTATGCGGCTGACGGGGTCTGGCTCAATATGGTTTCGCCGGGGCAGTTGGTGAACTCGATCGGCGAGGTGGGTGGAGCGCCCGGCTTGGTGCCGATGGGCCGGGACGGCACGTTCGGGGACATCTGGGAGGCGGTGCGATATCTGCTGGCGGCCAAGTATGTCACCGGCGCGAATATCGAGGTGGCGGGGGGATATCGGTTGTGAATTCCGCGGCCGAACCGTTGCGGCGGGCCGGGCGGAGCAGTAAACCGGATTGACTTAATCCGAGGAGACCTGCCTTGCCTGCCTCCGATGCATTTTCCGGGGCGCCCCGGGTCGCGCTGCTGGTCACTTGCCTTGTCGACATGATGCGTCCCTCGGTGGCGTTCGCTGCGGCGAAGCTGTTGGAAAACGCGGGCTGCGCGGTCGAGGTGCCCGAGCAGACGTGCTGCGGGCAGCCAAACTACAATTCCGGCGACCGGGCGGGTGCCCAGGCCCTGGCGCGCCAGATGATCTCGGCGATGGAGGGCTACGACAACGTGGTGGTGCCCTCGGGCTCGTGCGCCGCGACGGTGATCAAGGACTATCCGCAGATCCTGGCCGATGATCCGGAATGGGCGGGCCGCGCCCGGGCCCTGGCCGACCGGACCCACGAGATCGTCAGCTTCCTGACTGACGTTCTGGGGATCGAGGCCGTCGAGGCGCGGTTCCCGGCGCGTGCGACCTATCACGACAGTTGCTCGGGCCTGCGCTCGCTGGGGATCAAGGACCAGCCGCGCCGCCTTCTGGCCTCGGTCGAAGGGCTGGAGCTGGCCGAGATGGCGGATGCCGAGGTCTGCTGCGGCTTCGGGGGCATGTTCTGCGTCAAATACCCGGACATCTCGAATAAGATGGTCGGCAACAAGACCGGCAACATCGACGGGACCGGGGCTGATCTGTTGCTGGCGGGCGACCTCGGCTGCCTGATGAATATGGGCGGCAAGCTGAGCCGCGAGGGCCGGCTGGTCAAGGCGCGCCATGTGGTCGAGGTGCTGGCGGGCGATACCGCGACCCCGGCTATCGGGGAGACCTGAGATCGAGACGGTCGAGACAGTCGTGATCGGTGCCGGGGTGGTGGGACTGGCCATCGCCCGAGCGCTGGCGCGGTCGGGCCGCGAGGTGGTAATCTTGGAGCGGGAGTCCCTGATCGGCTCGGGCACCAGCTCGCGCAATTCCGAAGTGATCCATGCCGGGATCTACTACCCGGCCGGCAGCCTGAAGGCGCGGTTCTGCGTCCAGGGCAAGCGGGCGCTCTACGACTACTGCGCGAGTCATCACATCCCGCACCGGAACTGCGGCAAGCTGATCGTCGCGGCGGCCGACGAGGAGGCGGCGCGGCTGGATGGGATCGCCGAGAAGGCGGCGGCCAACGGGGTGGGCGATCTGCGGCGGATCAGCGGCGATGAAGCGCGGGAGATGGAGCCCGAGCTCGCTTGCGTAGCGGCGCTGGTCTCGCCCTCGACGGGGATCATCGACAGCCATGCTTTCATGCTGTCGCTGTTGGGCGAGGCCGAGGAGGCCGGCGCGATGCTGGCGCTGGAGACGCCTGTCGAGCGGATCTCGCCGGAGGACGGTGGCTATCGCGTCGAAACCGGCGGGGCGGAGCCGATGGCATTTCTCGCCCGCGAACTGCTGAATTCGGCGGGACATGGCGCGCCCTCTCTCGCGCTCTTCAACGCGCCCAAGCAGTATTTCGCCCGCGGGAATTACTTCACGCTTAGCGGCAAGGCACCCTTCTCGCGGCTGATTTATCCGGTGCCGGTTCATGCGGGGCTGGGCGTGCACTCGTCTGTGGATCTGCAGGGCAAGACCAAGTTCGGCCCCGATGTCGAATGGATCGAGCGCGAGGATTACAGCCTCGATCCCGCGCGCGGCGCCAGCTTCTATGAGGCCATCCGGCGCTATTGGCCCGGACTTGCGGACGGCGCGCTGGCGCCCGACTATACTGGCGTCAGGCCGAAGATCTCGGGTCCCGGCGAGCCCGCGGCGGATTTCCGGGTCGATGGTCCCGAGACCCACGGGCTGGCGGGCCATGTGGCACTCTACGGCATCGAGAGCCCGGGGCTGACCAGTTCGCTGGCGATCGCCGAGCATGTGACCGGCCTGCTGGAAGCTAGGGCGGCGGAAAGGAGAACCGCATGAGCGCGCTCCGCCCGACGACGCCGCGGTTCAAGCAGAATGTCCGCGAGGCGCTGGCGAACGAGAACATCCAGGCGGCGATGCGTAACTACGGGTCCGGCTTTGTCAACAAGCGGGCCGCCGCCCGCGCGGCGATGGCGGAATTCGATGACATCCGCGACGCGGCGCGGGACTTGAAGAACCACACCCTGGCCAATCTGGACCTCTACCTCGCGCGTTACGAGGCCGAGGTGCTGGAGGCTGGCGGCCATGTGCACTGGGCCGAGACCGCCGAGGATGCGCGGCGGATCGTGCTGGAGATCTGCCGCGATGCCGGGGCCACGACGGTCAACAAGGGCAAGACGATGATCTCGGAGGAATGCGGGATCAACGATTGGCTGGAGGAGAACGGCATCCGTCCAGTCGAGACCGATCTGGGCGAATACATCATCCAACTGCGCGGCGAGACCCCGTCGCATATCATCGCACCCGCCGTGCATGTCACCGTGCCGGAAGTCGATGAGCTGTTCCGGGAAAAGCACGCTCATCTGGACGCCGGACGCCGTCTGGACCACGCCTCGATGCTGTCCGAGGCCCGCGCGGTGCTGCGCGAGAAGTATTTCCAGGCCGAGGTCGGGATCACCGGCGCCAACATGCTGATCGCCGAGACCGGGCAGTCGGTCATCGTGACCAACGAGGGCAATGGCGATCTCAGCCAGTCGCTGCCCAAGGTCCATATCGTCATGGCATCGCTGGAAAAGGTCGTGCCGACGCTGGAGGACGCGGCGACGGTGCTGCGCGTGCTGGCGCGCTCGGCGACAGGGCAGGAGATGTCGGTCTACACGACCTTCTCGGCCGGGCCGAAGCGTGACACCGATCCGGACGGGCCCGAGGAATACCATGTGGTGCTGCTGGACAACGGGCGGACCAACATGTTGGGGACCGAGTTCCAGGAGATGCTGCGCTGCATCCGCTGCGGCGCCTGCATGAACCATTGTCCCGTCTATCAGGCGGTCGGTGGCCATGCCTATGGCTGGGTCTATCCCGGGCCGATGGGCGCGGTGCTGACACCGTCGCTGATCGGGGTCGAGACCGGGGGGCAATTGCCGAACGCCTCGACCTTCTGCGGGCGCTGCGAGGCGGTCTGCCCGATGCGGATTCCACTGCCGAAGATGATGCGTCATTGGCGCGAGCGCGAGTTCGAGAAGCGCCTGACCCCCTCGGCGGCGCGCTGGGGGCTGGCATTCTGGCGGGCGCTGGCGGCACGGCCGGGGCTCTACCGGATGGCGACGCGGATGGGCGCTTTCGGGCTGCGGCTGATGGCGATGGGTAAGGGACGGCTGGCGAAGCTGCCGATGGGCGGGGGCTGGACCGACCACCGCGACTTCCCGGCGCCCCAGGGCGGCACGTTCCAATCCCGGTGGAAGGCCATGGGGGGAAGGCGCCGGTGAGTGCGCGCGGCAATATCCTGGCCCGGGTCCGGCGCGTGACCGGCGGCGGCGACAAGGTGGCGGTGGCCGCGCGGCTGGGCCATCACCAGCCGGGCGGCGCGCCGGTCCCCGCAATGGCGCAGATCGACGGGCCGAACCGGGTGAAGCAGTTCATCGACAAGGCCGAGGCGGCGGATGCGACCGTCTCGCGGATCGCCTCGCTGGAGGATCTGCCGGCGGCGCTGGCGGAGGAATTGCGGTCACGCAACCTGCCGGCGGCGATCCGCACCGGGCACGACCCGGCCTTCGTGCAGGATTGGGGCACGGTCGAGCACAGCGTCGGCGTCGGACGGCTTGACGAGCCCGCGACCTTGACCCGCGCCGAATTCGGGATGGCCGAGACCGGGACGTTGCTTCTAGCCTCGGGCGCCGACAATCCGGTGACCCTGAACTTCCTGGGCGAGACCCATTTCGTGGTGCTGGAGGCCAAGGACATCACGGCGGGCTTCGAGGATATGTGGGCGGCCTGGCGCAAGCGCGGCCTGGACCCGCGCACAGTCAACCTGGTGACCGGTCCCAGCCGCTCGGCCGATATCGGCCAGACCCTGCAATTGGGCGCCCATGGGCCGATCTCGCTGCATGTTTTCGTGGTGGGGTAAGGTGCGCGTTACGCGCACCTTACCGCCTACACTGAAAACTTCAGTTTCCCGGCTGCGCTATTCGAGCCCCAGCATCTGCCGGAAGACCGCGTAATCGTTCTCGTTGAGCTCCGGTCCGCCAACCGCGCCGTAGGCGTCCTGCTCGGCGATGGTGAGATCGCGCAGGTCGTCCTCGGCCAGCAGCCGGTCGTCTTCCAGCCGCATGATGTCGGCGTCGATCGCGTCGGCGGTGTTGTAGTCGCCGGCGGCCTCGGCGAGATCGCGGCGGGTCTCGAGATCCAGGATATCGCGGTTCAGCGAGTCGATTTCGCTCTCCTTGTCGAGTGTCGCGCGCGCGGCCTCGCGGTAGGTGGCGATCCGGCCCACATTGGACTCGGACGAGGCATTCTCGAAGGCGCTCTCATTGGCGGTCGCGGCGTTGCGCTGCCTCAGCTGGCTCGCGGTGCCGCCCCAGCTTCCGGATTCCTCGGTCCCGGACGTGTCGACCGCGCCGTGCTTTGCATCGCCTCGGCCTTGGCCCTGGCCACGGGTCTCGGTCTTGACGTGTTTCGGGTCACGATCTGCTTTGTCTGGCCGGCCGCCGCCGCGCCCGTGGCCCTTTTCCACCCGGGTGTCCCGGCCGCCGCCACGGGCCTTTTCTGCCTTGGCAGCCCCGCCCTTGGCAGCCCCGCCCTTGGCACCTCCGCCCTTGGCAGCTCCGCCCTTGGCCTGGGCGGTGCCGATGGCAAAGTCTCCGTCGACGGTCGGGGATGTCACGGCCCCAATCGCGAATGCAAGCGCCGCCAGAAGCGGAATCGAAAGCTTCGTCAGGCGATGGCGGACAGTCATTCTCGGGTCAAACATGGTGCTCCCCTCTATGCAAGCGACAGGAGCCGAATTTAACAGAATCACGTATTCGTCTGTAGGCGGGTGGGCGTAAACTGTTGTTTTCGCGTGTGGATTGATCGAGGCCAGCCGGAATCAATCGCCCTGGACGGCCCTACCCCTCCATGATCCCGGCCACCGTATAGCCGCCATCGGCGCACCAGACATGGCCGGTGGTGAAGCTGCAGGCATCCGAGGCCAGGAAGAGCGCGACCTCGGCGATCTCACGCGGTTTTCCCCAACGGCCAAGCGGCATCCGGGCCTTGACGCTGGGCCAGGGCTCGTCGGGCTGGGCGTCGCTGGTCTTGGTGGGGCCGGGAGCGACGGCGTTGACCAGGATGCCGTGCTCGGCCAGTTCGATCGCCATCGTCTGGGTTAGGTTGATGATCCCGGCCTTGCTGGCGCCGTAGGCGGCGCGGCCGCGCCCGCCGAAGAGGCCGGAATTCGAGGCGACGTTGACGATCCGCCCGCCGGCGCCCTGCACTACCATCCGGCGCGCGGCCGCCTGGCCGCAGAGGAAGGTGCCGGTCAGGTTGGTGTCGATGACCCGGTGCCAGAAATCCTCGGTCATCTCGAGGAAGGGCATCCGGTCCATGATGCCCGCATTGCTGACCAGCACGTCAAGGCAGCCGAAAGCGGCGTTGGCCGCCTCGACCATTGCCGTGACGCTGCCGGCATCGAGCACATTGACCTGGCATGGGGTGGCGCCGATTTCAGCGGCGGTTTCCTCGGCGGCGGCGCTGTCGAGGTCGGCAACCAAGACCCGCCACCCTTCTTGCGCCATCCGCTGGGCAATCGCGCGGCCGATCCCGCGCGCGGCGCCGGTGACTATGGCGGCCTTGCTCACTCGTGCCCCATCTACCGGGGGCTGCGTTTCGCCAGGATCCGCTGCAGGGTCCTGCGGTGCATGTTGAGGCGCCTCGCGGTCTCGGAGACGTTGCGGTCGCAAAGCTCGAAGACCCGCTGGATGTGTTCCCACCTGACCCGGTCGGCCGACATCGGGTTTTCAGGCGGGGGCGGCTTGTCGCCGCCGCGGCTGAGGAGCGCGTTCAGCACGTCCTCGGCATCGGCCGGTTTCGAGAGGTAGTCCGCCGCGCCGATCTTGACTGCCGCGACTGCGGTGGCGATGGCACCGTAGCCGGTCAGCACCACCGCCTTGGCCTCGGGCCGGACCTCGCGCAGCGCCTCGACCACGTCGAGCCCGTTGCCGTCCTCGAGACGCAGATCGATCACTGCATAGGCCGGCGGGGTGGAGCGCACCACCGCCAGGCCCTCGGCCACGCTTTCCGCCATGACCGGGGCGAAGCCGCGCTTCTCCATAGCCCGTGCCAGGCGCTGACGGAACGGGGCATCGTCGTCGACCACCAGGAGCGAGTTGTCGGAGCCGATCTCTTCCGCGCCAATTTCGTTTGTGTTTTCAGACATATGTTTTCCCTTCGCACCGGCGTATCCTCGCCGGCGTCATTGGGGCTTGATTTTTCCCGGATTGGGACCGCAAGTCAAACAGCCCCTCCTTGTTGCTTCCAGCGCAATCCCACAAACCATGATGAGAGCCCGATCGATGCAATCCTCCCCACGGCTCGAGAGCATGGCGGCACCGGTCTTCGTGTTTCTATGGTCGACCGGATTCATCGGGGCGAAATATGGGCTCCCCTATGCGGAGCCCGCCACGTTCCTGGCGCTGCGCTTCGCGCTTGCCGCGGCGCTGCTGGCGACGTGGGTCTGGCTGGCGCGGGCGCCCTGGCCGTCCTGGCGCCAGGCGGGGCACGCGGCGATGATCGGGATTCTGCTGCATGCGGTCTATCTGGGCGGGGTCTATCAGGGGATCGCGCTTGGCATCGAGGCAGGGCTTTCGGCGCTGATCGTGGCGCTGCAGCCGGTCTTCACCGCCCTGGTTGCGCGACAGCTCCTGGGCGAGCGGCTGAACCGGGTCCAGTGGGGCGGGATCGGGCTTGGCTGTGCCGGGGTCGCGCTGGTGGTCCTGCGCAAGATCGAGGGGGGTGCGGGCACCTGGTTGGGGGTGGCCTTTTGCATGATCTCGCTGGTGGCCATTGTCATCGCGACGGTGTTGCAGAAACGCCTGGCGGGGGACCACCCGATGAGGTCGACCACGGCGGTGCAGCTGGGAGCGGCTTGTTTGTTCCTGATTCCGCTGAGTTTTCTGTTCGAGACCGGCGAGATTGCCTGGACCGCGCAGTTCAGCCTGTCCCTGGCCTGGCTGGTGCTGGCGCTCTCGCTGGGCGGCTGGAGTCTGTTCCTCTATCTGCTGAGGCGGGGCGCGGCCTCGCATGTGGCGAGCCTATTCTTTCTGGTACCGCCCGCGACGGCACTGATGGCTTGGCCGCTGTTCGGCGAGGTTCTTGGGCCAGTCGAGGTCGCCGGTGTCTCGATGACGGCGGCCGGTGTCCTGATGGTGAACCGGCCCGATGTCTTCAACCGCGGCTGAGAATCTGGGCCACGGCGCCCGCGATCTCCTCGGCCGGGAAGCCGTTGCGGAATAGGGCGGCGGCGCCATCCGGGGTCATCAGGTAGGTGAAGGTCGAGTGGTTCATCAGGTAGCCGGCGGCCGAATCCTCGAGATCGACCCGCTCGTAGAACACCTTGTAGGCCTTGGCCACCTCGGCGATCTGGTCCTCGCTACCGGTCAGCGCGACCATGCGCGGGTGCATCGCATCGGCGTAGTAGGCCAGGGCTTTGGGGGTGTCGCGCGCCGGGTCGATGCTGATGAAAACGGGAGTGACCTGGTGGCCTTCCGCGGCCAAAAGGTCGACGGCATCGGCCATGACGGCGACGTCCACCGGGCAGATATCCGGGCAGAAAGTGTAGCCGAAATAGATCAGCACCGGGCCGTCGATCAGGCCGGCACTAGTCACCTCGGCGCCGTTTTGGTCGGTCAGAGCGAAGGCGCCGCCGATCTCGGCGCCCGCGACGTTGACCATGGCCGGCGAGACCGGGCCCTCGGGTTCCTTGACCGCCTGGAAAATCGCCGCCGCCGCGAGCAGCACGAAGACGGTTCCGGCAAGGCCCATCACCATTTTGCGCATCGGCGACTCCGTTGAAGATTCGTCCTATATGAAAGCGCGTGGGCGCGGGCGGGCAAGGGCCTGGCGCATCTGCGCTTCCCTTTGCCGCGCCCAGGCGCAATATTCCCGCCCATGTTCGACGGTGGCGGCAGCTTTCTGCTGAATTTACAGGCGCGCGGGGATTGGGTGCGGTTGCGCACCTTGGTCACTGTGCGCTGGATTGCGATCGTGGGCCAGACCACCGCGGTGCTGGCGGCGAGCTTTGCCATGGGGTTTCAGCTGCCGCTGCTTTTTTGCGCGCTGCTGATCTCGGCCTCGGCCTCGGTCAATATCGTCGCGCAGTTCGTGTATCCCTCGGAGAAGCGCCTGACCGAGCAGGGAACGCTGTTGTCGCTGTTCTTCGATCTGGCGCAGCTGGTGACGCTGTTGATGGTGACCGGCGGGCTGAACAATCCCTTCGCCGTGCTGATCCTGGCGCCGGTGACGATCTCGGCGACCGCGTTGAGGCTGCAATCGACGCTGTGGTTGGGCATCGCGGCCATGGCGGCGGTGGCGCTGATGGCGAATTTCTACATGCCGCTGGTGCTGGCGGACGGCTCACTTATGGAGACGCCGGAGATCTTCCGGTCCGGGAAATCGGCCGCCCTGGCGATCGCGGTGGTGTTCCTTTCGGTTTATGCGCGGCGGGTCACGGTCGAGGGCTATGCGATGAACCAGGCGCTGGCCGCGACCCAGATCGCGCTTTCGCGCGAGCAGCGGCTGGCGGCGATCGGCGGCATCGCGGCAGCCACGGCGCACGAGCTGGGCACGCCGCTGGCGACGATCAAGTTGGTGGCGGGCGAGCTGGCGCGTGAGGTGCGTGACCAGCCCGAACTGGCCGAGGATGTGGACCTGATCCGGCGCGAGGCCGAGCGGTGCGGCGAGATCATGACCGATCTGAGCCAGAGCGCGCGCGATGACAGTCAGATCCGCAGCTCGCCCGTCGTGGCGCTGGTCGAGGAGGCGGCGGCGCCGCATCGAAATCGCGGCAAGGTGGTGGTGATCCGCTTCAACGGTGCGTTGGCGGGAGAAGCGGATGCGGATCAGCCGATGGTCCCGCGCAGCCCGGAGCTGATCCATGGCTTGCGGAACGTGATCCAGAACGGCGTCGATTTCGCCGCGGCGACGGTCTGGGCGGACATTGACTATGACGGCGAGGAGCTGCGGATCGCGATCGGGGATGACGGGCCGGGCTTCAGCGCCGAGGTGTTGCCGCGGCTGGGCGAGCCCTATGTGAGCACGCGGCAGCGGGGCGAGGTGCGCGCGACTGGGGACGAGGGCGAGTACGAGGGCATGGGATTGGGGCTTTTCATCGCCCGGACGCTGCTCGAGCGCACCGGCGCGACGATGGCCTTCGCCAACGGGACGGACCTACGCCGGAGCGCGCTGGCGGAGCCGGATGCGGCGGCTTTGGCACGGCCGCCCGGTGCGATTATCGAGATGATCTGGCCAGCGGCGAACGTGGTGACGCCAAAGGCCGAGACCCGCCGGGCGCTAGGCCCGAATCAGCCCTTTGCCGGGCGGCCTTAGCAACTCGTTAACCATCCATGGTCAACCATTGGTGGCCATGGGTCGCGCCCGGCGGTTAACATTGCCGGGCGAACGCGGCTGGTGTCACGCCGTGGTTCGCGTGGGGGGACGTTTGTTTGCAGCTGGCAGATTCTAGAGTCCTCGTTCTGGTTGCCGTCATGGCCATCCTGGTGGTGGCATTGGCTTTGTGCGCGCGCTTTGGCACGGGCGCGGCGCCAGATCCGAAGTCTGGAACGGCTGACCGACGACGCGGTTCTGATCGCTGAGGGTGGCCAGGTGATCGAGGCGAACGGTCCAGCCCGGTCGCTGCTTGGAGATCTGCGGGGAAAGACACTGCATTCAGTCCTAAGAGGTTGGTTTGGCGGAGAATTTGACGCAGTTTCCGCAGCAATGTCGCAACTTGATAGCGACGGAGAGCCATTCGACCAACTGATCGACGGGCCGGACGGGACGCCGGTCGAACTGGTTGGCCGTCCGCGCGGCGCGCAAGTGCGCGTGGCGCTTCGGCCGGCCGCGATCCTCAAGGCCGAGCGTGACCGCCAGTCCGAGGCATTCAGCGTCCGCGAAGGCGAATTGGCGGCGCGCGAACGCGAGACCGGTGCCTTGGCCAATATGCTGTCGGAGGCGCCCTTGGTAGCCTGGCGGCGTGGCCCGGATGGGCGAATCATCTGGTCCGCAGGGGCAATCCACGCGGCTGGCGGCGAGATCGGTGCCGATCAGGCGGCGCGATTGGCGGCTGAGCGGGAGCGCGGCGGCAGTAAAACCGTTGGGGAAGGGTCCGAGCGGTTCTTTATCGAGCTCGACGATACGATCGTACTGGACGCGGTCGAGACCGACGGGCCGGATGGGACGCGTTTGGGCGTCGCGGTCGATACCTCTGGCGCGCTGAGCGCCGAGCGGACCCTGTCGCGGTTTGTGCGCACCATGACCGATACGTTCGCGCATCTGAACGTTGGCCTGGCGATCTTCGATCAGAATCAGACGCTGGTTTTGTTCAATCCGGCGGTCGCCGGCATGTGGCAGGCCGATCCGGCGCAATTGGCGCGGCGCCCGACCTTGTGGGACGTGCTGGATGAATTGCGCGCCAACCGCCGGATGCCGGAGATGGCTGATTTCCACACTTGGCGCGAGACGCTTTTCGCGCTTTTCGAGAACCCGGAACAGGCGGACTTCGAAGAGTTGTGGCATCTCTCGGACGGCACCGACATCCGGGTGCTGGCCCGGCCGCATCCGCGCGGCTCGCTGGCATTTGTCTTCGAGGACGTGACCGAACGGCTGCGGCTGGAACAGCGTTTCCGGCACTCGGTCGATCTGCGCCGGGCAACGCTGGATCATTTGGACGAGGGCCTGACCGTCTTCGGGCCGGACGGGCGCTTGGAGCTGGTCAATCAGGCGTTCCACGACATTTGGGGCACCGATGGCGAGACCGTGCGCCCGGCGATGCATGTGAGCGAAATCCTGCCGTTGGTGCGCGGGCTGACGGTCGAAACGGAGGTCTGGGACCGGCTGATGACGGTGATCACCTCGGCCGCGACCCGGGAGATATGGACGGCGCGTCTGACCATGGGCGACGGGCGGATCCTGGGCGCGCGGTTCGCGCCCCTGCCGGACGGCTCGACCATGGCGGCATTCGCAGACGAGACGGACAGGGAGCGGATCGCGTTGGCACTGCGCGAGCGCAACGAGGCGCTGGAGGCGGTCGAGGAGATGCGGGCCGCGGTGCTGGACCGGATCTCGCACCGGCTGCGCACGCCGTTGAACACGATCTTTGGCTTCGGACAGTTGATCACGGACAGTCGCCTTGGTCCGCTGACCGATGCGCAGCGGGGCTATGCGGTCGGGATCTTGGAGGCGGCGAGCCATCTGCTGGACACGGTGAACGATGTGACCGAGCTTGCGTCGCTGGAGATCGAGCCGCTTCCGGACGAGCGGAGCGCCACGTCGCTGGGCGAGGTGTTGCTGGTCACCGGGCAATTGCTGGAGAAGCGCGCGACCGAGGCCGGGGTCTCGATCGAGATCACAGCGCCGGAGGCGGGCTGCGCGCCGGAATGCGAGCCGGCGCGGCTGCGCCAGATCTCGTTCGGGATGATGACTGACGCGATCCACCGCAACCGCGATGGCGGCACGATCACGCTGAGCGCGCGGGTGGGCGCGACCGGCGAGGTGGAGATATTCACGCTCGAGCCCGCGGGTGACGACGCGGCCCAGGACGCCGCCGAGGCGGAGGCGGAGAGCCTGGCGCTGCCGTATTTGCGGCGGCTGATCGAGCAGGAGGGCGGCTCGATCGATTTTAAAACGGTGGCGGGCGGCCCCGGTGCCGGGGCCATGCTGAGCGCGATAACACGATTGGGCGGCCGGTCGGCTCCCGAATTGACTCGGACCAGCGTGGCCAATTGATCCGGCAACCCATCCTGGCGGGGGTATTGCACGGCGGGAAATCAGGTTAACAGGGGAGACGTGATCCGTTTTTTCTGGGCGCTCGATGCTCTTGCTGACCTTGCCGCATTCGATGACCCTGCATTTGCCTGACGAGGCCGCGACCGAGGCTTTTGGCGCGGCGCTGGGCGGCGCCATGGCCGCGGGCGATACGGTGCTGCTGTCGGGGCCGTTGGGGGCCGGTAAGTCAGCCCTGGCGCGGGCGGCGATCCGGCGGCTGCTGGGCGATTGGCGCGCCGAGGTGCCCTCGCCGAGCTACACGCTGATCAATGTCTACGACACGGAGGCGGGGCCGGTCTGGCACGCCGATCTCTACCGGCTGGGCGGCGGCGGCGACGAGATGGCCGAGCTTGGCCTGGACGAGGCGATGGGCCGGGTCATCCTATTCGTCGAATGGCCGGACCGGCTGGGGGCCGCGCTTCCGGAGCGGTATCTGTCGATCCGCTTGGACATGACTGACGGGGGCGGGCGCGACGCGGCGATTGCATTCCACGGCGAGGGGTGGGAAAGGCTCCGCGCCGCATTGGAGGGTTCGCATTGATGGACCGGCGCCCAGACGCACGCGGCGAACGGCGCGCGGCCTTCCTGGCGGCGGCCGGAGTCACCCCGGAATCGGCGGCGCCCTTAGCGGGAGACGCCTCGAACCGGCGGTATTTCCGGGCCGGCGGGCATATCCTGATGGATGCGCCGCCGGAGCTCGGCGAGGACGTGCGCCCGTTCATCGCGGTCACTCATTGGCTGCGGGCCCTGGGTCTGTCGGCGCCCGAGGTCTTGGCGGCGGATGATCAGCACGGTTTCCTGCTGCTCGAGGATTTGGGCGAAGGGCTATTCTCGGCCATGCTGCGCGATGGCGCGGCGGACGAGGAGGCGCTTTACTGCGCGGCGGTCGATCTGTTGGCCGACGCGGCCGGGGTATCTGCGCCTGATGAGATCGGGCCGCCGGGATGCCGGGTGGAGCTGGCGCCCTACGGTGCGGCGGTCCTGACCCGCGAGGCGCGGCTTATGACCGAGTGGTGGGTGCCGGCGGCGACCGACGAGGATGCGTCCGGCGCGATGTCGGACGAGCTCGACGTGCTGGTGATCGCGGCGACCGCCGAGGCGGAGGCGGCGCGCGATGTCGTTGTTCTGCGCGACTATCACGCGGACAATCTGATCTGGTTGCCCGAGCGCGACGGGACCGCGCGGGTTGGCCTGTTGGATTACCAGGACGCGCTGGCCGGGCATCCGGCTTATGACCTGATGTCGCTATTGGAGGATGCCCGGCGCGACACATCGGATGCGCTGCGCGAGGCGATGATCGAGCGGTATCTGGCGCGGCGGCCGGAGCTGGAGCCCGGGGCGTTCCGCGCGGCCTATGCGGCGCTGGGCGCGCAGCGCAACATGAAGATCGTTGGCATCTTCGCGCGGCTGGCCTTGCGCGACGGCAAGCCCCGGTATTTGTCGATGATTCCGCGGGTTTGGAGGCATTTACAGCGCGATCTGGCGCATCCGGCGCTGGGAGAGCTGGCGGCTTGGGTGTCGCGCCGAGTGCCGATCCCAAGCGAGGATGTGTTGGCGCGGTTCGCTGGCCGGGTCGGGACATGAACGGACCAGATACCGCGATGATCCTGGCCGCTGGGTTCGGCACGCGGATGCAGCCCCTGACGAACATATGTCCGAAGCCGCTGCTGCCGGTCGCGGGCCGGCCGATGATCGATTTGGTGCTGGACCATGCGGAAGCGGCCGGTGTGCGACGGGCGGTGATCAATTTGCACTACCTGGGCGGGATGATCCGCGATCGCTTGGCGGGGCGCGAGGTGCCGGAGCTTCTGTTTTCGGAGGAAGAGCCGGAAATCCTGGATACGGGCGGCGGGATCGTCCGGGCCTTGCCGCTGCTGGGCGCAAGGCCGTTCTATGCGCTCAACAGTGACGCGGTTTGGGCCGGGCCCAATCCGTTGGAGGTTTTGGCCGGAGCTTGGGACGCGCCGGCGATGGACGCGCTGTTGCTTGTGGTGCCGTGCGCGCGGGCGAAGAACTACTCGAGGCATGGCGACTTCTTCCTGGAGGGTGCGCGGCCAGTGCGCCGCGGGGCCGAGGCAAGCGCGCCGTATGTCTATTCGGGGGCGCAGATCGTCGCACCGGAGGTGTTTTCGGACGCGCGCTCGGGGCCGTTCTCGATGAATGTGATCTGGGATGCGCTATTGGCCCACGACCGGGTGGCGGCGGTGGTCTACCCCGGGGCTTGGGTCGATGTCGGGACGCCCGAAGGCCTGGCGGTCGCCAGTGCGGCGCTGGAGGAGGCTGCGCGGTGATCCTGTGTGAGGGGTCTGGCCCCCGGGTCTTTGCGGTGCCGCCCGGGGTGGATTTCTCGCGGGCCTTCGCGCGCGGTCTCGTTGACCGGATGATCGGCTCCGCGCCCGAGGCGGTGGCGCAGATCCAGGTCATGGTCAATACGCGGCGCGGGATGCGGGCGATCGAGGAAGCCTTGATCGATGCGGTGCCCGGTTCGGCGCTGTTGCCCCGGCTGTTGTTGCTGGGAGAGTTAGGGGAGGATCCGCTTTCCTGCGCTGATCTGGCGCCGGCGATCGATCCGCTGCGGCGGCAATTGCGGCTGACGCGGCTGGTCGAGGCGTATCTCGAGGGCGCCGAAGGGGCTCCGCCACAGGCGGCGCCCGCCTTGGCCGATGCGTTGGGGCGTCTGCTGGACGAGTTGCAGGAGGAGGGCGTCGACGGGGCGGCCCTGGACGGGTTGGTCGCGGGCGAATTGCCCGAGCGGGTGGCGGCCCATTGGCAGAACACGCTGAATTTCGTCGATATCGTGCGCAAGGCCTGGCCCGAGATCCGGGCCGAGGCGGAGGGCGGGGCGCTGGATCCGAAGATGCGCCAGCGCCAAGCAATCGCGCGGCTGGTGGCGGATTGGGGTTCAGCGCCGCCCGCGCAGCCGGTGATCGCGGCGGGCTCGACGGGGTCGGTGGCGTCGACGGCGGAGCTGATGGCGGCGGTCGCGCGGCTGCCGCAGGGGGCGGTGGTGTTGCCGGGATTCGATGTAGGGCTTTCGCCCGAGATTTGGGAGAGCGCCGGCCCAGACCATCCGATGGCGCCGTTCACGCGGTTGCTGGGTGCGTTGGGGATGGTGCCGGGCGATGTGCGGCCCTGGAGCGGCGAGGCTGGGCGTGGGCCGCGCCTGGCGCTCTTGACCCAGGCGTTGCGGCCGGCGCCGGTGGCGGATGCCTGGCAAGCGGCGGCGGATGGCCTGGCGGCGGAGGCCGGTGCGGCTACTGGGGGTTTGTGCCTTGTCGAAGCGCCGGGCCCCCGGCAGGAGGCCGGCGCGATTGCGGTGGCGATCCGCGAGGCCTTGGAGCGGTCGGGCGAACGGGTGGCCCTGGTGACCCCGGATGCGTCCCTTGCGCGGCGGGTGACGGCGGAGCTTGGCCGGTTCGAGATTTTGCCCGACGACTCGTTGGGCCGGCCTTTGGCGCAGACCCCGCCGGGGGTGTTCTTCCGGCTGGTCGCACAGGTGGCATTGTCGGGGGCCGAGCCGGTGCGGCTGGCGGGATTGCTGCAGCATCCGATTATGCGGGCGGGACAGGAGCGGGGCGCGCATTTGCAATTGGCGCGGCGCTATGAGAGCGCGGTGCTGCGCGAACATCCGCAGCCAGGGCTGGCGCCGGGGCGGATGCCGGATTGGGAGAGGGCATCGGCGGAAGAGGAGGCCTGGCTGGCCGGGATCGAGGCGCCGCTGGCGCGCATGGCCGGGGTCGCGGCCGGCGGCGGCTCGCTCAGAGCCCTGGCCGAGGCGCATATCGCGGCGGCCGTGGCGCTGTCGCGGGGCGGCGACCGCGGGGAGCCGGAGATTTGGGAGCGGGCGGCCGGGGCCGCCCTGCGCCTGGTGGTCACGCGCCTGGCGCGCAACAGCGATGCCCATGGCGACGGGCCGGCGCCGGCCTATCTGGCCTTGCTCGATGCGGCCATGGCGGGCGAGACCCTGCCGCCGGCGCCCGAGCTGCCGCATCCCCGGGTGATGATCTGGGGCACGCAGGAGGCGCGGATTCAAGACGCGGATCTGGTGATCCTGGGTGGGCTCAACGAGGGGGTTTGGCCGCAAGCGGTGACGCCGGACCCGTGGTTGAGCCGCCCGATGCGCGACCGGCTGGGGCTGCCAAGCCCGGACCGGGTGATCGGGCTGTCGGCGCATGACTTCCTGCAGGGCGCGGCGCGCGAGCGGGTGATCCTGACCCGGTCGCGCAAGCTCGAAGGGACACCGACGGTTGCCTCGCGCTGGCTGATCCGGCTGGAGACCTTGCTGGGCGGGCTCGAAGACGGCGCGGCGCTGAAGACGATGCGGGCGCGGGGCGATCGTTTGTTGGCCATCGCCGACATCCAGCATCAGCCGGAGGCGCCGGTGCCGCTGGCCGAGCGTCCACGCCCCTGCCCGCCGGTCGAGGCCCGGCCGCGGCGCCTGTCGGTCACCCGCATCGAGCGGCTGATCCGGGACGCCTACGCGGTCTATGCGGAGACGGTGTTGCGATTACGACCACTCGATCCATTGGGCAAGCCGCCGGATTTCCGCGAACGGGGCATGGTGGTTCACCGGATCATGGAGCGCTTCGGCCGGGAAACCATGGACGATTGGCCCGGCGGGGAGGCGGCGCGGGCGAAGCTGATGGAAGCGGCGGACACCGTTCTGGTCAAAGACGTGCCCTGGCCGGATACGCGGCGCATCTGGCGCGCGCGGATCGGGCGGTTTGCCGATTGGTTCCTGGAAGGGGAGAGGCGCCGCCGCGCGCAGGGCCATCCGGAAGGGCTGGAAGTGAAGGGGCGGTTGACGCTGGGCGCGCCGGCCGGGGATTTCGAGCTGACGGCCCGTGCCGACCGGATCGATCTCCTGAACGGCGGCGGGGCGGCGATCTATGACTACAAGGCCGGTGGTCCGCCGTCGAAGGATCAGATCGACAACGGTTTCAATCACCAGCTTCATCTGCAGGCCGCGATCCTGATGGCTGGCGGATTTGAGGGGATGGCCGCAATCGAAGCCGTTTCCGGCGCATATCTGGGGCTCACTGGGTCGGGCGAAGGGGGCAAAGAGCAGGCGGTGGAGGAATTGGCGCGCGAGGTCGCCGAGCATATGGCGCGGCTGGATGCGCTGATCGCCGCCTATGACCGGCCCGAGCAGGCGTATGTTTCCCATGGGCGTCCGATGCTGACGACCGATGAGGGCGATTACGACCACCTGGCACGGCGTGGTGAGTGGGGTGTGGGCGGCAATGGGTGACCAGCCTGCGATCCAGCAACCGACCGCGGCGCAGATCGCAGCCGCCGATCCCGAGGTTTGGGCCTGGGTCGGAGCGAATGCGGGGTCGGGCAAGACCCGGGTCCTGGCGCAGCGTGTAGCGCGGCTGTTGCTGGGTGGGGCCGAGCCCGAGCGGATTTTGTGCCTGACCTACACCAAGGCGGCGGCGGCCGAGATGCAGAACCGGCTGTTCGCGATGCTGGGCAGCTGGGCGATGGCGGACGACGGCTGGCTGGGGCGCGAATTGGCGGCGATCCAAGGGCATGGTGCGCCCCTGGCCGATGGCGTGGTTCTCTCGGAAGCGCGGCGGCTGTTCGCGCGGGCGCTGGAGACGCCGGGCGGGCTGAAGATCCAGACGATCCATGCGTTTTGCGATGCGCTGCTGCGACGCTTTCCGCTCGAGGCCCGGGTGTCGCCCAGGTTTGAGGTGATCGACGAGCGCCAGAGCGCGCTGATGATCGACGCGATCCGGACCGAAATGGCGTTGGTGGCGGAAGCCGGTGGCTCGGAGGGGTTCGACCGGGTCGTGGGGCGCTTGAACGAAGGGGCCTTGGACGACCTGATCGCGTCGGTGCTGGCGGCGCGCGGAGGGTTCTCAGGCGGGGATCTGGATGGACGGCTCGGCGCTCATTTCGACGCAGCTTTGCGGGCAGGCGCGGAGCACGCCGCGCGGCGGGCATTGGAGGGCGTGTCCTGGGATCAATTGGCCGCGTTTGCCGAGTGGCTGCGCGACGGTGGCGTCAATGACCGGCGGGCGGCGGAAGCGATGACACGGGGCCAGGCATTGTGCGCGGACGATCCGGTTGGTGCCGCTACTGTGTTGGCCAGCGGTTTCACGACTCAGAGCGGCGAGCGGCGCAGCCGCAAGGGCTTTCCGACAAAGCCGGTCTTGGGCCTCCATCCAGAGGCGAGTTCACTGACCGACTTGATGATCGAGTGGTCGATGGAGGCGCTTGCGGCGCTGAAAGGCGCCGCGGCGGTCGAGCGTGCGCGCGATCTGAGCCTGTTCGCGACCGAGCTTTTGTCGCGTTACGCGCAGGCCAAGCGGTCGCGGGCCTTGCTTGATTTCGACGATCTGGTCTCGCGGGCGGCGGAATTACTGACCCGGTCGGATATGGCCGCTTGGGCGCTTTACCGGCTGGACCAGGGGATTGACCATATCCTGGTCGACGAGGCTCAGGATACGGCGCCCGGGCAGTGGGCGGTGATCCGGGCGATCGCGCGCGAGTTTCACGCGGGCGTGGGCGCGCGGGATGTGAACCGGACGCTGTTCGTTGTCGGGGATGTGAAGCAGTCGATTTACTCGTTCCAGGGGGCCGAGCCGGCGGCGTTCGGCGTCAATCGGGATCATTTCGCCGATTGGCTCGCGGGCATGGACATGGCAATGGTCCAACCGGACTTGATCACTTCGTTCCGATCGGCGCCGGGGATTCTGGCCTATGTGGACGCGGTTTTCTCGGGTCCCGCGGGCGCGGCGCTGACGGCGGCCGGCGGGGCGATCGAACATCATGCCGATCGCGAGCGCGATGCGTCGCGGATCGATCTCTGGCCCTTGGTCGAGACCGATCCGAAGGAGGATCCGCCGCCTTGGTGGACGCCGGTCGATCTGCCGGCGCCGGGGCATGCCAAGCAGCGCTTGGCGCGGATGCTGGCGGCCGAGATCGCGCGGATGATCCGCGACGAGCGGTTGCCCGCGCGAGAGGGCGTGCCGGGGCGGCGCGTTCGGGCGGGAGACATCTTGGTCCTGGTCCAGCACCGGGATGCCTTGGCCGAAGGGCTGATCCGCGCCTTGAAGGCGGAAGGGCTGTCGGTGGCGGGGGCCGACCGGCTGACGCTGACCGGCGAGCTGGCGGTGAAGGACCTCATGGCCTTGATCAAGGTGGCGGTGACGCCGTCGGACGATCTGAGCCTGGCCGCCTTGTTGCGCTCGCCAATCTGCGGGGTCTCGGAAGAGGCATTGTTCGAACTGGCGCATGGGCGCGAGGGGACGTTATGGCAGGCGGTGACGGCGCCGGAATCGCTATGCCCGGAGGTGGGCGAGATGCTGCGCGACATGGCCGGGCAGGCGGATTTCCTGCGGCCTTACGAGTTCCTTGACCGTGCTCTGATCCGCCATGACGGGCGCCGGTCCCTGCTGGCGCGGCTGGGGCACGAAGCAGAGGATCCGATCGACGAGCTGCTGGTGCAGGCTCTGGTCTACGAGTCGCGCGAGGCGCCGACCCTTGCGGCGTTCGTCGCCTGGATCGAGGCGGGCGACATTCAGGTTAAGCGCGAGATGGAGCAGGGATCGGGCGATATCCGGGTGATGACCGTGCACGGTGCCAAGGGATTGGAGGCGCCGGTGGTGATCTTGCCGGATACGCTTTACCGGGGCGGGAGAGGCGCGCGCCCGGCGCTTTTCCCGGCAGCGGGCGGCGAGGATGTGCCGCCGCTGATGCTGTGGGGGCGGGCAAAGGCGCTGGATGACGATGTGACCGCGCGAGCGCGCGCCGAGGCGGACCGGCGCGAGGCCGACGAGCGGTGGCGCCTTCTGTATGTGGCGCTGACCCGGGCCGAGGATTGGCTGATCCTGTGCGGGGCGGGGAGCAAGCCGGATCACTGGTATGCGGCGCTGGCCGAGGGCATGGGCCGGTTGGGGTTGGACCGCCCTGCCGGCGGGCCGGCGGGCTTGGCGGGCCCGATCCGGCGGGTAGAGTATCAGCCGGTGCCCGTGACCGGACCAGCGCAACCGGATGCCCTGGAAGGCGCCGAAACTCCGGTCACCCGGCCAGGATGGCTGGCGCCCGCGCTGCGGGAGGAGCGGGTCCAGCGTATGAGCCCCGCGACAATATTCCCGCATGAGGAGGCCGGCGGGGCGGGGCGTGGGCGCGACGTGTCGCTGCAGCGCGGAGCTGCGGTGCATCTGTTGCTGGAACGCCTGCCAGATGTTTCAGAGCCTGATCTGGCCGTGTTGGGGCGGCGTCTCTTGGACCAAGCTTTTCCGGAGTTGGATGCGTCCGTGAGCGGGGAGGCGATCGAGGAGGCTTTGGCGGTTTTGAGAGCGCCCTTCGCGGGCGAGGTCTTCGGCGCGGATGCGCTCGCGGAAGTGTCGGTCGCGTTGGATTTGCCGGATATCTCGCCGGCGCTGCGGCTTGGCCGAATCGACCGGCTGCTGGTGACGCGGGATCGGGTATTGGTCGTCGACTTCAAGACCGATGCGCGTCCGCCGAGCGATCCCCGTGCCGTGCCGCGCGCGTATCTGGCGCAGCTTGCCTGTTATCGCGAGGCGATTTCGGCGATCTATCCGCAACATTCTGTCGAGGCGGCGATTCTTTGGACCGCGGTGCCGAATTTGATGCCGCTCGACCAGGCGGATTTGCAGGCCAGCCTTGCGGATATCGCAAGTCCTGCGCCTTGATTAAGCGCCCTCTCAACCCTAGTTTGGCGGTCGGGAAGAAACGACCCCGCATGAAACCGCCCCAGATGAAACGCTCACGGGCGGGGGTCTCGGAGAAGGGAAACTTGGCATGTCGAGCATCGACGTTACCGACAATAGTTTCGACACGGATGTTCTGAAGGCGGACGTTCCTGTCATCGTCGATTTCTGGGCCGAGTGGTGTGGCCCCTGCAAGCAGATCAGCCCCGCTTTGGAGGAGATCGCGTCCGAGATGAACGGCCGGATTCGGGTCGCGAAGGTGAATATCGACGACAATCCCCAGGCGCCGTCGCGCTACGGGATCCGCGGTATCCCGACGCTTTTGATGTTCAAGGACGGCGAGCTGGTCGACCGCAAGGTCGGCGCCGATTCGAAGAACGGGATCGAGAGCTGGATCACCGACGCCATTTGAGTGGGCGCGCGCCCTTTCGGCGGCTTAGTCAGGATGATCGTTCTGGAAAAGGTTAGGGGCGGCATGTGTGCCAGGTGCCGCCCCTGTATCCGGGTGTGTATGCGTCGCGAAAGTCCCGGTCGAAATTCTTTCTGAGCGAAAAGTCTTAATCTTTCGTAGCCGTTTTGTCCGTCGTTCGATGGATTGAGATACTCGTCAAAATGTGTGTCGAAATTGGCGCCCAGACCTTGGGAATAAGACGGTTGGGTGATTTCTTTGCCCTATCCGTGTCAAATTACCCGCCTCTGTTTGTAAGGGCGATTCCTGATGCTCGGCGGGGTTGTGCGGGTTTCCCGAGTTTGCGGGAATCAGTGGATTTCGTGCGAATCTGAGCGGGGGAGAGAATGACCGCCGATATGCGAGGCCCGGGCGAGCGGCTGAACCGTGCCTATAGCGGAGTGCCGACTTTTCTGCGCAGCGACTATTGCGACGATATCGATGCGCTGGACGCGGATTACGTGGTCATCGGGGTGCCCTATGATGACGGCTCGCCCTTTGTCGGCGGCTCGCGGTTCTGCGCCCGCGCGGTCAGGGAGCATTCGCTGCGCTTCGGCGGCGGGGCGCTTTACGACATCGCCGAGGACAAGGAATATCTGCGCGCGGCTCTGGCCGAGCGCCGGCTGGTTGATTGCGGCGACGTGGACGTGGCGCCCAGCCGCGGGGATGTCACGATGGCGAACCTGACCCGCGATGTGGGGCGGATTCTGGCGCGGGATGCGATGCCGATCGTTCTGGGGGGTGATCACACGCTGACTTATCCCGTGGTCCGTGCCTTCAGCCGGCCGATCCATGTGATGCAGCTGGACGCGCATCTGGACTATTCCGAAGTGGTCCAGGGCATGACTTATGTGAACAGCACCTCGATGCGGCTGATCCATCAGCTGGGTCACGTGGAAAGCCTGACCCAGGTCGGCATACGCAGCATGCGCGACATGAAGAAGAACGCCGATGACGCTCGGGCCAATGGCGGGCGGATCATGACCATGCCCGCAATTCGCCGCGACGGCGCGGGGGCGGTTGCCGATCACCTGCCCCAGGGGGCGGATGTCTATGTGACGATCGATATCGACGCCTATGACATGTCGCTTTGCCCCGGCTGCGTCTCGGCCGAGCCTGGCGGGTTGACCTTCGAGGAGATGCAGGCGGCCTTGCGGGCGATTAGCCAGCGGCTGAACGTCGTGGGCTTCGATTTCGTCGAGGTGAACCCGCCCTTGGAGGTCGGCACCGGGGTGACCTCGTATCTGGGCGCCCTGACCGTGGCGATGTTCTTGGGCTACATCGACGACGCGGCGCGGGCCGTGGGGTGACGGTTGCCGGTAGGCCTGAGCGTGGCTGGCGCAGCCGAGGGGATTCGAGACTGTGGCCTCTGCCTTCGGGGGGCTCTGGATTTGCCCGCAGCCCCTTGAGATATCGTGATCCGACGCTCTTTCAGGGACAAATTCGGACCGGCATACTGCCCCGTGCTCGTTCTCCCCGCGGCTTTGACGGATGAGGCCAGCCGAACTGGACCTCGGGCGCCCGGGGAGAGCGGGCGCGGCGATCGCGCCATGGGGATTAGCGCTGAGGATCGAACCCGCGGGGCGGTAAGAAGCAGCGCCTGATCGTTACCGCATCGCCATCAAGTTTGCTATTAGCATGTCCCGCTGTTGGTCCATTCTATGCTGGATCTTGTGGGCGAGGTCAGCCTCGGGGCCACAGCAAAATACTACGGCTTGCTTTGACTTGTCGTGGACAACGCCAGTGGCCTCGAGCAATGCAGCATCGACAAGCCTCGCGATTTCGGCCTGCGTCTCTTCCGATAGTTCGGTGGGGATGATCTTGCAGATATCGCTCGTTATGCGGTCCCGGACTCTCTCGAGGTCCATATGCCTCTCCATTGACTGGCAGATGCCGCAGCACCGCCGTGATCGGACACGAATGGGATGGAATACGGGTACAACCGCGCGTTCGTGCCTGCAAGGGAAACCGGTTTCATGAACCGGGCATCCATTTTAAGTGCGGCCAGGATCCCCTGATGCGGACTATCGCGAGACAGGCACCGGGGAGACTACCAGGCAGCACGTTCTCCTTTGGCAAATGTGCTGATTGATCTGAGTCATCATAAGGGGCGGCATCAATGTGATGCCGTGATTGCATTTGCTGACCGGCATTCGCCGGGGCACGGCATGTGCACCGCCGCGTGGCAATCACATTGACCAGGAATCAGGCCCAGCATGCGGCTGTGAGGCGATAGTCATATCCCGGCCTTAGGGCCGCGGCCGTTCTCACCTTCCCGCTTCGGCGTCAAAGTAGGCCCTGCGACGCTAAACTAACTTCTTCGATGATCGCGGGATGCCGGTGACCGGCGCCGCAATGATATGGGTCAAAATCGATCGCTGATAAATTGGTGATACTGTGAATTCGAACCGAATTACTCAGATTCGGTCGGTTCGCGCCGACTTCCACGCTTTTCGGACGATCGGGTTGATCGGCGGCTTTGTGGGAGTCTGTTACCGTCGGCAACGACATCGAGTGCGATCGAGATTGTCGGCAACTCAACTTACACTAAGAAACAAACGCTGATTTCAAAGGATGGCCATTCTCGTCATCGGAACGGATCAGTGAAGGAGTAAAACCTGTGGGGCGGATGAAAGACAAAATTAGCCATCACATCGTCCCGTACTTTAAGATGCCAGACAGGAAGCCGCTCACTGTTCAGTTGGTGGATTTGTGGCATTTGTATCGAAGATACGGACGGTTACCGACACAGTATCTGTCCAACATGCTATACCGCAAATGCGCGCCCCGAGACATCTTGTCATTAATGCCGCCCATCCAACTAATAGAACTGCAAGAGCGGCTGAACGATCCGTCGGCGCGCAACCTCTCAGAAGACAAGTTTGTCTTTCGGAAGACATTAGAGGGACACGGGTTGCCGGTGGTCCGAGAGCTCTTTCAGATCACCGAAACTGGCGAGATTCGTGACGCAAACAATCAAAAGATTGACGAGACCGCCGCTAGACAAATCCTCGCGGAGCAGAACACGCCGGTATTCGTGAAGCCAACGCTGGGAACGCTCGGCAAAGGGGCATTCGTCGTGCCGCTCGGAGACGATATAGATTTTCGGTCCTGCACTGGCTGCATATTTCAACCGTTCCTTCAGCAACATGAGGTGCTCGCGGCCCTGAAGCCCGACGTGATCAACTGCGTTCGCATCGACACGCTCTTGATCGGCGATAAGTGTATAAGCAATGCAGCGGTTCTTAAGATCGGTCGTGGTGATGCGCCGGTAGACAACGCTGGCTTCGGTGGGCTGATAATTCAGATAGATATCGAGACCGGACGGCTAATTGGCGAGGCGCGACAGAAGGCGCGATTTGGGGCCGAGGCATTCACTACTCACCCGGAGACCGGTGCTTCGTTTACAGACGTGCAAGTCCCGTTCTGGTCCGAGTTGCGCGCACTCGTCACTCGGGCCGCTTCAATCCTGCCCGAGTTGCCTACGCTTGGCTGGGATGTTGCAATAACTCCTGATGGACCGGTCTTGATCGAGGTCAATTCCCTTTGGCATCTGGATATAATGCAGTTCGGTAAGACTGGCCTAGGTGACACACAGGTCGGGCGGGCTGCGGTTTACCTAGACCGGACAGGCGAATTGTCTTTGGGATCTTCCTAGGCAATTGAAGCGGCTGTCCGAAACGGGTCAGAAGCACGCATTCAATCCGGTCTGGACTACATCCGGAAAGCGTCGCTGAACAGACATTCACGATCAGCGCTCAATCGGTCGTATTTGCGGACGCAGCGACAGCCTGCTCTGAGCCCTTAACGGAGGTCGGAGCTGGCTTCATTTAACGTCCGCTCTGCGCCAAATTAGCAGTTCCCGGAGACGGATTGACTGGCACATCGATCTATCACGATTGAAGACGCGCCGAGAGAACTGCGCAGCGTCGCTCATGTGATCAAATTCACAGACTTGTCGTCACGGTTCGCGTATCGAACCTGCAAGGACCATGCACGGACATTCCCTTCCTGACAGACGTGATGGTCAATGTTCAGGAGGCAGCATTGTACTACGTGCTTTACCCCGGTGCTATTTTGTTGCTCTTGCTCGGCGCTGTGATCGCGTCGGCTTGAACGCTGAGCGCAGCGACGGGCCGCGCTCAGCGAACGCCCTTCGCCAGGGATCCGAAGAACTGGACTGCGGTCAAACTGCGGACCTTTGTGGTCGAATGCCGGTTGACCGTCGGATCCTAGAGCGGGTTCAGAGAGGCCGCGAGTGCGCGCCTATGCCCCCCGACGAGATTGTGGTGTGCGTTGCGGTTCGGTAACCGGGTGGCATTAGATCTGGACGCCAATGACTCCGAGTGTACCGAGAAATACGATTAGAGTGACTTTCAGTGTCAAAAAATGGACATCCATTGACGCTGTGCTCAATCTACGGTGATTGTGCCAATTATCGATCTGTTCAAGCACTACAGTTCCCCTCTTACGCGAACGATCGCCAATCTTCCGGCGCTCGTCATGCAAACAACCCATCAGGGAACGAAACGTTTCACATTCAGTTCACATTTCCGTCTCTCTTTGAGTTTTGCAACTTTGACGGTTCTTGTTGGCGTGTTTCTCGCCCAAGGAAATTCCCGGTGATGTCTTCCATCGGCGTCGGGTCACAACAATCCAACAATCGCCACATCGCGTGCCAACTTTCGACAAGCGAAGAACGGTTGCTGTCCGCGAAGGTGATCGCCTCACTCCCCTCGAATTGAGGTGGTCGCCTTCACATTGGAATCCGGTAATATCGGTGACAGCGAAGAGCGACCCACTTTGAGTGTGGCCCGCCAGGATGTTCGGGCGGCGATCTCGTCTCGACCGTAGTGATCGACAACCGGTTGCACTCCGACAATTTTTTCCGCGATTGCGCGCGTGTAGATTGATATGCGCACGCGTGCGCCATGCGTGCGGTGGCCGCTTCGCTCCCAATGAAAAGAAGCGGCCACCTTTGCCTTCGCCCAGGAAGCGATGACCGGCCCAAAATTGATCGTCGCCTTTGGGTCAGCACCGGTCATCTGAGCGATTTGGTAGATGACCGCTTCATCCGCACAGCAGACATAAACCTCCGGCTGAAACGACGTGGTTAAATTTGGTCGGTTTGGCGCTCGCAGTCGGACGCTCCGCTTCTCCCGGATGGCGTCGATACGGCCCATCCCCTGCCCGGCCAGCACTTCAACCTGCCGCAGCTTCGCGGCGATGACGCGCCTCGCGTGAAGGAAGGTTAATCGGACGAACTACTCGGGCCATCGATTTTGGCCGGTTGTTTAATGAGGGCGTAGCGTGTGAGTGCTGGCCCGAAGATCTCGAAAACGATCGTCGTCGCAACGACGAGGCCCAGGATAGTCTCGCGCGATTCGGGGAATTGATCGGCGGCGACCAAGCCCATGCCCACCGCGACGCCGGCCTGTGGGGTGAGCGCCAATCCGGTCAAGAGGCTTTCGCGTGTTCCGATCCCGGCCCACCGGCCACCAATCCAGCTGCCCAGAACGCGGCCAGCGAGGCGCAGGGCGATATAAAAAACGCCAATAACCCCAAGACCGTTCAGGGCGCTGACGTCGAGTGACGCGCCCGCCAAGAGGAAGAACAGGATCAGAAACGGCAGCTGGATATTTTCGATCTCGTGGAACGGCCGCTCGTGGTGGCGCGCGAAGTTCGCCACCACGGTTCCGGCAACCATGCCGGCCAGCAGATACGACACGTCCAACCAGATCGCGAAACCGGCACAGATGAAAACCACGCCCAAGGCTTCGATCTGCATCGGCTGGCCCGGGCGAAGGCGGCCGGTCAGCAGCGCTGCGGGAATTCCAACCAAAAGACCCACCAGCAATGAACCGCCGATCTCCCATGCGATTAATAGCGTGACGTCTGAGGCGGTTTCACCGATCAGGGCCTTCGCAAGGACAAGGATCACGCCGAAGACGATCAACCCCCAACCGTCATCGACGGCGACGATCCCCATCAGGCGCTCGGCGAAAGCGCCCTTGGCGCCTGTCTGTTTAACCACGTCATGCATCGCCGCGGGCGCGGTTGCGGTGGCGATCGCGCCGAGCAGCAATGCCAGATGCGCTGGAACGCCAATCACCATAAGGCTCAACGAGACTGCGATCGCTGTCACGACGACCACCGTGATGGATATCCAGATGATCTCGCGCCCGTGCAGGCGAAGATTCGCGCGGCTCAAATGTCCTCCCAAGACAAAGGCGACCATGGAGAGCGCGGCGGTCACAAGAAAATCGAACGAGGCCTCGATCTCGGCCGGGATCAGGTCGAGGCCGCTGCCGCCGACCGCTATTCCCAGCAGCATAAGCAGGGTCACGCGCGGGATGTGGACGCGTCTGCCGAGACTGTCGGCGACGAGGCCGAGCAGAAATAGAACGCCTAACGCCAGAAATGCCCGATGCAGCTCCACCTCAGCACCTATCGCCGGACGGTCCGGGGTGTCCCGGGAACCAGGACCGCAGCACCGGTCAGGTGGCCCGCGCGCAAGCGGTCCAGTGCTTCGTTGGCCTCCGTTAGCGGGAAGACCTCGGTCTGCGTCCGGATGCCGGCGCGCGGTGCTAGGGCGAGGAACTCCTCGGCGTCTGCTCGCGTGAGATTCGCGACCGAGCAAATCGTCCGCTCACCCCAAAGATTCTCGTAGGGGAAGGCCGGTATATCGCTCATATGGATGCCGCCGCAGACAACGGTTCCCCCCTTCCGGACGCCGCGCAGAGCCGCCGGAACCAGCGCGCCCACGGGCGCGAAAATGATCGCGGCGTCCAGCTCGGCCGGGGGTGTCTGGTCCGATCCGCCCGCCCAGGCGCAGCCGAGATCCTTTGCAAAGGCTTGAGCCACGTCGTCGCCGGGCCGCGTCAGCGCGAAGACGCTGCGCCCCTCCCAGATTGCGACCTGGGCGACGATATGTGCTGCCGCGCCGAACCCATAGATTCCAAGGCGTTCCCCCGAGCCCGCCTTCTTGAGCGACCGGTGGCCGATCAGCCCGGCGCAGAGCAGCGGCGCAAGCTCGACAGGGTCGGCGTCGCCGGGCAGGTGGAAGACGTAACCGGCATCTGCGATACAGGCCTCAGCATAGCCGCCGTTGATCGTATAGCCGGTGAAGCCCGGTTGGTCGCACAGGTTTTCGGCACCCATGCGGCAATATCGGCACGCGCCACAGGTGTGCCCGAGCCATGGAACGCCAACCCTGTCGCCGGCCAAAAAGCTCGACACGTTAGGACCTAGAGAGCGTATATGCCCGACAATTTCGTGGCCCGGGATCAGTGGCAGAGCAGGGTTGGTCAGATCACCGTCCACTATGTGCAGATCGGTCCGGCATACCCCGCAGGCGGCGATGTCGATACTGACCTGCCCGGGCCCGGGGTCCGGCAGATCGAGCTCCTCCGGGCGAAGGCGTTCTCCTTGCCGTCTCAAGACCATTCCCATCATCCGCGATACCTCCGCCCGTTGGACCGCTGCCGAATCTTAGCGAGACAACCGGCCTTCACCTTGACCGGGCTCAATGAGGGTTCTTGCCGCGTTCGCTCACATTGGCTTCGGCCGACGTCCGCCTCTGCAGCCTGATTTCGCGCAGAATTTCGAACAGGAAGGCGGTCGAGAGGCCAAACAGGAAGAGGCCCGCAGCGGCTTCGAAACTGGTCAGCAGGCGCCATTCCTGGGACAGGATGATGTCGCCGAAACCAACGGTCGTAAATGCGACGGTCGAGAAATAGAGCGCTGGCTCGACCGCATCGAACTCGCCCAGCAGGATATAGACGACCGCCCAGATCCAGATCTGCGCGATATGGGAGAGAAAAGCGCCGAGAGCGGCGAAGATCAGCAGGGTAACCCGGTATGTCAGGCCGGACGGGATCCGCTCGCGGCGGGAGATGATCTGCAATCGGCTGGTGATCTGCTCAAGCACCAAGACGTGCAGCGAGACACAAACGACGAGCAGGCCCGCGCCAACGAAGAGCTGAATGAGCATTCCTTTTCCTCTTTGTTTTCGCCATCTCAGCCGAACCGGCGCAGGTGCTGTGCCGTCCGAACCCGCTCCTGCGCCAATGCGTCCGCCGCGCCGCGCGGGGTCATGCCGGCGGATTTGGTCCGCGCCAGGACCTCGGTCGTGTTGCGCGCGATCTTTTCCTCGATCGCGGCAAAGGCCTGCGACTCCGAGCCGCCGTGATACTCGATCGAAGCGCAAATCACACCGCCCGCATTGGCTATGAAATCCGGGATGACCGTCACCCCGCGGCCGTGAAGGCGGCGTTCGGCGGCCTCCGTCGCCGGGATGTTCGCACCCTCGAGAATGAGGCGCGCCCGGATTGCCCCGGTATTGTCTTCGCGGATCGCGTCGGGCCGGGCGGCTGGGATCAGGATATCGCAATCGGCGGCGATGATGGCGTCCCGGTCCGACATGTCGCCCTTGCCAAGATCCACGACGCTTCCGCCAGAGGATTTGATTTGCGCCAGGGCGGCGATGTCGAGGCCGCTCGAGTTGCTGATGCAGCCCTTCGAATCCGAGGCCGCGACAAGCCGCGCGCCATGCTCGGCAAGAAACCGCGCCGCGTGATAGCCGACGGCGCCAAAGCCCTGCACCGCGACCCGGGCCCCGTCGAGCTTGACGCCCGAAGGGTCCTCGGCTGCCGCAGCGGCAACCGCGAGTCCGAATCCGGTGGCGCCGATTTCGTCGAGCGGAATGCCGCCGATTTCGCGCGGCAATCCGACTGCACGGCCGATCTCGTCCTTGGCCCAGGCCATGCAACGCTCGTCGGTGCCCATGTCGGGGCCGACGATGTAGTCTTCGATCTGGCCGATCGCCTGGGCAAAGGCGCGGATCAGCCGCTCCTTCTGCGGCGACGGCATCCGCGGATCGCCGAAGACGACCGACTTGCCGCCGCCATGAGGTAGACCAGCGGCCGCATTCTTCAGGGTCATTGCGCGGGCCAGCCGGGCGCATTCGCTCAGCGTCACGTCAGGGGCCATTCGCGCGCCGCCGATCGCCGGGCCCGCGGCGACGTTATCGACCACCAGGATAGCCTTCAGGCCTGCAGCAGGTTTCGAGATGTGGATGACCTTGTCCGGACCGAGCTCGTCGGTGACATCGAAAACGTCGTGCATCAGTCGCTCCATCTTCATTCGGGGGCCTCGAGATCGCTACATACGGCTGCCATGAACCGCGCTGCCTCGCCTCCGGTGACCGCACGATGATCGAAGGTCAGCGACAGCGGCAGGATGCGCCGGACGGCGGGCACTCCACCAACCGCCAGGACCGCATCGTGAATTCGCCCGGCACCCAGGATGGCAACTTGCGGCGGCGTGACCACTAGGACGGCGTATTCGCCGCCCAGAATTCCAAAGTTCGAGAGGGTGATCGTGCCCCCGCTCAGGTCGGCCGGGGTCAGGCTCCGGTCGCGGGCCGCGACCTTCAGAGCTTCCAGGCGGGCCGCCAGCCCGCCAGGAGACAGCGTGTCGACCGATTTTAGGACCGGCGCGAACAGGCCGTCAGGCGTGTCGACGGCGACCGAAAGGTCGACGCGTTCCCTCACCGTCCGTCGCGTCCCATCAAACCGGGCATTCAGGGATGGCTCGGCGGCAGAGGCCCGGCAGATCGCCCGGATCAGCCGCAAGGTCGGGTCCGCGTCCTTGCCCCAACCGCTGATATCCACACGGTCGGTCAGCGTGGCCGGGACAACCGCAGCCCCGGATGCCGTCATCGCCTTCGCCATCGCCCGGCGCACGCCGCGCAGCGCTTCTCCTTCACCGGCCGCCTCCACGTCTGCCGATAGAATGGCACCGCCCGGACCGGTTCCGGTCACGGCGCTCAAGTCGACGCCGAGGCGGCGCGCAAGCTGCCGCACGGCGGGGGCGGCAGAGACTCCAGCACCACGTGACGGCGTGCGTTCCACCGCATCGGCCGGCCCCGCCGTGATTTCACGATCGGGCTCGGCTACCTCGCCGACGATGGCACCCTTGTCCTCGGCGCCGCCAGTACCGATCTCGGCCAGTGCCGCGCCAATTTTCAGAACGTCGCCCGGGCCGCCATAGGTCTTCTCGACCGTCCCCGACCACGGGCTAGGCACCTCGACGACCGCCTTATCCGTCTCAATCGAGACCAGCGGCTGATCGGCGATGACATGATCGCCGGGCGAGACATGCCAGGCGACGATCTCGGCCTCGGTCAGGCCCTCGCCAAGGTCGGGGAGCGCGAAGGTGGTCATGCGAAGGCCATCGCATCTTCGACCGCGAGGACGATCCGGCCGGCACCGGGCATATAGCGGCCTTCGAGGCGGGGAAGCGGCATAACGGTGTCGTAGCCGGCAACGCGGCGCACCGGCGCCAGCAGGCTGGTCAGGCCACGCTCGGCAATCTGCGCTGCGACCTCGGCGCCGAGCCCGGCGGTCATCGCGGCTTCGTGGACGATCACGCAGCGCCCGGTCTTGGCGACCGAAGCGAGGATCGTCGCGGTGTCCAGCGGCTTCAGGGTCGCCAGGTCAATCACCTCGGCCTGGATGCCGCGTCCGGCGAGGGCGCTTGCCGCCTCCAATGTCTCCACGACCATCGCGCCCCAGGTGACCAGCGTGACATCACTGCCTTCGCGCAGCAGAAACGCCTGGTCGAGCGGCAGGGCCGTCCCATCATCGTTCACGTCCTCGCGCAGGGCGCGATAGATGCGCTTGGGCTCGAGGAAGACCACGGGATCGGGGTCACGGATCGCCGCCAGCAACAGCCCGTAGGCGCGCGCTGGGGAAGACGGCACGACGACGCGCAGGCCCGGGATATGCGCCAGCATCGACTCGGTGCTCTCGGAATGGTGCTCGGGCGCGTGAATGCCGCCGCCATAGGGCGCGCGGAGCACCATCGGGCAGGTCAGCCGCCCGCGCGTCCGGGTGCGCAACCGCGAGGCGTGGTTCACCAACTGATCGATGGCGGGGTAAATGAAACCCATGAACTGGACCTCGGCTACCGGTCGCATTCCGTGCGCCGCCGCGCCCACCGCCATGCCCGCGATCAATGCCTCTGAAAGTGGGGTGTCGCGCACCCGGTCGAAACCGTAGCGCTGCACCAAGCCGTCGGTCGCCCGGAAGACACCGCCGTCGATACCGACATCCTCGCCGAAGAGAATGACCTTCGGGTCTTCCTCCAGCGCCCGACCCAGCGCCGCGCGGACCGCCTCGACCAAAGTCAACTCAGCCATCCGAGACCTCCGCGCGCTGGGTCGTCAAATCGCCAGGCAACGTTTCGTAGAGGTGGTCGAACATCGACGCTGCCTGTTCCGGCTCGGTGGCGAGATAGGCCTCGGCGGCGGCATCCATCTCGTCCGCCGCCCCGCGCAGCAGGGACTCCTCGTCTGTCTTCGACCAGCCGTGCTCGGCGACCAGCCAGGCACGCAGGCGGGCGATTGGCTCTTCCTTCCAATGCGCCTTGACCTCCTCGTCCTCGCGGTAGCGGCGCGCATCATCCGCGGTCGTGTGGTCGCCCAGCCGATAGCTGAGGCACTCGATCAGTGTCCCGCCCGCGCCTTCGCGCGCACGGGCAAGCGCGCGCGAAACCGCATCGCGCACAGCGATTACGTCGTTGCCGTCGGCTTGCTCGCCGGGCATCCCCGCCGCGATTGCCTTCTGCGCCAAGGTCTTGGCCGCAGACTGCTCGCGTCGGCGCACCGAGATGGCCCATTGATTATTGTTGATCACGAAGACCGCTGGCAGCGTCCAGAGCCCGACCAGGTTCAGTGCTTCATAAAATTCGCCCTTCGAGGTCGAACCATCGCCGCCAATTGCAACGGCAACAGCTTTCTCGCGGTTCAGCGACATGGCGAGCGCGACCCCAGCCGCATGAGGGAACTGGCTCGCCACCGGGATGCAGACCGGGAAATCGTTGCGGGGCCCGGCGAAATCGCTGCCGCGCTCGTCGCCGCCCCAGTAGAGAAGCGACTCCACCGGCGTCACGCCGCGCCTAAGCTGGGCCGCATGCTCGCGGAAGGACGGCAGGAGCACGTCCCCGGGCTCCATAGCGCTGGCAGCCCCCACACCGATGGCCTCCTGGCCGAGGCACGAGGCGTATGTCCCCAGCCGTCCGGTGCGCTGGAGCGCGATCGCCTTGGTATCGAAGGCCCGCGTCCGCACCATCGCGCGGTAGAGCGCGACCACCGTCTCAGTATCGCCCGCGAAGTCCGGCAGGTCACCGAGCGGTGCCCCATCCGCATTCAGATAAGCGGTGCAATCGATCTCGAAGCTCGCCATATGCTTGCGCATCGATCACTCCGCCGCCGGTTTGCCTGCCAATTCGGAGGCCATCTGCTCGCGCATCACGAATTTCTGGACCTTGCCGGTGATCGTCATGGGGAATTCATCGACGAACCGGATGATCTTCGGGATCTTGAAATGCGCGATCTGGCCCTTGCAGAAATTACGGATCTCGTCGTCGGTCGTCTCTTCGCCCTCGCGCAGCTTGATCCAGGCGCAGATCTCCTCGCCATATTTCGGGTCGGGCACGCCGATCACCTCGGCCTGCTCGATTTTCGGGTGGGTATAGAGGAAATCCTCGATCTCGCGCGGGAAGATGTTCTCACCGCCGCGGATCAGCATGTCCTTGATCCGTCCGACAATTTGGAAATAGCCCGCGTCATCCACCACGGCGACATCGCCGCTGGCGATCCAGCGCGCCTCGTCGATCGCCTTGGCCGTGCGATCGGGATCGTTCCAGTATTTCGGCATCACGCAATAGCCGCGGGTCAATAGCTCGCCCGGCTCACCCCGCTGCACGATCCGGCCCTCCGCGTTGACGATCTTGATTTCCGTATGGGGTAGCACGCGCCCCACCGTCTCGACTCGGCGCTCGACCGGATCATCGACCGAGGTCTGGGTGCTGACGGGGCCGGTCTCGGTCATGCCATAGGCGATGGTGATCTCGGTCAGGTGCATCTCGCCCATGACCCGCTTCATCAGCTCGGCCGGGCATGGCGCGCCGGCCATGATGCCCGTGCGCAGACTGGTCAGGTCGAATTCGGCGAAATCGGGTTCGTCGAGCGCGGCTATGAACATGGTCGGCACCCCGTGAAGCACCGTGCACCGCTTATCCTGAATCGCCTCCAGCGTAGCGCCCGCGTCAAAGCCGGCCGAGGCGAAGACCATGGTCGCGCCGTGAGCGACACAGCAGAGCGTCCCGAGCACCATGCCGAAGCAGTGATACATCGGAACCGGGATGCACATCCGGTCCTCGTGCGTCAGCTTCATCTGAAGGCCCGTGAACCAAGCGTTGTTGACGATGTTGTGGTGGCTCAGCGTCGCCGCCTTTGGCCGTCCGGTCGTGCCCGAGGTAAACTGGATGTTGATCGGGTCGTCGAACTGAAGCATGTCCGCCAGTTCCGCCACCTGTTCGCGCGCGGCGGCGTCGCCTCGCCCCTGCACGTCGCCCCAGGTCACCGTGCCCGGCGAACGGTCCTCACCGAGCCGGATTACCCACCGGAGGCTGGGAATTCGCTCCGCATGCAATTCCCCAGGCGTGGCATTGCGAAGCTCCGGCAGCAATTCCTCGAGCATTGCCGTGTAGTCGCTGGTCTTGAAGCGCGGCACGGTGATCAGCGCACGGGCCTCGACTTGATTCAGCGCAAACTCTAGCTCGGGCAGGCGGTAGGCGGGGTTGACGTTGACCAGGATCAGCCCCGCTTTCGCGGTGGCGAATTGGGTCACCACCCACTCGGCCATGTTCGGCGCCCAGATGCCGATCCTGTCGCCTGGCTCGAGTCCCAGGGCCAACAGGCCCGCGGCCATCCGGTCGACTTCGGCGCCAAGCTGGCTCCAGGTCCATCGCAATCCCTGATGGGGAACGACCAGCGCATCGGCATCCCCGTGGCGCGCGACCGTCTGGTCAAACAGCTGACCCACGGTCAGCCCCAGGAGGGGCTCGGCCGAGGCGCCATGAAGATAGCTGATCGCCTGCGGGCAGTTGCGGACAGTGGTCACGGACCCTCTCCATTCTGGCTCGGGCGGCGCACCCCTCCGCGCCGCGATCGATCGCGGACGTCACCTCTCAATGATGGCAACTTGGCAGCCGGCCATATTGACGGAAATCAACAGCGCGGGCACGACGGCGTTTGACCGAGCGCAAGGCATTGCCCAGCGCCATGACCCAATGTCGTCCACACTTTGGGAGAGATGACGGAACGCAATGGGAAACCACAGCTCGTATGACGTTGCGCGACCGCTCCACGCACCTCATGCTTCTCCCGAAAACGAGGTGTTGGCCGCGCTCGGCGCAGCACCCGCATCCGGTCTCGACGAGGAGGAAGTGCGGGCGCGGCGCGCCGAATACGGCCCGAACCTGCTGGCTCATCGCCGGCCTGTAACAGCGCTCGCAATCCTGATCGGACAACTCGCGAGCCCGGTCGTCGCGCTTTTGGCCGCCGCCGCCGCCGTGTCGTTCGCCTATGGTCAGACGATCGAGGCGCTGGCGATTGGGGCCGTGCTGCTGCTCAATACGATGATCGGTTATCTGACCGAGAGCCGGGCGATCCGATCGATGGAAGCGCTGCGCCGGCTCGGCACCGTCACAACCCGCATCCGTCGTGCGGGGCGCATCATGGAAGTGCCCGCGCAGGACCTTGTGCCCGGCGATATCGTCCTGCTCGAGGGCGGTGACATCGTCACTGCCGATCTGAGGCTGATCGAAGCGCCGAACCTTGCCGCGGACGAATCCGCCCTGACCGGCGAGTCCGTTCCAGTCGAGAAGTCGGCCGCGCTGGTTGCCGCAGCGACGCCCGTCGCGGAACGCGGCTGCATGGCCTTCAAAGGCACGGCAATCACGCGGGGAGGTGGCATTGGCGTGGTCGTCGGCACCGGAATGCAGACCGAACTCGGCCGGATCTCGGCCTTGGTCGCCGAGGCCAAACCTGAGCGCTCGCCGCTCGAGCGCCAACTAGATCGCCTGGCGCGTCATCTGATCTGGGTGACGTTGGCGCTTTGCGCGGCGATTGGAGCGGTCGGGATCGCGTCGGGAGAGGATCTTTTCCTGATGGTCGAGGCCGCCATCGCCCTGGCGGTGGCCGCGATCCCCGAAGGCTTGCCGATTGTCACGACCATGGCGCTGGCGCGCGGCATGTGGCGGATGGCGCGCAAGAACGCTTTGATTGAGCGCCTGGCGGCTGTCGAGACCCTGGGGGCCACTACGCTGATCTTCACGGACAAGACCGGGACGCTGACCGAGAACCGGCTTTCGGCGCGCCGGATCGTGCTTGAATCGGACGATTTGCCCCTGGCCGAGGTCTCAAAGGCCCATGAAGCGACCGGAGGATTAGACCAATTCGATCCTGTGTTGCAGCAGGCGCTTACGGTTGCGGTTCTGTGCAACAACGCCGAACTTCCCTCCGATGGCCGGTCGGCATCGGGCGATCCGGTCGAATTGGCGCTTCTGCGGGCCGGACAAAGGGGTGGCCTGGGCCACGCAGCGCTCGCGGAACACTACCCTAGGATCGGCGGGATCGCGTTCGAATCCGAGACCGCGATGATGGCCACGCTTCATCGCGACGGGGACACGGTGATGACCTGCGTGAAGGGGGCGCCCGAGGCAGTACTGCAAGCGTCGTCGAAGATGCGTGGCGTTGCCGGCGAGGCGCCTCTCGGTGACGCGGAAATAGCCGCTTGGCTTTCGCGCACGCGTGAGCTTGCCGAAGACGGGCTTAGAGTGCTCGCGGTCGCGATGAAACGCGAGTCGACACCTGCGGCCCACCCGTATTCGGACCTCACCTTCCTGGGCCTGGTCGGCCTCGAAGACCCGCCGCGCGCGGATGTCCCCGAGGCGATCCGCGCCTGCCACGACGCCGGGATCCGGGTTGTCATGATCACCGGCGATCATGCGGTCACAGCCCGCAAGATCGCAGCGGCGATCGGTTTAGCCGATGGTGAGGCAACGGTCATCGAGGGGCGTGCGCTCAAACCATTGGAGGAACTGACCGCGACCGAGCGCCGGCGGCTCTTGGATGCCCAGATCTTCGCGCGTGTGAGCCCCGCCAAGAAGCTCGAGCTAATCGCGCTGCATCAAGCCGAGGGTGAGGTCGTGGCGATGACGGGCGACGGGGTCAACGATGCGCCGGCGCTGAAGAAGGCCGATATTGGCGTCGCGATGGGGATGCGCGGAACCCAGGTCGCGAAACAGGCGGCGGCCATCGTTCTGACGGATGACGCCTTCGCGACTATCGTCCACGCGATCCGCGAGGGGCGCATCATCTTCCGCAATATCCAGCGCTTTGTCGCTTATCTGCTGTCCTGCAATCTGAGCGAGATCCTGGTCGTGGGGTTGGCGGTCCTCGCCGGATTGCCGCTGCCGCTTCTGCCTTTGCAGATCCTGTTCCTAAACCTGGTGACGGATGTCTTCCCGGCATTTGCGCTGGGCGTCGGGGCCGGGGACGCGACAATCCTGCAAAGGCCGCCCCGTGATCCGCGAAAGCCGATCCTGACCCGCTCGGTCTGGATTTTGATCGTCATTGCCGGCCTCGCGATCACGGCCACCACGCTGGCCGGATTCGTCCTTGCACGCACCTGGCTGGGGCTGGAGGGAGACGCGACGGTGACCGTGTCCTTCCTGGTGCTCGCCTTCGCGCAGCTATGGAACGTCTTCAACATGCGCGATCCGCGGGTGCCGCTCTTCAAGTGCGACATTATCCGAAACCAGTTCGTCTGGGCGGCGCTTTCCGGCTGCACTTTGCTCTTGGTGTTGGTGGTCCACATCCCGCCGCTCGCCGGGGCACTGCATTTATCACCATTGCCAATGCAGGTTTGGGGCATCGTCGTAGTACTTAGCCTGCTCCCGGTCGTTTTGGTCCAAGCAGGCAAAGTAATTATCGCGAAAAGGAGGTGACCCCAACACACCGCGATTTTCGGTCCCAGAAACTTTGCGACGGCGAGTTGCGTGGCGTCGTGGACGTTCAAATGGCCTTGCTGGTTTCGAGACGGCGGACCCCGAGTGCTTCGAGACCTGCTCTTGTTGCGTCCGCCGACCCATCCAGGTCAATCGCCCGGCAAGCATCCTCTAGGACGATGGCCGAGAAACCCGCGTTGACCGCATCCTCCGCCGAGAACCTGACGCAGAAATCGAACGCCAGTCCGGCCAGAAAAACGCGGGCCAGACCGCGCTCGTGCAGGTATCCGGCCAACCCGGTGGCAGTCCGGCGGTCGTTCTCGAAGAACGCCGAATAGGAATCGATATCGTGATTGTAGCCCTTGCGGAGGATCAATTCCGCATGGGGGATGGACAGATCCCGGTGAAATTCCGCGCCCGCGCGCTCCTGGACGCAATGGTCGGGCCACAGCACCTGGTCTCCATAAGCCACGGTGATTGTCTCCATAGGATTTCGGCCCGGATGCGACGAGGCGAAGGAGGCATGTCCGGCTGGATGCCAATCCTGCGTCAGCACAACATGCTTGAAGCGTTCGGCAAGATTGTTGATCACCGGAACGACTTCATCGCCACGCGGAACCGCCAGGGCGCCGCCGGGGCAGAAGTCATTCTGAACGTCCACCACCAGCAACACGTCATCGTCATTTGGTGTCAGGGATGCTTGCACGTTTTCGGCCCTTTCTGCTGGTCGATCCGTCGGTCAACTTCGGCCGCCAGGGCGCGCAGCCGGTCTGTTATGCGGACCGGATAGGTTGCACCTGGCTCGAGGCGCCGCAGAGCCTCGGGCAAGCGGGCCATGTCCTCGGCGGCACGCTCGCGGATCTCGGAAACGGTCGGAGTGTGTTCGACCCGTTGACCGTTTCGCATGACATGTTGAATGAGGGCGGTGCCATCCTGCCGGTCGTCTTCGGTCGAAAGCACGTCGCCGGCCATGCGCCCGTCGCTATCGTAGCGCCGCCAGACCTGCTTGCGCCCTGGCCAGGTTGCTTTGCCCTCCGACCGCTTTCGGCGTGCGATCGCACGGTATTCCTGCAACTTGTAGGCACAGTCGAGGGCTGGCAGATCCGAGGACGTGGTCAGGCTGCTGCCGACTCCGAAGCCGTCGATCGGTGCCCCGGCCCGCATCAGCGCCAGGATTTTGTCCTCGTTCAGGCCCCCGCTCGCAAAGATCGAGACATGCTTCAGGCCCCCTTCATCGAGGATTGTGCGCACCTGCTTCGCCAGAACGTTCAGATCGCCGCTATCCAGGCGCACGCCCTGCAATCTCACACCCATCTCGGCCAATCTTGGTGCCAGGGCGACGACTTTCCTTGCCGCTGCCTCGGTGTCGTAGGTGTCAATCAGCAGCACCAGGCCTTCGGGCCGGGCCCGGGCAAAGCTTTCGAAGGCGGCCGCTTCATCGTCGAATGCCTGGACGAACGAATGGGCCATCGTGCCATAGATCGGAACGCCGAAATCGCGCCCTGCCTGCACCGTAGCCGTCCCTCCGAAGCCGCCGATAAAGCTGGCGCGCGCTGCCCACAGTCCGGCCTCGGCGCCATGGGCGCGGCGCAATCCGAAATCGACCAGCAGCTTGCCAGGTGCCGCCAGTGCCATGCGCGCCGCCTTGGCCGCAATCAGCGACTGAAAGTGCAGGATGTTGATCATGCGCGTCTCGACATACTGCGCCTGCGGCAGGGGTGCGGTCACCCGCAGGATCGGCTCATCCGCGAAGAACACGGTTCCCTCGGGCATCGCGTGCACGTCGCCCGTGAAGCGGAAGTCCGCCAAGTAGTCGATCAGGCTCTGTCCGAAGCGCTCGCTGTGCATCAGCCAATCGAGGTCGTCGGGGGACACCCGCAGGCGCTCCAAGAAATCGAGGGCCTGTTCGAGCCCAGCGGCGATCAGAAAACCGCGGCGCTCCGGCAGTTTACGGACGAAGAATTCGAAAACCGCGGTCGACGTCTCGCCCTCTTCAACATAAGCCTGCATCATCGCCAGCTGATAGAGGTCGGTGAGCAGGAACTCTTGGCAAGGCGATGCTCGGTGAAAACTCATTCTCCGATTCCCCGAGATTCCCGTCTCACGCGTACAAAGAAACAGGGTATCGCGAACGCTTCAAACCGGCATTCGATCGCTTGCCTCGCATACCCGCAATGGCAAGAACCGCAACCGGTAGTCGGGGTCGACTGCAAAGACGGTTCCATTCGGCACTGCCTTCCAATTCTCTCCGGGCGTCAGGGGCTCCGAGGCGACCTCGACCGCGCGATAATCGGTGCCCGGGACGTGATGCACATGCGGCCGACCGCATATGCCGCAAACGAATTCCTTGTCGCGCTCGATAAACCAAAGGGTCCGGTTGAACCGCGAACCGACAAGGGTTTCGCCGTCACTGAACATGACATTGAGACCGACGGTCTTGCCGGGTGTGAGATCATTGCACCAGGAAATGATCTGCTCGAGGCTCCGCCGGACGGTCTCCAGCAAATCTGTCTGAGGGCCATGTGACCACATCGTCAGCAGATAATGGAAGATGTGCTCGCTGTCGGTCTGGCCACGGATCTCGGCCCGGTGCAGCGGATCGATGTGTTCGAGCAAGACCGACCGGAGCATTTCGAACCCCGGCAAGGTGCCGTTATGCGCGAAGACGAAGCGGCCGAATCCGAAGGGATGGGTGTTCTGGTCCGATGGCGCGCCGACCGTGGCGCGCCGGACATGTGCAAGCACGGTATGTGCGTAGACCCGCGCCGCCTTCTTGGTGAAATACTCCCCACGATCGGCGGCCCAGGCGTCCTTTTCGATCGAGGGCACGCCATCCGCAAAGTCGGCGACGCCCCAACCATGCAGATGGTCTAAGCCTTCGGCATCGCCCTGGCTTTGGCGCATCAGGTTGTTTTGCGCGCGCACCAGGCTGCATTCGACACGGGTCGGCTCGTTGGCGCGGAGCGAATAGAGACGGCACATCGCACTCTCCTCGGTCACGCGATTTAATCGAGATTGCGCGGGCGCCGGATGATCTCGCTCAAATCGGGCCGCGCAGCCGCATGACAGATTTGGGCACTTGTTGCCTGGGGCAGATCGATGGGACACCCGATCGAAGCGGAAAACGCACCAGTATCTTCTCCCCGCCCCGCGATCCCGATCGTCGAGCGCTATCGCGCCACTGTCACCGAGGAAGAAGTCTCGCGCGTAGATGAACTTGCCCAGAAACTGATGCGGGACGACCCTTCGATCTGCCGGGCCGATCTTTTCGGGCCTGGCGTGGATTCCGGCTTGAATGACGGGCCCGCCATTCTTGTCGGCGATCAGCGCGAGATCGGGCTCCACGAGTCGCTGCGCGAGCAAATGTTGGAGCATCGGATCGGGATGCTGGCAGGCGCAGACGATACACTGGTCGTCGAGCGAGCGTCGCCAGTGCATGAGGCCTATATCCGCCAGCTCTTGGGCATCGAAGGCTTCCGCGTTGCTGCACTAGGACCGCCCTCCGGACGGCCCCGTCCGATTGCAGCCAGGTGCCGCGACTCGGACGTTTTGCTTCAACAGTTTGCCGACACTGCAAGGGCGGCGGGTCGGTTTCAGATCGTGCCGCATATTGGGGCCGGTTCCGCCTGGGCGTTGGCCGGAGCGATCGCGCGCAAAGCGGACGTTCCGGTTCTTGTCAGCGCGCCTCCGCCGCGGCTGACCCGCCGGGTGAACGACAAGATCTGGTTCTCGAACCGCGTGCGCCAACTCTTGGGCAAGGATGCGCTTCCGCCCACATCAGCCGCCTTCGGCCCAGCGGCGATCGCCGCGAAGATTGCCCGAATCGCGCGCAACTCGAATCGGGTGATCGTGAAGACGCCGAACAGTGCCGGGTCGATGGGAAACGTCGCGATCGACGCAGACCTCGTGCGCCGGTTGTCCGCCGCAAATATACGCAAGCTGGTCCTATCAATGCTGCGTGGACGGGGCTGGCGTGGACGTTACCCCGTGCTTGTGGGTTTGTGGGAATCGGACATCCTAGCCAGCCCGTCGGTCCAACTCTGGATCCCGCTGCTAGGCCAGGGCCATCCGGTCATTGACGGTGTGTTCGAGCAGCGCCTCGCCGGTCCGACCGCAGAATTCGTCGGTGCTGTCCCGTCGCAAATGCCACGGTCTTTCGTGGATCGCATGGCGGGGCAGGCGATGCGGCTCGCGCGCCTGTTCCAAACCATGGGCTATTTCGGCCGATGCAGTCTCGATTGCCTGATCACGTCGCCATCTTCCGATGCGCAGAGAATTCACTGGGTCGAATGCAACGGCCGGTGGGGCGGGGTCTCGGTTCCAATGACGCTCGCAAACCGCCTCCGGGCGCCGGCCACCGGCCAAGGCATCGTTATCGTCCAGAATATGAACGTGCCGCTTGCCGTGAATGATGTTTCGGAGACACACGAAAGACTAGGCAATCTTTTGTTCCGCAGCGGCAGCGACGAGGGGATTGTTCCGCTTTCGGCCAACTGCCTGGAGAAGGGACTGGGGCTGCATTTCATGGCGTTGTCGGAAACGCAGGAAAAGGCCGAAACGATTGCGTCCGAAGCACTTGCGCGGCTGAGGAAGGAATAGATCTCTGCAGCATCGAACGGCGGGTGACGTGCCGGGGACGGTCGGACCATCGATCGATGATCCATCGCAGAACAGCCGTGATCCGGGGCACACTCAAGCCTATCCCGGCGCTCCGCCCGAGAGCCCGCCGAAGCGAGCCAGCACCCCGGGCAGAATGCGCTCCACCTCGTCCATCGAAATTTCCAAGTCGCTTTGGTGCGCCGCGATCCGGATTTGACCGAGGAAACCTCGCTGGCCTCGAATGTCTTCACAATGATCCCCGGCAATCTGACGGATGCCGTTTCTGTAAGGGTCGTGCGAACGCGAATTTCGTGCACGCGAGGTGATGTCTGAATCAATGCGTCCAGAATGGACACACAGAATTTCCGTCAAAGGTATGTCAGCGGGCCAGTGGCGGCTCGGAATCCGTCGGAACGCCCGTTATAAATCGCTGGTAGGCCGCCGCCCTGTTCTTGAATGACGCGATCGTTCCCATGGCCACGCCGTCGCGGGCAGCAAAGATCCCGTAGTACCCCCAAATGTCGCCGTCGAGGTGCTCGAAGACATGGACCGAGGTCAATGCCCGAGCCTCGTAGATCTTCGCCAGAAACGCGCGAATGGCGGCCAAGTTTACAAACTCAGCAGCAAATCGGGCCCTCCCAAGCCTTCGACCCGTTAGGCCATAGAGGTTAAGGCCTTTGGAGCGATTGTCGTCCTGTAAGAAATGAAGCGGTGCTCCGGAAAGCACCTCATCCGAAGTGAAATCGAACCGCGGCACGCGCGTCTCGGCGTCGGAGACCGCAAACGCATTGGATATCAGAGGGCGCCAGCGGTCATCGGTGACGGACCAATACCGGATACTCCGCGTTGCCGAAATCGCACCGGCGCGGGCAGCCAGGTCTTCGAGGCCGCCAGAATGCCGAAACCGGGCAGCCAGCGTGACAACCAATTCCATCGGGCCGTCAGCCTGCTGGAAACAGTTGTCAGGGCCAATCAAAACATCGCGCCATTGTGCGATCGTCGGCGGCGCGCCCAACTCCGCGTAAGCAGGCGCGGCCGCAGGCGTCCCTGGACGGCAGAGGGGGAGTGGCTCGGACAAGGCCGCCGGATGCACCGCCAGAACGCACGTGAAGAGCGTTAGACCAACTATAGCGAGCCAACGGATTGTCATTCGTCCCGATCCGGCCAGCACGTCCCGCCGCCTCGAGGGCCGATCGACGTCAGCACGGCCAATGCAACTGAGATTCGCAGGATCCCGCTCTTGTTGCGCCAAGTCGATCGCACGCACGGAGATAGTCGCGCCCCTTTCCTCATCGGCGTCAGACTGGCCGGGAACGGTCGTCAGGCAATTGAGCGCCATCAATGCGCGGCACGGTGAATGGTGGCAGCCTTCGTAGAACTCAAGGGGCCCAGCCCCGACGCGACCGAGGTTAAAGGAACCGGCATGGAACGGCGGCATTTTCTCAGGCTACTCTGGGGCGGCACGGCGGTCGTACTGACCAACGTTCTCGCCGGCTGCGAATACGATGGGCGGTACGACCGGCGCTATGGCCGCCGCGATCCGTCCTATGAATACTATTACTATCCAGATTCAAACGTATACTTTCACGTGCGGTCGGGTAATTACTATTATTACGACAAGAACCGGTGGCATCGCTCGCGACGTCTGCCATATCGTTTCCGCCTGCGAAAGCACCGGCGCCGCCGGCTCTACGTTCGCGAGCCGCGACCTTATCTCAGGAATCGCGAGCATCGCCGGGAATGGGAGCGCGAGCGCCGCCGCGAGCGTGACCGGCGAGAATCGCGTGACCGGACCAAGCCTCCGCGGCAAAGACGTAGTGACAAACGCCGCACGCGGAGAGATGAACTGCGCCAGGAGAAAGCCGAACAGCGCCGCGAACGCGTGGAACGGCGGCGCGAGAGAGTGGAGCAACGGCACGAGAGAGCGCGGCAACGCCGTTTGGATCGCGAGGAGCGGCGCGAGATCGAGAACGAGAGCCTGTCGCGCCGCCGCGAGCGGGATAGGTGGGCTGGGAAGTGACATCCGCCGCGGGACGCACCGTCCGGTTACGAGAGGGGTCCACGGAGCCTTAACGAGCGATCCCGCTCGGAAGGATCCTATGCCGGAAAGTGCTTCTCAATCCGATCGAAGGCGAGATTGATCGCGTCGTCGCTGACACAAAACGCCATCCGCACATGATTTTCGCCCGAAGGCCCGAAAGCGCGGCCCGGGGTCACCGTGACCCGGGCCTCACGCAACAGGCCTCGCGCGAAAGCGGATGAATTGGTGTGCTGTGCGACGATCCGGGGAAACACATAATACGCGCCCTCGGGCTTCACATATTGGAAGACATGCGGCACGGCATCCAGCCGCTCGCAGATCAGCTTGCGCCGCCGCTCGAGGATCGCCTCGAACTCGCTTAGGTGCTCCGGATCGCCTTCGAGCGCCGCAAGGGCCGCCACTTGCGATATCCGCGGCGTACAGATCATCGTGAGATCGTGCAGCTTGACGGCCTGGCGCTTTAGGTGCGCCGGAAGGATCATGTATCCGACCCGCCACCCGCTCATCGCGAAGCACTTCGAGAACGTGAAGAGATAAGCGACGTTGCCGGCAAACTCCGGCTCGGAAGCAAGGTTGAAGTATCGCGTCTGGTTCTCATAGGTGAAATATCGATAGGGATCGTCGATGATCACCAGCAAGCCGTGCTCTTGCGCGATGGCGCCGACCTGACAAAGGGTATCGCGGGAAAAGATCTTCCCGGTCGGGTTCGAGGGGCTGACAAGAATGATCGCCTTGGTCCGGTCGGTGACCAGACCAGGCAGCGCATCGAGATCGATCTGCCAATCCGCCGCCTCGTCCATTGGCCAGAACACCGGCGTCCCGCCATGCACCCGGATCTGCTCGATATGCGAGACGAATCCGGGATCGGTCACGATGACCTCGTCACCGGGGTCCAAGATGGCCTGCAGCAGGCAATTAACCCCCTCCATGTTTCCTGCGGTGATCATCACGTTGTCGTCGGGATCAACGGTGATGTCGGTGCTTTCCCGGTGCCGCTCGGCCACCGCGGCGCGCAGTTCTGGCAGGCCGTCCGGCAGCGCATACATGCCGATTTCAGGATCACTCTCCAATTGGGCTTCCACGGCTTTGCGGATCGGTTCGGGTGTCTGAAACGACGGGAGGCCCCAGGCCAGCGACGCCGCTCCCTCGACCTTGGCGCTCAGCATCGCCATTTCCTTGATGGCGGAGATCGCGACTTGACCGGCGCGCGCGGCAACCCAGGGGCCGTTCGGATCGCTATCCATGCCGATTCTCCCAGAACTCCATGGCACCGCCATTGGGCCACCACGCCGAAAAGAAGGAATGCGGAAGATCAAACCGCGGACCGCGCGCTGGGACAGCGTTCTTAAGCGCCACCTCGGGGGATTTGATCACAACGGCCAGAACACCGGCACGAGTGCCAGCAGAAACACTAGGCAAATCGCTGTCAGTGGCAGGCCTGCACGGGCATAGTCCTTGAACCGGTAGCGACCGGGCCCATAGACCAGAAGGCATGCAGGCTCGAGCGGCGTGATGAAGGACAGCGAGGCTGAGAGCGTTACCAAGATCGCCATTGACCTAGGATCGACGCCGAGCGCGTTCGCGGACGCGACCGCGACCGGCAGGACGGTGAGGGCGGCCGCGGCGTTCGACATTGGCTGTGTGAGTAGGACCGTCAGCAACGCGAAAGCGGCCATGCTGACCGTTGTCCCATAGGGCATGGTCGCCTCGACAACGCCGCTGGCAACCAAATCGGCCGCGCCGGTCTTGATCATCGCGCCACCGAAGCTGGTTAATCCTGCGATCAGGATAAGCAATCGCCATTCGATCGAACGATACGCCTCCTCCATCGTGATAATCCGCGCTGCCGCCAGCAATAGGACCGCCGAAAGCAGCCCGATCGACAAGGCGATCACGCCGGCAGCGCTGAGTATGAGCGCTGTTGCAACGAGGCCGAGGATCAGTGCTGCTTGCGGGCGTGAAAGCAACTTGGTCTCGACTTCGATGAGCCCCCAGAGATTGGTATTGCCGCTAAGTCTTGCCAGGTTCTGGCGCGTGCCCTGGAGCAGCAGAACGTCACCGACCCGAAGGCGCAGATTCTCGATCTCCGCCGGCCGCGCACGGCCGGGCCGGTGAATGGCGACGACTGTCGATCCAAACCTTCCAGGAATATTGAGCTGCCTGAGGGTTCTGCCCACGAGGTTCGATTGCGGCAGAACCACCGCTTCGGCCATGACCATTTCGTCTCCCTCGCGCTCATGGCCTTCAAGATACCGATTGGCGTCGATTTCCAGCCCCAGACCGGATTTTGCCTTAAGCAGGTTCTCTCGCGGCGCCCTGACGATCAGTTTGTCGCCGGACCTTACCTTGCGGCTGTGGTTTGGTGAATGGCGCTGGCCATCGCGGATGATCGAAAGCAGATGGACGTCGATCGCACCAAGCTTGAGATCGTGGACGCGGCGATCTTGGGCGCGCGATCCTTCCGGCACGATCAGGGCAGAGAGGAACAATTGCCTATCGTAATCGCCGAGCGGATCGACGCGCGCACGCTCCGGTAGCAGGCGCCCGCCGAAAAAAACGAGCCAAAGAACCCCGGCGATCGCCATCATCAATCCAATACCCGCGAATTCGAACATCGAAAACGGCTCGAGGCCCAAGCGCACTGCCATGGCGCTGCCCGCAAGATTGGTCGATGTGCCGATCAACGTGCACGTGCCGCCCAGAATCGAGGCATAGGCGACCGGCATCAGAAATTTGCTGGGACTGATCCCAGCCTCCCGCGAATTGCGGAGGACGGCCGGCATCATGACAGCAGTCGCGACGGTGTTGCTGAAGAACGCGGATGTGACCGCCGAAAGCGTCAATAGCGCACCCGCGCCGCGGCGATCGGACACGCCCCCGAAGCGTTGGATGAGACGACCGAGGCCGTCCATCACTCCGGATTTGACCATCGCGCCTGATAAAACGAAGACCGAGGCTAGGATGACGACCATTTCATTGGCAAACCCCGAGAACGCCTCACCGGGCGTCAACACCCCTGTCACCACGAGCGAGACGATCAGAAAGAGGGTGATGGCATCGACAGGCAGCCACTCCATCGCGAAGAAGAGTATTGCGACGGCAAGAAGACCAAGAACGATCGCTATGTCGATGGTCATCAATTTCTCATGGCCGTGCGATCACCAGAGGTCCGCAAGCGCGCGCAGGACATCGTAACGGGCGATCACGCCAACGGTTTGCCCGTCGGCGATGACGGGGAACCGGCGATATGGTCCCGCCAGGAACCGCTCGGCCGCTTGCAGAATATCCGCGTCAGCATCGATGGTTTCGGGATCGGGCGTCATATACTCGCCTACGGTTCCGCCCAGATCGCGGTGATAGCTGGAACCGAAGGCAACCTTCAAGCAATCTTTCTTGGACAGGATCCCCACCAACCGCCCTTGCATATCGATCACTGGAGCGCCCGAAATGTGGTTCTGCAACAGCGTTTCGATTGCCTGATGAATCGGCGCCGCCGGATCGAACGCCACCAGACGCTTTGACATGTAGTCGCGGACCACCGCCGGTTTTGTCATGACTGCTCGGTCCCATTCTGGCCAGCGCGGTTGGCACATCCGCGCGCGCAGTTCACGCAGTTCCCACCGCATGAACTGCGAATCGGCGGCCGGCCCGCGAGGACACCCAGCGACATGGCAAGGAACGCGACACTGAAGATGGTTAGGCTTGCGAGAAAGAATTCCATTGCGGCCTCTATCCAACCAGATGTCGTTCGAATTCGGGCGTGGCGCGTCCGGCGAAGCCGTCTACGCCTCGCCTGATGAAGATCGCAGCAATCTTTTCGCGCCGCGCGCACGTCCAGCCATCCTGCGGACCCAGCACCATCAGCGCGGTGGACAACGCATCCGCTTGCATTGCGGTGTGGGCGATCACGGAGACCGAGGCAAGATCTCCAAGGACCGGCCGCCCGGCTCGCGGATCGATGATATGTGAGAACCGCTGACCGTGGCGTTCGAACCATTGCCGATAGTCGCCAGAAGTGGCGAGTGCTCCGCCAGTCAATCGCGCCATGCAGTGGATGCCGATTGCTTCGGAAAATGGCTGTTCGATCCCCAACGTCCAGGGACCGTCGTCAGGACTTAGACCTGCAACGCGGAACTCTCCGCCGACCTCGACCAGGTAATGCTCCACGCCGACCGAGGAGATATATCCGGCGAGCCGGTCGACGGCGAAGCCCTTGGCAATGCCTGAGAGGTCGATCGCGGCATTGGCCCGCGTCTTGCGAATGGCGCCGCGCTCCTGCGAGACTTCGATGGACCGGTAGTCGATTCGACGGCGCAGCGCGCCCTGCTCGGCAACGCTCGGCGTCTGACCGCGGCCCGAAGGCCCGAAGCCCCAACGATCGACCGCGGGACCCACCGTGATATCGAAGGCGCCGGACATGTGCCGTCCCAACTCCAACCCCGCCCGGACCACGGTCATCGTATCGGCGGAGACCGGAGTCCATTTCGACGCGTCAGCTCGGTTGAAGTGCGACAATTCGGAGTTGCCCCGATAAGTGGACATCCGCTCGTCGATTGATCCCAGGATCGATCCGATCTCCACATCAAAGGCGCCAAGATCGAGATGCCGGGGCGGCGCGACCAGCGTCACACGGTAGCTTGTGCCCATCGTCTCGCCGAAAAGTGAGACCTGCCTTCTGCGCGCGTTCTCGCCGCAGGCAGCAAGCCCGAAAAGGGCGGAAGCTCCGGCAACCACGGCCCGGCGTGAGATATGTCGCCCCATCACCTACCCTCCGAAATCGTCATAATGGATGCTTTCCCGCGTGACGCCCAGATTGTCCAACATGTTGAGCACCGCGCGCGTCATCATCGGCGGACCGCACACGAAATACTCGCAATCCTCCGGTGCCGGGTGGTCATACAGATAGGCATCGTGGACGACTTGATGGATGAAGCCGGCCGGACCGTCCCAATTGTCCGACGGTTTCGGCTCAGAGAGCGCGACGTGCCACGTGAAGTTTTCGTTTTCCTGCTGAAGCCGGTCGAAAAGATCGGCGTAGAAGATCTCCTGGCGGCTGCGCGCGCCATACCAGAAGCTGATCTCGCGGCCCGAATTGAGCCGTTCCAACTGGTCCAGGATATGGGCGCGCATCGGCGCCATGCCGACCCCGCCGCCGATCAAAATCATCTCACGGTCGGACTCTTCCGCGAAGAAGTGGCCGAAGGGACCAGCGAGAACGACCTCATCCCCCGGCCGCAGGTTGAAGAGCCATGACGAGACGACACCGGGGGGCGTCCCTTCGGGCGCGCCCGGCGGCGGCAAGGCAATCCGGACGTCCAGGATCACCATTCCCGCCTCGCCCGGATAGTTCGCCATCGAATAGGCCCGCGTCACGGGATGGGCCGAGACCGAGCGCAGGCGGCGCAGCCCGAACTTCTCCCATTCGCCCTCGAAGGCGGGATCGATGTCGAACGTGGCGAAGTCGATCTCGTGCGGCGGGCAGACGACCTGCACGAAGGCCCCGGCGCGGAACGTCATCGCCTCACCCTCGGGCAGGTCGAGGATCAGCTCCTTGATCAACGCGCCCACATTGCGGTTTGAACGCACGCGGCAAGCCCATTGGCGTACGCCAAGCACCTCTTCGGGAACCTCCAGCGCCATCGGCCGCTTCACCACCTGCTGGCAGGCGAGCCGCACCCCCGCCTTGAGATCGCGCCGGGTGAAGAGCGCCCGCTCGGACGGCAGGACCCCGCCGCCACCCTCCAGCACCGAGACCCGGCAGAGCCCGCAGGTGCCGAGCCCGCCGCAGGCCGAGGCCAGGTTGATCCCCGCATCAGTCAGCGCACCGAGCAGCCGGTCGCCGATCCGGGCGGTGATTTCGCGCTTGCCATTGATTGTGATTTGCACCGCCCCAGCCGGCACCAGCCGCGACCGCGCCGCCATGACCACGGCGGACAACAGCACCACGATCGCGGTGAAGAGCACAACGCCGAGAAGGATTTCGAGGAGCGCCATCTCCACCCTCATCCCAGCTGGATGCCCGTGAAGGCGAGAAAGCCGATAGACATGAGCCCGACCACGATGAACGCGATGCCAAGTCCCTGAAGCCCGTCCGGGATATTGCTGTATTTCAGCCGCTCGCGTATGCCTGCCAGCGCCGCGATGGCGATCGCCCAACCGGTGCCGCTGCCGACGCCATAGACGACGCTCTCGGAGAAGCTGTATTCGCGCTCGACCATGAAGAGCGAGCCGCCCAGAACCGCGCAGTTCACCGTGATCAGCGGCAGGAACACGCCCAACGCCCGGTGCAGCGCCGGGAAGAACCGGTCGAGCGTCATCTCGAGGATCTGCACCATGGCCGCGATCACGCCCACATAGGTGATCAGGCCGAGAAACTGCAGATCAACCTCTGGCATCCCGGCCCAGGCCCAGGCGCCCTCGCGCAGCAGATAGGTGAAGATCAGGTTGTTGACCGGAACCGTAATCGCCTGCACCAGGACCATGGCGACGCCCAGGCCGACCGCCGTCTCCACCCGCTTCGAGACCGCGAGAAACGTGCATATGCCGAGGAAGAAGGCCAGCGCCAGATTCTCGACGAACACCGCGTCAATGAAGAGGTTGAAGAGGCTCATCGCCGTTCCTCCGATGTCCGGATCGAGAATTCCCGCACCTCGACCTGCACCGTCTTCCAACTACGGATCGCCCAGATCATCAGACCGATGATGAAGAACGCGCTCGGCGGCAGAAGCATGATGCCGACGGGCGTGAACCAGCCCCCCTCCCCGGTCAGCGGAAGCACCTCGGTCCCCAGCAAGCTTCCTGAACCGAAAAGTTCACGGATCGCGCCAACCGCAATCAGAATAAGGGAATATCCAAGCCCGTTACCGATGCCGTCGAGCACACTCAGCCCAACGGGATTCTTCGTCGCGAATCCTTCGGTGCGGCCAAGCACGATGCAATTGGTGACAATCAGGCTGACAAAAACCGAAAGCTGCTTGCTGATCTCGTAGAGGAAGGCTTGGAGCACCAGATCGACGACGATCACGAAAGAGGCGATGATCGTCACCTGCACAATGATCCGGATGCCGCGTGGCAGGTGGTGCCTGATCAGGCTGATCGCGGCGCACGACGCGGCCAGGACCACAATCACCGAAAGACTCATGACGAGCGCGGTCGAGACCTTGGTCGTGACCGCCAGTGCCGAACAGATACCCAGAATTTGCAGCGTGATCGGATTGTTGTCGATCAACGGGTCGAGCAGGACCCGTCGCGCTTCGTTCCGGGGTTGCTGATCGCTCATGATCTGATCCTCTCGAGGAACGGACCGAAGCCGTATTCGCCCAGCCAGAAGCGCAGAAATTTGGTGACACCGTCGCTGGTGCGCGTGGCGCCGGATATGCCGTCGACTTGGTAGGCTGCACTGGGCGAGCCGGGCTCGACGCGCCCCTTGATCACGCCGATCCTGATCGCGCCCGAGTCGTCGCGCACGCGCTTGCCCGGCCATTTGCCTAGCCAGTCCTTCGACGCGACTTCCGCGCCCAGGCCCGGGGTCTCTGCATGTTCAAAAATGCTCAGCGCGACGACGGTGTTGCCGTCGCCGCGCAGCGCCAAGAAGCCATAGATCGTGGAAGCGTAGCCGGCGCCGTGCACCGGCAGGATGATCAGCTCGACCTGACCCTGACGTTCCACAAACGTGACCGGCGCGAACTTCGCACGGCGCTTGACGCCGGCGATGTCGTACTCTTTCGGGATCGCGACGCTTTGCGCCGGATCCGATGCGGCGGCGCGCTGGTCATATGAGGCAGGATCGATCGAGCGCACAAGATTGCCCGTCGCAAGTTCGACCATCTCGGTCGTGATCTTCGCGGCCTCGGCTGCACCAAGAAGCTCCTCGCTCCCGGGCAGCCGCTCGACAATCTCGGCGATGCGCTGTTGGCGATCCCGTTCCTTGTTGGCCCGATGCAGAGGTTCGAGTAGCACCGCCGCGACCGAGACGATGACTGCACAGACCAGCGAGACGCCAAATGCCACCAACAGTGCCTTGGCGGGGCGCTCGTTCGGCATCTCGGCGAACCGCTGCAACCAGCCTTTCTTGCTTCCATCAGACACTGCGCCTAGCCCTCCGCCGGATATTTGCCCAAACGACCCCATAGTCGATCAGTGGCGCAAAGACATTGCCTAGCAAGACGGCCATCAGCACGCCGTCCGGATGGGCTGGGTTGGCAACGCGCACGAGCACGATCGTGGCCCCTATGAGGAGCCCATAGATCCACCGGCCCGGATTGGTCGAAGCGGCGCTGACCGGTTCGGTCGCCAGGAAAACGGCGCCGATTGGGAAGCCGCCGAGGATCAGATGCCAATACCAAGGCAGCGCGTAGATCGGCCCGGCGCCATGCCCAAAGGTGTTGGCCGCAAGCGCCGCGAGGGCACCGCCCAACGTAACCGCAAGCATGATCCGCCACGAAGCCGCGCCGGTGGCCAAGAGCACGGCGGCGCCCATCAGAGAGGTGGCCGCCGAACCGATAACGGGAGCACTCGGCCCGATTCCGATGACGGCTTCCCACCAGACCGACGCTCCCAGCGCCGACGTTTCCATACCACCCGCTGCGATCTCGGCGAAAATCGTGGTTCCCCCGTAACCTGAACTGCCGGTCCAGATCGGACCAGCGGCTGGATCACGCGGATAGGCGAGATAGAGAAAGGCCAGGCCGACCAGCGCCGGGTTCATGAAGTTCTTCCCAGTGCCGCCGAAGATCTCCTTGCCAACCACGATCCCGAAGGACATACCCAGCGCCACCTGCCAGAGCGGTGCGCCGGGCGGGACGACGAGCGTGAAAATCAGCGCGGTGGAGAGCGGGAAACCATCGAATTCCCGCCGCCGCAATCTGGCGAACGCCCATCTCCAGAACAGACCGGTCAGGACCGCGACGGCCAAGATCGGTAGGACATAGAGCATCCCGCGATAAATTTCTGCCGCAGCCGCCCAGCGAGGCTCGATCGCGGCAAGCAATGGGCCGCGCCAGCCTGGCAAGGTATCGAGCCCCGCCCGCGCGAGGCCTAGTCCGGCCTGCTGGCCCGCGCTGTAGATTACCAGAAGCAAGCTCGGCAGAAGCGCAGCCACCAGGCAAATCCGGAGCGTTGACAAGTTCATGGGGTCGCGCACATGCGGCGCCCGTCCCGTGACCATGTGCGAGCTTCGGGCCAAGCCTGCCCCACCCGCCGGCGCATTCGTACCCAGTGCACTCGTGCGCGCCGACGATGGTCCGCCAAGGCGCATCACGGCCCCTCGGCCGCTACGCGGTCAAGCATGGCGCGCAGGGCCTCACCGTAGTCTTGTCTGCCGGGGCACAGAAAACTCGCGAGCGCGAGGTCCTCCTCATCGAGTTCCATGCATCCAAGTCCGACTGCCATCTCCAGGTCGCCCACCAGCAACGCCCGGAACAAGGGCACCGGCAGGATATCGAAAGGCAAGACGCGCTCGAATGCATCGATCGGGATCAGAGCACTCGGCCGCCCGTTGGTGGCCAAGGTCATGTTCTGTTCGCGTGTTCGGTTCATGAACCTGCTGACCGGACTGCCGGCCGAGACCAATTTGCGCGGCAGATCCGCCGGCCTTGCGGATTCGGACAGCTCGCTTTCGGGCAGAGCAATGATCTGGATGTGATGACGGCCAAGATATCCGAGGGCACCCTGTGCCCGATGGCCTGAGAGCACCGGACCGGATATCAGCCGCCACGCCCGTTCAGCAAGCTCGCCTGCGACGATCGCCTCGATCGAGGCACCGCATAGGGTCCGGATCAGACGCGGCTTGAGCACGCCGGGCCCGGCCAGCGAGATAACCCGCTCGGCCCATAGCCGCCCGGTCGCGAACAGTTTCCCGATGGCGATGACGTCCTGGTAACCCAAATGCCAAGCGGCACGCCCAGGGCCGACCGGATCGAGCAGATTGATATGCGTTCCGGGTAAGCCGGCGGGGTGCGGGCCTTCGAACTCGGCAACCCTAATTTCCTCGGCATCGCCGCAGGGAATTGCGCTACCCGTCTTCCGACACAGAAAGACCGGCCCCGCCGTCAACCGTGTCAAGACCGTCAGGCCAGTGGTAAAATCGTTCGTGTGCCCGCCGATGACGACAGCGGGATCGGCCGCCAGCGGGTTTGTGTCGATCGCCGTCACGAATATCGAGGATGGTTCGCTCGTTGGATCCGGGACATTGCCGAAAGGACGCGTCCGCATCGCCGTCCAAAGGCCGGATCGAAGCAATAGATCAGCCACCTCGCCGCGCGGCAGACCCGCAAGGTTCTGGTGTGCGAAATGCGGGAAGACGCATTCTTCGTCGCCTTCGCACGCGACGACGATCGAGCTCAGCGCCCGGCGCGCGCCACGATTGATCGCGCGGATCCGGCCGCTCGCGGGCGTGGTCACTTTGATGTCGGGCCGCCTCAGATCCTCGAAGAGCGCCTGCCCGGCGGCGACCCGATCGCCCTCATCGACAAGGACCCGGGGAACCAAGCCGCGGTAATCGCGCCCCAACACGCCCAGTTCACCTGGTTCCCGAGCGTCCGTGATCTCCTGAGCTGGCGCGCCGGCGAGCGAAATGTCCAACCCGTTGCGGATTCTGATCGGCCCTATCGGCGTCTGCTGAGCCATTTCGTTCCGATACCGATCTATCCCTATTTGGGCGGGAGCAGGTGCGGCGGGCAGGTCAGATAGGCGATGATGTCTTGCCGCGCGTCGTCGTCGGGTGCGTGATGGTCTTTGAGGAACTCGTCTAGATATTCCGATCCATGCTCACGCGAGCACCGGTCGACTAGATCTGGAAGAGACTTTTCCTGGTGGCAGAAGACGCAGCGTGCCTCGACAAGTCGCGCGCCCATCTCCAGGTCTGGCTCACGCTGTTGTCCATGCGCGCGCTCATAACTGGCGGCGACCACGGCTGCCGTCAGCGCCAAAGGCGCAAAGAGAAAAAGGACCCGCCAGACGGCAGACGTACTCATCGGATTCTCCGTTTATGCAGCGCCAATCATGGTGCCTTTTAAGATTAAAATAGCAGACGGAGCGGATGGCTCATTTGAGGCTCGTCAATTGCGCCTTGACCTCGGAGAGCCCCGATGGCCCGGAGGGCGGAACGAAAACGGGCTCTTGCCGAAACAAAGTCAGGTTGATTCCGCGGACAGATTGCGGACAGATACTGTTCGCCCTGCCATTAGCCTTCATCTATCCCCTTATTATAATTGGCGCACCCGACAGGATTCGAACCTGTGACCTCTGCCTTCGGAGGGCAGCGCTCTATCCAGCTGAGCTACGGGTGCGTCGGGGGTGGGCTATACACCGGGCGCCGCCCTCATAGCAATCCCAACGAACGGAAGCTGGCGTCGCGTTCCTTGCCGACGACGACATGGTCGTGGACCACGACACCGACGGCGCGGGCGGCCAGCGCGATCTGCTTGGTCATCTCGATGTCGGACTGGCTGGGTGTCGGGTCGCCGGAGGGGTGGTTGTGGACCAGGATCAGCGCCGAGGCGTTGAGCTCGAGTGCGCGCTTGGCGACCTCGCGCGGGTAGACCGGCGCGTGATCGACGGTGCCGCGGGCTTGTTCTTCGTCGGCGACCAGGACGTTCTTGCGGTCGAGGAACAGGATTCGGAACTGCTCGATCTCGCGGTGTGCCATGACCGTCTTGCAGTATTCCAGCAGCGCGCCCCAGCTTGTGAGCGCCGGGCGGTTCATCACCCGGGCGCGGGCCAGCCTTTGCGCGGCGGCCTCGACGATCTTCAGTTCGCAGATCACCGCCTCGCCGGTGCCCGTGACCTCGGCCAGACGTGTGGGCGGGGCCGAGATGACGCCGTTGAAATCGCCGAACTGGGTCAGCAGGCGCTTGGCGAGCGGCTTGACGTCGCGGCGCGGAATGGCGCGGAACAGGACCAACTCCAGCATCTCGTAATCGGCCAGGCTCGCGGAGCCGGCTTCCAGGAAACGTTTCCGGAGCCGGGCACGGTGGTTGTGGAAATGGGGCGTTTCATCGGGTTCGGGACGGTCGGCGGAGCGATCGAAGAGTCTCGGTCCCGCTTGGTCGTTGAACCCCTTTGCCCGGGTTTTTCCGGATGTGTTTTGTGGCATTTGGAGCTCTCGCGGCGACTCTCCTCAGGACTGGGGCAATTGGGTTAACGAACGCTTACCGCGGGCGGGGCCTCGCGATTGCCGGGAACGGATTTTCCGCTATGGTGGCCGCGCCGGGCGTGGCGGAACTGGTAGACGCAAGGGACTTAAAATCCCTCGACTTAGGTCATCCGGGTTCGAGTCCCGGCGCCCGGACCAATATAGAAATAAACGATTTTTTTGATCTAATTGCTTCGACCTCACCAGTACCCATGTGATTTTGTGCGCCGAATTGTGCGTCTTGGTTTGGCTTACCGATTAGGCGCGGGAGGATGAGGCGATGACCAATGCCGCCTAGACGCAGTCCGTCATTGCACGGCTCACATCCGCTACCAAATCATCCGACCAAAGATAATCGTCGGTCGCATAGCCCACAGCAGTGGACCCAGTTCCATCACGATCTACAACAACCATCGCCATGATAAATACGTTTTGGTATCCGCCGAGCATAATTATCTCATACCCAGTTTGGGTGGTCCTTTGCTGAGCGGGTGCGCTGCTGGCGCTCGGCATCGTTTCAAGCCTTGGGATCAGGCATCCAATGAAGTGCTCGGCGGTCTTGGCGCTGGCCACCCTTTCAGTGGGCAAGTGATCAGCCTTTAGGTCCGCTACATTCGATGCACCCTGGCATCCAGCCATAAGCACACACGCGGTGGTCATCAAAATGTGTCTCATCACCAACACCATATCTTTGCACCGATACTCGGGACAGGAGTTCACGCTGACCTATCTGCCTGTCCGTCGTCAGGGTTTTTCGGAGAGCGCGGGTGCTTTCGTAACGGAGGCTCTGGTCCGATTTCTGTTGCAGTTTAGGCGGCGGCGGATTGGTGCTGCAAGCGCCGGTTCCAGATTGTCTTCAGCTTGATCTCCTCTCTCATCTTCAGGATTTGGGCTTCGCGACCGTGGTAGACGTCGGCGGGCGTTAGGTTGCCGAGGCTCTCGTGGTATCGGCGA
>JAOTXT010000059.1 GCA_029862205.1 Paracoccaceae bacterium
TGATCCCGCGCGCGACCAGCCAAAGGTTCAAATGCGGCGCCTGGGGTGCATTGCCGGGCCCCGGCACGGCACCCGGCTTGACGGTCTCGAAGCTGAAGATGCCGGTCTCGGGGTCCGGCATCACCCGGCCCCAGCCGAAACCCGGCGCGTATTGGCCCTCCGCGTCTGCTTGCCAGACCTCGATCAGGACATCCGTCACCGGCGCGCCGTCGCCGTCCAGCACTCGGCCCTCGATCCGGATGCGCTCGCCCGGGGCATTGGGTGGGACGATGGCGGTGCCCAGATCGGCGGCCCCCGCGATGCCCGCCGCGGCCGGTGCCAGGCCGATCTGCAAATATGGCCCGGCGGTCTGTGACGGGGTCTCAGGCAGCTTGCCCATCACGCCCCCTCCGGCCGGTTCTCCATCGGCGTCTGTGCCCGGCCGCGCAGCACGATGTCGAAGCGGTAGGCCAAGGCGTCGAACGGTTGAGCTTGATCCATGTCCAAGGGCGCGATCAGCCGCGCGACCGCGTCTGGGTCCGCCACTGACTGGACGATTGGGCAAAGCCGGATCAGCGGATCGCCCTCGAAATACATCTGCGTGATCAGGCGCTGGCAAAAAGCGGCGCCGAAGACCGAGAAATGGATGTGCGCCGGGCGCCAGCTGTTCGGGCCGTTCGGCCAGGGATAGGCGCCGGGCATGACGGTCAGGAACCGGTAGCTGCCATCGGCGTCCGTCAGGGCCCGGCCCAAACCCGAGAAATTCCGGTCGAGCGGCGCCTGATAGCCGTCATTCGCATGGCGATAGCGCCCGGCCGCATTGGCCTGCCAGACCTCCACCAGCGTCTCGGGCACCGGCCGGCCGTCGCCGTCCAGCACCCGGCCATGGACGATGATCCGCGCCCCGATCGGCGCGCCGTCCACCGACGCGTTTTGCAGCAGGTCGTGATCCAGGGGGCCGATCGCCTCGTGCCCGAAAGCGGGGCCGGTGATCTCGCTCAGGGTCTGGGGGATGGTCAGCAGGGGCCGCGCCGGCGCGCGCAGGCGGGTGCTGCGGTAATCAGGGGCCAGCGCGGGCGGGTGGCTGGCCGGATCGCGCCTGACGAAACCCGCGTCAGACATGGCCGATCCCGGCAAGAAAATCGCCGATCAGCCGCGCGGTCTCCCCGGGCTGCTCGATGCAGGGCAGGTGGCCTGCCTTGCGGATCAGCTCGAACCGGCTGCCGGGGATAAGACCGGCTGTCTCGCGGACCAGGTCCGGCGGCGTCGCGCCGTCCTCGGCGCCGCAGATCGCCAAGCAGGGCAGGCGCAGGCGGCTGGTGCTTTCGATCAGATCGGTGTCGCGGATCGCGGCCGAGGTGCGGGCATAGCCCGCCGCCGGGGTCCGGGACAGCATGTTGCGCCAGACGGGGAAGCTGGGATCGCCTTCGCGGAAGGCGCTCGTGAACCACCGCTCCATCACCCCGTCGGCGATCACCTCGATCCCGCCTTCCTCGACCGCCGCGATCCGGCCGTCCCAAAGCTCGGGATTGCCGATCTTGGCGCCCGTGTCGCAGAGGATCAGAGCCGTCACCAGATCCGGGCGCTCGGCCGCCAGGCCCTGGGCGATGATCCCGCCCACCGAAAGACCGCAGACCACCGCGCCCGAGACGCCGAGCGCGTCCAGGATGCCGGACAGGTCCGCCACATGGTCGCTCATGTCCCAGGGCGCCTTGGGGCAATCGCTCAGCCCATGGCCACGCTTGTCGTAACGCACGATGTGCAGGCCCCGGGGCAGGCGCGGCAGCACCGCATCCCAAATGCGGAAGTCGGTGCCGAGTGAGTTGGAGAAGACCAGGGCGGGGCCGTCCGCTGGCCCGGTCTCGGCCACATGGAGCGTAACGTCGTTCAATTTCACGGTCTGCATGGATGCGAATGTTCCCCGGAATTGGCCGCGCCGTCCAGCCCCGTCAGGTCAGCAAATTGCTCAGATCGGCCGCGACCCGCTGGCCGACGACCCGGGCACTGTAATGCGCCTCGACCCGGGCGCGGCCCGCCGCGCCCATTCGGCGGCGCAGATCGGCATCTTCTAACAGCCGCCTCAGCGGTGCCGGCCAGTCGCCCCCCGGCGCCACCACGAAACCGCTCTCGCCGTCGATCACCACCTCGCGAGTGACCCCGACATCGCTGACCACGGCGGGCGCCCCCAAGGCCTGATACTGGATCGCCTTCAACGCGCACTTGCCGCGCGCCCAGGGCGTGTCCGGTAGCGGCATCAGCCCGATGTCGATTTCGCCGGTCAGACCGACCTCGGTCTCGGCTGACCAGGGAACGCATCGGCCCGCAAGCCCGTGCGTCGCCAGGTCGATCTCGGCGCCGATCACCAGCATCTCGAAGGGCGCTTCGTGCTGCAGCGCCGCGAGCTGGGGCAGCAGCGGTTCGAGATATTGCTGGGTCGAGCGCGATCCGGTCCAGCCGATCACTGGCGGCGCGATGCCCTCGCGCATGGGCGCCCGGTAGAGACCGGTATCCACCGTGCTCGGCCAGATCACCACATGGTGACAGTATTGCGCCATATGGGCGCCGAGCGTCGGGTTTCCGGCCCCGACCATCGCCGCGCGCCGCCCAATCATGCCCGCCCGCCAGTCGCAGCGCACGAGCCGCCGCCAGAACGTGTCGCCCGACTCCGGCGGCAGGTAGATCGCGTCGTCCAGTTCGTAGACCAGGCGCTTGCCCATAAGCGAGAGCAGCATCTCGGCCAATGGCGGCCCGCTCAGTGCGGCGTTCCGATGGATGACGACCAGGTTCGCGCGCAGGCCCGCCCGCAATGCTTGGACCAGCCAAACCGGATAGCGCAGCGCCATCAGCGCGAAGGCCGCCAACCCGCGGCCCGCGTGCCGTGCCGCCCCCACCGCTTTGGTCGAGCAGCAGACCACCTCGACCTGCAACCCCGCAGCTTCCAGATGCGGCAGCCACTGCTCCCACCGGTAACGCTGGCTGGGGATGGTCCCCAGCTCGTAGGGCAGCAGGATCGCGATCCTGCTCATGGCGCCAACCCGTCATAGACCGCGCCATAGGCCGCAAGCGCCGCGGGCAGGTCGTGGAGCGCCCGCGAGCGTGCCCGCAGCGCCGTCCGGTCGATCGCCAGGAGCTGGTCGAGCCCGGCGACAACGCTGTCCATTTCGCTCTCGGTCATCTCGCGCAGCACCGCGCCTGCCTCGAGCCGGGTCACGATCCGCGCGACGTCCCCGACCCGGTCATTCACAACGACTGGCAGGCCGCAGGCCAGATACTCGGCCAATTTCGTCGGCGAGGCGCCGAGGCTGGAATAGCTCGGCCGCCGCAGCGCGATGGCCAGGTCGGCGGCGCCCAGCCAATAGGGCACCTGCGCGTGCTCGGAGTGCTGAACGATCAGATCGTCCGCCGAGATGTCGAGGCCCGCCGCCTCAGCCAACACGGCTTGCAAATCGTGCCAGCCAATCAACAGAAACCGGGCGCCGGGGCGCGCCGCCTTCAGCCGGGCAAATAAGACGAGCATCTGATGCAGCAGATAGACCGTGCCAATCGAGCCTAGATAAGACAGCACCACCGCGTCACCGCCGACCTCCAATTCGGCTCGGGCCTGCGTCCGATCCTTCGGCGTGGAGATATCGAAGACGTCGTGATCGACACTGCATGGGATCACGCTGACGGGCTGGCCACGATAGCCGGACCAAGTGGCGATCTCGTCCCGCGCCGCCTCGGTCAGCACCACGATGCGGTCCGCATCCGCGACGAAGCCCTGCTCCTTCGCCTTCCAGCGCCGGTAGAGGTGGCGGTGGAACGGGTTCGATTGCGGCCAGCGCCCGCCGTCCAGGCGCTCGTCGACCCAGAAGCCGCGCATGTCGAAGATCCAGGGCAGGCCGATTTCGCGCTTGAGCCGCTGCGCCACATCCGCCGCGACGTAGGAGCGCGCGTGAACGGCGTCGATTGCGCCCCCGCGCGCCAGCCCGCGCGCGGCCGCCAGCATGTCGCGGTGGTCCAGGATCTTGGCCAGCACTGGCGGCTTCGCGCGGAACCGGCGCGGATGCCAGGCGACCCCGTGCACGTTGGTCTCGTCGGCAACGGCCGCGCCGATCCGCGCATGACGGTCATCCTGCTCGAAGCTGATCAGGTCGAACCGGTGCCCCATCCCGCTCAGGCCCCGGATATAGGGCCAAACCTGGGACTGCCCCAACAGGCTGGTGAGGCCGTCATAGGTCACGTAGAGGATGCGCAAATCTTGGCTCCCGCGCGCGTGCTTGCCCGATCATCCACCCGTTCGCCTGCGCTTATCGCCGGTGGCGGGAAGGGGGTCAAGGATGCCGGATTTCACCCACGACCGGGGCTGGTGTATGAAGAGGGCCCGCTTGCCGTTCAGGCTGATCCAAATGCCACAGCCCGTTCTCGTCATCCTGCCCTCCGTCCTCGCCGCGGGCGCCGAGGTGCAGGCGATGCTGCAGATCCGCGAGCTGCAGGCGCGGGGTGTCTCGGTCAGCCTGATGGTGTTGTCCCGGATGGTGGACGAGGCGGTGCTGGCCGAGGCGCGATTGCCCGAGGCCAGCATTTGCCGGCTGCGCAATCCGGCCAACACGCTGGGCGGCGCGTTTCTGCGTCACCTCTGGCGCGACCTGCCGCGCGCCGCGCGTTTCGCGCAGGCCCAAGGCGCGCGCATCGTGATCGCGCACTTGCCGCCCGGCCACCTCTTCGCGCGGTTGCTTTATCTCGTCTGTCTCGCGCGCGGCCCGCGCCTGCGGGTCATCCAATATCACCACTCGGTCGAGCGCAAGCTGAACCCGGCCGATACAATCGGCAAGCGGGCCTTCGCGGTGGTCAATGGCACCCTCGCCCGGCTCGCCGATCATTCCCATTGGCATGTGTCGAACGCGGTCGAGCGCGATCTGGCGGGCGGGTTCACCCGCCGCAACGCCGTGCTGCCCAATGCCTGCGAGACAGGCGCGGCGGGCGACCGGGCGGCGGCCGAGGCGTTGCTGAACGCAATTCCGGGCGATCCCTACATCATCCTCTTTCCCGGGCGGCTCAAATCGATGAAGGGGCATTTGATGTTCCTCGATGCCTTCGCCCGGCTTTGCCAGGCGGAGGGTGCCGGGCCCGAAGACCTCCACCTGGTGATCGCCGGCGAGGGCGATCAGCGCGAGGCAATCGAGGCGGCGATTGGCCGCCATCGTCTCGCCGCGCAGGTCACATTGCTTGGCGCCGTGCCGCATTCCGCGCTCTTGGGCCTAAACGGGCGCGCGGAATTGGTCGTGGTTCCTTCGCTGGATGAAGGCTTCGGAAATGTCGCGATCGAGGCGATCGCCCAGGGCGCGTTGGTCCTGGGCTCGGATGCCGGCGGCTTGGCCGAGGTTTTGCGCGACGGTGAGAACGCGTTGGTCTTCCCCGCGGGCGACGTTGAAGCCTTGACCGGCCAGCTGACCGAGATCTGGCATCACAGAGCCGAGCCCTTCATTGACGCCCAGGCGGCGCAAGCGGATTGCGCTGCCCGGTTTGGCCTCGGCCCCCAGATGGACCGGATGATCGCGCTTTTGGACGTAGCGGGCGGGGATTGATCCCCGCCCGATCTAGCACAAGGGGTGCATCAGGGGGTCTCCAGCGCTGTGACCCGGGCCTCCAGGCTGTCCCAATCGGTCTTGGAGACGACGGCCAATTCCTCCCAGGTGCCGGGCGTGCCCGTGGTCACGCAAAGCCAGCCGAGGGTCCCATTGGCGCTGGGCAGGCGGTTCAGCACGATGTCGCCGCGCGCATGCTCGCCCGAGCTTGGGATGCCCGGCCCATAGGTGATGTGCCGTGCGCTGGTGCCCAGACCCATGAACAGGCCGCGATTGCAGAACGCATAGCCCCCGCCCGGGGACGCGCCGCGCCCGAAGGTCAGCGTCGTCAGATCGGTTGTGAACTCCATCGGAATGCGGCCGGCCTGGTTCGCATGCTTGCCGAAGGCCCAGGTCTTGTTCGTGCCGTGCCAGGCGGCGATCTGAGTGCCGGAGGGATGATCGCCCGCCACGTTCACATAGACCATGCTGTCGGTGAAGCTGCGAATGTTCAGCTCGAGCCCTTCGACAGTGTCATCCTCGCGACCCATGAATTCCAGATTGCCGACGGTCACCCGGTTGCCGTCCTGGCAATAGCCCGTGCCTTTGACGTCGGCGCCTTGCAAGCCGCCCAGCACCATGGTCGGCGCGAGGATCTGGGCCGGGCCCTGGGCGATCTCGGTGTAGCAGCCGACCAGCACATTGCGGGCATTCGCATTGTCCGTGCGATAAGCGCCGCCGTGGAAATAGGCTCCCACTGGCTGGGCGGCGAGCCAGGTTGGCACCTGCGGATGCGGGCCGTCGTCGCTCACTTCCATCCATATGCCCTCGTCCGTGCCTGGAACTGTCGCTACCAGATCCGCCTCGCTGGCCGCGATGCTGGCGGCATAGCGTTTGTCCTGATTGCCGTTCTCGGGCCCGTTGTAGTGGACCAGCGACGACCCGGTATTCCCGGCCACATTGGCGACGCCGTTGGTGGCCGAATGGCAGCCGATATAGGTGTTCCCCAGGAACGAGCTGTCGAAAATGCCCCAGCGCCCGTTGCTCCCGACGTTGAGTGAGACGGCGGTGCCCGCGTTCACGTCCGCGCCGTCCACATACAATCCGTGGCGCTTGTTGCTGACGGAATTGCAGTTGATGATCCGCCAGACATTGGCGTTGCCTTCGGAGCCACCGCCCGATCCGCCCGACGCAGCGACGTGGATGCCATCGCGCGGGAAGTCCGAGATCGTGCACTGCTCGATCGTGGCGCGGGCGCGCAGCCAGATGCCGTCGGCGGCGGCGCCGAAATTGCCGGCGCCGGTCAGCTTGAGATTGCGGATGATCGCGCCGTCGCCGCCCTTGGTGTCGTTGTCGACCGGCACCTCGGTCGTGTCGTCCTGGGTGTTGAACCGCTGAACGACGATCCCTCGGGTATCCGCGGGCCAAAGCAACTCCGAGGCGCCGCCCGCCGCCGCGCCGGCACCCTGGCCCTCGATGATCACCGTCGAGTGGACGTTCAACGGGGCGCCGAGGAAGAACGTGCCATGGGGCACCATCAGGCGCCACGATCCGCGGTTCTGGGCATCGACATTCGTGGGAAACGCCTCGATTGAATCGGTGAAGGCCTGGTGATCGTCGGTCACCCCGTCACCGACCGCACCGGCCTGGCGCACATCGATCTGGCCATGAAGCGGCACCAGCTCCCAATAGGCGCCGTCGGCAGATTGCAGGAACAGCGGATGCGGCGGCTGTGCAGCGGCGCGGACATAGAGCGCGGCGCCCCCATCCTCCGGCGCCGCATAGCCGCCGGTGCGCAGATGGGTCACGCCCGGGTCGATATTCGCCAGTGCCGCGGCCGAGCGGGTCGGGAAATCCTGGGTGGTGGCGCTCTCCAGCCCATCCAGCCGGGTCTTGTCGGCCGACGTCATCACGCCCGCATTGCTGGCGTCCGCCCCGGCGACGGGCGCGGCGCTGCCATCGCTTGCGGTCAGTGTCACGGTGTTCGCGTCGCGGATCGCCGCCAGGTCGACGCTGGTGATCCCGCCGCCCGAGTTCGACTGGCCAAAAGCGACATAACAGGGCTGTCTTTGGAATTGCGCAATGAGCCTCATTTTCAGCCCTCCACGAACGAGATCGAGTAGCCGGGCGCGACGCCGATCGAGTTGGTGCCGAAACCCGTCGTGGGCATCGGCTTGCTGGTCACCGCGTCCGCGTCGCCGGTCTGGCCAGGCCTGCGGACCAGGTAGCGCACGCGCAAATTTGTCTCGATGATCGCGACGACCGCGTCCTCGGGCGCCGGTCCCGAGCTTGCCGGAGCGGCGCTGACCGACACCTCCTCGTAGCCGAGCTCGGGCTCGTTCACGACCGGCAGGTCGTTGTAGCGGACATCCTTGGTGGCGCCGTCGTGCCACCAGACTTTCACAGTGCCTGGCATTCATTGACTCCGTTCAGATCGGGCCCCGGCGGCCCAGCGCGACGGCATTTGGGCCGCCTGGGGGGCCGCCTGGGGCGGGTTGCTTGTCCGGCAAATCTCGGCAAATGGGCGGGGCGGCCGGCATGGCGGCGCCACCGGGTCCGGCCCGCACAGGCGTGGCGGCGGGTCGGTAGGGGACGAAGACTTACGTCAGTTAGGTTTACGAAGCGTTAGCGTCCGGGGCGAGCCCGGCCCGGCGCCCGCGCCCGCCTCTCGCTCCGGGTATCGGCGCCAGGTACTGGCCGAAACAAAGATAAAGGCTCAGCAGCAGCAGGATCGGCGCCACCTGGGCCCGAAAGCGGAACGCGGTACCGAGATTCTGGTAGGATGCGAACCCATAGACCGACCCCCAGATCAGCAGCACCAGGACCGCCCACATCAGAACTGGATGGGTGATCCAACGCAGGCCTTTGCGCAACAATCCGGCCAGGAACAGGGCCAGGATCGTCAGGTTCTCGACGCCCGCCAGGGCCCCGAATGCATTGGGCACCTCGAACGGCAAGGGCCGGAAAAGCGCGGTGAAAGAGCCGACCGGAAGGAACGCCACCATCGCGCCCACCGAAGAAAAGCCGCCCTGGATCACCTGCGCCGAGCCGCCACGCGCCCACGAGCCGGATATCGTGTCCGTGCGCTGGATCAGATCCTCGGTTGTTTCCAAGTTGAAGCGGTCCGAGAACCCTGTCGCCGCGAACAGAAAGGCCGGGAGCGCGACCAGCACAAAAGCGATTTTCGTCATGGTCGACGAGCGTCCCGCCAACACGTAGGCCCCGATCAGTGGCGCGATGAATATCACCCCAAGCCAGACGCGGATGAAAGACGCGATCAGCAGACCAAGCGCCACATAGACCAGCATCGACATCTTATGGCGCATGATCACCCCAGCCGCGCCATAGCAGTAGAGGCCGATGCCGAGGCTGACGATCGGATCCTTACCCAGGATCGATGTCCAGACCAGGAAACTTGGGAAAAGGCCCAGGATATAGAGCAGCGCGATCCGTTCCTGCCCCAGGCAGATCACGGCGGCGCGGTAGAACAGATAAACCGCGATCAGCCCCACATAGGAAAAAATCACCTTCATGGCGTTGTAGGACTCGGTCACATGCGAGAGCAGACCAACGATCGCGCGGACATTCTGGGTGCCCGCACCGAAGGCCAGGCTGTCCAGCGGCTGGCTCAGCGCCTTGCCGGTGATGAAATACATCGCCGCGTCCAGCCCATAGCGCATGTCATAGGCCAGCATCGGCCCCAGAGCCACTCCGGTCCGGATCAGCCACAGCAGCAGCAGCGCCTTGCGATGGGCCTGCGGCACGGGCCAGAACAGCGTCACCGCCAACAAGAGCAGCGCGGCCGCCAGACCGGCCGCGTAATCCGCGGCGATATCGAAGATGCGAAACCGCACCGCTGCGGCGGCGCTGAAATAGAAATAGCCCAGCACCATGGCAACCGGCGTCACGAACCAGGCCGAAACCTCGGCGGTGAGCTGGGCTCGGCCGGCGCGCACCGTCATGCCCACGACGTCTCTATCCGCAGCCGCGCCATTAGAAGTTCTGCAAGAGCTGTGCGTAGTTCACATCCGGCACCTGGTTATAGGGCGGGAAGAACTTTCCGTGCCGGGAATAGAGGCCGATCACATAGGTGAACGGTTCGCTGAAGAGCGGCCAGGACGCAGGCTCGGGCACGATCGCCGCCCATTCCGTGCGGAACGGATCGCGGGCCTGGATCGCCTCGATCCCATGCACCGCGCCATCGGGCCCCAGCCCGATCCAGCGGGCATTGGAATCAACCAGCATCCAGCCCCGCAGGGTCCTGACCTCGGTCAAGGCATGGGATGCGGTGCCAGGGGTGACAAGAGCGCGCAGGAGCCCGTGCTCGGCGGTCGAGTAGATCGCCAGATGACGGGTCTCGAATCCGAGACCCGAGAGGATCTTTTCGATGGCGCGGCTGCGGTCGAAGCACAGGCCCTGCCCCGCGATAAAGACATCCTTCGGCTCGCGCGGCTGGCCTTGAGGCAGGCCGGTCCCGTCCGGCGTCGCCTTCAGCACCGCGTCCTGAACCGCGAGGATCGTTTCGACCTGCGCGTCAAAGCTGCCGTGAAGGTCCTGATCGTCATTTTCCGCGGCATATCCCGCGTTCGCAAGGACCCGCGCCCCGTAGGCACGGTCCTCGTCGGTCACTGCGGTGTCGACCTCATGGGCCGCAGCTCCCGCGATCAAGATCGCTCCAGCTCCGAAAACAAGGAACGTTCGCAACGCCCGCATAGCATCACCCCTGCTTGCGTTCCCACATTGCGGAAACTATCGGCTGAATCGCCTTGAAACAAGGCGCAAGCTGGATTGTTGCACTGGCCGCAAGCTGTATCCGGCAAATTTTCCTTCAATTTCCTGGACCAATGCGTCTAAATTTCTCGCCGGGGAGTTGAATGGGTAGGGCGTGGACGACATGCGGCCTGGGGTCAGGGGAGATGGCCATGGTGCTGACGAGCGTTGCCGGACAAAAGCGTTTGCCGCGCTGGTTCGAAACATTCTTTTCTATCATGCAAGGGCTCGAGGTCGGGTCCGTGGATGTGGTTCTGCCCGACGGCCGTGCCTTCCAGGTCAAGGGCTGCGAGCCCGGTCCCCATGGCGTGCTGGAAGTGGTCAATCCCGAATTCTTCACGCGTCTGGCGCGCGATGGCGAGATCGGCTTTCCCGAGATGTATATGGAAGGCTGGTGGACCACGCCCGACCTGCAGGTTCTCTTGGACGTGCTGATGCTCAACAACGACAACGTGGCCAGCAGCTTCCCGGGCGCCGCTTTGATCCGCGCCTACGAGCGTCTGCGCCATTGGTTGCGGCCCAATACCCGGCGCGGCGCAAAGCGAAACATCTCGTATCACTACGACCTTGGAAACGAGTTCTATTCCCTCTGGCTCGACGAGACGATGACCTATTCCTCGGCGCTCTTCTCGGGCCAAGGCGAGACGCTGCGTGACGCCCAGCAGAACAAATACGCCTCGATCTGCGACCGGATGCAGTTGGAGCGCGGGGGTCATGTGCTCGAGATCGGTTGCGGCTGGGGCGGCTTTGCCGAATATGCTATCCGCGAACGCGGCGCCCGGGTCACCGGGCTCACTCTCAGCCGCGAGCAGCATGACTACGCCAAGAAGCGCCTCTTCGATGCCGGCTTGGCCGAGCGCGCCGATATCGTGCTGCGGGACTACCGGGACGAGCGCGGCACTTATGACGGCATCGCTTCCATCGAGATGTTCGAGGCGGTGGGCGAACGCTATTGGCCCAGCTATTTCAGCACGCTACGGGAATGTCTCAAGCCTGGTAAACTCGCCTCGATTCAGGTCATCACCGTTGCTGATCGGCTGTTCGCAAACTACCAGCGCTCGACCGATTTCATCCAAAAGTACATCTTCCCGGGCGGGATGCTGCCCTCGCCCGCGCGGCTGCGCACCGAGTCGGTTGCAGCCGGGCTCGATTTCGTGGGCTCGATCGAGTTCGGCGAAAGCTATTCACGCACGCTTCGACAATGGCGGGAGATCTTCGACCAACGCTGGGACGACATCGCAAAACTGGGTTTCGATGAGAGATTTAACCGGATGTGGAACTTCTATTTGGCCTCTTGCGCCTCGTGTTTCATGGCCGGCACGACCGATGTCACGCAATTAGCCTTGCGAAGAACCTCTAATTAAGGCAATATCATAGAGGGGTGACTTGATAATCTGAACGAGCCGTGCTCGCAGGTCGCTCCGCTGTATTCGTATGGAGGAGGAGAGGGCGACATGCTTGTCTTCCGATTTGCTTGTGCGATCATGATGGCTTGGGCGATCAATTGGTGCCTCGCCCGGCCTGAAGCTGCGTTCCTGATCGAAGAAGTGGACGAGATGATATATATCGGTCCACTCGCCGGCGCGCTCACTGGTTTTTTCATGTTGTGGAAGCGCCAGGGCAATGGCTTGCTCATCGGCATCGCGAATGGTGTCTGGATTGGCCTGCTGACCATCGCGCTCGCGGCGGTAATGTATCTGGCCGCCGAAATGTGGGGCGTTGTTGCCCAAGGCCTGATCAAGAATTTCGAGCACTTCATGCGCGCACTTAGCGCTGCATCGAAGCCGCTGATCGAAACCCTGACCGAGCTCTGGTTGTTCGGAATAACGCTGGCGGCCACCGCGGTGGTCGGGCTCGCGACCGAGCTTCTGCGCTGGTGCCTACGCTGGGCGCGCAAGGCGCGTGGCGAGGAAGAGCCGAAACAAGAGGCCCGGGCAGGTGTTGCCAAGGCTGGCGGTGCGCTGAGCTAGGCCCAAGGGTCAGACCAACCAAGAAATCGACATCCGCCGCATCTCGCGCTTGAGGTGCGGCGGCGACGCATGCAAAACACCCGCTCCGGAATCGGAGCGGCACGATGGATGCGATCTTTTTCTTCGGAAGCCTCAGGGACCACGCGTTGCTCGAAATCGTGCTCGGGCGGCCGGTCCCGGCATCGGCGATAGCCGCGGCGACCGCGCCAGGTCACGCCGCATTCCGGCTTGATGACGAAGCCTACCCGGCGCTGTTCCCGGCCGCCGGGCAGGATGCCGAGGGGGTTCTGATCAGCGGCGTGACCGAGGCCGACCACGATCGCCTGGCCTTCTACGAGGAAGCCGAATACGGCCTGTCGCCGATCGAGGTCGTGACCGAAGTTGGTCCGGTCCAAGCGCACTATTTCCGCGGCACCGAGAAGCCGCGCATCTCGGCGGAAATATGGGACTTCGACACTTGGTGTCATCGGCATCGCGCCGTCGCGATCGAGGCCGCGCGCGAATATATGGACTATTTGGGCCGGATCCCGGTCGAGGACATCGATACCTATTGGCCCGGCATCATGATCCGCGCCTATCAGCGGGCGCATGCCGCATCCGCCGAGCCGGTCACGTCCGCGATCAGATCCGGTCACGGCCCCGATGATGTCCGCATCCACGGGATCGCACGCACGCCGACGCGCTTTCTCGAACTGCAGGAATTGACCCTGCAGCATCGCCGCTTCGACGGCGGCTGGACGGACCGGCTGCCGCGCACCACCGTGGTCTGGGGCGACGCGGTGACGCTGCTGCCCTATGACCCGCGGCGCGACCGTGTCTTGCTGCTTGAACAATTCCGCCCGGGCGCGGTGGCGCGTGGCGACCGGGACCCATGGTGCATCGAGGTCGTCGCCGGGCGCCTCGACAAGGAGGAGCCACCCGAGGAGACGGTCCGACGCGAGGCGGTCGAGGAAGCCGGCCTCGAGCTCGGCCGGCTCGAGCGGATCGCGGCCTACTATCCCAGCCCAGGGGTCGCCGCCGAGCAGCTCATCGCCTTTGTCGGCGAGGCCGACCTGGAAGGGCCCGGTGGTCTGCACGGCCTCGCCGACGAGGGCGAGGACATCCGCACCCTGGTCCTGAGCTTCGACCAGGCAATGACGGCGGTCGCCGACGGAGCTGTGAACACCGCGATGGGGCTCGTCTCGCTCCTCTGGCTTGCCGCAAATCGCGGGCGCCTGCGCGCCGAATGGGCCGGCAAAGCCTGAGAGCCGTCAGCGGACGCGCTTGCCCTTGAGACGTGCCCGCCATCGGTCTAGGTCTTGCTGAGGCAGAAAACCCAAGCGAGGGCCGTGGAACATGCGTATCTACAAGGATCTCCCCGATGCAGTCGGCAAAACCCCGCTCATCCGGTTGAATAAGGCCTCCGAGCTGACCGGCTGCGAGATCCTTGGCAAGGCCGAGTTCCTGAACCCCGGCCAGTCGGTGAAGGATCGGGCGGCGCTTTGGATCATCCGCGATGCGGTCGCGAAAGGATTGTTGCGGCCCGGCGGCACGATCGTTGAGGGCACCGCGGGCAATACCGGCATCGGCCTGGCGCTGGTCGGCGCCGCGATGGGCTTCAAGACCGTGATCGTGATCCCCGAGACCCAAAGCCAGGAAAAAAAGGACATGCTGCGTCTCTCCGGCGCCGAGCTGGTGCAGGTTCCGGCCGCGCCCTACCGCAATCCGAACAACTACGTGCACTATTCGGGGCGGTTGGCGGCCAAGCTGGCCGAGACCGAGGAGAACGGTGCCATTTGGGCCCAGCAGTTTGACAACGTGGCTAACCGCCAGGCCCATATCGACGCCACCGGCCCCGAGATCTGGGAGCAGACCGGCGGCAAGGTCGACGGCTTTATCTGCGCGGTCGGTTCGGGCGGCACGCTGGGGGGCGTCGAGATCGCGCTGCGCGTACGCAACCCGAACGTCAAGATCGGCCTCGCCGACCCGATGGGCGCCGCGCTTTTCAACTACTACGCCCATGGCGAGTTGAAGGCCGAGGGGTCGTCGATCTCCGAAGGGATCGGCCAGGGCCGGATCACCGCCAACCTGACTGATCTGACGGTCGATTTCCCTTACCAGGTCCCGGATGAGGAGGCGTTGCCCATTGTCTTCGACCTGCTGCAGGAGGAGGGGCTTTGCATGGGCCTCTCGACCGGCATCAATGTGGCGGGCGCGATCCGGCTCGCGCGCGAGCTCGGCCCGGGGCACACCATCGTCACCGTACTCTGTGACTATGGCAGCCGGTATCAGACCAAGGTCTTCAACCCCGATTTCCTGCGCGAGAAGGGCCTGCCGACCCCGCCGTGGCTGGAAGAGGGCGCCGGGCGGACCGTGCCCGAGGTCTTCGAGGCCGTTCCCAGTTAAGCCGATCGTCGCAAGCGGCATCTAGCCGACGCTTTGAGCCTGCGCTAGAGCTAGACGCATGCGCGGATTTGCTTCGCTCCTTCTGTTTCTGGCCTTGGTCCTGTTGGCGCCGCCACTGGCGCCGGCACAAGGTATCGCGCCCGAGGCCGAAACTGCCGAGCTAAAGCTGGACCGTTGGGAGGCCGAGGCAGGCCTGATCGAGGAATTGATCGCAAGCGATCCGGACGGCGCCGCCGAGATCGACGCGATGCGCGCGACCCTCGAGCAGCAGCGCGCCGAGATCGTCGAGGTGAGCGACGCGGCCGAAGCCAAGCTCGCGCCGCTTCGCGAACAGCTCGCCGCCCTGGGCGATCCGCCGGAAGAAGGCGCGGACGAGGCTCCGACAATTGCCTCCGAGCGTGCGCAGCTGGAGGCGCGGATCGGAGAAATCGCGGCCGGCCTGAAAAAGGCGAACCGCGCCGATGCCCGCGCGGTCGCGTTGCTGGGCGAGGTCTCCACCCTGCGCCGCAAGGCCTTCACCCGCCAATTGCTGTCCCGGTCCGCCAGTGCGCTCGAACCAGGTGTGCTCGGCAAGGCGGTCGATTCTGTCGGAAGCCTGGTCCGGTCCCTTATCGCCGAGACCGAAGGCCAGATCGGAAAGAGCCGGATGGATGCGTCGTTCCTGGCCCGTGCACTCATCCCCCTGGCCTTGCTTGCCGCCGCCATCTTCGTGGTCGTCGGGCTAAAGCGGGTCGCGCTGCGCCGCCTGCTGCGCCCGGTCGAAGGCGCCCCTCACGGGCGCCGGGTCGCCACCGCGATCGCGGTTACGCTTGTGCGCCTCCTTATCCCGGCCCTGGCGCTGGGAATGGTGCTGGTCGCGGCCTGGAACAGCGGATTGCTGGGACCGCAGGGCAATATCCTGCTGCGCGGCCTGGCGATGACGCTCATGGTGGTGATCAGCGCCTATGCCCTGGGCGGCGCGTTCTATTCCCCGCACGCCCCGCAGCTCCGGCTCTCGGCGCTGCCCGAGGCCCAGGCGATCGCCGCCTATCGCTGGGTGATCGGGCTGGCCGCGATCCTCGGGCTCGACCGGGTCTTGGTCGTCCACGGCGCCGAACTCGGTCTTTCGGTCGAGGCGCTGGCGGTCCTGAATACGATCCTCGTCACCGCCGGGGGGCTGATGGTCTGGGGGATTACCCGCTACCTGGCGCCACGCGAGGCCGCCGAACCAGGGGCGATCAAAGCGCTGGCACCCGGCGAATCGGAGGACTCCGATGCCGCCGGGGCGCCGCGACCGCTGGGCATCGGGCCAGTTCTCTTGCGCATTGCGATCCTGGTCGCCCGGGCCGCAGCGATCGTCGCGCCCGCGCTCGCCTTGATGGGCTATTTCGCGGCCTCGCATTTCGTCTTCTATCCCTTCGTTTTCAGCGGCATGGTGCTGGGCGTCGGGGTGCTGCTCTTCTACGCGGCCCAGGACTCGGTCGAAATTCTGACCGAGCCCGCCGAGGGCGATGAGGCTGAGGCCCACGCCGAACGCCCGAGCCGCATCCGCCTCATCCCAATCGCGGTGGCGTTCCTCCTGATTTGCGCGGCCATCCCGGTGCTGGCCCTGATCTGGGGCGCCGACGGCACGGACCTCTCGGCTGCCTGGCGCTCGATCTCGGATGGCTTCAAGGTGGGCGAGATCCGGATCTCGCCGCTCGATTTCTTCACGTTCCTCCTGGTCTTCTCGATCGGATACGTGCTGACCCGGATCGTCCAGGGCGTGCTGGGACGCTCGGTCCTGCCGCTCGCGATGCTCGATACCGGCGTCAAGGCGGCGATCACCGCAGGCATCGGCTATGTGGGGATCATCCTCTCGGCCCTAGTGGCGATATCGACCACCGGCCTCGACCTCTCGAACCTCGCGATCGTTGCCGGCGCGCTCTCGGTCGGTATTGGCTTCGGGCTGCAGAACGTCGTCAACAATTTCGTCTCAGGCATCATTCTGTTGATCGAGCGGCCGATCAAGAACGGCGACTGGGTCGAGATCGGCGGCATCCACGGGACCGTCCAGCGGGTCAATGTGCGTTCGACCGAGATCCAGACCTTCGACCGGTCGACTATGTTCGTGCCAAACGCGGACCTGATCTCGGGCACGGTCACCAACTGGACCCATTCGAACCTCCATGGAAGGCTGATCGTCAAGGTGGGCGTCGCCTACGGCACCGATACGCGCCGGGTCGAGGAGATTCTGCTCGATATCGCCAAGGGTCATTCGATGCTGCTCAGCCGGCCTTCGCCTTATGTGCTGTTCCGTGGGTTTGGGGCGGACTCGCTCGATTTCGAAATCCGCGGCGTGCTGCGCGACGTGAACTGGATCCTGAACGTCACCTCGGACATCAACTTCGAAATCGCGCGCCGGTTCGAGGAAGAGGGGATCGAGATCCCCTTCGCCCAGCGCGACCTGCATATCCGGAACGCGGACGAATTGGGCGGGGCGATCGGCGGTGCATTGCGCGGAGGCCAAACGCTACCCGAGGAGGACTCCGCTCGGCCACGAATGAAAGACAGCGGTGGTGCGCCCGGCGATCCGGCGCGCGACGACCCGGACGGTGATTAGGCGGATCAGATGACCAAGGCCCTCTATCGCGACGCCTATCTCCGTGACTGCACCGCCACCGTGACCGGGATCAACGAGCGTGGCGGCGTGGTGCTGGACCAATCGGTCTTCTACCCCACCGGCGGCGGCCAGCCGGGCGATACAGGCGTGCTGGAATGGGAAGGTGGTCAAACCGCGATCGCGCTCGCGGTCAAGGGCGAGGCGCCGGGCGAGGTGGTTCATGTGCCGGCCGAAGGCGCATCGCCGCCGCCCGTGGGCGCCTCGGTCACCGCCCGGCTCGACTGGGAGACCCGCCACCGCCACATGCGGGTCCACACCGCGCTGCATCTGCTTTCTGTCGTGATCCCGCTGCCGGTGACTGGCGGCTCGATCAGTGCCGCCAAGGGGCGGCTTGATTTCGACATGCCCGAGGCGCCCCAGGACAAGGATGCGCTGGAGGCGCGGCTGAACGAGTTGATCGCCGCCGATTATCCGGTCAGCGACGAGTGGATCACCGACCAGGATCTGGCCGCCAATCCGGGCCTGGTCAAGACCATGGCGGTCCAGCCGCCGATGGGTCAGGGCCGCGTCCGGCTGGTGCGGATCGGCCTGGGAGACGATACAATCGACTTGCAGCCCTGCGGCGGCACCCATGTGCGCTCGACCGCCGAGATCGGCCCCGTGCGCTTTGGCAAGATCGAGAAGAAGGGACGCCAGAACCGCCGGGTCTCGATCCTGATCGACTAATTTGGCCCGTCCCGCAGCAGATCGACCAGAGCCGCGAGGCCGCGGCGTCCGGCGCGAGCATGGGCGTGCACGGCACAGTAGTCATGGCCAAGTGACAGGGTGCGCGGCAATGGCGCGACTAAATGGCCCGATTTCAGCGCCGACGCCGCCAAGCTGCGCTGGCCCAGAGCCAGCCCCATGCCTAACTGCGCCAGTTCTAATGCAGTTGAGGACATCATGACCCGGTGACCCTCGGCCGCGCTTGGCGTGCGCTCGAGCCCGGCGGCGGCAAACCAATCCGCCCAGCTCGGATGCGAGGCGAAGCTCGGCCCCCAATCGGTGTGGATCAGCAGTGGGTCGGGCAGGGTGGCGATGTCCGGCCCATGGGCATCCCAGAAGCCAGGGGCGCAGATCGGCAGCACCTCGTCGCGGAACAGGGGCAGCACCTGGTAGTCCGGATAGAACTGCGCAGTATAGCAAAGCCGCAGGTCGACCTCGTTACGCATGAGGTCCACCGGATCTTCCTCCACCCGCAGGTCAATGCTGATCTCCGGGGCGGCCTGTGCAAATTCGGCCAATCGTGGCGCCAGCCAGCGCTCGGCCAGCGAGGGCAGGGTGCTGACCACCAGCCGGGCCCGCGCCGTCTCGCCCAACACCCGTGCCGCCATCCCCGCGATCTCCTGCAGCGGTGCGGAGGTATCCTGGTAGATCGCCATCCCCGCATCGGTCAGCGCAATTCGGTTATTAAACCGGACGAACAGGCGCTTGCCGAACCAGCCTTCGAGGTTACGCACCTGCTGGCTGACGGCGGCGGCCGAGACCCCCAACTCCTCGGCCGCACCGACATAGCTGCCGCTGCGGGCCGCAGCCTCGAAGGCCTTCAGGGCGTTCAGCGGGGGTAATTTCTGGATCATCTGATACGCTGCCTCAGAAATACTAAGTCAACCTAACATTTTCTGCCATTGTGCACAGGAAAATCTATGTTGAGATGAGCGCCGACCCGCATTCAGGATGAGATGCCATGCACGATTTGATCGACCTTGACCGCTACCCGCTCGACCGGCTCGACAGTGCCGAAGGACGCGCCTTGGTCGCCATTTGCCAAGCCGATCTCGGTGCCAACGGCATGTTCAACCTCGACGGCTTGGTCCGGCCCGACGCATTGGCCCAAGCGGTTGCCGACGTCGCGCCGGTGCTCAACAGCGCCGCCTTCACGCACCGCCGGGCGCACAACATCTATTTCGAGCCGGAAATCCCCGGCCTCGCGCCGGATCACCCGGCGCTCAGGCTTTGCGAAACGGTGAACCACACGATCTGCGCCGACCAAATTCCGGACGCGGTCGTGCTGCGGCTTTACGAATGGCCGCCCTTCGCCGCCTTCCTGGCCGCGGTGATGCAGAAGCCGGCGCTCCATACCATGGCGGATCCCCTGGCCCGGGTGAATGTGATGGAATATCGCGCCGGCGAGGCGCTGAACTGGCATTTCGACCGCTCCGAATTCACCACCACGCTGCTTCTGCAAGCCCCCGAGGGGGGCGGCGATTTCGAATACCGCTCGGATCTGCGCTCCGACGACGATCCAAACTACGCAGGCGTCGCCAGGCTCCTCGAGCGGCGGGACGATCGGGTCGAGCAGCTCCACCTCTTGCCCGGCACGCTTAATGTCTTCCGGGGCAAGAACACCGCCCACCGGGTCACCCCGGTTGAGGGGGACCGCTCCCGCATCATCGCCGTCTTCTCGTTCTACGACCGCCCCGGCGTCATGTTCTCGGATGCGGAGCGGATTGGGTTTTACGGACGCGCCGCGTGATGGGGGGAACCGGCGTCTTCTCGGACGACCGCAAGCGCGCCTATCTGAACCCGGAGGGCGCGGACCGCCCGCTGAAGAGCCCGGTCCCGTACGAGAGATTGCTGGCCGCCCGACGCTACCGGCTGGGGCGGCTGCGTGCCCAGCTCGCGGCCCATGATTGCACGGCGATCCTGCTCTACGACCCGGTCAATATCCGCTATGCGTTCGACTGCTCGAACATGCAGGTCTGGACCGCCCATAACGCGATCCGCTACGCGCTGATCTTCGCCGATGGGCCGGGCATCATGTTCGAGTTCAAGGGTTGCAAGCATCTGAGCGAAGGCCTGGAGGGCATCGACGAGATCCGAGACGCCATTGCCTGGCTCTTCATGTCGGCAGGCGACCGGGCCCAGGAGCGGCTGACGCGCTGGTCGGGCGAGATCGGCGATCTGATGCGCCAGCACGGCGGCGGCAACCGGCGCCTCGCCATCGACAAGCTCGAACCGGTCGGCCTCAAGGCGCTGGAAGACCGCGGCATTGCCTTCGTCGAGGGCCAGGAGCTGACCGAACAGGCCCGCGCGATCAAATCCGCCGACGAGATTGCGCTCATGCGTTGGACCATCCGGGTCTGCGAGGCTGGCATGGCGAGAATCCATGAACACTCGAGGCCCGGTGTCACCGAGCAGGAGCTTTGGGCGCATCTGCATTTCGAGAACGCCCGCTCTGGCGGCGACTGGCTCGAGACCAAGCTCTTGACCTGCGGGCCGCGCACCAATCCCTGGTACCAGGAATGCTCGGACCGCGCCTGCCAGGCGGGCGAGATGATCGCCTTCGACACCGACATGATCGGCCCCTACGGCTATTGCGCCGACCTCTCGCGCTCCTGGACCTGCGGGCAAGTACCGATGACCAATACGCAGCGGCGGCTCTACGCGACCGCGCTCGAGCAGATCGAGCACAATTTGGCGCTGATCCGCCCCGGGCTGGATTTCGCCGACTTCAACGACAAATCCTGGCGCATCCCGGACCGGCATCTCGATTATCGCTACTCGCTGGCGGTCCACGGGGTCGGGATGGCCGACGAATGGCCGGTCGTGCCGCTGCATCCGGATTTCGCCTCCGCCCAATCGGGCCGGTTCGAGGCAGGCATGGTTGTCTGTGTAGAAAGCCTGATCGGCGAGCAAGGCTCCGAGAGCGTCAAGCTCGAAACCCAGGTCCTGGTCACCGAGACGGGGACCGAGCGATTGGACAGCTTCCCGTGGGAAGACATCTGATGGCCGAAGCCCAGCCGATCACCGGCGCGCTGGGCGCGGTCCTGCCCGGGCTCGATCTAGCAAAGCCCGACGACGCGACAATCGCCTCGCTAAAGGCCGCGCTCGACGAGCATCTTGTCATTTATGTCCCGGACCAGGACCTCGACCGGTTCCAGCTCTCAGCCCTAGCGCGCCATTTTGGCCCGCCCTTCCTGCATCCCCTGGTCGATAACGGCTATGACGATCGCAAGGACGTGCTCGAGCTCAGGCGCGAGCCCGAGCAGACCACCATGTTCGGTGGCGCGAGCTGGCACGCGGACATCACCTGGCTGAAACCCGCGGGCTATGTCTCGATCCTCCACGCCAAGATCCTGCCGCCGGTCGGGGGCGATACCGGCTTCGCCAGCACCATCGCGGCATTCGACGCGCTTTCGGACGGGATGAAGGACATGCTGTGGGGGTTGAAGGCGGTTCACAGCTATCACTGGTATGAACGCCGCGAGGATCCGGACTGGCGCGCGGTGCATCCGGTGGTGCGGCGCCACCCGGCAACGGGCCGCGAAGGTCTCTACATCAATCGCATGTTCACCAACCGCTTCGACGGGATGACGGTCAACGAGAGCAGGGGCCTGCTTGCCTTTCTCTGCAACCACATCGAGCGCCACGACTTCACCTGCCGGTTCCGCTGGAAGCCTGGCGGCGTGATCCTGTGGGACAACCGCTTCACTCTGCACTACCCGATCAACGACTTTTCGGGCCAACTGCGGGTGATGATCCGCACCTCCACTATGGAGGCGTGACGACGGGGATTGACGCCGTCCACCCCGCTGACATCAATGGGCGCTCGCTATCGGGGACGGCCATGGACGAATTTGACTATGTGGTGATCGGGGCCGGCTCAGCCGGCTGCGCGGTGGCGGGGCGGCTGAGCGAGGATCCCTCGAAGCGTGTCCTGCTTCTGGAAGCGGGCGCCAAGGACCGCCACTACTGGCTCCATATCCCGGTTGGCTATTTCAAGACCCCCTGGGACGAACGCTTTTCCTGGTGTTTTGAGACCGAGCCCGAACCCGGCACCAACAATCGCCGGATGCCCTGGCCGCGCGGCAAGGTGCTGGGCGGGTCGAGCGCGATCAACGGCCTGGTCTACATTCGCGGCCAGGCCGCCGATTACGACCATTGGCGCCAGCTTGGCAACGTCGGCTGGGCCTGGGACGATGTGCTCCCCTACTTCAAACGCTCCGAGGATCAGCAGCGCGGCGCGGATGACCTGCATGGCACCGGCGGGCCGCTGGCGGTCCAGGACCTTCGTATGCAGCATCCGATCTGCGAGGCGTTCGTCGCCGCTGCCGAGGAGATCGGCATCCCACGCAACGACGATTTCAACGGGCCGGACCAGGAGGGTGTCGGCTATTATCAGCTGACCACCCGGAACGGTCTGCGCTGCTCCTCGGCCAAGGCTTATCTTGGTCCGGCCAAGGGGCGCGGCAATCTTGAAGTCCGGACGGATGCCCTGGTCGAGCGGATCGAGCTCGACGGGCGCCGCGCCACCGGTGTCACGTTCCGCCGGGGCGGGCGCAGTGAGACCGTGCGCGCGCGGGGCGAGGTCATCCTCTCGGCCGGGGCCATCGGTTCGCCACATATCCTGCAGCTCTCCGGCATCGGCCCTGGCGGGGCGCTGCAGAAGGCGGGGATCGCGGTCAATCACGAACTGCCGGGCGTCGGCGAAAACCTGGAGGACCACCTTCAGGTCCGCATGTATTACCGCGCGAACCAGCCGGTCACGCTCAACGACACGCTCAAGACCTGGTGGGGCAGGCTGTCGGTCGGGGCGGAGTATGTCTTCAAGCGGGCGGGGCCGATGTCGATCGGCGCGGGCCAGGTCGGCATCTTCACCCGCTCGCGGCCCCATGTGGAGGCGCCCGACATCCAGTTCCACATCTTCCCGGTCAGCTTTGACCGGCCGGGGCTGGGATTGAAGGGCCTGCATCCCTTCTCGGGCTTCACGTCCAGCGTCTGTCTCCTCAGGCCCCAAAGCCGGGGTCGGGTCATGGCGAAAAGCGCGGACCCGGCCCGGCATCCAGGCATATGGCCGAATTTCCTGGATGCCATCGAGGACCAGGAGACGATCATCGGCGGCGTCCGCGTCGCCCGGCGCCTGGCTGAAGCGCCGTCGCTCGCACGCTATGTCGACAAGGAGATGAGCATCGGCGCGGAAGCCCAGACCGACGCGGAGATCTTGGAGAAGGCCCGCGAACTGGGCGCGACGATCTTCCACCCGGCCTGCACCTGCCGCATGGGCCCGGATGAAATGGCCGTGGTCGATGACCAGCTGCGTGTCCACGGTATCGAGGGCCTGCGCATCGCCGATGCCGCGGCGATGCCGGCGCTTGTCTCGGGCAACACCAACGCGCCGGCAATCATGATCGGCGAAAAGGCGGCGGACCTGGTCAAGGCGGCCTGAGTGATCCGATGTCGCGGGCTTGACCCGGGACCCCGAGGTTACCCGAAGACCATCGAGGCCCCGGAGCAAGTCCGTGGCAGGGAAGGAATGTCCGCCCTACCGCGCGCTCCTGCAAAAAAATTTCCCGATCCCCCAAGGATTCCCGCATCCTATGCGTCCCATGGACGATATGCTGCAAGAGAGGGCCGACGAAGGGCTGGCGCTGTGCGCCGCCAACGGGGACCGAGAGGCGTTCGGGGTTCTGCTCGAGCGTCACTACGGCCTCGTGCTCGGCGTCGGCATGCGGCTTCTGGGTAACCGGGCCGAGGCCGAGGATCTGGCCCAGGATGTGTGCATCGGGCTCGCGCGCAAGATCCGCTCGTTCCGGGGCGAGGCCAAGTTCACCACCTGGCTCTATCAGGTGGTCCTGAACGCGGGTCGCGATGCGCTTCGGCGCCGGGGCACGCGGGCCCAGGCCCAAAGCGACTTTGCCCAGCTGGACGCGCTCAACCGGGCGGGTGAGGCGGATCGCGCGGCGCAGGCCCATTGGCTGCGCCAGGCGCTGGCGGCGCTCAAGCCCGACCTGCGCGAAACCGCGATCCTGGTGCTGGACCAGGGGCTGACCCATGCGGAGGCCGGCGAGGTTCTGGGGGTCAGCGAGACCACGATTTCATGGCGGCTGCACGAGATCCGCAAGGCTCTCAAAGCCCAAGCCGCCCGCGAGGACGCGAAATGACCGACGAACTCGACAAACTGGAATCGGCCTTCGAGGCCACGCGGCCCGAGCCGGATCATGCCGCCCGCCGCCGCGCCGTGGAGGCGGCGCTCGGCGCATACGACGCGGAAAATGCTACCGCCGCCCAAGGATCTGCGGCCGGGGCGCGTCCGACCAGGCAAAGGGCGAATTGGTTCGCCCGCCTGATCGGAGGGCTTCCCATGCGACTGACCTACAAACGCCTGAACCCTATGCTGCTGGGCGGCGCCAGCCTGGCGACCATCGCGGTGGCGATGATCGTGGCCTATGACTATCCCAAGAAACGGCTTGAAGGGCCGGACTTCGCCATCGAGCAGCGTCAGAACGCGGCCGACACCCGCGACGAGTCTGTCGCCCTGCGTGACGACAAGGCCAACGCGCCCGCGCCCAGCGTCCCGGCCGAGAGCGCCGAAGTTCAGGGTTCCGCATCCGTGCAAGCGGTTCCGTCAACGAAACCGCAGGACCGTTTCCAGGCGCAAGTGCCTAACGCGGAACTTGAGGGGAACCTGGCCGGTGCCGGGAACAGGTCGGTGGACCGGCTCATTGGTGGTACCGAGTCGGACACGCGCCAGGCGGACGCGCCCGTCCTGCAAAAGTCGGTGGGCGAGGCGACGGGCCGGGACCTGGCAGCCCGGCGCGAGTCCAGTGTCCTCGAGACCGAGGAGATGGCCGCCGAACCGCGCTCGCGCGTCGCGCTGAAGGAGGCGAAGCAGTCCACTTCCTCGGCACAGGTCAAGGCCGATGACGCCGTCGCCCCCACCTACCAGGACCAGGGCCGCGACAATTTCGAGGAGATCGAGGCCAACCCGGTCAAGGTGGTCACGGAGGAGCGGGTCTCGACGTTTTCGATCGACGTCGACACCGCCTCCTATTCCTTCGTCCGGGGCCAGATCCTGCGCGGCGTCCTGCCCCAGAAGGACGCGGTGCGGGTCGAGGAGATGGTCAACTACTTCCCCTACGACTATCCTCTGCCCGAGAGCCGCGAGACCCCGTTCCGTGCGGATGTCCAGGTGATCCCGAGCCCGTGGAACGACCAGACCCGGCTGATGCGGATCGGCATCCAGGGCTATGCGCTGGCCGAGGAGGAGAAGCCGCGCTCGAACCTGGTCTTTCTGATCGACTCGTCGGGTTCGATGAACGCGCCGGACAAACTGCCGCTTCTGAAGAATGCGCTCAAGCTGATGCTCGAAGCGCTCGACCCGGACGATACGGTCGCCATCGTCACCTATGCAGGCGCCGCTGGCACGGTGCTCGAGTCGACCCCGGTCTCGCAGGCAGGCCGCATCCTGGCCGCGTTGGAGCGGCTCCATGCAGGCGGTTCGACCGCGGGCGCCGAGGGCATCCGCCAAGCCTATCAGCTGGCCGAGGCGAACTACGACGCCGAGGGCATCAACCGGGTGATCCTGGCGACCGATGGTGATTTCAACGTCGGGATCACCGATATCGGCGAGCTCGAAGGCTTTGTCGAGCGCAAGCGCAAGACCGGTGTCCTGCTGTCGGTGCTGGGTTTCGGGCATGGCAATCTGAACGACGCGCTGATGCAGGCGCTGGCCCAGAACGGCAACGGCCAGGCAGCCTATATCGACACGCTTTCCGAGGCCCGCAAGGCGCTGGTCGAGGAGGCGGGATCGACCCTCTTCCCGATCGCCAAGGACGTGAAGATCCAGATCGAGTTCAACCCGGCCGCTGTCGCCGAATACCGGCTGATCGGCTACGAGACCCGGATGCTGCGGCGCGAGGATTTCAACAACGACAAGGTCGATGCGGGCGAGATCGGTTCAGGCCACCGGGTGACCGCGCTCTACGAGATTACGCCGGCGGGGGCGGGTCAGCGCCAGGTCGATGCGTTGCGCTATCAGCCGGTGACGGAGCTGGAGGCCAATCCCAGCGAACTCGCCTTCCTGAAGGTCCGCTACAAGCCGCCGGGCGGTGACGTGAGCAAGCTCGTCGAGACCGTGATCCCGCGATCGGCTGAGTTCGATGCAAGTGACTCACGCACCCAGGAAACCCGGTTTGCGGCGGCGGTCGCCGGTTTCGGCCAGCTTCTGCGCGGCGGGCGGCATATGGGCGATTTCACTTATGATGACGTCGCGGCCTTGGCCGAGGGCGCCAAGGGGCCCGACCGGTTCGGCTACCGCGCCGAGTTCTTGAACCTTGTGCGCCTGGCGAAATCGGCGGCGGCGCTGGAGCCGCTCAAGTAGGGTGGGCTCGAAGAGCCCACCATTGACCCGAGACGCGAGGCTATGGTGGGCTCATGGAGCCCACCCTACGTCCGAGCCGACTTCACGGCGCCCTGGGCGTCGGGATATGGATCTCCTCCTCCAACACCCTTAGCGCCCCATGCACCCGCCGCCGCTCGGCCAGAAGGTGGTTATATTGCGCGTCGCAGCCCGAGATCGGTGTCGGATATCCGTGGATCTCCGCGTCGAGCGCGTCGCGGGCGTGCATCAGGTGCTGCCGGGCCGCCCGGATGATGGCGCTTGGGTTCTGGCGCTCCATGGGACGTCTCCATGCTTTGAGAATGCCTCTCAAAGGATAGTCCGGACGGCTCCGACCGGCAAGAAATCGTCAGACGCTGGCGCGGCCGAGCTGGATTGGGTTAACTGCGCCCATGGAAGCGTTCGACTATGTGATCGTGGGCGCGGGCTCGGCGGGTTCGGTGCTGGCCAGCCGCTTGAGCGAGGACCCGGGCACCACCGTCGCGCTGCTCGAAGCCGGTCCGCGCGACTGGCATCCCTTCATCCATATCCCCGCGGGCTTCATCAAGACCTTCAAGAACCGCCGCATCAACTGGTGCTACGACATGGAGCCGAGCGAGGGCACGGCAGGGCGCCGGGTCTTCGCTCCGCGCGGCAAGACGCTGGGCGGGTCCTCCTCGATCAACGGTCACATCTACAACCGTGGCCAGCGCATGGATTTCGACAATTGGGCCCAGCGCGGCAACCGTGGCTGGGGCTATGCGGACGTGCTGCCCTATTTCCGGCGGATGGAGCGGCGTCTGGGCGGCGATGACACGTTCCGCGGGCGTGACGGCGCGATGGAGGTCAGCGATATCCCTTGGCGCCACCCGCTCTGCGACGCCTTCATCGAGGGCGCGGTGCAGCACGGTATCCCGAGGAACCCGGACTATAATGGCACCACGCAGGAGGGGGTGAACTACGCCCAGCGCACAATCGGGAACGGCCGCCGTGTCAGCGCCGCGACCGCGTTCCTTAAACCGGCGATGAAACGGCCGAACCTGCGCGTTATCACCCACGCCCATGCGACCGGGCTGATCCTCGAGGGCAAGCGCGCGCTCGGTGTGCGCTACGCCATGGGCGGGCGTGGTGGTCCGGCGCGCGAGGTGCGCGCGCGGCGCGAGGTGATCCTCTCGGGGGGCACCTACAATTCGCCGCAACTGCTGCAACTCTCGGGCATCGGTCCCGCCAGCCTGATCGGCGATCTGGGCATTCCCGTCGTCCATGAACTGGCCGGGGTCGGCGAGAACCTGCGCGATCACTACGCCCCGCGCTTCACCGCCCGGGTCAAGAACATTGCCACCATCAACGAGCGGGCGCGCGGCTGGCGGCTGGGCCTTGAAGTCGCCGACTGGGTCTTCCGCCGCAAGGGCATTCTGGGGCTGAGCCCGACGCTCGTCTATTGCTTCTGGCGCTCGGACCCCGGAATCGCCGATTGCGACATGCAAATGACCTTCACGCCCGCCAGCTACAAGGAAGGGGTCCAGGGGCAGCTCGAGGACGAGCCCGGAATGACAGTCGCCCCCTGGCAGCAGCGCCCGGAGAGCGTGGGTTGGGTGCGCGCCCGGTCGGCCGATCCGTTTGCGGCGCCGATCATTCAGCCCAACTATCTGGCCGAGGCGGAGGATCAGCGGGTCCTGCTGGCGGGCATGCGGCTGGCGCGCAAGCTGATCCACTCAGCACCGCTCGCGCCCTATCTTGCCTACGAGGCCTATCCGGGCGCGGACGTGCAGACCGACGACGAGTTCCTGGCGGTCGCCCGCGAGCGCGGCACCACGACCTTCCATCCGGCGGGCACCTGCCGCATGGGGCCCGCCAGCGATCCGGCGGCGGTTGTGGACGACCAGCTCAGCGTCCATGGCATGGAAGGTTTGCGGGTCATCGACGCATCGATCATGCCGATGATGATCTCGGCGAACCTCAACGCCTCGGCGCTGATGATCGGAGAGAAAGGGGCCGATCTGCTACGCGGCCGCCCGGCGCCCGACGCTGCGGTGCTGCCGCGATAGCAAGAAAGGCTCGGACACCAGCATCTGGTTCAGGTGATGATCGCCGGGATCCGCGCCGGCTCGCGGAGCGGCTCTACCAGGGCGCGGCCGTCGGCCATTTCGGATAGATCGAGCGCGATCCCACGGGCGTCGTCGGCAAGGCCCGTCAGGTCTTCACCAAGACCGGCCTTCAGCCGCACCAGCAGGTTTTTCGCCGCCGCCAGCCAATGTCCGGTCAGTGGCCGCCCGCCCACGGTACGGTGGAAGTCGGCGATGCGCTGTTCGGCCAAGGCGCGGAATTTCATGATCGCGGCCTCGAGCTCGGTCATCAGGGCCTGGCTGACCCCGGCCATGTAGCTCTGCGCGGCGGGGCTGGTGGCGACGCGCTCGAAGAATGAGAACAGCGACCACTGGAAGGGCGGGCTGCCCGGCATTGTGGAGCTGGGCACCAGAAGCGTCC
>JAOTXT010000060.1 GCA_029862205.1 Paracoccaceae bacterium
GACCAGCGGATAGGTCGAGATGGTCAGGATCTCGTAGAACAGGAACAGGGTCAGCAGGTTGCCGGCAAACGCGATGCCGATGGCCGACGAGATCGCGATCGCGAAGCAAATGTAGAAAGGCGTTTGCCGGGGCTCGTTGTTGCCGCGCATATAGCCGATCGAATAGATCGAGTTGACGATCCACAGGGTCGAGGCGATGGTCGCGAACAGCATCCCCAAAGGCTCGACCGCGAAGGTGATTTCCAGTCCGCCAAAGATCGGCCAGCCGCCAGCCTCGGGCCGCTCGCCGTCCGTCACGCGGCCCAGGATCTCCAGCACGACGAAGGCATTGACGCTGGCGGTCACCAGGGTCACCGCCTCGCGGATGTTCGGATCGCGGTCGGCCAACCAGATGCCGACCGCGCCGAGCAGCGGCAGGCAGACCGCCATCAGGATCAGGATGTCGCCGGTGAAGCCGCTCATCGGTACCCCGCCAGAAGAAGGCTCGCCGCGTCCCCGGCGACGCCCGCCGAAATATCGGTGTCGAAGCCGAAATAGACCACCGCGAGCGCCAGGACCCAGGTGACCACCACCATCTCCAAGGGGGGCTTGCGCGGGCTGACCGCTGCGCCGCTAGGCTCGCGGAACCAGGCGACCTCGACCACCCGGCCCACATAGATCATCGCCAGGACCGAGGAGAAGACGATCACGGCGGCCAGCCACCAAAGCCCCTGCTCGACCGCGCCGGTGATCAGGAACCATTTCGAGACGAAACCGGCGGTGCCGGGCACACCGATCAGTCCCAGTCCCGCCAGGACGAAGGCGCCCATGGTAGCGGGCATGGTCCGCCCGATCCCGGCCATCTGCTCGATCCGCGTGATACCTGTCGAATAGACCATGCAACCGACTGCCAGGAACAGGCTCGCCTTGATCAGCGCGTGGTTGAAGAGGTGGCTAATGCCGCCGGTCAGGCCCGTCTGGCTGACCAGCGCGATGCCCAGCATGATGTAACCGATCTGGGCGACCGAGGAATAAGCCAGCATCCGCTTCACATTGGCCTGATAGATTGCCACTACCGACGGCGCGATCATCGCCATGATTGCCAGCGCCAGAAGCGCCGCCGCGGCGGGCGTGTCGCCGAAGGCAATGTTCACCCCGTAGACCGAGAAGACGATCCGGAGCAGGATGTAGACCGCCACCTTGGTCGCGGTCGAGGCGATGAACGCGGTCGCCGCCGAAGGCGCGAAGGCATAGGCATTCGGCAACCACAAATGCAGCGGGAACAGCGCCAGTTTCAGCCCGATCCCGACGCCGATGAAAGCCAGTGCCGCGATCAGCGGGCGCGTGTTCTCGACCGCTTCCAGCTTGCCTGCCATGTCGTAGAGATTGAGTGTGCCGGTCATGGTGAACAGCAGCCCGACGCCGATCACATAGAAGGTCGCCCCTAATGTGCCGAGCACCAGATATTGGTAGGCCGAGACCATGGCGCGGCGGTCGCGGCCCATGGCGATCAGCCCATACATCGACAGCGACGACACCTCCATGAACACGAAGATATTGAAGGCGTCACCGGTGATCGCCATGCCCAAAAGCCCGCAAAGGCAGAGCAGATACATGCAATAGTACCAGCCCTGCCGCTCGGGGGCGATCTCGTCTGCGATCGAGCGGGGCATGTAGGTGGTCACCAGCGCCGCCATGATCGAGACCAGCACAAGCAGGAATGCGTTGGCCTGGTCAATCCGGTATTCGATCGAGACCTCGCGCGGCCAGCCGCCCAACGCGTACGAGATCGTGCCATTCGTCATCACCTGATCCAGAAGCGCGAACGCGATCAGGGGCATCGACCAGGCACAGACAAGCGTAACCACCCAGGCAGCAGGCCCTTGGCGCAGAAGTGCGACGACCACCGAACCCAGCAGTGGCACCACGACCTGGAGCGCCGGCAGGTGGTCCTGCAGAAGGAGCGGCTCGGCGCTCATTCGGCGTGGTCTTCCCGGTCAACGATGGCGGTGATCTCGTCCTCTTCGATCGTGCCATAGGCCTCGTTTATGCGCACGACCAGCGCCAGGCCCAGCGCCAGCGTGGCCACGCCGACGACGATCGCGGTCAGGATCAGCACATGGGGCAGTGGGTTCGAATAGACCTCGATACCCTTCTCGAGGATCGGGGGCGTGCCGCCCAGGATCTTGCCGGGGCTGAGATAGAGCAGATAGACCGAGGTCTGAAATACAGCCAAGCCCAGCAAGGTCTTGATCATATTGGATTTTGCGACGACGATGTAGAGACCGGACAGCATCAGGAAAATGGTGATCCAGTAATTGTAGTTGGCGATGATCTCGTTCACGATACTCATTGGCGGCCCCTCCCCGCGAAGGCGTAGAAGATGGCGATCATCGTGCTGGCGACAGTGACAAGGACGCCGATTTCGACCAGGAAGATGCCCCAATGCTGGCCCTCGACAGCGTCGCCATGGGCCAGGTTGTTGTAGTCGAGATAGTTGGTATCGACGACGAAGCTGTAGATGCCGGTGCCAGCGAAGATCAGGACGCCCATCGGCACCATGAACTCGACCAGGCCTTTCGGTACCGCACGCTGGGCCGCGCTGAGCCCGTAGATGATGGCGTAGAGAAAGACGCCTGCAGCGATGATCACACCCGCCTGGAACCCGCCGCCCGGCCCATAATCGCCATGGAGCTGCACGTAGAGTCCGAAGACGAAAATGAACGGGATGAACAGCTTGGCGCACACCCGGAGGATGGTATCAAGACGCATCTCAGCCCTCCTGCCGGAACCGCTTCAACAGCAACAAAACCCCGATCCCCGCGGTGAAGATCACCGTCGTCTCGCCCAGCGTATCGAACCCCCGATAAGAGGCTAGAACCGAGGTCACCACGTTCGGCACGCCGGTCTCCTGGTAGTTGCGTGCCAGGTAGTCGGCGCCGACGCCCGTGTTCATCGGTGTGTCGGCCATGCCGAAATGCGGCAGGCCGTAGGTGCCGTAGATTAGAACGGCACCGGTCCCGATGACGACGAAGAGCGGCAGGGCCGCCGTATAACGCGGTGGTGCCTCTTCCGTCTTGGTCAGATATAGCGCGCTCAAGGCAAGCACGGTCGAGATGCCCGCCCCGACCGAGGCTTCGGTCATCGCCACATCGACCGCGTCGAGCACGATCATCACGCTGGCCATCAGGAAGCTGTAAGCACCGGTCAGGACCACGACCGCGAATAGGTTGCGCACGCGGATGATGCCGAGGGTGATCAATGCCAGAAGCGTCAACAGCACCATGTTGATCAGCGCTTCCATGTTGATGACGGTTTCCATGGCTCAGGTCTCCCCGCCATTCTCGGCAGGCGGGCGGGCGTCGCGATTGGCCTCCCGGTCCGGCTCTCCCGGCTCTTCCAGCGATTCTTCAGAGCCTAAGGGCACTTCGCTGGGCGCTTCCTCGACCACCTCCGAGGTCAACGGCGCGGCCAGGCGCACGGCCAATTCTGGAAAGATCTCAACGCAGTCGGTCTCGACCAGATTGCCCGCGTTGTCGATCAACACCGGCTTCTCGCCGTCATGCAGCGCGGCACGCGCGAGCGCGTGGCTCGCCACCGCACCCGTCGTCCATAGTACCAGGACAATGATCACGAGCTTCACGGTGATCAGGCTGGCGCCCGCTTGCAGCCCCATGCCCAGGATCAAGAGCCCGACCCCCAGCGTGTCGCTGACCGAGACCGCGTGCATCCGGGTGAAGAGATCGGGCATCCGGTTCAGCCCGACCGCGCCGATTAAGTAGAAGATTCCGCCAAGCACAAGGGCGGCCCAGCTCAGGATATCGAGCGCAGCCTCCATCAGCGCGAGCCCCTGTCCCGGGTCCTGCCGCGACTGCGGGCCGACGACATTGTGCCGATGCGGAACATTTTCATGAGGCCAAGGGCCCCGAGCATGTTGATGCGCATGGCGGCCATGCCCATCTCCGCGGCGGCGCTCGCGGTGGCATTGGTGTCGCCGCTGCGCGACCTGCCCGGAATCCAGGTTGCCGCCGCCGGATCGCCTTGATCCGCACCGGTCTCGACAGCCTCCGAGCTCAGCGGTTGCGCCAGCCGTGGACCAAGCTCGGGGAACAGCGTAACGCAATCGGTCGGCGTCAGCCGGCCATCCGCCCCAACCAGCACCGGCTTCTCACCGTCATGCAGCGCGGCCCGGGCCAGTGCATGGCTCGCGACCGCGCCCGTCGTCCACAGAACCAGCACCACGATCAGCAGCTTGACCGTGATCAGGCTCGCGCCCGAATGGATCGCCATGCCAAGCGTCAGCAGCCCGACGCCCAGCGTGTCGCTGACCGAGACCGCATGCATCCGAGTGAAGAGATCGGGCATCCGGTTCAGCCCGACCGCACCGATCACATAGAAGAACCCGCCCAGGCAAAGCGCGGCCCAACTGGCCATGGTGAACACCGGCTCCATCACCGCAGCGCCTCGTCACGCTCCGGATCCTGGGCATGGCCCAGCGCGCCGTAGCGGAAGAATTTCAGCACCGCCAGCGTGCCGATCATGTTCAACAGCACATAGGTGATCCCAATATCCAGAAATTCCGGCCTGTCGGTCAGAAAACCAAATAGGGCCAGCAGCATGATCGCCGAGGTGCCGATGCTGTTGACCGCCAGCAGCCGGTCGAAAGCGGTCGGCCCCGCCAGCGCCCGCACGACCGCCAGCGCCAGAGCCGCCAGAACGGCCAGGATCGCGACCGCGAACATCATCCTCCTGGGCCCTCAACGCCGTCCATCCAGGCGACCTTGCGGTTCATCTCGTCATCGGCGAAGCCCTCGGCATTCTCCTTGGTGATCGCATGGACCCAGATGGCGCTACCCTTCTCGCTGACCTCGACCGAGATCGTGCCTGGCGTCAGCGTGATTGAATTCGCATAGGTGGTCAGACCCACGGCGGATCGCTGTAACGCATCGACCTTCACCATGGTCGGCGAGATCGGCAGTTTCGGATGCAGGATCAGCCGGGTGACGTTCAGTGCCGACAGCACCATTTGCCAGCCCAGCCAGGGCCAGTAAATCAGGGCACGCGGCAGCTTCTCGATTGGAAAGCCTTCCTCGTCGGTGATGCCCTTGAACAGCGAGAACCCAACCACGGCGACCGAGAGAACGGCGCCCGAACTGACCAGCCATGTGTTGTAGTGCCCGGACAGAAGCAGCCAATAGGCGAACAATGTCACTGAGATCAGGACAAGCCGCATTTCCGCTTCCGTCTCCCCGTCTTGCACCCCTCTCGGAACGGGGGCGTCTCGTTGAAATTATCCGTTGCACCGCAGTTAGCAAGGCCAATGGCCCGGCGCAACGCGGATTCCTGGGGCGCCGGTGCGGTCCCGGCCGATTGCCAGCGCCCGGCGACGGGATATCTTAGTCTGATGATGGAAGATTTCGAACAGCTCTTCGCCCGGGTCTCGGCGTGCCGGCTTTGTGCAGACCGGTTCGCCGGAACCGCGACCGCGCACGAGCCCAGGCCGGTCCTGCGCGCGCGTCCCGGTGCGCGCATCCTGATCGCCGGTCAGGCGCCCGGTGCTCGCGTCCACGCCAGCGGGCTGCCCTTCGACGACCCATCCGGCGACCGGTTGCGCGACTGGATGGGGGTCGACCGCGAGGTCTTCTATGACCAGAGCCGGGTCGCGGTCGTGCCCATGGCCTTCTGTTTCCCGGGCTATGACGACAAGGGCTCGGACCTTCCGCCGCCGCCGATCTGCGCCAAGACCTGGCGCGATCAGGTGATGGCCGCCCTGCCGGGCGTGGAATTGACACTGATTATCGGGCAATATGCACAGAAGTGGCATCTGGGAGCGATACGGGGAAAGAGCGTGACCGAGACGGTGCGCAATTGGCGCGCGCAATTGCCGGATCGGCTGACCCTGCCGCATCCGAGCTGGCGTAACACCGCCTGGCTGAAAAAGAACCGCTGGTTCGAGGAGGAGGTCGTGCCATGGCTGCGCGCCCGGGTCGCCGAATTGGCTGGCTGAGCCTGGCCGCGTTGCTGCTGGCCGGCTGCGCGGTGGGCGGGCCGCTGCCTGTGCTGGACGGCCAAGCGTCACTGCCCGAGCCGCGGTTGGACGCCGCCGACGGCAGTGCCCTGGCGTTGTCCGAATGGGCGCCGGACCGGCCCCGCGCGGTGATGCTGGCGGTGCATGGTTACGGTGACTACGGCCCAAGCACTTTCGCAGGCGCGGCGCGATTTTGGGCCGCACGCGGCATTCAGACCTACGCCTACGACCAGCGCGGCTTTGGGCGCAATCGCAGCTTCGGGCGTTGGCCCGGGGCCGAGGCCTTGGTCGACGACCTGACGAGAGCTGCGGGCGAGATCCGGGCGCGCCATCCCTGCCTGCCCCTGATCGTGACCGGCCATTCGATGGGCGGTGGCGTCGCGCTGGCCGCCGCGGGCAGGGGACTGGATGCCGACGGCCTGGTGCTCGCGGCGCCGGCGATCTGGGGCGGGGGCGAGATGAACCCATTCCACCGGCTGGTGGCTTGGGGCGCGGCGGCGGTTGTCCCTGAGCACCGTTTCACTGGCGAGGGCATCGTGCGCATTCAGGCCAGCGACAATATCGAGATGCTGCGCGCGCTCGCCCGCGATCCGAACTACCTGCGCCCGCCCAGCGCGCGCGAGATCTTCGGGCTGGTCCGGCTCAGCGATATGGCCGCGGAGGCGGCGGCGATCGCCGGGATGCCCTCGCTGCTATTGCTCGGGACCAAGGACGAGATCGTCCCGAACCGGCGCGTGCGCCGGGTCTATGATCGCATGGGCGGCCCGCGCAACGTCATCGAGTATCCCCAAGGCTGGCACCTGCTGTTTCGCGATCTGCAAGCCGAGCGCGTCTGGCGCGACGTGGCGGATTGGGCGTTGGCGCAGGCCGGGCCGGGCTGCGGCTAGGTTGTTGTTGGAACGCCTGGAGGCTCGTGGCGATCCGTTTGAGTAGATCGGGGCGTTCTACAATTGAAATCGGCGCCATGGTCATCATGCCAACATAAGCCCGGCCGACTTCAACGAGCAGTCAGCCGGATCAAACGGCCCGAAGCCGACATTCACAACGTCGATACTCAGCGCTCGCTTCTGATCCAAAGAGCCATCACCAAACGCTTGACAAGGATCAATGCTCGACGCTGTAGCAGGCTGATATTCCGTCCGGGTTATCGCATGTGGCGCTTCGAAATGGCGCTGGCCATAAGGATTGAGAGAAATGGATCGGGCAATCGCATCGCTGTTCTTGTTTCTGGTATTGGCTCTGCCCGTGAATGCCGAAGTCGGGATTGAGCTTGGCCAACAGGAGTTCCTTGAAAACTGCGCTGTCTGTCATGGTGAGAGCGCGAGTGGCAATGGTCCGGTCTCGAGGTTCCTCCGAATTGAACCGTCTGATCTTACCAAGTTAGCAAGAGACAACGGTGGAGAATTTCCCTTCGAACGAGTCTACCAGGTAATCGATGGCAGGACTGAAGTGGCGCTGCACGGTCCTCGAAAGATGCCAGTCTGGGGTTATAAGTACCTGAAGGATTGGGAGAAAAACACTGACCCAACACAACAGGAAGTGCCTGCCGAGGACTTCGTTACTGGGCGTATCCTGTCGCTTATCCGCTATATCCAAACGCTCCAATCTGAGTGATCGCCGACGTCGCCCGTTGGCACGAACATGATGCCTGGAGGGTCGCCCTAGAGCGTCTTTTCTCGAGCGTAACACCGGCCGCTATTGCTCAACGACCCTGAGCCATCCGATCAGTCGCCGCGCGTCCGCAAGTGCTGCCGCTTCCGTGGGGCAGGTGCCCGCGGGCTCGGCGCCGACCGGGCGCCAGCCGGTTGGGTCCTCGGAGTCGCGACGATTCTCCGCGTGCGCGAAGGCGCCGTCGGGTCGCCGGACGATATCGACGCAGCGCGTGCCGCAGGGGGATTCGATCGAGCGGACGACCTTGTTCTGGTGCGCCAAGCCTCAGGCCTTCATTGCCTGGGCCGCCCTGGCCGACGCCGCTGCGATGCCGGAGCCGCCCATCGGCGCGCCCATGGCGGTCAGCGCCGCCTCGATCGTCGCCAGCGTGCCTAGCACCATGGGTGGACTTAGGTGGCCCATATGGCCAATGCGGAACACCTTGTCCTCGCTCTCGCCGAGGCCGATCCCCAGCGTCAGGCCGCCCTCGTCCTCGCAGACCGCGCGCAGGTGCTTGGGATTGATGTCGTTTGTCATCACGGTGGTGACCGAGTTCGAGCGTTCGGCTGGTTCCAGCATGGCGCATTCCAGCCCGCCCGGCGCGCGCCAGGCCTCGATGGCGGCGCGCACCGCCCCGCCGAAGACCGCGTGACGAGCCCAGATGTTCTCCATCCCCTCCTCGGCGATCATGTCGAGGGCCTCGCGCAGAGCGTAGAGATGGCTAATCGGCGGCGTGCCCGCGTAGCGCCAATAGTGAGAGTCGCCGGAAAGCCGCTTGGTCCAGTCCCAGTAGGAGGTGCGCAGGTCCGCCTTCTCATGCGCCGCCATCGCATTCTCGTTGGCCCAGGTGAAGCCCAGCCCCGGGGGCACCATCAGCCCCTTCTGCGAGCCGCCGACGGTGACGTCGACGCCCCATTCATCCATCTCGTAGGGCATGCAGGCGAGCGAAGCGATGCAGTCGACCATATAAAGCGCCGGGTGGCCCGCCGCGTCGATCGCCTTGCGGATCGCGGCGATGTCGTTCCAGACCGAAGTCGCGGTGTCCACCTGCACAACCAGGATCGCCTTGATCATGTGTTCCGTGTCCTGGCGCAGGCGTTCCTCGACCGCCGCCGGATCCACCGCGCGGCGCGGGCGCGCGTTCAAGGTCTCGACGTTGAGCCCCATCATTGCCGCCTGATTGCCCCAACCTGGCGCGAAGTGGCCTGATTCGAGCACCAGAACCGTCTCGCCCTTCGAGAGTGTGTTCGAGAGTGCCATGTCCCAGGCGCCATGGCCGTTGGTGATGGCGATGAACCCGTGGCCTTCCGTCCTGGCGAGAGACGGGATCTCGGCGAGGATCCCCTTCGACATCTCGACCAGCGCGCCTTCGTAGATATTCGGCATTGCCCGGTGCATCGCGCTCAGCACGCGGTCGGGAATCACCGAGGGACCCGGAATCGAAACCAGATGACGGCCCCGTGCGAGGGTCATCGGCGCTAGCGTGATGCGGTTCGCGGTCGAATGTTCTTGCGGCATGGATTGGGACTTTCTGCTCGGCGGGGGGATCGCTCGCGAAGCTAGCGTCACCGCCGATAAACACAAGACGCCAAATCATTATGTCTTGGTTCACGCGTTTTGATGTGACGCTGAACCAGGCGTCCGGCACCACACGCTATGGTTGAATTTGCAGGTCTATTTTCTCGTTTTATTTCAATACTTTAAATGGTAATATTCGATCCAACGGTTGGTCCTGTGTGAGTGGGTAAATGGTTCGGCAAGCGGTGTTTGTGGTGTTGATCGCGCTGTTGCTCGGCGCGGCCGGCGATTTTCGTCAGCGCCTGATGTTGGACCCGGACCGTGCCCGGTTCTTCGAAACTTGCACCTATTACGATGCGCGCGCCCAGATCGCGCGGCAGCGCCAAGGCAACGGCCAACGCGCCGAGTTCATTGGGTTTCTGGATCAGGTCTGCAAGGCGGCTCAGGCGTCCTATCTCAATGGCCCGCCGGTGCAGCAGGCGCATGCGCGGCAACTTCTGACTCGGATCGAAGCGTTGCGCCACATGGTCAACAAACTGAATGAAGATCGGCGCGCGCAACGCGCCCGTACCCGCGTGACGCCTTGGGCCGAGTTCCTGATCGCCCACCGCATGGGATTGATGACTGCATACGACGCCTGGCTTGACACCGGCGTCGAATTCTCGCTTGCCTCCAATCCTTGAAGGGCTGGCAACGGGTCATCACACGTGACTGAACATTCGACCGTCCGCATCGCGATGTGGTCGGGTCCGAGGAATATCTCGACGGCAATGATGCGCGCTTGGGAGAACCGGGCGGATTGCGTCGTCTCGGACGAACCCTTTTACGCCGCCTACCTGGCAGCGACCGGTCTCGAGCATCCCATGCGCGCGGAGGTGATTGCGTCTCAGCCGACCGATTGGGAGGAGTGCGCTCGGTTCTGCGAAAACGGCGTATCGGCGCCGATTCACTTTCAGAAGCATATGTGCCAGCACATGGTGGCCGAGGCGCCGCTCGGCTGGATGGCCGCGTGCCGCCATGCCTTCCTGATCCGCCCGCCCGAAGCGGTCGCCGCCTCGTTCCACAAGGGTTGGCCCGAAATGAGTGCCGACGATCTGGGTTTCCGTCGGCAGGCCGAGCTGTTCGATCATGTGTGCCAGATCACCGGCACCGTGCCGCCGGTCATCGAATCCCGTGACGTGTTGGAGACACCCGAGGCGGCGCTCAAGGCGCTCTGCGCGGCGTTGGGCGTTGCCTTTGACCCGGCGATGCTCTCTTGGGCTGCGGGCGGGCGGGCGAGCGACGGGGTTTGGGCCGCGCACTGGTATGCACGGGTCGAGGCCTCGACCGGTTTCGCGCCTTTCCGGGCAGCCGGACCGGTGCCCGAAGGGCTTCAGGGGATTGTCGAAGCGTGCCGTCCCCACTACGAGCGCATGGCGAGCCACAAGCTGAAAGTCTGACATGCTGCGCTTCGCCGCCAATCTGTCGATGATGTTCACCGAGTATCCGTTCCTCGAGCGGTTCGATCGGGCGGCTGCGGCTGGGTTCGGCGCGGTGGAGTTCCTGTTTCCCTATGATTTCGAGGCAGACGAGATCCGCGCGGCGCTGGACCGCAACGGCCTGGCGATGGCGCTCTACAACACCTATCCGGGCGACTGGGAGAGGGGCGAGCGCGGGCTGGCGGCCTTGCCCGGGCGTGGCGAGGAGTTCCGGGACGCGGTCAAACGGGCGCTCGACTACGCGGCGGTGCTGAAGCCCAGCCGCATACACATCATGGCCGGAATCGCCGGCGGCCCGGAGGTGCGCCGGAGTTACATCGAGAACCTCGCCTGGGCGGCCGAAGCGGGGGAGGGTCAAACGCTCTGCATCGAGCCGATCAACAGCCGCGACATGCCGGGCTATCACCTGGCGACGTCGGCGGATGCGATCGGGGTGTTGGACGCAGTGGGCGCCGGCAACCTGGGTCTGCAGTTCGACCTCTACCACGCGCAGATCATGGAGGGCGATCTGACCCGGCGGATGGAGCGCCTGATGCCGCGGATTGTGCATATGCAGATCGCCGGGGTGCCGGACCGGCACGAGCCCGACACGGGCGAGGTGAACTTCGTCCCGCTCTTCGCGGCGATGGACCAGTTGGGCTATGACGGTTTCGTCGGTTGCGAATACCGGCCCAAGGGCCGGACCGAGGACGGGCTTGGCTGGATGCGCACGCTTCTCGGGGATGCGGGCTGATGGCCGGCGGTGTGCCGGGCTATGCGCTGACGGACAAGTTCCTGCAGCTCAACAGCCGCTACAAGGCGTGGAAGACGCATCGACGTGACCGGCGTCTGGTTCCCCTTGCGGACTCGGTGTTGGTTTCCTTTCCGAAAAGCGGGCGCACCTGGGTGCGGGTCATGTTGTCACGTCTTTGCCAGACCGCGTTCGACCTGCCCGAGGACACGCTGCTGTGGTTTGCAAACGACTTCGGTGCGGCTAAGGCGCTCGATCCGCGAATTCCCAGCATCCTCTTTACCCATGACGTCAATGCGATGATCCACAAGGACCGGATCACCGCTGACAAGTCCCACTATGCGCGCCGCCCCGTGGCGCTCCTCAGCCGTCATCCGGCGGATGTGGCGGTCTCGCGCTATCACCATTTGAGGCATCGCAGCGCCGATCCGGGCCGGCGCCATCTGGCCCGTGCGCCACTAGCGGACTTCATCTGGACCGAATACGGCGGACTGCCGGCGATCATCACCTGGATGAACCACTGGGCCGAGGCCGTGCGCCGGAACCCGGAGTTCCGGGTCTTCCGCTATGACGACCTGCGCGGGGACACCGCGCCGCATCTACTGGCGCTGGCCCAGCATCTTGGCGTGCCGGCGACCGAGGAATCGGCACGCGAGGCCGCCGATTTCGCGGCCTTCGAAAAGCTAAAAGCCAAGGAGGCGGCCGGGTTCTTCAAGGAGGGCGAGATGCGCCCGCGCCGCGAGGGCTCGACCGAGTCGTTCAAGGTGCGCTCGGGCAAGGTCGGCGGCTGGCGCGACAGCTTTTCGCCCGAAGATTTGGCCAGGATCGAGGCAGAGATTGCCGCGCGGCTGGATCCGGACTTCGGATATGGGGTCGCTAATCGTTGAAACCACTTGACGTTCGCCGCACTGGTGCAGCGCGCGAACGACTTCAACTGCAGGTTAAGCCCCCACAATTTTTCATAATCTGCGAAGATTCCGGCCCAATGGCCGCCCAAGAATTCCGTAGGATGGAGCTTGAGGTTCAGGACACTACGCGAGGTTCAAAATGTGGGGTTCCGTATCGCGTTACTTTAGTTCGTCGCTTATCCAGTATGTGCCCGGATCGTTTGTTTTCATGGTTTATGTTTTCACCGGTGATCTGCAGGTTCTGTCGTTCGCGTTCGCCTGCTTTTTGTGGCCGACCTTCCGCTCGCTGCGCGAGCTCTGAGCCGGCCCAAGTCCCGATCGAGGCATGGGGTGGGCATTGTCCCACCCCGCACCTTGCGCGGAGATAGACCGCCTTCCTCTTGCACTTGCCGGGTTTTGACCGTAAATGCCCCTTGGCTGCGGATAGGGGTGTAGCTCAGTTGGTAGAGCGACGGTCTCCAAAACCGTAGGTCGGGGGTTCGAGACCCTCCGCCCCTGCCAGTCCGCAGATGGCAATCCGACGCGACCGAGGAAGCGGCACAGATGATCAATCCCGCCCAGTTCATCGCCCAGGTTAGGGCCGAAGGCGCCAAGGTGGTTTGGCCGTCCCGGCGCGAGGCCGGAATCACCACTATGATGGTGTTCATCCTGTCGCTGCTGGCGGCGATTTTCTTCTTTTTCGTCGATCTGATCCTTCGCACCGGCGTAAACGCGATTCTGGGGTTGTGAAACAGCCGGTCGATCCTATTTAAACCTCTTGATTTTCCATCAATTCCCAGATAATCGCGGCTCACATCACGACACATCGGAGCGCGCGCCGATTCGTTTGGCGCGCCTGGACTATTGGGGCCCGCACTGAAACCGCTGGTTTGACAAGAGGTTAGGTGCGGATGACTAGGCGTTCCTGTGGGAGCGTCGAGGGCGAAGGCAAGGGACACGGCCATGGCGGCTCGCTGGTATTCAGTGCACGTTCTGTCGAACTTCGAAAAGAAGGTCGCGGAATCGATCCGTGAGGCTGTGCGCGTCCAGGGTCTCGAGGACGAGATCGAGGACGTCATGGTCCCGACCGAGGAAGTGGTCGAGATCCGCCGCGGCCAGAAGGTCAATGTCGAGCGCCGCTTCATGCCGGGCTACGTGCTGGTGAAGATGGAGATGACCGACCGGGCCTATCACCTGATCAACGACACGCCCCGTGTAACGGGGTTCCTGGGTCCCCAGGGCCGCCCGACGCCACTGCGCGATTCCGAGGTCGCCAGGATCCTGAATCAGGTCGAGGAGGGGGTCGAGCACCCGCGCCCCTCGATCACCTTCGAGATCGGCGAGCAAGTCAATGTCACCGACGGGCCGTTCGAGAGCTTCTCGGGCATGGTTGAAGACGTCGACGAGGACAATGCGCGCCTCAAGGTGACGGTATCGATTTTCGGCCGGGCGACGCCGGTCGAGTTGGAATACTCCCAGGTCGCGAAAGCGAGTTGAGAGCGAACCCCGTGGGAGGCCAGGGCGGCGCGCCGTCTGGACCGAACCACGTCCCATAGAAGCCCCACGGCGCGCCGCGGGGTGGAGGAAAGAGGAAGGACCGCCAGATGGCGAAGAAGGTCATCGGCATGCTGAAGCTGCAGGTCCCGGCCGGCAAGGCGAACCCGTCGCCCCCGATCGGCCCGGCCCTGGGTCAGCGTGGCATCAACATCATGGAGTTCTGCAAGGCGTTTAACGCCAAGAGCCAGGACATCGAGCCGGGCGCCCCGTGTCCGACGATCATCACCTATTACCAGGACAAGTCGTTCTCGTTCGAGATCAAGACCCCGCCAGCCTCCTACATGCTGAAGAAGGCGGCCAAGCAACAATCCGGTGCCAACGAGCCGGGCCGCGAGACTGTAGGCACGGTCACCGCCCGCCAGGTGCGCGAGATCGCCGAGGCGAAGATGAAGGATCTGAACGCCAACTCGGTAGAGGCGGCAATGCAGATCATCGCTGGCTCGGCGCGTTCCATGGGCATCGAGGTTAAGGGGTGAATCATGGCTAAGCACGGAAGACGCTATCGCGCCGCTCGCGAGACCACTGAAGGTAAAAGTCAGCTGCCGCTGGACGAAGCGGTCGCCATCGTCAAGTCGAATGCGACCGCGAAGTTCGACGAGACGGTCGAGATCGCCATGAACCTGGGCGTCGATCCGCGCCATGCAGACCAGCTGGTGCGCGGCACGGTCAACCTGCCGAACGGCACTGGCAAGTCGATCCGGGTTGCGGTCTTCGCCAAGGGTCCGAAGGCCGACGAGGCGAAGGAGGCGGGCGCCGATATCGTCGGGGCCGAGGATCTGATGGAGACGGTGCAGGGCGGCAAGATGGATTTCGACCGCTGCATCGCGACGCCGGACATGATGCCGATCGTTGGACGCCTGGGCAAAATCCTGGGGCCCCGCGGCCTGATGCCGAACCCGAAGGTCGGTACCGTGACCATGGATGTGGCGCAGGCCGTGCAGGACGCCAAGGGCGGCCAGGTACAGTTCCGGGTCGAGAAGGCCGGGGTCCTCCAAGCCGGCATCGGCAAGGCCAGCTTCGATGAGGCCAAGATCGCCGAGAACGTGCGGGCGATCGTCGATGCGGTCAACAAAGCCAAGCCCACGGGCGCCAAGGGCACCTATCTGCAGAAGGTGTCGCTGAGCTCGACCATGGGACCTGGCGTCAGTATCGCGCTGGATAGCTTCGGTGCGTGAGTGAATTCCCCTGGGGCGACCCAGGGGCATATCGGGGGCTTTCGCTCCCCGCCCTGTCCGAGACGGTGGGTGGCCCGAGATGGCCGTAAACCCTGCCATAGACGGGAGCCGAACAGGATCTTTTGGTGCATGACGCGCCAGGCGGTCTTGGCGGGTTCCGGGACGGGACCTGAGACGTTCGCGGGCCGATTGGCCCCCGGACGATAACGAGCCGGCCGAAGGGCGCGATGCCCGGACGCCAAAACTTGGAGAGACCTGTGGAAAGAGCCCAAAAGGAAGCTGTGGTCCAGAACCTCGGCCAGATCTTTGCGGACTCTGGCGTCGTGGTGGTTGCCCATTACGCCGGCCTCACGGTTGCCCAGATGTCGGACCTTCGGAACCGGATGCGTGAAGCCGGTGGCGGGGTCCGCGTTGCCAAGAATCGGCTCGCCAAGATCGCCCTGGAAGGCAAGCCCAATGAGGGCATGTCGCAGTATCTCCAGGGGCAGACGGTGCTCGCATACTCCGAGGACCCCGTCACCGCGGCCAAGGTCGCGAAAGCCTATGCCAAGGACAACCAGAAGTTCGAAATTGTCGGCGGCGCAATGGGCGAGACGGTGCTTGATGTCAGCGGAGTCGAAGCCGTGGCCGCCATGCCGTCGCGCGAGGAGCTTCTCTCCTCGATCGCTGGCATTTTGGGTGCCCCGGCCGGGAACATCGTCAGCGCGGTCACGGCGCCCGCCGGAAATCTGGCAGCGATCGCCCAGACCCTTGCCGAAAGGGAAGCGGCCTGAGCCTGGAAGCAACATCCGTGAGCCGGTGAAGCGGGGAGACCGCGATGCCCGGGACCACGAAAGAGAACGAAACGGAAGAGAGACATGTCCAACATCGAAAAACTCGCTGAAGACCTGGTCGGCCTGACGCTGCTGGAAGCGGCCGAGTTGAAGGATCTGCTGAAGGAGAAATACGGCATCGAGCCGGCCGCTGGCGCGGTCGCGGTCGCGGCTGGTCCGGCGGTCGCCGCCGAAGCCGCCGAGGAGAAGACGGAGTTCGACGTCATCCTCAAGGCCCATGGCGAAAAGAAGATCAATGTCATCAAGGAGGTCCGCGCCATCACCGGCTTGGGCCTGAAGGAGGCGAAGGATCTGGTCGAGGCCGGTGGCAAGCCCGTGAAGGAGGGTGTCACCAAGGATGAGGCCGAGGAGATCAAGAAGAAGCTCGAAGAGGCTGGCGCCGAGATTGAGCTGAAGTGATCGGGGCAGGCGGCCAGGTGCCGCGCTCGATCTGACGAGATTGGCTGGATCCGCCGCATTTGGCGGGTCCAGCCCGCGTCGTCTCGGACCCTGGGAGATGCCAGGGCCTTGGAGGACGCGGAATTCAGGACCCGGGACACGGGCTGGCGGGGGCCGCCGGCCAGGCAGCATAGGGTCCACAAAAGCGTAAGAAGCCCTAAGCCGCCGCCCCCGGCGGCCGAAGGCGCGAGGACGATAACTCGAGGACGCACATGAGCGAGATCTTTTCGGGCCGCAAGCGAATTCGGAAGCACTTTGGCAAGATCCGCGAGGTCGCGGAGATGCCCAACCTGATCGAGGTTCAGAAAAGCTCTTACGACCTGTTCCTGGAAAGCGGCGATGCCGGCACCCCGCAAGACGGCGAGGGCCTGCAGGGCGTTTTCCAGTCGGTCTTTCCGATCAAGGACTTTAACGAGACCGCGGTCTTGGAGTTCGTGAAATACGAGCTCGAGAAGCCGAAATACGATGTCGAGGAATGCCAGCAGCGCGACATGACCTTTTCGGCGCCGCTGAAGGTCACCCTGCGCCTGATCGTCTTCGATGTGGACGACGATTCCGGCTCGAAGTCGGTCAAGGACATCAAGGAGCAGGACGTCTATATGGGCGACATGCCGCTGATGACATCGAACGGCACGTTCATCGTGAACGGGACCGAACGGGTGATCGTCAGCCAGATGCACCGCAGCCCGGGCGTTTTCTTCGACCACGACAAGGGCAAGACGCATTCCTCGGGCAAGCTGTTGTTCGCCAGCCGAGTGATCCCCTATCGCGGCTCGTGGCTCGATTTCGAGTTCGACGCCAAGGACATCGTCCATGCGCGGATCGACCGGCGCCGCAAACTGCCCGTGACGACGTTGCTCTATGCGCTGGGCATGGATCAGGAGGCGATCTGCGATCACTTCTACGGACGCGTCGACTATCAGCGCAAAGGCGAGGGTTGGTCGGTTCCGCTAAACACCGAGCGGCTGAAGGGCTCGAGCCCGGCCTATGACCTGGTCAACGCCAAGACCGGTAAGGTGCTGGCGCCGGCGGGCACCAAGCTGACCCCCCGTGCTTTGAAGAAGATCTCCGACGGTGGAGGTATCCGCGTGCTCTCACCTTTCGAGGGTATCCTCGGACGCTTCGCCGCGCTCGACGTGATCAACGAAGAGACGGGCGAGATCTATGTCGAGGCGGGCGACGAGCTGGACGAGGAGAACGTTCAGAAGCTGATCGATGCGGGCTTCGACACGATCGAGACGCTCGACATCGATAACATCACCATCGGCGCCTACATGCGCAATACGATGGCGCTGGACAAGAACCTGAGCCGCGAAACGGCACTGCTGGATATCTACCGCGTCATGCGTCCCGGCGAACCGCCGACCCTTGAAGCCGCCGAGACGATGTTCCAGTCGCTGTTCTTCGATTCCGAACGCTATGACCTGAGCGCGGTTGGCCGGGTCAAAATGAACATGCGGCTCGAACTCGACGCGCCAGATACCCAGCGCACGCTCCGCAAGGAGGACATGCTGGCGGTGGTCAAGGCGCTGGTCGACCTGCGTGACGGGCGCGGCGAGGTGGACGACATCGACCATCTGGGTAACCGCCGGGTCCGCTCGGTGGGCGAGCTGATGGAGAACCAATATCGCGTTGGCCTTCTGCGCATGGAGCGCGCGATCCGCGAGCGCATGTCCTCGGTCGAGATCGACACGGTGATGCCGCAGGACCTGATCAACGCCAAGCCGGCGGCCGCTGCGGTGCGCGAGTTCTTCGGCTCGAGCCAGCTCTCGCAGTTCATGGACCAGACGAATCCGCTGAGCGAAGTCACTCATAAAAGGCGGCTTTCGGCGCTGGGACCCGGTGGCCTTACGCGAGAGCGAGCCGGCTTTGAAGTGCGCGACGTGCACCCGACGCATTATGGCCGCATGTGCCCGATCGAGACTCCGGAAGGGCCGAATATCGGGCTCATCAACTCGCTGGCCTCGTTCGCGCGCGTGAACAAATACGGTTTCATCGAGACCCCCTACCGCAAGGTCGTCGAGGGCAAGGTGACCGACGAGGTGGTCTATCTCTCGGCCACCGAGGAGATGCGCTTCACGGTCGCCCAGGCGAATGCGCAGATGAACGACGATGGCACTTTCAAGAACGAACTGGCGTCCACCCGGCGAGCCGGCGAGTTCATGTTGAGCCCGCGCGAGAATATCGACTTGATCGACGTTAGCCCAAAGCAGCTTGTCTCGGTCGCGGCGGCACTGATCCCGTTCCTCGAGAATGACGACGCCAACCGTGCGCTGATGGGCTCGAACATGCAGCGCCAGGCAGTGCCTCTGCTGAAGGCTGACGCGCCCTATATCGGCACCGGCATGGAGGCCAAAGTTGCCCGCGACTCGGGCGCCGCCATCGCGGCGCGCCGAGGCGGCGTGATCGACCAGGTCGATGCCATGCGCATCGTCATCCGGGTCACCGACGAGATGGAGATCGGTGATCCGGGCGTCGACATCTACCGGCTGCGCAAATTCCAGCGCTCGAACCAGAACACCTGCATCAACCAGCGCCCGCTGGTGAAGGTGGGCGACGTGGTCAAGGCCGGCGATGTGGTTGCCGACGGACCCTCGACCGATCTAGGCGAGCTGGCGCTGGGCAAGAACGTGCTGGTCGCCTTCATGCCCTGGAACGGCTACAACTATGAGGATTCGATCCTGATCTCCGAGCGGGTCGCCCGCGACGATGTGTTCACCTCGATCCATATCGAGGAATACGAGGTCATGGCCCGCGACACCAAGCTGGGTCCGGAAGAGATCACCCGCGACATCCCGAATGTCGGCGAGGAGGCGCTGCGCAACCTCGACGAGGCGGGCATCGTCTATATCGGCGCCGAGGTCGGGCCCGCCGATATCCTGGTCGGCAAGATCACGCCCAAGGGCGAGAGCCCGATGACGCCAGAGGAGAAGCTGTTGCGGGCGATCTTCGGTGAGAAGGCCTCGGATGTGCGTGACACCTCGCTGAGGATGCCGCCGGGCGATTTCGGCACTGTTGTCGAGGTCCGGGTATTCAACCGTCACGGCATCGACAAGGACGAGCGCGCGCTGCAGATCGAGCGCGACGAGATTGACCGCCTGGCCCGCGACCGCGACGACGAGCTGGAGATCCTGGAACGCAACATCTACGCGCGCCTGAAGGAGATCATCCTGGGCAAGACCGCGGTAAAGGGTCCGAAGGGCGTCAAGCCCAAGTCCAAGATCACCGAGGATCTGCTCGAGAGCCTCAGCCGTGGCCAGTGGTGGCAGCTGGCGTTGTCGAACGAGAAGGACGCGGCCCGGGTCGAGGCGCTGAACTCGCAATACGATCAGGCCAAGCGTGTGCTTGAGGCCCGCTTCGAGGACAAGGTTGAGAAAGTACGCCGGGGCGATGACTTGCCCCCAGGCGGCATGAAGATGGTCAAGGTCTTCGTCGCGGTGAAGCGCAAGCTGCAGCCGGGCGACAAGATGGCCGGCCGCCACGGCAACAAGGGCGTGGTTTCGAAGGTGGTACCCGAGGAGGACATGCCGTTCCTGGCAGAAGGCACGCCGGTCGATATCGTTCTGAACCCGCTGGGCGTGCCCAGCCGCATGAATGTGGGCCAGATCCTGGAGACCCATATGGGCTGGGCGGCGGCGAACCTGGGCAAGATCGTCTCGGACGCGCTCGACACCTATCGGCGCGAGGGCGACATGGCGCCGGTCAAGGACGCGATGAAGATCGTCTACGGCGACAACGTGTTCTCCGAGGCGACGTCGGACATGTCGGACGACGAAATGCTGGAGGCGGCGGACAATATCCGTGGCGGCGTGCCGATCGCGACGCCGGTCTTCGACGGCGCCAAGGAGGCGGATGTCAACGACGCGCTGAAACTTGCGGGACTCGACGAAAGCGGGCAGGTGACGCTTTTCGACGGTCGTACCGGCGAAGCGTTCTCGCGGCCGGTGACGGTGGGCTACAAGTATCTCCTCAAGCTCCACCACCTGGTCGATGACAAGATCCATGCCCGCTCGACCGGCCCCTACAGTCTGGTCACCCAGCAGCCGCTGGGCGGCAAGGCCCAGTTCGGCGGTCAGCGCTTCGGCGAGATGGAGGTCTGGGCGCTGGAAGCTTACGGCGCCGCCTACACGCTGCAGGAAATGCTGACGGTGAAGTCGGACGATGTGGCGGGCCGGACCAAGGTCTACGAGTCGATCGTCAAGGGCGAGGACGAATTCGAGGCCGGCATCCCGGAATCCTTCAACGTGCTGGTGAAGGAAATCCGCTCGCTTGGCCTCAACGTCGAACTCTTGGACGGCGACGAGGAAATCTAATCCACCCCCCAGGCGGCGCGCACCCCCTGTGCGCTGCCCTGCGGGGGTGCTCCTGAAGGCAGGGGGATTATGGAGATCGATCCATGAACCAGGAACTGACGAACATCTTCAATCCGATCGAGCCGCCGAAGACCTTCGACGAGATCCGGATATCGCTCGCCTCGCCCGAGCGGATTCTCTCGTGGTCGTTCGGTGAGATCAAGAAGCCGGAAACCATCAACTACCGGACTTTCAAGCCCGAGCGCGACGGTCTGTTCTGCGCCCGGATCTTCGGGCCGATCAAAGACTACGAGTGTCTGTGCGGCAAATACAAGCGTATGAAATATCGCGGGGTTACCTGCGAGAAGTGCGGTGTCGAGGTCACGCTGCAGAAGGTCCGGCGCGAGCGCATGGGCCACATCCAGCTTGCGGCTCCGGTCGCGCATATCTGGTTCCTGAAGTCCCTGCCGTCCCGGATCGGCCTGATGCTGGACATCACGCTGCGCGATCTCGAGCGCGTGCTCTATTTCGAGCAGTATGTGGTCATCGAGCCGGGCATGACCGATCTGACCCACGGTCAGCTGATGACCGAGGAAGAATTCCTCGATGCCCAGGACGAGTATGGCGAGGATGCCTTCCGTGCCGGCATCGGCGCCGAGGCGATCCGCGAGATGCTGTCAGCGATCGATCTTGAGGCTGAGGCCGAGCGCCTGCGCGTGGACCTGGCCGAGGCGACAGGTGAGCTGAAGCCGAAGAAGATCATCAAGCGCCTGAAACTGGTCGAGAACTTCATCGAGTCGGGCAACCGGCCCGAATGGATGGTGCTGACGGTCGTGCCGGTGATTCCGCCGGAACTACGTCCGCTGGTTCCGCTGGACGGCGGACGCTTCGCGACCTCGGACCTGAACGACCTTTACCGCCGCGTCATCAACCGCAACAACCGCCTGAAGCGGCTGATCGAGCTGCGCGCGCCGGACATCATTATCCGTAACGAAAAGCGGATGCTGCAGGAATCGGTTGATGCGCTGTTCGACAACGGCCGGCGCGGCCGGGTGATCACGGGGGCCAACAAGCGTCCGCTGAAATCGCTCTCGGACATGCTGAAGGGCAAGCAGGGCCGGTTCCGGCAGAATCTGCTAGGCAAGCGGGTCGACTTCTCGGGCCGCTCGGTCATCGTGACCGGGCCGGAGCTGAAGCTGCACCAGTGTGGCCTGCCGAAGAAGATGGCGCTCGAGCTCTTCAAGCCGTTCATTTATTCGCGGCTGGACGCGAAGGGGCTATCCTCGACCGTCAAGCAGGCGAAGAAACTGGTCGAGAAGGAGCGCCCCGAGGTCTGGGACATTCTGGACGAGGTAATCCGCGAGCACCCCGTTCTTCTGAACCGGGCCCCGACGCTGCACCGCCTGGGCATCCAGGCCTTCGAGCCGGTGCTGGTCGAGGGCAAGGCGATCCAGCTTCACCCGCTAGTCTGCGCCGCCTTCAACGCCGACTTCGACGGCGACCAGATGGCCGTGCACGTTCCGTTGAGCCTCGAGGCCCAGCTGGAAGCCCGCGTCCTGATGATGTCGACCAACAACGTGCTCAGCCCAGCCAACGGCAAGCCGATCATCGTTCCCTCGCAGGACATGATCCTGGGCCTATATTATCTCAGCCTCGAGAAGGAGGGCGAGCCGAACGAGGGGATGGTCCTGGCCGACCAGTCCGAGATCGAGCACGCCATGCAGGCGGGTCTGATCAACCTGCATACCAAGATCGTGACCCGGTTCCGCACAGTGAACGAAGAGGGCAACGAGGTGGTGCAGCGGGTCGAGTCCACGCCGGGCCGCATGTTGCTGGCCAACCTTCTGCCGAAAAGCGCAAAGGTGCCGTTCGAGATCGTCAACCGCGTGCTGAGAAAGCGCGAGGTCGGCGAGGTCATCGACACGGTCTACCGCCACTCGGGTCAGAAGGAGAGTGTGATCTTCTGCGACCGTATTATGTCGCTGGGCTTCACCGAGGCGTTCAAGGCCGGCATCTCGTTCGGCAAGGACGACATGGTGATCCCCGAGTCCAAGTGGAGCATCGTCAATGAGACCCGCGATCTGGTAAAAGAGTTCGAGCAGCAATATCTCGACGGCCTGATCACCCAGGGCGAGAAATACAACAAGGTCGTCGATGCCTGGTCCAAGTGCACGGACAAGGTCGCCGATGCGATGATGGACGAGATCCGGGCGGTTCGCGCCGACGAGAAGACCGGACGCGAAGCGGATATGAACTCGGTCTACATGATGTCGCATTCCGGCGCGCGTGGCTCGCCGACCCAGATGCGCCAGCTCGCTGCCATGCGCGGCCTGATGGCCAAGCCGTCGGGCGAGATCATCGAGACGCCGATTATCTCGAACTTCAAGGAGGGCTTGACCGTCCTCGAATACTTCAACTCGACCCATGGCGCCCGCAAGGGCCTGGCGGATACGGCGTTGAAGACGGCAAACTCGGGCTATCTGACCCGGCGTCTGGTTGATGTTGCGCAGGATTGCATCGTCAAGATCGACGATTGCGGCACTGAGCTTGGCATCATGTCTGAGGCGGTGGTCGATGGCGGCAACGTGATTGCTACGATCGGCGAGCAGGTCCTGGGTCGAGTGCCGGTCGAGGACGTCGTCGATCCGTTGACGGGCGAGGTCATCCATGCGACCGGCGTGTTGATCGAGGAGCCCGAGGCGGCCCTAATCGACGATGCGAAGGTCCAGTCGATCAAGATCCGCTCGCCGCTGACATGCGAGGCCGAAGATGGCGTTTGTGCCCAGTGCTACGGGCGTGACCTGGCGCGCGGCACCAAGGTCAATGTCGGCGAGGCCGTTGGCATCATCGCCGCTCAGTCGATCGGCGAGCCGGGCACCCAGCTGACCATGCGGACCTTCCATATTGGCGGCGCGGCAAACGTGGCGGACCAGTCGTTCCTGGAATCGACCCAGGAGGGCAAGGTCACCTTCAAGAACACCAACACGCTGAAGAACGCCGACAAGGACGTGATCGTGATGGCCCGCAACATGCAGCTGGCCATCGTCGATGATCAGGGCCGCGAGCGGGCGACGCACAAGCTGAGCTATGGCTCGAAGCTATTGGTCAAGGAGGGCCAGAGCGTCGGACGGGGCGCACGCCTGGCCGAGTGGGATCCCTATACCCTTCCGATCATTGCCGAGAAGGGCGGCGTGGCGAAGTTCGTCGACCTCGAGCTCGGGTTTACTCTGCGTGAGGAGACCGACGATGCCACCGGCATCTCGCAGCGTATCGTCTCGGACTGGCGCTCGGCGCCCAAGGGTAACGAGCTCAAGCCCGCGATCACGCTGGTCGACGGCAAGGGCAACATGGTCAAGCTCGATAACGGCAACCCGGCCCACTACTTCATGTCGGTCGACGCGATCCTTTCGGTCGAGGACGGACAGAAAATCTCGGCCGGTGCCGTCGTCGCGCGCATCCCGCGCGAGGGCGCCAAGACCAAGGACATCACCGGCGGTCTGCCGCGGGTGGCGGAATTGTTCGAGGCGCGGCGTCCGAAGGACCACGCGATCATCGCCGAGATCGACGGCACCGTGCGCTTTGCCAAGGACTACAAGAACAAGCGCCGGATCGCGATCGAGCCCCTGGACGAGAGCCTGGAGCCCAAGGAATACCTGATCCCAAAGGGCAAGCATATCGCGGTCCAGGAAGGGGATGTGATCCAGAAGGGCGAATATATCATGGATGGCAACCCGGCCCCCCATGACATTCTCGCCATCATGGGGATCGAAGCGCTCGCCGTTTACTTGATCAACGAGGTGCAGGAGGTCTATCGCCTGCAGGGCGTGAAGATCAACGACAAGCACATCGAGGTTGTGGTCCGCCAGATGCTGCAGAAGATCGAGATCTCGTCCTCGGGCGAGACGACGCTTTTGGCGGGCGAACAGGTCGACCGCGCTGAGTTCGACGAGATCAACGCGCGGGCCGAGGCCGAGGGCCGCAAGCCCGCCGCAGGTGCACCGGTTCTGCTGGGCATCACCAAGGCCAGCTTGCAGACGCGGTCCTTCATCTCGGCGGCCTCGTTCCAGGAGACGACCCGTGTGCTGACCGAGGCGGCGACGCAAGGAAAGCGTGACCGTCTGGTGGGCCTGAAGGAGAACGTCATCGTCGGCCGGCTGATCCCGGCCGGCACCGGCGGCGCGACGACGCGGATCAAGCAGGTCGCGGCTGGCCGCGACAAGGCGATCCTGGCCGAGCGCGAGGCGGCGGCCGCGGCCGCAGCGGCGGCGCTTGAGGTGATCGAGGTGCCGGCCGAGGAAGAGGAAAAGACGGCGGAGCCCGCGCCGGCCACCGGCGGCGGTTTCGACGAGATCCTCTGAGCCGAACTCTGCTGCGTAAAGAATCCAAATACCCGGCGCCCCGGCGCCGGGTTTTTCGTCCCCGATTTCCACTCCCAATTGCTGGCCCCGCAAGGAACTTTCGCGTGGCGAAGCAGTGCCTTCTTAAAACGTGCCGTCAGACGCCCAAAAGCGGACGGATTCCGTTGGCCTGACGCACCCCTGCCGCGCGTTGTCTCTCCCTTGAAAAATCCCTGATTTTCGGCCTTGACCGCCAAGGGGCGCGTGAGTAAGTTCCGCCCACTTCGCGGGAGGGCTCCGGTCGGAGCCCGCTCGCGCGTGATCGTAAAGCCTGACAACCGGCATGCATGACCCGGCGTTCAGCCCGGTCCTCTGGTTTTCTGCCGCAGGGATCGCAGGCGCGTGGTGGCGCGCGGCGAATTGCGTATTCGCCTCATGGGCGCCGCGACGTGCGGGTGGCTACGAAACACGCGACGGGATGAGTGACGAGACGACGGACGAGACGAAATTGGGGTAGGCAACGATGCCGACAATTCAACAGCTGATCCGGAAGCCCCGGCAGCCACGAGTGAAAAGAAGCAAGGCCGTGCATCTGGAGGCATGTCCCCAGAAGCGCGGTGTTTGCACGCGCGTCTACACGACCACACCGAAAAAGCCGAACTCGGCTCTGCGCAAGGTCGCCAAGGTGCGCCTGACGAATGGCTACGAGGTGATCAGCTACATCCCTGGCGAGGGCCATAACCTGCAGGAGCACTCGGTGGTGCTGATCCGCGGCGGCCGCGTCAAGGACTTGCCGGGCGTGCGCTACCACATCCTGCGCGGCGTGCTCGACACCCAAGGGGTCAAGGACCGCCGCCAGCGCCGGTCGAAATACGGCGCCAAGCGTCCAAAGTAAGGAGAGACGGCGATGTCCAGACGCCACCGCGCCGAGAAACGCGAGATCCTGCCGGACGCAAAGTTCGGCGACCGCGTGGTTTCCAAGTTCATGAACAACCTCATGTATGCCGGCAAGAAGTCGGTCGCCGAGGGCATCGTCTATGGCGCGCTGGGCAAGGTCGAGGAAAAGCTCAAGCGTGAGCCGGTCGAGGTGTTCCACGAGGCGCTCGACAACGTGAAGCCCTCGGTCGAGGTCCGTTCGCGCCGCGTCGGCGGCGCCACCTACCAGGTGCCGGTCGAGGTGCGCCCCGAGCGCCGTGAGGCTTTGGCGATCCGCTGGCTGATCAAGGCCGCCCGGGACCGCAACGAGACGACCATGGAGGCGCGCCTGGCCGGCGAGCTGATGGACGCGGTGGCCAACCGCGGCACGGCGGTCAAGAAGCGTGAGGACACGCACAAGATGGCGGAGGCGAACAAGGCCTTCAGCCATTACCGATGGTAACGAGCAGCTAACCCCCGAGGACAGGACGATGGCCCGCGAATATTCGCTCGAGCGCTACCGAAACTTCGGCATCATGGCGCATATCGATGCAGGCAAAACCACCTGCACCGAGCGCATTCTGTACTACACCGGCAAAAGCCATAAGCTCGGCGAGGTGCATGACGGCGCCGCGACGATGGACTGGATGGAGCAGGAGCAGGAGCGCGGCATCACCATCACTTCGGCGGCGACCACGACCTTCTGGTTTCGCACCGAGGATGGCGAGACGCCGAACGGCGGCTACGGCAAGACGCCTGACGAGGCTCAGTTCCGCTTCAATATTATCGACACCCCGGGCCACGTTGACTTCACCATCGAGGTCGAGCGCTCGCTTGCGGTGCTGGACGGCGCTGTCTGTCTGCTGGACGCCAATGCGGGTGTCGAGCCACAGACCGAGACCGTCTGGCGTCAGGCCGACCGCTACAACGTTCCGCGCATCGTCTTCGTCAACAAAATGGACAAGATCGGCGCCGACTTCTTCAACTGCGTGAAGATGATCAAGGACCGAACGGGTGCTGTCCCGCTGCCGATCCAGATGCCGATCGGCGCCGAGAACGAGTTCGAGGGCTTGGTCAGCCTGATCACCATGCAGGAATGGGTCTGGCAGGGCGAGGATTTGGGCGCGAGCTGGGTCTGCAAGGAAATCCGCCCTGAATTGCGCGACCAGGCCGAGGCAATGCGCGCAGAAATGGTCGAGCTTGCCGTCGAGCAGGATGATGAGATCATGGAGGCCTATCTTGAAGGCCAGGAGCCTGACACCGAGACCCTGCGGCGCCTGATCCGCCAGGGCACGCTGGACCTCAGCTTCGTACCGGTGCTCTGTGGCTCGGCGTTCAAGAACAAGGGCGTGCAGCCGCTGCTGAACGCGGTCATCGACTATCTGCCGGGGCCGCTGGATGTCGCGGCCTATGTGGGCTTCAAGCCCGGCGACGATTCCGAGACCCGCGATATCGAGCGCCGGGCCGACGACAATGAGCCGTTCTCGGGCCTCGCTTTCAAGATCATGAACGACCCGTTCATGGGAACCCTGACATTTACCCGGATCTACTCCGGCAAGCTGACCAAGGGCGACCAGATCCTGAACTCGACCAAGGGCAAGCGCGAGCGTGTCGGCCGCATGGTCATGATGCACTCGAACAAGCAGGAAGAGATTACCGAAGCCTTTGCCGGCGACATCATCGCACTGGCGGGGCTGAAGGAGACAACGACCGGCGACACGCTCTGCTCGATGGACAAGTCCGTCGTGCTCGAGACCATGACCTTCCCCGAGCCGGTGATCGAGATCGCGGTCGAGCCGAAATCGAAGGCCGACCAGGAGAAGATGAGCCAGGGTCTGGCGCGGCTCGCCGCCGAGGATCCTTCGTTCCGGGTCGAGACCGACCAGGAATCGGGTCAGACCATCATGAAGGGGATGGGCGAGCTCCACCTCGACATCCTGGTCGACCGGCTGAAGCGCGAATTCAAGGTCGAGGCCAATATCGGCGCGCCGCAGGTCGCCTATCGCGAGACCGTTAGCCGCGAGATCGAGCACACCTACACGCACAAGAAGCAGACTGGCGGCTCGGGCCAGTTCGCCGAGGTGAAGCTGATCATCAGCCCGACCGTGCCCGGCGAGGGTTACTCGTTCGAAAGCCAAATCGTCGGCGGCGTGGTGCCGAAGGAATACATTCCGGGCGTCGAGAAGGGCATCCGGTCGGTCATGGATTCAGGTCCGCTCGCGGGCTTCCCGGTGATCGACTTCAAGGTCGCGCTGATCGACGGCAAGTTCCACGATGTCGATTCGTCGGTCATGGCCTTCGAACAGGCCGCGCGCATGTGCATGCGCGAGGGCATGAAGAAGGCGGGCGCCAAGCTGCTCGAGCCGATCATGAAGGTCGAGGTGGTGACCCCCGAGGAATATACCGGCGGCATCATCGGTGACCTCACCAGCCGGCGTGGTCAGGTGCAGGGGCAGGAGAGCCGCGGCAACGCGATCGTCATCAACGCGTTCGTGCCGCTGGCCAACATGTTCGGCTACATCAACACCCTGCGCTCGATGTCGTCGGGCCGCGCGCAGTTCACCATGCAGTTCGATCACTACGATCCGGTGCCGTCGAACATCTCGGAAGAAATTCAGGCGAAATACGCGTGACGCGCGGGCAACGCGCGACGCTGAAGGGACAAGAAGGAGGCCACCATGGCGAAGGAAAAGTTCGAGCGGAATAAGCCGCATGTGAATGTTGGGACGATCGGTCATGTTGACCACGGCAAGACGACGCTGACGGCTGCGATCACCAAGCAGTACGGCGAGTTCAAGG
>JAOTXT010000104.1 GCA_029862205.1 Paracoccaceae bacterium
CACCCGCGACAACGCCATGGTCCACGCTGATGCAGTGGCGTTCTACCAGGTGATCGATGCGGCCCAGTCGGCCTACGAGGTGCGCCAGCTGGAACGCGCCCTGCAGAACCTGTCGATGACCAATATCCGTACCGTGATCGGTGCGATGGACCTGGACGACGTTCTGTCGAACCGCGACGCGATCAACTCGAAACTGCTCCGGGTGATCGACGACGCGGCGCACCCATGGGGCGTCAAGGTGACCCGGGTCGAGATCAAGGACCTGCGCCCGCCGACCGACATCGTCGAGGCGATGGGCAAGCAGATGAAGGCCGAGCGCGAAAAGCGCGCCGACATCCTCCAGGCCGAGGGCGAGAAACAATCGGCGATCCTCAGCGCCGAAGGCATCCGCGAGAGCCAGATCCGCGAGGCCGAAGGCCGGCGCCAAGCCGCCTTCCTGGACGCCGAGGCACGCGAGCGCGCGGCCGAGGCCGAGGCCAAGGCGACCCAGATGGTCTCGGACGCGATCGCGGCCGGCAACATCCAGGCGGTGAACTATTTCGTCGCACAGAAATACGTGGAGAGCCTGCGCGACATCGCAGCCTCGCCCAATTCGAAAACGGTGCTGCTGCCGGTCGAGGCTGCCGGGATTGCCGGCGCCGTGGCCGGCGTCGCCGAGCTGACCAAGACCATCACCCAGAAACCCGCGTCGTGAAGAAGGAGGTGCGTTGATGCAGTTCGACCTGTTCGCTTTCCTAGACGGCGCCTCCGCCTGGTGGTGGATCGCGCTCGCCCTGGCGCTGGGCGCGATCGAGATCGTCACCTTCACCTATTTCATGCTGTGGCTGGGCATGGCGGCGGCGACGGTCGGTATCGCCCTGTGGGCGATGCCCGAGATGTCGGGCAGCACACAGATCCTGATTTTCGCCCTGACCGCGATCTTCTACACGGCTGCCGGCTATTACTATGTCCGCAACCGCAAGGATCCGTCGCTGGAGACCGGTCTGAACCAGCGTTCGGCGGCAGTGGTCGGCCGCGAAGCGGTGATCTCGGCGCCCTTCAGCGCGGGTGTCGGCTGGGTCGAGGTCGACGGGGTGCGCTGGCGCGCGCGGCTGGCCCATGGCACGCCCGAGCCAGCCGCAGGTGACGTCATGCATGTATCCGGCGCCGAGGGAATGACCCTGGAACTGTCGCGCGCTGAATAAGGCGCGCGTTCATTCCCCCGCCGCGCGAGCGGCTTCCAAACTCCGCAACCCTAGCGAGAAACAACCACCGAACCGGCGCGATTATTCGCGCTGGAGAGGTGAATTCTGCATTGAAATTCCCGTTATAGGCATCTCGGCCGCACATGTTCTGATAGAATAAATTTCGTTCTGCTACCGTGTGATCTGTGAAAATCCTCATGTTACACATGAAGCAGGCAGGTGCCGAATTCGAACCAAAGGAGTGGAGCATGAGCAAGCGCTTCAATTGGAAGGCGGCATTGGCGGTCTTGGGACTGGCGGCGGGCGTCGCCCTACCGACACCGACAATCGCGGCCGAGGCGACCCTAAATTGCGGCGGAATTTACTCGGTAGTCAAAGGGGACACCCTGCGTGAGATCGCGACCGCCCATTACGGTGACTCCGGAACATACCAGCTGATCTTCAGCGCGAACCGGGATGTGGTCAAACACCCAGGCCTGATCGAGATCGGCGAGCTGTTGTTCATTCCCTGCACCGATGGGACCGGCCCCGCCAACAAGGCCGAGGCTTTGGCGGCGCAAGCCCTGGCCCCTGGCTTGGCAAACGCTGTGGCCCCGGCGCAAGGGGATGTCCAGGTGGCGGCGGTCGATCCCTCCACCGTCTCAGGTAGCGTGGCGGCAGTGCGCGAGTTTCAACCAACGATCCGGTTCCTGACCGGATCGGGTTTCGCGCCCTTCACCGATGAAGAGCTGCGCGAAGGCGGCATGATCACCGATCTGATCAATCGCGCGATGCACCGCGCAGACTCGACCCGCGACTATCAGGTGACCTTCGTCAACGACTGGGGACCGCACTTGAACGTCCTCCTGCGCAACGGCGGATTCGACCTGGGCTTCCCCTGGTACAAACCCGATTGCTCGAAGATCGAGAAGCTGTCCGAGTCGATGCAGATGCGCTGCAACGAGTTCGACTTCTCGCACGGCTTCTACGAGGTGGTGATCGGCTTCTACACCCGCGACGGCGAACCGCTCACAAGCGCCACGGACTATACCAGTCTAATGGGCAAGACCATTTGTCGTCCGCGCGGCTACTTCACCTTCGACCTGGAACAGGAAGACCTGAAGGAGCCGAACGTCACAATGAAACAGCCGGCGACGCCCGCGGATTGCTTCGAGATGCTGATGAAGGACGAGGTGGATGTCGTTTCGATCAACGTGCTGTTGGGCGAGGACGAGATCCAGAAGCAGGATATTTCTGCCAAGGTGGCGGAAATCCCCGAGCTTTCGTCGATCCAGACCCTGCATGCGCTCAGCGCCAAGTCGAACCCTTATGGGCGGACCTATCTGTCGCTGATCAACAAGGGCCTGCGCGAGATGCGTGAATCCGGCGAGTGGTTCTCGGTGGTCTCGCAGCACCTGGCCGAGCACGCGGCGAGATAAGGCAAAAAGACTACAGGCGACCCGAGCAGCAAGAACCGCCCCGCCCGGCCCCGACCGGGCGGGGCTTTCCGTTCAAGGCTTCCGCTGCACTATCGCCTCGAGGGTGGCCAGGTCCGGCTCCTCAATTCCCAAATCGCGCAGATGCGCGGCCGTATTGAACAGATAATCCCGGTTTGTGCCGGTCGATCCTTCGGCACGGCAAATGATCGCTGCCTGATCCTCCAGCGCCATGCCGCCCGCATATTGCGGATGGGTGCGGTCCAGGATGTAGCAAATCGCCTCGACCCGCGTGCCCTCGGCAGGACCGGTGCCGCCCCCTGGGCAAAGCAGGGTCACCGGGTGGCGAACCTCGAAATAGGCCCGCGAGACCAGTTCTCGCTCGGCCAGATAGTGTCGAACCTCGTGCGCTTGCTCGTGATCGACCCGAAGCGCCATGCCCGTGCAGTGGTTCGCCGGATCCCAGTCGAGACCAAGGACCAGCCCCGGAAACGCGTCGTTACCCCGGTAATGCACGGAACTGAGCGCGAAGGCGCGCTTGTAGCCATCGAGCCGCGCTTTGCGGATTTCTGATGCGGCAAAGCCCGGCCGCCACATCAGCGAACCGTAGGCGAAAACCCAGAACCCGTCGGCCGGGTCCGGTGAACGAGCGTGTGGCGTCCCCATGGGCCGTGTCCTATAACGCGCCCTGTCGCCCAACCCAAGCCCACGTAAACCAATCATGGGTGAGAGGAGCCGGATCCGTTGATGCGCTTCGCCAATTGGCTGTTCGGCGCCCTGCTGCTGGGCGGGCTGGCCTGGACCGGCTGGTGGTTCGCGCTTGCCCGCGGCCAGGAGGCGGCGCTGGACGCCTGGTTCGCGGACCGCGCCAGCGCCGGCTGGCAAGCCGAACACGAGAGGATCGGGTTGACCGGCTTTCCGCTGCGGCTCAATCGCCAGATCACGGAAATCCGCCTGTCCGATCCGAGGACCGGATGGGCCTGGACCGCGCCTTGGCTGGCGATCGAGAGCGCGGCGTTCCAGCCGATCTGGTGGGATGTGACATTTCCGAACGAACAATCCGTGGCAGTGCCGGGCGAGCGGACGGCGGTCACCTCGGACCTGATGGAGGCCGAGCTGGAGCTGCGCCCCGGCCCGGCATTGACGCTGATCCACGCCCGGGCGAAGACCGGGCGCTTGAATGTCAAGGCGCGCTCGGGCTGGAACGCCAAGGCAGGCTCGGTGGTGGCCGATATCGCCGAGCGCGTAAACGATGACGGCTACGAGATCGACTTCACGGCCGAGAAGCTGGTCCTTCCTCAGCCCCTGATGCGCCGGATCGATCCGACCGGCCTGGCGGGCCGCAACTTGGAGCGCATGACCTTCGACGGCGCCGCCGTCTTCGATGCGCCGCTCGACCGCTACCTGATCGAGGAAGGCCGGCTGGCATTGCGTGAATTGCTGGTCCGTAGTGCTGGCTTCCAATGGGGCCGGATGCGCATGCTGGCCGAGGGCCGGATCGAGGTCGATGCGAGGGGCTATCCGGAGGGCGCGCTGGACCTGACCATGCGCCACTGGCGCGATATCATCGAGATGGCACGCCGGTCCGGCATGATCGGGCGCGACCTGGCGAAGGGCCTGATCACGGCGCTGGAGGTGGTCGCGATGCTGAGCGGGGACAACAAGGAACTGGATGCGACGCTGACATTCGCCGACGGTAAGATCTGGATCGGGCCGGTCTCGGTCGGCGATGCGCCACGCCTGGCGCCGCCACGCAGCTGACGGGAGGAGGGATGGAACAGGTCGACGTGGTCTGCCTCTGCCAACGCTACGACATCATCGAGATGTGGGGCGGTGGCTTCCGGGCGCACCATCCTTGGATCAACTTGTTGCGGCCGGAAGATGTGGCCGAGCCATCGCGCATCCGTCATGCGCTGGCGTTCAGTCCCGAGCCTGATGCCTTCGATCCTTATCCCAACCTGGCCGTTATCCATGGCGCGGGCGCGGGCGTCGATGCGCTCTTGGCCCATCCCGGCATCCGGGCGGGCGTTGCGCTGACCCGCGTGATCAACTCGGAACAAGCCCGGATGATGGCCGCCTTCGCCGCCTATTACGTGACCGGCTGGCACCGGCGGATGTGGGACTATCCGGGGCTGCAGGCGGCACGGGACTGGACGGTGATCAATCTCGCGACCCCGGCGGATTTCCGGGTTGGCCTGCTCGGCTATGGCGCCATGGGCAAGACCATCGCCACGGCGCTGACCGCCATGGGCTTCCCGGTCACGGCGCTCGCCGGCAGCCCCAGGCAGGACGGCGAAGTGGAGGTCGTGGCGGGTGATGCCGGACTGGCACGGATCGTGGGCGAGTCGCGGGCGGTCATCAACGTTCTGCCGCTGACCGAGGCCACGCGCGGCATCCTGAATGCCAGCTTCTTCGCGGACATGCGCAAGGACGCCGTCCTGATCCAACTCGGCCGTGGTGGCCACCTGAACGAGGACGACCTGATTGACGCTCTGGACCAGGGCCGCCCCGCATTGGCGGCGCTGGATGTGATGGCGGTGGAGCCCCTGCCCCAGGACCACCCGTTCTGGGGTCATCCGAAAATCATGCTGACCCCCCATGTGGCGAGCGAGTCCGACCCCGACCGGATCGCCGACTGGATCGCCGCGAATATCCAACGGATCGAGCGTGGCGAGGCGCCCGAGGGGCTGGTCGACCGCAAGAAAGGCTATTAGAGGCGAATCCCATGCAGGACACCCCAGAAGTCTCGACCCACGACGCCGAGGCGGACGACCGCAACCGCGACCTGAAGATCTACGTGAACGGCGAGATCGTGCCCCGGGATCAGGCCAAGGTCTCGGTCTATGATTCCGGTTTCCTGCTGGGCGACGGGGTCTGGGAAGGGATTCGGCTCTATAACGGCAAATGGGCCTTCCAGGAGGCGCATCTGGAACGCCTCTTCGAGGCGGCCCGGGCAATCGACCTAGATATCGGGATGGACCGCGAAGGCGTGGCGGCGGCGCTGGACGCGACCGCCGAAGCAAACGGCATGACCGAGAACGTCCATGCCCGGCTGATGGTCACCCGTGGCGTCAAGTCAAAGCCGTTCCAGGACCCGCGCCTTTCGAATTCCGGCCCGACCATCGTGATCATCATGGAGCACTCGGCGCCGTCCGAGGAGACATTCCGGCGCGGCATCCGGCTCCATACGGTGCCCCAGCACCGGGGCCTGCCGTTGACCCAGGACCCGAAGCTGAACTCGCATTCCAAGCTCAACTGCATCCTGGCGGGCATCCACGCTCAGAAGGCGGGCGCCGACGAGGCCCTGATGCTGGACCCGCATGGCTGGGTCAACACGACCAATTCCTGCAACTTCTTCATCGTGCGCCGGGGCGAGGTTTGGACCTCGACCGGTGACTATTGCATGCCGGGGATCACGCGGGCCAACGTGATCCGGCTCTGCCGCGAGAACGGCATCCCGGTCTTCGAGAAGAACTTCTCGCTGGTCGAGACCTATGGCGCGGACGAGGCCTTCATCACCGGCACCTTCGGCGCGCAGACCCCGGTCACCGAGATCGACGGGCGCGCGATGGCCGTCGTGCCGGGGCCGGTCACGATGCGGCTGCGCGCGCTCTACAAAGATCTGGTGGCGGCCGAAACCGCTTAATCGCGCCGACTAGCCGCGCCTTTGGGGCACCCGGCCCTCGAGCCGCGCGGCGGCCCGGTGGCTGACAATGCCGAAAAGCCCCGCCGCGGTGGCGAAGGCCATCATCGAGGCCAAGCCGCCGGTCAGCGTCGCCGAGGCGACCGCCACGCCGGTCATGAACGGGGTAACCATTCTGCGCAGAACTTCGGGAATCGTCGACATCGGCACGCTCCTAAACTGTGAGTGGCACAGGATCGGCGGCAAATCTTGCGATATGCCTACCGGGACCGGTTAACGGGCTTGCCCAGCGCGGGCGCTCGGTGCTTTATCGGTCGGTCGCGTAGCCGGGAAGGGAGACGATGGCGGATCAGGCGGTCAGGCTAGGGGTCGATATCGGCGGCACTTTCACCGATGTGGTGCTGGAGGCCGGCGACGCCTTGCACTCCGTCAAGGTGCTGACAACGCCCGAGCGGCCCGAGGACGCGATCCTGGACGGCATCGCCAAGGTCTGCGAGGCCGCAGGGCGCGAACCCGCCGACGCTACGCTGATCATCCACGGCACGACGCTGGCCACCAATGCCCTGATCGAGCGGCGCGGGGCCAGGACCGCGCTGATCACCACCAAGGGTTTTCGCGACGTCATCGAGATGCGGACCGAGAGCCGGTTCGAGCAATACGACCTGAACCTGGTCCTGCCCGAGCCGCTGATCGCGCGCAATCACCGCCACGTGCTGGACGAGCGGATCGGGGCCGAGAGCCAGGTCTTAAAGTCGCTCGACCGTGCGGAGGCCGAGGCGATGGCCGAGGTAATCCACGATGGCGGCTATGAGAGCGTCGCGGTGGGGCTGATGCATTCCTATGCAAATGATGCGCACGAGCGCCTGGTGCGCGAGGTGCTGGAGGCTCGGCTGCCAGGGATCGACATCTCGCTCTCGTCGGAAGTCTCGCCGCAGATGCGCGAATACGAGCGGTTCACCACCGTTTGCGCCAATGCCTATGTGAAGCCGATGATGCGCGCCTATCTGAACCGTCTGACCGGGCGGCTGGCCGAGTTGGGGGCGAGCGCGCCGGTGATGCTGATGCATTCGGGGGGCGGGATCATCGGGCTTGAGAGCGCGGCGGAGTTCCCGGTGCGGCTGGTGGAATCCGGTCCCGCCGGTGGCGCGATCTTCGCCGCCGACATCGCCCGGCGCTATGGGCTGGAGCGGGTGCTGTCGTTCGACATGGGTGGCACCACGGCGAAGATATGCATGATCCGGAATCAGGCCCCGAAGACCGCCCGGGTCTTCGAGGTGGCGCGTTCCTACCGGTTCAAGAAGGGTTCGGGCATGCCGATCTCGATCCCGGTCATCGACATGGTCGAGATCGGGGCCGGCGGCGGCTCGCTGGCCTCGGTCGACGGCATGCGCCAGATCCGGGTCGGGCCCGAAAGCGCGGGGTCCGAGCCCGGGCCGGCCTGCTACAGCCGAGGCGGCGAGAGGCCGGCGGTAACCGATGCGGACCTGGTGCTGGGGCGGCTGGACCCGGAGGACTTCGCCGGCGGCACGATCCCCTTGTCGGCCCAGGCAGCAGGTGCGGCGGTGGAGGCG
>JAOTXT010000105.1 GCA_029862205.1 Paracoccaceae bacterium
GACCAGCAGGATCGCGAAGACGGGGACCCAGAGGACGAATTCAATCGTCGCGGACCCGGTTTCGTCGCGCAGAAAGCCGGCTAGACCCGGCGCATTCCTTTTGACACTGCACAGCACAATTTCGCTCCCAAAAAAACCATCCACCAATCGAACGATAGCAAAGTTGCACCTGTAAGCGAAGTAGAAACACGGCAAAAACTTGTTCAAAACGCTCTTTTTGGGCAGGAATAAGAACGAATAGGGCACTAAATATATCTTAGTTGTTGAATCGAATTGATCATTACTCGCCTATTGCGTGTGCCCTGGGCGTCCGGTCGGTTGCAAAATAAGACGGAATCGTGGCGGCGTGCCGAGAATTACGGGAACCGCCGCGTCGAGAGGGCGCATCCCGGGCCCGCGCCCGCCGTCTACGGGCCCCTTGCGCGCACCAAATGGGGCGTCTATAAGCGCCGCTTCGGGATGTCCGGCCAAGAAAAGGGCTGCCGCGGCATCGCAGAAATCGCTCGACGACCAGGAGACGAAAATGCCCAAGATGAAGACCAAATCAGGCGCCAAGAAGCGCTTTAAGGTCACGGCGACCGGCCGCATCAAGGTCGCCCAGGCCGGCAAGCGCCATGGCATGATCAAACGCACGAGAAAGTTCATCCGCAATGCGCGGGGGACGACCGTCCTGTCGCCGCAGGATGAGAAGATCGTGAAGCAGTTCCTGCCCTACAGCTGACCGGAGGCGCCGATGTCCAGAGTGAAAGGCGGCACGGCCGCCCATGCCCGTCACCGCAAGGTGCTCAAGAAAGCCAAGGGCTATTACGGAGCCCGCTCGCGCACCTTCCGCACCGCCAAGCAGGCGGTCGAGAGGGCGATGGAATACCAGACCCGCGACCGCAAGACCCGCAAGCGCAACTTCCGCGCCCTGTGGATCCAGCGGATCAACGCGGCCGTGCGCGCCCATGACGATAGCCTGACCTATTCGCGGTTCATCAATGGGCTGGCCAAATCCGGGGTCGAGGTCGACCGCAAGGTGCTCGCCGATCTGGCCGTCCACGAGCCCGCCGCGTTCGGCGCGATCGTCGACAAGGCCAAGGCCGCGCTGGCCTGAGAGGAGGACGAGAAATGAAGGTCAAGAATTCGCTTCGGTCCCTCAAGGCGCGCCACCGCGATTGCCGGATCGTGCGCCGCAGGGGCCGGGTCTACGTGATCAACAAGACCCAGCGCCGGTTCAAGGCCCGCCAGGGCTGAAACGGCCGCTAGTTACCGGATCGAAGGGCCGCGCCGCCGAGGCGCGGCTCTTTCTCGTTGGCGGTCCTCCGCCCGCCCCCCCTCGCGGAATACTTGGTCGCCGTAGGGTGGGCTCGCATGAGCCCACCACATGCGCTGCTCTACTCCGCATCGTCAGGGTGGCCGTAATTGCAGAAGACGCCGCCCGCGAATTCGACCCCAGGATCGAAAGGGTCGCCCGGCGGGCACTTGGCCTCGACCTCTTCGCGCCAATCCTCGGCGCTGTCCTGGGGGCGGTAGCCCAGATGCGCCGCCTTCTCGTTCGAGAAGAACCGCTCACGGTTTTCGGATATGCCGTAGACCACCGTGCAGCCGATCCGCTCGGCCACCAGGCAGCGGGTCACCAGTTGCACCAGGTCACGGAAGCTCATCCAGGTCGCCAGGTGCCGCCGGTCGGCGGGTTCCGGGAAGCAGGAATTGATGCGCAGCAGCGCCGACTCGATCCCGAATTTCATGAAGTAGAGCTTGGCCAGGTCTTCGACGAAGCATTTGGAGAGGCCATAGAGCGTGTCCGGCCGGTGCTCGGTATGCGTATCCGCCCCCTCCTCGCGGCGCACATAGCCGACCGCGTGAATCGAGCTGGCATAGACGACCCGCTTGATACCGTAGCGCCTGGCCGCCTCGTAGACATTGTAGCCGCCCTTGATCGAGGAGTTCAGGATCTCCTCCCAGGGCTTCTCGACCGGGGCGGCGCCGAAATGGACCACCGCGTCGCACTCCGCGACCACGTCCAGCATCGCGCCCAGATCGCCGACATCCGCTTGCACGATCTCTTCATGCGCGGCCGCATCGCCCATGCCGGCCCGGTCCGTCAGCCTGAGCGTGGTCGCCAGTGGCGCAAGCCCCTCGCGCAGGACGGAGCCGAGGTTTCCGGCGGCACCGGTGATCAGAAGGCGGTTGAAGCGGGGCATTCGGGCTCTCCGGAATTGGATGGTGGCGGGGCACCATCATGCAATGGGCACGTAGCACGGGAAAGCCCGATGTCCTGGCAAAAGAACCGGGACCTCCCGGGCTGCCCGCGATCATCTAGGTCCCGAACCATGCTCAGTGCGTTGTCGTTACAGAAGCCGCGCCGGACGGAAAGGCCCCAATAGCTCCGAGTCCGTGCCGTCCAATATCTCGTCCGCCATCAATTGCGCGACCCCCGGCGCCAGCGTCACCCCGGAATGCATCACCGCCGCATAAACACCGGGCAGGTCGGGCAGCGGGCCGATGGCGGGATGCTCGTCGGCCGGCACCGGGCGGTAACCGATGATCACCCGCTCGAGCCCGATATCGCGCTCGCCAAACAGCCCGCGCACCCGCTCGACCAGATCGGCGGCGATCGCGTCGCCGTCGCGGTCGATCCGCGAGCCGCCCGCCTCGCCGCCGCACAGCACCCGGCCCTGGTCGTCCTGGCGCACCAGCAGTTCCGGCGGCGCCAGCATGTGGGAAATGCGGGCGCGCAATGGCGTGGTCAGCACCATCAGCCCGGGCACCTCGTCCACCGGCAGCCCGGTCAGCGTCCCGGTACCCCGTCCAGCCGCAACGACGACTGCCCCGGCGGTCACCAGATCGCCGCCCTTGAGGCGCACCGTGCCGGGGCCGACGGAAACCGCCTCCTCGGCGACCGGGCGCACACCTTCGGCGGCCGCCGCTTTGCGCAGCGCCTCGGCCGCCAGGCCAGCGTCGATATATCCCTCCTCCTCGCCCAGCGCCGCGAGCGGCGGCGGGACGGCGAGGCCAGGCTCCAGCCGGGCGATCTCGTCCCGTTCAAGCAAGCGCAGGCCATATCCCATCGCGCCACGGCCCGAGACATAGTTGCGGAGCGGCCCCTCCTCCAGATCCCAGAGCAGGCTCGGAACCCAGCGCGGCGCGAGCCCGGGCACCCGGCCCTCGAGCGCGCGCCAAACCCCCATCGAGAAATGGCGCAGGCGGAAATAGTCGTCCCGGTTCAGCCAGGTAGCGTTGATCCAGCCGAAGGAGTTTTCCGAGGCGCGGCGCCCGCCCGCATCGATCTGCGTCACCTGCGCGCCGCGCCGCGCCAGTTCCAGCGCAATCGCGCTGCCGACGATGCCCGCGCCGACCACGGCGACATGAGGGGTGGCCGCCATCTCAGTCGAACTTGCGGATATCGTCGATCACCTTGCCGTCGTTGGGCAGCGAGCCCGGCACGTCCGCCTCGACCTCGCCCCTGAGCTTCAGCACCGACTGCACGGTTTCGCCGATCGCCTGCGCCAGGTCCGGCGAGGGATGTTCGGTCTCGACCGCCAGCCGCATCACGTCCTGGTCGCCCGCGCGGTCAACGGTCAGGCGCGCCTTCAAGGCTTCCGGGTGCCGGCGCAGGATCTCGGCGATCTGCTCGGGGCGCACGAACATGCCCTTGACCTTGGTCGTCTGGTCGGCGCGCCCCATCCAGCCCTTGATCCGCGTATTGGTCCGCCCGCAAGGGCTGGCACCAGCCAAGACCGCCGACATATCGCCGGTCGCGAGCCGGATCAGCGGATAGTCCGGATTGAGAATCGTGACCAGCACCTCACCGACCTCGCCGTCGGGCACCGGGTCACCAGTGCCGGGGCGCACGATCTCCAGGATCGCGCCTTCCTCGACCACCATGCCCTCGTTCGGGCTGCCGTCCGGCGCCGCAGTCTCATAAGCGATCAGCCCCAGATCGGCGGTGCCGTAGTTCTGCAGGCAGGCGATCCCGCGGTCGCGGTATTCCTGACGCATGGCGGGGAAGAGCGGCCCACCGCCGACCAGCGCCTTGGTGATGCGCGACAGGTCGAGACCCTGCTCGGCCCCTTTGTCGAGCAGGGTCTTCAGGAAATCCGGCGTCCCGACATAGCCGGTCGCGCCCATATCCGCCGCCGCGGTGGCTTGGGCTTCCGTGTTGCCGACCCCGCCCGCCAACACCGCGGCACCGACGGCGCGGGCCCCGGATTCCATCATGTGGCCAGCGGGCGTCAGGTGATAGGCGAAGGAGTTGTGGATCACGTCGCCCTGGCCAAATCCGGCCGCGTGGAACGCCCGGCCGAAGCGCCACCAATCGGAACTGGTGCTCATGCCCGGCTCGTAGATCGGGCCCGGCGACTGGAAGACATGCTCGAAGGTCGAGGGCGCACGCGCCGTCAGCCCGCCGAACGGCGGATCGGCCTTCTGCATCGCCGCCAGGTCGGTCTTGCGCAGGACCGGCAGACGCGCCAGTGCGGCCCGGTCGGTCACGGATGCGGCCCCGACGCCCTCCAGATGCCGCGCGAAGCCCGGCGCCTTATCCTGCGCCATGGCAACCTGCTCGCGCAGTGCCGCGAACAGCGCCGCCTCGCGGGCCTCTGGATCCCGGCTTTCGAGATCGTCGAAAGGAGCCGCCATGCGCGCTAGCTCAGCCAGCGCTTGCGGCGGCGGTAGGAGCGCACGTCGCGGAAGCTGGTGCGGCCCTTCTCCGACATGCCCAGATAGAATTCCTTCACGTCCGGGTTTTCGCGCAGCTCCGCCGCCGGACCGTCCATCACCACCCGGCCCGATTCCAGGATATAGCCGTAATGGGCAAAGCGCAGCGCCACGTTGGTGTTCTGCTCGGCCAAGAGGAAGCTGACGCCCTCGTTCTCGTTCAGGCCCTTGACGATCTCGAATATCTCCTCGACCAGCTGCGGCGCCAGGCCCATCGAGGGCTCGTCCAGCAGGATGGTTTCGGGCCGGCTCATCAGCGCGCGGCCGATGGCGCACATCTGCTGCTCGCCGCCCGAGGTGTAGCCGGCGAGACTGCGGCGCCGGTCCTTGAGGCGCGGGAAATAGGTATAGACCAGGTCCAGGTCCTTCTGGATCTCGCCGCGCCCGTCCTTGCGGGTATAGGCGCCGGTCATCAGATTTTCCTCGACGGTCAGGTGCTCGAAGCAGTGGCGGCCTTCCATCACCTGGATGACGCCCTTCTTGACCAGTTCAGCCGGATTTAGCGCCGCCACCGGCGCGCCGCGATAGGTGATCGAGCCCTTGGTGACCTCGCCGCGCTCGGAATGGAGCAGGTTCGAGACCGCCTTCAAGGTCGTGGTCTTGCCGGCCCCGTTGCCGCCCAACAGCGCGGTGATGCCACCCTTCGGCACGCTCAGGCTGACGCCCTTCAGGACCAGGATCACATGGTTATAGATCACCTCGATATTGTTGACCTCGAGCAGGGTCTCGCCTGTGCCCCCATCGCTGGCCATTGTCTCGTCGAGCATCCTGTGCCCCCGCGTCTTTCCATCATGCAATGCCCCGGACGTGATCCGGGGCCTCGCGCTGTCTTTCACCGTCCATCGAGGTCCCGGCTCGGGACTGGGACATCGGACTTGATCGGACTATGTCTTAACGAATCGGAAGGGCCGCCCCTGTCGGGGCGGCCCCGATTTCAGATCAGTTGCAATCACGCGGAGTGATGTTGTTCTCGGCCGCGTAGGCCGCCGAGTCCTCCGCGATCAATCCATCGACCACCTCGCGATCGGCCTCCATGAAGCCGGTCAGCAGGGTCCAGGTCTTGGTCGCCGCATCCCATTGCTGGATCGCGCCGACGCCCGGGCCGCCATGGTTTTCGCACGTGACGCGGACTTCCGGAGCGAAGTCCGGCAGGCCGATCTCCGCCATGCGTGCCGCGTCGATCACGGTGGCTTCCATGCCGTCGCGCATCATCGCCGGGGTGATCTCGGCCACGCCGTGGATCTTCTGCGCGTTGCGGATGCCTTCGGCAACGGCGACTGCCGCATACATGCCGCGGTTATACAGCACCTCGCCCACATGGCTGCCGTCTCCAGCGGCCTTGCCGGCATCCAACACATGCTTCTTCATATCGTCGAACATCGGGAAGTCGGTGCCCGGCGCGTGGAAGGCAATCGACTTGTAGCCGGTGGCGCCGGCGCCGGCGGGGCCGACGTCATTCTCCGAGCCCGACCACCAGACGCCGATGAACTTGTCCATCGGATAGCGGATGTTCGCGGCTTCCTGGATCGCGACCTGGTTCATCACGCCCCAGCCCCACATCAGCACATAGTCCGGACGCTCGCGCCGAATCTGTAGCCATTGCGATTTCTGCTCCTGGCCCGGATGGTCGACCGCCAGCAGGGTCAGGTTGTAGCCGTGCTTCTTCGAGAGCTCTTCCAGGGTCCGGATCGGCTCCTTGCCATAGGCCGAGTTGTGGTAGAGCAGCGTGATGTTCTTACCGTTCAGGTCACCGCCTTCTTCTTCCTTGATGTATTTGACGATGATCGAGGCGGCGTCCCAGTAGGTGCCGGGATAGTTGAAGATCCATTCGAACACCTTGCCGTTCGCCGCCGATGTGCGGCCATAGCCCATCGAGTGGATCGGGATACCGTCGGCCGAGGCCTTGGGGATCAGCTGATAGGTCACGCCGGTCGACAGCGGGTGATAGACCAGCGCGCCTTCGCCCTTGGTCGATTCGTAGCACTCGACGCCTTTTTCGGTGTTGTAGCCGGTCTCGCATTCGATCATGCGGATCGGCACGCCGCCGATGCCGCCGTCGCGCTCGTTCAGAAGCGTCAGATAATCGGTATAGCCGTCGGCGAACGGGATGCCGTTCGGCGCATACGCGCCCGTGCGGTAGCTGAACAGCGGCACCACCAGGCTATCCGCTATCGCCGACCCAGCGAGCAGGACGCCCGCCGCCGCGAGGGTTGTGAGTTTGGCCAGTTTCATGTTGGTCCTCCCTTTTGAACCTGTCCGGTTATTCCCGCGCGCCAGGCGATTGCCCAGGGCTCGGATCCCTAGTCGCCGACCCTAATGCGGGAACGGCCAAAGTCGAAGTTTTTGTTTTGCGACCCGCCAAAGCTGCGCCAGCCCGCGCGGCTCGAGGATCAGGAAGAAGACGATCAGCCCGCCAACGATCATGAACTCCAGATGGGTGGCCAGCGAGGGCGGCCAGCCCAGGTTGTCGACCATCAGGATCTTCAGGAACACCGGCAGAAGCGCGATGAAGCCCGCGCCGATGAACGAGCCGAAGATCGAGCCCAGGCCCCCGATGATGATCATGAACAGCACGCGGAACGATTGCAGGATGCCGAAGTTCTCGGTCGGCTCGACCGCGCCGAACCAGACCGCGAAATAGAGCGCGCCGGCGATGCCGACGAAGAAGGACGACACCGCGAAGGCCGAGAGCTTGGCCCTCAAGGGGTCGACCCCGATGATCTCGGCGGCGATGTCCATGTCGCGGATCGCCATCCATTCGCGCCCGATCCGCCCCCGCGTCAGGTTGCGCGCGACCCAGGCCAGCGCCACCGCGAAGGCCAGGCAGAAGAGATAGGTCGCCTCGGGCGGGGCGCTGGGCCCTGTTACCTCGAAGCCGAACAGCGTCCGGGTCGGCGCGGTGATCTGGCCCGAGGCGGAATAGTTGAAGAACCACGGCACCTTGTTGAACAGCCAGACCAGGAAGAACTGCGCGGCCAGCGTCGCCACCGCCAGATAGAAGCCCTTGATGCGTAAGGAGGGGAT
>JAOTXT010000160.1 GCA_029862205.1 Paracoccaceae bacterium
CAGTCACTGAGCGAGCTCGTCGATCAAGCAGCATCTGAAATAGATGCCGCTACCGATCTGGCCGCCCTTGATGCGGTCCGCGTTTCCTATCTCGGTAAAAAAGGGGAACTCACGGCTCGCCTGAAGTCGCTTAGTGACCTCCCTGTAGCCGAACGACCTGCCGCGGGCCAGGAAATCAATAAGGCCAAACAAACCGTTCAGGCGCGCATGAATACGCGCCGCGAATCGCTTGCGGCCGCCGCCCTCGAGGCGAAACTGGCAGCCGATGCTGTCGATGTTACATTGCCGGGCCGTGGCCATTCGATTGGCGGTCATCATCCCGTTACACGAGCGATGATGCGCATAGAGAAGATCTTTCGCCATGCGGGCTTCGGTGTTCGGTCCGGACCGGAAATCGAGGACGACTTCCATAATTTTACGGCCTTGAATATTCCGGACAATCACCCAGCTCGTGCGATGCATGACACTTTCTATTTCCCGGGGGGCAATCTGCTTAGAACCCACACCTCGCCCGTGCAGATTCGCTCCATTGTGAAAGAAGGTGTACCAATCCGGATCATTGCGCCAGGCCGTGTCTATCGTTGTGATTCGGATCAGACGCATACGCCAATGTTTCACCAGGTCGAAGGGTTGGTCATCGATGAAAACGTCAGCTTTGCGAACTTGAAAGCCGTCCTGCACCAATTTGTCGAGGCGTTTTTCGAGCGCAAAGCCGAGCTCCGGTTTCGCCCGTCCTATTTTCCGTTTACCGAGCCATCCGCTGAGGTGGATGTAACCTGGGGCGAGGATAAATGGCTGGAGATTCTTGGTTGCGGCATGGTGCATCCCAATGTCCTCGAGAGTGCCGGGGTGGACTCCGAGAAATACACTGGTTACGCATTTGGCATCGGCATAGAACGACTGGCAATGCTGCGCTACGGTGTGACGGATCTTAGGACATTCTTCGAGAACGACCTTCGCTTCTTGCGGCAGTTCCGGTAAGTACGATGAAGATCGCAGAATCCTGGTTACGCGAGTGGGTAAACCCCGATCTTGATACCGAGGCGCTCGCGCATCAGCTGACCATGCTCGGCCACGAAGTCGATGGAATCGATTTCGAGGGGACTGGCATTGAAGAGGTTGTTATTGCCCAGGTAATCGAGGTCGAAAAACACCCGGACGCCGACCGACTGTCTGTCTGCAGGGTCTCGGATGGCAGCGACGAAATCGTCGATGTTGTCTGTGGCGCGCCCAACGTCGCCAAAGGCATGAAGAGCCCCTTGGCAAAGCCGGGAATCAGGCTGCCGAATGGCATGAAGCTGCGCAAATCGAAGATCCGCGGCGTCGTATCCAACGGCATGCTCTGCTCGGGGATCGAACTCGGCCTTGGGGATGAGTCCGACGGAATCATCGCGTTGCCCGATAACGCGCCCGTGGGCTCATCGTTGGTCGATTTTCTGAAGCTTCCCGATGCGGTGTTTGATCTTGATCTGACGCCAAATCGCGGCGATTGTTTCTGCGTGCTGGGCATCGCCCGCGACGTATCAGCGCTGACCGGTGCGCGCCTCGCAGACCCCTCGGTGGCGCCTGTGCCCGCTACAATAGACGACACCCATCCGGTTGAGCTTGTTGAGCCCGCTGGGTGCCCGCGGTTTGCCGGGCGCGTCATTCGCGGCATCGACCCCGACGCGAAATCGCCGGCCTGGATGACAGAGCGCTTGCGGCGCTCCGGTCTTCGCGCGATTTCACCGGTTGTTGATATAAGCAATTACGTGATGCTGGAGTTTGGTCAGCCATTGCACGCTTATGACAGCGGACTCCTGCAGGGCCCGATTCGGCCGCGTTTCGCCAGGCCCGGAGAAACAATCACGCTGCTCGATGAGAAGGAAGTCAAACTCAACGAAGATACGTTGATTATCACCGATGACCGCGGGCCTATCGGCATAGCCGGAATCATGGGTGGACTGAGTACGGCGGTTTCGGATAAGACGGCGGACGTGTTTTTCGAGGCGGCGTTCTGGCCGCAGGATTTCATGGCTGGCCGTGCGCGGGCCTACGGCATGCACACCGACGCATAAAATCCTGCGGCCAGAAC
>JAOTXT010000106.1 GCA_029862205.1 Paracoccaceae bacterium
GCGGCCGCCGGCCCTCGGCCTCCAGCTTTGTCTTTTCCGCCTCGGTCAGTTTCAGCGCCGCCCGGTCATAGACCGGCGGTTGGCCCATGTTCAGCTGCTTCTTGCGCTTGAGATCCAGCTCCAGCGGCGTCTCGTAACAGTCGTAGAGCCGCCCTACCCCGCGCAGGGTCTCGGCCGCCGCCATGTAGCGGTCGAGCCGGGCTGATTGGCGCTCCTCCCGGTCCCAGGTCAGGCCCAACCATTCCAGATCGCGCCGGATCGCGTCCGCGAAACGCTCGTCCGAACGTCCGGCATCGGTATCGTCGATCCGCAGGATGAAGGTCCCACCGCCCTGGCGCGCCAGGGCCCAGTTCATCACGGCGGTGCGCAAGTTCCCCACATGCAGCAACCCCGTCGGCGACGGGGCGAAGCGGGTCACGGCCATCAACGCTTCCAGCTGTGGACCAGACGCATCTCTTCCAGGTTCTTCGCGATGCGGCCGACACTCTCGTCCATCATCTTGCCCTTGAGCTCCAGATGCGCGTCCTTCGGCCCCAGCCCCTTCACCAGCGGCCGGCCGATTTCGCGGAACGGATAGAGGGTCATCGAAGGATTGTCGAGAGTGATCCCCAGATAGGGGTTGCCGTTGTGGCGGAACGGCTTGAAGCCGGTGATCTCGGCCCAGCGGATCGGCCCCACCGCCTTGGGCGTATAGAGCACCGTGATCCCTTCCTTGCCGGCAACCACGGTGGGACCGCGACGGGCCACATGCCAGATATGTGCCGCCACCATCACCAGACCCAGTGGCAGCGCCAAGAACTTGGCCAGCATCTTCAGGTCCTCCGAGAACGGAATACCACCGACCTGGTCCTGGGTCAGCACCACTGCCGCGATCCCCAGCAGAAGCAGGCCAATCAGCACCGAAAGTGCCGCGTTGGCCTTGCCGCGGTAATATATTACCCCGTCAGTTTCGATATCGGGCATAGGAGAAAACTCCCTCTGAACGCACGTCAACTAACACTAATTATAAAAGGTTCCGGCCCGTTTGTCGCGCCTTATCGGATGTGCTTGATGTTCAAAGCGAATTCTTTTGCCTAGTCCCTTTCTGTTGTTCCAAGATTGGCTGCAATACCTCCGCGGCCTCGACCGGGCTGCGGCCCAGATGGATCCACCGATAGGCAATATTTGCCTCACCTGGGTCGTGAGCTCGCACATGCATGAACCGCATCATCATCGAGTAGTCCGCCAGGGTGCGGCGCGGATCTGTCAGGAAGATCCCCAAACACAGCTTCTTGCTGATGACCACCGGGGCAAACTCGTCGATCTCGGCCCAAGGGATCGGGTCGGTGAATCCCAGGATCGAGCGCATCACGATCCCATCGGAGGTCGCCACCAGCGTGGGCGAGCCCCGCACGAGCCTGAAGAACTGATCGATGGCAAAAACCGGGCAGAGGACCACGATGGTCCAGAGACTGATCCGCACAATGGTCACGCCCTCGCCCAGGTCCGCGGCGTCGGCGTTCATCAATGCCAGAACCGCGGCAATGGCGAACAGCACCAGCCCCGCGAACATCCCCGCCGTCAGCCCGCGATGAGGCACGAAGCGGGCGAGGATCTGGCTCACGATTTATCCCGCCAGCGATTGACGATCGGATAGCGCCGGTCCAGCCAGAAGGCGCGCTTGGTCAGCTTGACGCCGGGCGCCGACTGGAAGCGCTTGAACTCGGAGATGTAGAGCAGCGACTGAACCTTCATCACCGTCTCGCGCTCGAACCCGGCAGCAATGATCTCGTCGGTCGAGAGCTGTTCCTCGACCATCATCTGCAGGATGGCGTCGAGAACGTCATAGGGCGGAAGGCTGTCCTCGTCCTTCTGATCCTCGCGCAGCTCGGCCGAGGGCGGCTTTTCGATCACCCGGGTCGGAATCATCTGACCCGCGGGCCCCTTCATCCAAGGCCGGTGATTGGCATTGCGCCAACGGCAGGTCTCGAAGACGCGTGTCTTGTAGAGATCCTTGATCGGGTTGTAGGCGCCGTTCATGTCGCCATAGAGGGTGGCGTAGCCGACCGCCATCTCGGACTTGTTGCCGGTGGTCAGAAGAAGCTCGCCGAACTTGTTGGACAGCGCCATCAGATAGACCCCGCGCAAGCGCGATTGGATGTTCTCCTCGGTGATGTCCGGCTCCAGCCCCTCGAATTCCGCCGCCAGGCCCTGGCCGATCGCCGAGGCCGCGCCCGAGATCGAGATCTCCGGATGCTTAACCTCCAGTGCCTCGGCGACTTGGGCCGCGTCCTCGAGGCTGGTCTGGGACGTATAGCGCGAGGGCAGCATCACGCAGCGCACATTCCCGGGCCCCAGCGCGTCGGCAGCGATGGCTGCGACCAGCGCCGAGTCGACCCCGCCCGAGAGACCAAGAAGCACCCGTTTGAAGCCGGACTTGCCCACGTAGTCGCGGGTCGCCTCAACCATGGCGCGATAGTCGGTCTCGGCGGGCTCGGGCACCTCGGCCCTTGGCCCCTCGTCGATCCGCCATCCGTGATTGGTATGGCGGACCTCGACCATCTGAGCCGCCTCGTCGAAGAACGGCATCTGCACCATCAGGGCGCCGCCCGGATTCAGCGCGAAGCTGCCGCCGTCGAAGACCTGGTCGTCCTGGCCGCCGACCAGGTTCAGATAGGCAACCGGCAGTTCGGTCTCGACCGAACGGGCGACCATGTGGTGGATCCGGGTGTCGTATTTGCCGCGCGCGTATGGCGAGCCATTGGGGATCACGAATAGCTCGGTCCCCGATTCCGCCATCCCCTCGGCCACGTCCTCGAACCACATATCCTCGCAGATCGGAAAGCCGACCCGGCACCCGGCGATCTCGACTGGGCCGGAGATCTGCCCCTCGAGATACAGCCGCTTCTCGTCGAAAACCCCGTAATTCGGGCGGTGGTGCTTGTTGAACGAGGCGCGGATCGCGCCGTCCTGCAACAGGTGATAGGCGTTGTAGGCGCCGGCATGGTCCTGGCCGGGCTCACGCGTCGAGCCGGGGATTGGCGCCCCCACCCCCAAAGCCGCGCCACCGATCCGGGTCGCGGTGGCCAGCACTTCGAGCCCCGCGCGCACGTCGCGCAGAAAGGCGGGCCGGACCGACAGATCAAGCACCTGATATCCCGACAGAAACATCTCGGGCAGAACCACGAGGTCGGCGCCCGCCGCCTCGCCCTCGGCCAGGAGTTTCTGGGCCAGCGCTACATTGCCGGCGATATCACCCGCCACGGGGTTGGCCTGGGCCAGGTAGATGCGAAGCGTATTGGGCGGTGCCATGAGGTCGCCTCCGGCTGTTCCAGCGCAACGGCTTAGACCCGGGCGCGCGGCCAGAGCAAGGGCGCGCGCGCCATGCACCGGAAAAAATGCCGCTATGAGAGGATTTTCCACCCCCAGGCGACAAACTTCTGTTCGCAGACAGGCGTTGTCAGCGGCGTTCGGGATATTTAGACTGGTATGGATCGGTAACGTAGGCGAAGACCTGGCGTGAAAGCCGGGCATATGCACATGGGGTGGCAGACAATGAGAATTGTTGCAATCGGAGCAGTTGCAGCGTGCCTACTGGCCAGTGTGGCGATGGCGCAGACAGGCGCGATCGCGACCAAGGAATACGACTCGGGCGCGGTTTATGTGGGCGAGTTCCGTGACGGCAAGCAGCACGGCCAGGGCACATACACCGCGCCGGACGGCTACGAATATACCGGCACCTGGGTCGACGGCGTCATCGACGGCACCGGCAAGGCCCGCTTCCCCAACGGCTCGATCTACGAAGGCGCCTTCGCGAATGGCGTGCCCCACGGCAAGGGCAAGATCGTCTATGCCAATGGCGGCAGCTACGAGGGCGAATGGTTGAACGGCGTGATCGAGGGCAAGGGCATTGCGTCCTATGCCAACGGAATGCGCTACGAGGGCAACTTCGTTGCCTCGGCCCATGACGGCTATGGCGTCATGGTGCGCGAGAACGGCTACCGCTACGAGGGTGAGTGGCGCAACGGCGCCCAGCACGGCAAGGGCAAGGTCAACTACCCGGACGGCGCGGTCTACGAGGGCGACTTCAGCGCCGGCCTGCGCCAGGGCACCGGCAAGATCACCCTGCCCGACGGCTTTGTCTACGAGGGCACCTGGAAGAGTGGCCAGATCACCGGCAAGGGCCAGGCGGCCTATCCGAACGGCGACCGCTATGAGGGCGACTTCGTCGAGGGCCGCCGCCACGGCCTTGGCAAGGCGGTCTATGCCAACGGCGATATTTACGAGGGCAGCTTCGCCGAAGGCGAGCGTGATGGCGAGGGCAAGTTCACTGGATCAGGCGGTTATGTCTATGAAGGCCAGTGGAAGGCCGGACAGATCGCCGGCAACGGCACCGCCACTTATGCAAATGGCGCGGTCTATACGGGCCAGTTCGTCGATGGCGCGCCCGAGGGCACCGGAAAGATTGTCTATGCGGATGGCGGCAGCTATGAGGGCGAGTGGGTCAATGGCGTGATCACCGGCCAGGGCACCGCGCAATACGCCAACGGCTCGACCTATACCGGCCAGCTCGTCAATGCCCGCCACGATGGCAAGGGCAAGATCATCTACAAGGACGGCAGTTCCTATGATGGGGATTGGGTAAATGGCGTGCGCTCGGGCACCGGCACGGTCACCTATGTGGATGGCTCGGTCTATATCGGCGGCATGAAAGACGACAAGCGCCATGGCCAGGGCTCGCTGACGCTGGCCGACGGTTTCGTCTATCAGGGTGGCTGGAGCGAGGGCGAGATCGACGGCCAGGGCACCGCGACTTATGCCAATGGCGATGTCTATCAGGGCAACTTCATCAAGGGCCGCCAGCACGGCTACGGCACCATGACCTATGCCAGCGGCACGGTCTTCGAGGGTTGCTGGGAGGAAGGCCGCCGCGGCACCGAAGGTGCCAACGGAGAGTGCACGACGCAACAGTAGCCCCGGCTGGCTGGGGCGTTATGCCCAGGCAAACGCGATCCGGTCGAGTGTGATCCCGCCGATCTTCAATCGGTCTTTTGCGGCCGGACGCCCACCGAGGCTGCGGTAGAAGCGGCAGCCCATCTCGTTGCCCGTCAGCGACCAGACGAGCAGGCCTTTCAGCCGGCGCCGCGTCAGCCGTCGGCGCGCCTCCGCGAACAGGCGCCGGCCCAGGCCGGCGCCGTGATAGACCGGATCGAGGTATAGCTCGTAAATCTCTCCCTCGGCATGGAAGCGCCGGTTGCGGCTCGGGCCGGTCATGGCATAGCCCGCGACCGAGCCCTCGAACTCGACGGCCAGAACCTTTCCGCCACGCCCGTGCAGCCGCTGCCAGGCGGCCTCGCCCCGCGACGCGATCATGCGCTCCAGCGCCAGACCCGGGATCACGCCCACATAGGCAAACCGCCAGGCATCGCGGTGGATCCGCGATAGCCGCGTGGAATCCTCGGTCCTGCTCCAGCGCATGGCAATCATGGCGCACCTGTCGTTTTCGGTGGATCGCGGCTGGACGCCGCGCCGCCTATCTGGGATTTTAGCAGCGGTCTTGAGCGCGGTCCAAGTGTCCGGAAGACACCCACGTATATGAGCGAAACCGTCACGAAACCAAAGGCCAGGGCAAAACCCAAGGTCGAGCGCCCAAAGCTCTACAAGGTGATCCTGCTGAACGACGACTACACGCCGCGCGATTTCGTCGTGACGGTGCTGAAGGCGGTGTTCCGCACGACCGCGGAGCAGGCCTACCGGGTGATGCTGACCGCCCACCAACTGGGCGCCTGCGTTGTGGCGGTCTACACAAAGGACGTGGCCGAGTCGAAAGCCGAGGAAGCGACCGAGGCCGGGCGGATCGCAGGATATCCGCTGACGTTCACGACCGAGCGGGAGGAGTGAAGGGATGTCGGAATAACCGACCATTTCTGACGCGCGGGCAATTGTCTGCCGTGCGGACAAATTGGACTCCGCTACGTTGGCGCAAAGGAGGGCGGCGCACGACCGCGGGTGTGCGCGCCGGCCTCAGAGGCCCCCTTTATCGTGCCAACGCTCCCCGCGCTTGAGCCTAGTGAAACGCCGCAAAAGCGCACGCCCCGGGGGCGATCGTGCGCCGCCCGGCGGTGCTTTGCGCCTTGATTCCGGGCAAAAGGACAAATGAAACGGTCGGCATGAAAGAGCTCGAAGGCGCCATCCGCCAGTGAGGCGATCGCGCCGCGCACTCAATCAATTGATCGTCGCGCAGCGCGCTAAACCCACCGATTGTGCGCTGATTGTGAATGTCCGTTTATCGGCGCTTTCCGGACGAGACTTCAGACCGGATTTGAATGCACGTTCTGACCCGGAGCCGCCATTTACTTGGATTTGTATACCCCGCCTTCCCCTTCCACGACAAACGGCGCCCAGAACATTAGGTGGGCGAAGCACGAGCGCTCAGCATCTCTCATCAGTGCAGGAAGATTGCATTGAATATGCCACCAAGGTGGCTAAAGAACCAAACCACAATGAATGTGCGGCCATATGTTTTGTGGTGCTGATTGAAATGGGTGCTGAACTTGTTCCGACCCGCCATCAATCTGCCAACGACGAGACAGGTCGCACCGATGAGCGGAACCAGCCCCAAAGACCCGTGTAATGCCATCCAAGGAACATACTTGCTCGGGAATGACCCGAGTTCCTCGCCATACCGTTGCACGAATATGTAGTTGATGATGAAAACCCAGGCGCCAACAGTCAGCAGGATCATGATGTTCCTGTGCAGGACAATTCTGCCGACACGGACGAGCCACCAAGCCACGATGAGTAGCACCAGTGCGATAACCGCCCAAACTGTTGAAATAATGAGGAACATCGATATCTCTGCCACCCTAACCCCTGCACATGCGGCGGACAAATCTGTATGGAATTGTAACTAATTTCGTCTTGTAAGGTATGAATTTGTCGAGAGGCACGAGAGCTGAAAAGCGATCTGGTCAGTCAATCAACAGAGTCTGTTGGTGGCACAAACCGGACGCCCAGAGGCGCGCTCAGGAATGTCCGATAGTCGGCGTAAAACCGACCGTTTCTGCGCACATCGGGTTACTACGCTTGAGCCGCTTTAGACCGGACGGAACCGGAGCCACGCTTACGGCATCGCCGAGAAGGCGGGGAACTCTCTTCGCAACCATCAGATTCCCGCCTTCGCGGGGATGACGGCGGTTAGGCGACGTGATGCAAATGGATCGAATACCGCTCTAGCGAAGGTGCGATGTTCAAACGAAGTCAAGAATTCGCGGTCGGGGCATCGTCCGGCACCCCAATTCCCCCTTCCCTCCTCGGAATCTTCACGTATATTACGCTCCATGTCTTACGCGCCTGGCATCGCTCTGCAGTCCAGCCTCGACCCTCTCGGCGGGCTCCTTCTGCTTATGCGCCCCTGAGCGTGCCGTGATCCCGCGGTGCGCGCGCTCAGGGGAGTGACGGACGCGCCGCCGAACCGAACCACGGCGAAATAGACGGAAATCGAGACATGACTGATCAAAGCACACCCGCCCAAGCTGGGGCCGCGGAGAGAGACCGCGTAAAGATCTTCGACACGACGCTGCGCGATGGCGAGCAATCGCCGGGCGCCTCAATGACGCTCGAGGAAAAGATCCAGATCGCCCGGATGCTCGACGAAATGGGCGTCGACATCATCGAGGCCGGCTTCCCGATCGCCTCGGAGGGCGATTTCGAGGCGGTGA
>JAOTXT010000005.1 GCA_029862205.1 Paracoccaceae bacterium
GGTCCTCTCACGCCGTCCCGCGATAGGGCTCGACATATTGCAGCGCCATGTCCCAGGGGAAGAAGATCCAGGTGTCCTGGCTGACCTCGGTGATGAAGGTCTGGACCAGGGGGCGGCCCTTGGGCTTGGCGTAAACTGTCGCGAAATGGGCCTTGGGGTAAAGCTTGCGGACCACTTCCAGGGTTTTCCCGGTATCCACCAGGTCATCGACGATCAGCACCCCCTCACCGTCGCCGATTGACGGGTCCGGCGCCTTCAACACACTGGTCTCGGCCTGATCCTGGTGGTCGTAGGATCTGACGCTGATCGTGTCCACATGCCGGATGTTCAGCTCGCGGGCTACGATGCAGGCAGGCACCATTCCGCCGCGCGTGATCGCCACGACCGAGCGCCAGGTGCCGCCTTCGCCCGGGCCCTGATGGTCGAGCCTCCAGGCCAGGGCCCGGCTGTCGCGGTGGATCTGCTCCCAGGATACGTGGAAGCCTTTCTCGTGGGGCAGTTTGTCGTTCATGAGCGATCTCCTGCGCGCGCGGGGTCCCGGGCCGTGGCGGGTGGGCCATGGCGGGCGAACGCCGTAAATCTAGACCGCGCGCGGGCCCAAGTCACGGGTCCGGCAGCAGGTCCAGCGCATGGGCGATTAGTTGGAACAGATATGTCTGCTCGACCGTCCCGCTCATCAGATGGGCCATCGGCCCCTGCCCGTAGACCGCGACATCTGCCGGGCTGTGCGATCCGATCCCGAGCGGACCGCGCTCCAGCGGATGGCCCAAGGCGATCCGTGCGAAATCCGCGAGGCTGAGCGGCGGACGGGCAGTGCCGCTAACCGGCGAGGCCCCGGCCCGCCAGGTGTCGAGCTTCCCGACAGCCGCGCCCCTGGGCGTTGCGGCCCATGGCGGCATCCGATGGTCGTGGTCGCTGGTCACCAGGATCAGGGTATCGCGCGGATCGGTCATCTGGACGGCCCTAGCCACCGCGCGGTCAAACGCCATCCCCTCGACCAATGCCCGCGGAAGATCCTTGAGATGAAGCGCCGGATCGACCAGTCCGCCCTCGACCAAGAGCAGATAACCCCGATCCGACCGCTTGAGCATCGCGATCGCCAGCCGTGTCATCTGCTCGAGCGTTGGTTCGCCTGCCGGATCGCTGGCGCGGTCGGCCGCGAAGGCCATATGGGCCGGGTTGAAGAGCCCCAAAAGGCGTTCAGGCGGCGCGCCGAGCGCAACTTCGAAGCCCGCCGCGTCCTGCACCACCGCGCGGCTTGGCCCCGCCGCCTGCCACTCGGCGATCAGGTCCCGGCCGTCGGCCCGCCGCCCGGGACTGCCTTCGATCCCGGTCCGGCCGGCAGGCAGGAAGCTCGCGCGGCCACCGCCCAACGCGACATCGAACGGAAAGTCGATCAGCTGGCGCGCGATGTCGGTGCAGCCTGAGCCCGGCGGCATCGCGCTGTCATCCTCCCAATTGCGATCGGCCGCATGGGCATAGAAGGCGGCCGGGGTCGCGTGGGTGACCCGCGCGGTGGAGACGATGCCCGTCGCGAGGCCCCGCGCCACTGCCAGTTCGCCGAGCGTCGCCACCGGATCAGCCGTGGCGCATTCGCCGCGCAGCGTGCCCGGTCCCATGCCGATGACACCTTTGCGGGCCTTCACCCCGCCGAGCATCGCGGTGGCGGTTCCGGCGGAATCCGCGGTCTGGGCATCCAGATTCCAGGTCTTGGCGAGCGCCAGGTGCGGGAAAGCCTCGAAACTGAGCACGTGATTGTCGCCGGGCCCGCCTTGAGCCTGGCCGGCAGCGAGCCTGGTCGCGGTGACCATGGCCGGACCCATGCCATCGGCGATGAACAGGATGACGTTCCGGGGGGGCGTTGGATCGGGTACTTGCGCCTGACGGGCGGCGAGGGCTTTTTCCGCGGACAGAAATGTTGGATCGCTTGCCTGCGGAAGCTCGGCAGCCGGCGCTACGTTCGCGGCGAGAAACGCCCCAAGGCAGATGAACAGCGCGCCCCGGGCGCTCATCGCTATCCTCCGGGCCCCTGCCGCGCGGTCTCGGGCAGCCATGTGGCCAGCTCGGGCCAGATCACCAGAACCACCACCATCAGCACCATGATCAGGAACATCGGCAGCGCGGTCTTGGCGATGTAGTTCATTTGGTGCCGGGTCATACCCTGCAGGACGAACAGGTTGAACCCGATCGGCGGGGTGATCTGAGCCATCTCGACCACCACGGTCACGAAGATGCCGAACCAGATCATGGTGAAGCCGACCTCGCGGAAGGCCGGGATATTCACCATCGGCTCGATCACGGCCATGGTCAGCACCACCGCCGAGATGCCGTCCAGAAACATGCCGATGACAATGTAGAAAATCGTCAGCGCGGCGATCAGCGTGAAGACCGAAAGGTCCAGCGAGGCGATCCACTCGGCCAGGGCGCGCGGCAGGCCGGTGAACCCCATGGAAAGCGACAGGAACGCCGCCCCCATCAGGATGAACGCGACCATGGCCGAGGTCGCGACCGCGCCCATCATGCTCTCGGAGAAGGTTCGCCAATTGAGGCTGCCTTGCGCGCCGGCTAGCGTCAGGGCGCCGATCACACCGATGGCGGCGGCTTCTGTCGGGGTCGCATAGCCCAGATACATCGACCCGATAACCGCCAACACCAGCAGGATCACCGGCACCAGGAAGCGCGAGTTCCAGAGCTTGTCGCCGAGCGACATCGGCGGCTCCTTGTCCGGGCGTTGGCCCGGCCGAGCGAAATGCCAGGCCACGATATAGCCCATGAACATCAAAGCCAGCACCAACCCCGGCAGGATGCCGGCGATAAATAACTTCGAGATCGATTCATTGATGGTGACACCATAGACGATCAGCGTCAGCGAGGGTGGGATCATCAGGCCCAATGTGGCCGATCCGGCCAGCGTGCCGATTGTCATGAACTCGGGGTAATTCCGCCGGCGAAGCTCTGGGATCGACATCTTGCCGACCGTCATCAGCGTCGCGGCAGACGAGCCCGAAACAGCAGCGAAGATGGTGCAACCGACCACGTTCGTGTGCAGAAGACCGCCGGGCAGACGTGCCAGCCAAGGGGAGAGGCCCCTGAACATATCCTCGGAAAGCCGCGTCCGGAACAGGATCTCGCCCATCCAGATGAAAAGCGGCAGAGCGGTCAGGGTCCAGGACGACGAGGTGGTCCAGATGGTGGTGATCATCGAATCGCCCGCGGGCCGCGGCGTGAATGCGACCATGCCCACATAGGCGACACCCATCAGCGCCAGCGCGACCCAGACACCTGACCCAAGCAAGAAAAACAGGATGAACAGGAAGATCGCCGTCTTGGCGAACACGCTTGCATCGAACCCCTGCGCCGAGAAGACCACGGCCGATATCACGACCGCGAAGATCCCGACCAGGATCCAGCGGGTCCAGTTCGGAGTATGCGCCTCCGGCCAGTCGTCTTCGCCGTCGACGCCTTCGTGCTCGCTAAGCAGGATACGCAGGAAATGGTCGATCAGCGCGATCGCCAGCATCACCGTGCCGACCGACATCAGAATCTGCGGGATCCAGAGGGGCGTCGCGTCCAGCCCCTGGCTGATATCGTTCCACTTGGCCGAGCCGATATTGGTCTTGATCGCGTATCTGGCGAAGAAGACCGCGGTCAGCGCCGCAACGCCGTAGCACCAGAGCTCGGCATAACGCCGCCAACGGCCCATTTTCGAGAGCACCAGGTTGACCCGGATATGGGCGCCCCGGTTCATCGCGTAGGCCAGCGCCATGAAGCTGGCCCCAGCCATGGCATAGCCCGAATAGTCGGTCGAACCGGGGAAGACCTGCCCCGTCCAGCGCGCGATCATCTGGGAAACGATCAGACCAAGGATGGTGCAGAGGAACACCGCGCCGATCACGCCGCCCACGAAATAGAGCATGTCGAGCCCGCGCCTGACGCTCTGCATCATGTCGGTGATCCCCCGGGGCGATGTGGCCCCCTCTCCCCCAAGGTCTTGCACGGCAGAGGGGACGGGGAGAGGGGCCACCCTCTCCCAAATTTGCGGCTTACTGCCCCTTGAACTTGGCGACGATTGCCGCGCCCGCTTCACCGGCGGCGGCTTCCCATTCGGAGGCCATGGTCTTGCCGATTTCGTTCAACTCGCCGACCAGGCCGTCATTGGCCGGTTGCACGGTCATGCCGCCGGCGCGCAGGCCGTTCAGGGTGAAGTCCGTATACTGAACCGCGCGCCAATGGCCCGCATATTCAGCCAGCTGCGCGCAGGCGCGGATCGCGTTCTTGTTGGCGTCCGACACGCCGCCCCACACGTCTTTGTTCACGAAGACATGGTTGCGCGGCATCCAGGCATCGACTTCGTAGAAATGGGTCAGATGCTCCCAGACCTTCCGGTCATAGCCGGTGGCCCCCGACGAGATCATCGACTCGGCGACCCCGGTGGCGAAGGCCTGGCTGATCTCGGCGGCCTCGATCTGCACCGGTAGCATGCCGGTCAGCTCGGCCAGCCGCGCGGTCGCGGAGTTGTAGGAGCGGAACTTGACCCCCTGCATATCGGCGACCGAATTCACTTCCTTCTTGAAATAGAGCCCCTGGGGCGGCCACGGCGTGGCATAAAGTAGGACCAGATTCTGCTCGTCCAGGATCTGCTCATAGGTCGGCTTGGCCGCATCCCAAAGCGCCGCCGACTGCTCGAAGGTAGTTGCCAAGAACGGGATCGAATCGACGCCAAAGACCGCGTTCTCGTTCTGGTGCGCGCTCAAGAGCCGCTCGCCGATCGGCGCCTGGCCTGTCTGCACCGCGCGCTTGATCTCGTTGCCCTTGAACAGCGAGCCGCCGGCATGGACCGTGATGGTGATCTCGCCACCGGTGGCGGTGCCGACACACTTGGCGAATTCCTTGCCGGTCTGGCTGTGGTAGTTCGAGTCCGCGTAGGCCATGGGCATGTCCCAGGTCTCCTGCGCGACTGCGGCGCTGGCCGCGAGCGCGAGGCCAGCTGACAATCCGATAGTCGTTTTCATCTGTTTCCTCCCGTTTTTGTTCTTTGGTTCTCAATTCCGGTCGAAACGGTCCACCCTGTAGGGCGTGATGTCAATGTTGGGCTTGCGTCCGGCGATCAGGTCGGCGGTCATGCGCCCCAGCCGCGCGCCTATCGTCAGCCCCAGATGCTGGCCTCCGAAGGCGAAATGGACCGCCGGCGCGTTCGGCGAGGCGCCGAGAAGCGGCAGGCTGTCGACGGTCGAGGGGCGCTGGCCCATCCAGGTCTCTTCGCCGTCCCAGGTGAGGGTTGGATAGAGCTGGTGGACGCGCTTTCTGAGCCCCGCGATCGGGGCCTCGAGCGGCGGCCTGTCGAGGCCACTAAGGTCGACGGTGCCGGCCACCCGCAATCCCCCCTCCATGGGTGACGCGACGATCTTCGCGGCGACGAAGGAGTAGGGAGTGGGCGGCATATGCGAGGGGTTCTTCAGGACCAGGTGATAGCCCCGCTCGGCCTCGAGCCGCGCTTCGTGGCCCAGTTTCTTGGCGAGCCGCCCGGACCAGGCGCCGGCGGCCAGGACGATGCGATCCGCCTCCTTCACCGCGCCTCCGACCAGGGTGACAGTGGCGCGGCCATCCGCCGTGGGCGTGATCTCGGCGACCTCGCCCTGCAGGAACGTCCCGCCCTCGCGCTGGAACGCCGCGCCAAGAGCGGCAACGTAAGGCCCCGGCGCCGTCACATAGGCGCCGCCGTTGATCGCCGCCGCGAAGCCGAAATCGGGCGAGAGCGCCGGATCCCAGTCCGCGAGCTTTTCCCGGTCCCATTCCTCCCAGGTGACGCCGTGGCCGCGGCGCAAACCGAAGCCGAACGCATCCTTCTGGAATGTTTTCCGGTCTGGGTAGAGGAACACGTAAGGCCCGCGCCTAAGATATTTCTCCGCCGGGGTGCCGCGCGCCAATGCCTCGTGCTGCTCGGGCGCATCCGAAATGACCCCGGCCATGCCCTGGGCGATCTCGACCACCTTGTCGCGCCGGCCGTTCCACAGAAACCGGACCAGCCAGGGCATGATCCGCGGCAGGTAGCTCCAGCGCAGATAGAGGGGCGAGTCCCGGTCCAGCAGCATCCCCGGCACCTTCCAGATCAGCCCGGGCATCGAGACCGGCAACACGCCCGAGGACGAGATCATGCCTGCATTACCGTAAGAAGCCTGCGCCGGGTCGCCGGGCGGTACCCGGTCGATCAGCGTCACGGCGTGGCCGTCGCGGCGCAGCCACTCGGCGGCGGCAACCCCGGTGATGCCAGCGCCGACGACGATGACTTTCATTGAGGCGCCCGCTTGCTGACCAGCGCGATGCTAGAGCGATTTCCGATCAGTTGGAACCAAAGCTCTATTGGATGGAGCGCAGCGACCGACCGCGGGCGGAAGCGAAGCGCCCGCCCGGGGGGGCGGTCGGGCGCTGCCCGGCGGTGCCCGCCGGGCTGGACGCCGTCCAGCCTCTGTCCAATTGAACCGGCGCCCGATCCTGCCGCCTTGCCGCGTTGAGAAGACATCTTACGCCACCCACTCGCTGACCGGGGCGGCGGCGTCCTGCAAGGGCTGGGCAATCACATCGACCAAGGTCGGGCCGTCATGGGCGATGGCCTGGCGCATCACGCCCTCCAGTTCGCCCGGGTCCTCGACCCGCCAGGATTTCACGCCGTAGGCAGGGGCCACCGCCGCATGATCGGTGCGCGAGAAGTCGACCGAGAAATAGCGGCTGTCGAAGCCCGATTTCTGGCCGGCCTTGATCCATCCATAGACGCTGTTCGAGAACACCACCGAAGTGATCGGCAGGCCGAGGCGGGTGATTGTCTCGAACTCGCCGACGCACATGCCGAAGCTGCCGTCGCCCATGGCCGCCACGACCTTGGCGTCCGGCCGCCCGATCTGGGCTCCGACCGAGGCCGCGAGCGCGTAGCCCAGCGCCCCGTGCGCCCGGTTGGAGATGAAGTGCCGGCCGGGCCGGCGGATGGTGTAATAGGCACTAAAATACGGGCAGGGCGTGCCCGGATCGGCGCAGACGATGGCGTCGTCGGGCAGGACGCGGTTCAGCGTCCCGATCACCCGCTCCGGCCGGATCGGGGTCTCCAGGCTTTCGGCCAGTGGCTGGAAGTGGGCGCGCTTGGCGGCCCAGGCCTCGGCGACCCGGTCTTCAGCACCCTGGAATGCGGCAGGCTCGGCGGCCAGCAGCGCTTCCAATGTCAGCCGGGCATCGGCGCAGATAGCCGCATCCGTGCGGTAACTGGCGCCGATCACCGCCGGATCGCTGTCGATATGGACGATCTTGGCCTCCGGTCCCGGCGCGCGCCACCGCTCGGTGGTGACCGACCCCGCCCGGCAGCCGACAAAAATCACGCAATCGGCCCCGTCGACCACGGCACGGGTCTCGGGCCGGCCACCGTTCGAGCCGACGACACCGAGACAGAGCGGATGGGTCTCGGCCAAGCTGCCCTGGCCGCTGACCGTGGTGGCGACGGCGATGCCCCAGCGCTCGGCCAGGCTTTGCAGCGCCGCGGTGGCGCCGGCCAGGACGACGCCCCCGCCACAGACGATCAGGGGCCTTTTTGCATCGCCGATCACCCCAAGGGCGCGCTCGACGTCGGCCTCCGATGGCGCGGCGCGAAGGGCCGGATATTTGCCGAATTGCGCATCCGCCCAGATCTCGTCCTCCGCCACTGGGGCCTTCTGCACATCGAAGGGCAGCGCCAGATGGGTCGCGCCCGGGCGCCCGGTGGTCATCTCGCGGAAGGCGCGCCGCACCATGCGGGGCAGCGCGGCCGCGTCCGACAGCACCCCGTTCCATTTGGTCAGCGGGCGGAACAGGCCCTCCTGATCGAGCTCGGTCAGCGGGAAGCGCCCGGCCGAGGTGGTGGCCACATCCGTGGTGATCGCCAGCACCGGCACCGAGCTTTCGTTCGCCTCGACGATGCCCGGCAGGATATAGGTGGCGCCCCCACCCGAGGGACCCTCGCAGATGCCCACCCGGCCCGTCACCCGCGCATAGGCGTCGGCCATATAGGCCGCGTGGCGCTCGTCGCGGGTCAGGATATGGGTCATCCCGTGGTCGAGCCGCGCCAGCGCGTCGTAGAACGGCAGCGAGGTATCGCCGCACAGCCCGAAGATATGGCGCACCCCGTGGGCGGCCAGCATCCGCACCATCGCCTCCGCGCCAGTGGACTGATTGGCGCCGCCGGTCATCCGTCATTCCCCGATTGAACCCTTGTCTTTCGGAACGCTCGACCGAATGATCGGACTAGTCAATAGCGCCAGGGAGGCAAGCATGATCGCCAAGGGCGGAAAGACCGTTTATGGCGCAACCATCGGCATTCTGATGCTCGAGACTCGGTTCCCGCGCATTCCCGGCGACATGGGGCACGCGCTGACCTGGCCCTTCCCGGTGCTCTACAAGACCGTGCGCGGCGCCTCACCGGACCGGGTGGTGCGCCAAAAGGCCGAGGGCCTGCTGGACGCGTTTATCGAGGCGGGCCGCGAGATGGTGAAGGACGGAGCGGATGGGATCACCACGACCTGCGGGTTCCTCTCCCTGATGCAGGAGGAGCTGGCCGATGCCCTGGGCGTGCCCGTCGCTACCTCGTCGCTGATGCAGGCGCCGATGATCCAGTCCCTGCTGCCGCCGGGAAGGCGTGTGGGCGTGCTGACCATCTCGAAGGAATCCCTGACCCCCGAACACCTGACCAAGGTGGGGGTGCCGGCGGATACCCCGGTTTGGGGCACCGAGGGCGGTGCCGAGTTCAGCCGCGTGATCCTGAACGACGAGGATCGCCTGGACGTCGATGCCGCCCGGGCCGATCTGGTGCAGGCCGCATCCGACTTCCAGGCGGCGCACGCCGACCTCGGCGCGATCCTGCTCGAATGCACCAACATGATGCCCTACGCGGCGGATGTGCGCCGGGTCACTGGGCTGCCGGTCTTCTCGATCCGCAGCTTCGTCTGCTGGTTCCAGTCCTCGCTGGCACCCGCGCGCTTCCCTGACCCGTGAGACGCGCCCGGCCAGAGGATTGGTATCGCATCCGCCGCCTCGGCGACGATGTCACCCTGATCGACGAGCCCTGGATTCACGAATACTACCGCTGCAACATCTGGCATGTGCGTGGGCGCGACCGGGACATGCTGGTGGACAGCGGCATGGGAGTGGTCAGCCTGCGCGCGCACGTGCCGCTGGTGACCGAGCGCCCGTTGACGGCAGTCGCCAGCCATACCCATTACGATCACATCGGCAGCCATCACGAATTCGCCGATCGGGTCGTCCATGGCGACGAGGCTGGCCTGTTGGCCCAACCCACCCGCGAGGGCACGCTGGCCGAGCACGTCGAGGACGCCATCTTCGACCGCCTGCCGCCCGCGCCCTACGCCTCGACCACCTATGCGGTGCGCCAGGCGCCCGCGACCCGGATCGTCGCCGATGGGGACGTGATCGACCTCGGCGACCGGCATTTCGAAGTGATCCACACGCCGGGCCATTCTCCCGGCGGAATAGCGCTGTGGGAGGAGGCCACAGGCATCCTCTTCTCGGGCGACATCCACTATGACGGGCCGCTGGGCGAGGATCTCTACCACTCCGATCCGGCGGATTACCTAATGTCGATGAAGCGGCTGCTGGAGATCCCGGCCCGCGTGGTGCATGCGGGGCATTACCCCAGCTTCGATGGGGCACGGCACCGGGCGCTGATCCGGGATTGGCTGGACGCGCGGCAGGCGTGAAAGCGCGCGGCGCCGTAGGGTGGAACTTGTTCCACCTTTGGCCGCCGATGGTGGAACAAGTTCCACCCTACGATGCTCCGCGAATACCAACCACAAATACCAACCACGGGCGAAAAGAGCCGCCCGGTTTCCCGGACAGCCCCGCAGGGAACCCGTAAGCGTCAGATGTTCCCGGCGCTCATCTGAGTTGTTGGCCGCAGAGCACAAATGCGCACCCCGTTCAGCGCACCCTGAACCAGGTCATCATGCCGGAATCCGCATGTTCGGCCATGTGGCAGTGGACCAGCCAGTCGCCGGGATTGTCGGCGACAAACGCGACCTCGGCGGTCTCGCCCCGCTGCATCAGCACCGTATCGCGCAGGGGCCCGTGGGCCTGACCCTTGTTGACGCGCTGAAAGTGGTGGCCGTGGATGTGCATCGCATGGGGCCAGGCGGTGTCGTTGTGGATCGCCAGATGGACCGCGCGCCCGCGCGTCACATCGACCAGCGGCGCGTCGGGCATCCCGGCCACGCCGTTCATCGCCCAGGCCATGCCACGTTGGGCCAGGTCGCGAGGGCCGAGCGATTGGCCCTCGAGCTTGGCGCCCATCATCCGGCCCATGGCGCCGCCTTCCATGACCAGGATCTGGCGCGCGGCATCCGCCATGTCGGCCGGCAATTGCACAGGGTTCGCGGCAAGCGGCGTCGGCACCGGCAGGGGCTCGTTCCGGACCTGGCCCGAGATGGGGAACAGAACCGCCGCGAAGGCGCTGTCGCGCTCGATCACGGCCAGCGCGGCCTCCTCGCCCTCCGCGGCGGTCACGTCGACGATCAAGTCCGCGCGCTGTGCCGGGCCAAGGGTCAGCCGCTGGATCGGCTCGGGTGGCACCGGCTGGCCGTCGAGCGCGATGGTCCAGCCTGTCAGGCCCTTGAGCCCCAATTCGAAAATCCGCGCATTGGCTGTGTTGCAGAGCCTGAGCCGCAGCCGCTCGTGCCGCCGCACCGGTTCAACCGCCTCACCATCCCCATTGACGGTGATCCAGTGACCGATCCTGCCGGCATGGGCGCGGTCGTGGAAGCTGCCGAGGCTGGCTGTGTCGATCTGTGCACCATCGGTCAGGCGCCAATCGTCCAGCAGCATCGGCAGATCGCGGTCGGCCTCCGGTGCCTCGGGCTCCTCGACGATCAGCGCGCCGTAGAGGCCATGGGCCAATTGCTCCGAGGTGCGGTTATGGGGGTGGTACCAATAGGTGCCCGCATCCGGGACCGTGAAGTCATAGCGGAAGGTTTCGCCGGGCGCGACCGGCGCCTGGGTCAGGCCCGGAACCCCATCCATGGCGTTGTCAATGCGAATCCCATGCCAATGGACGGTCGAGGGCTGATCCAGTTCGTTCACGAAATCCAACGTCACCCGGCCGCCTTGCGGCACCCGCAGCGCCGGGCCGGGCACGGTGCCGTCATAACCCCAGACCGCGGTTACCGGCATGTCTTGTGGCGCAAGGCGGGCGGTGGCTCGCCGTGCCGTCAGCCGCCGCGGCGTCGCCGCCATGCCCGGCCGGACAGGCCCCAGCGCCGCCGCTCCGATCAGTCCCAGTACGTCCCGGCGCCGCCAAATTCCCGCACTGAAACCAGTCTTGGTCATTGTTTCCCGCAATCTGATCGATCGAGCCGACCTCACACATTGGGTCATTGCCCGAATTGGTCAAATCCGTCCTGTGGGCCAGACGCCCCATGGTCGAAATGGGCGGCCGGGTCGCATTCCTCGGGCACCGAGATCAGCGCAGGCCGGCCCTGGACCATCGCGGCGACCGCGCCGCCAACCACATGGGCGATCGCGAGGCCGATCTTGTAGCCACCGGCGGCCGCGATAACCCGCGGCGTGTCCGGCAGCGGGCCGATCATCGGCACGGTGGCGCTGGCGCGCGGACGCAGCCCTGCCCAACGGTCGGTGACCGGCGCATCGGCAAGAATGGGTGACAGGGTGCGCGCCCGGCCGATCAGGTCCTCCAGCAAATCGTCACAGTCGATCCCGTCCCAGCGCTTCTCGCTGGTCGAGCCTACGCCAACCTGGCCGTTCCCGTGGTCGATCACGTAGATGCCGTCGCTTTGGACGACAGGTGCCGCCTCGACGCCTGAGTCGCAGGCCAAAAGCGCCGCCTGGCCCTTGACCCCGCCCCCCATTCGACGCTTGGTCATCAACTCAATCAGGTTAAAGACACGGGTTCCGGCGGCCAAAATCACATGGCCCGCGGCGATCTCGCCTTCGGGAAAGCGTGCCACGGCGGTCTCTGGGTCGATTGCGACGCAAAACCAGCCTTCGCGCAGATCGATCCGTGGGTCGAGCCAGTCCGCCAATGCCTCGAGGTAACGCCGGGGCGCTACCTGAGCGGACAGAGTGTCGTGGATGACCCCATGGCTGCAAAACGTAGGCTCCAGCCACTGGTCCACCCCGTCCGGCGGCGCGTCGAGTACCTCGAAGCGGCCGGCGCCGCGCCAATGCGTCTGGGCTTCGACGGCCTGCGCCTCGGCCTGCGCGCGCTGATCCTCACCGCTCAGCGGCATTAGACGTCCGTTCTGGCGGTATCCGGGATCGGTCCCGGTCTCGGCCTGCAGCCCGGCCATCCAGTCCGGCAGGCTGATCAGGGCCTGAAGCTGGAACTCCTTGAAGGCGCGCCATTGCTCCGGCCGATGCGGGGTCAGTGCGCCAACGACCCCGCTGCTGGCCGCGCCTTGATGGGTGGCTCCGATAAAGCTGCCCTCACAAAGGATGACGCCGAGGCCCGCATCGGCGCAGCACCGCGCGGCGGCAAGTCCGAAGACACCGCCGCCGATCACCAGGACATCCGTCGTTTCCGCCAAATCGCACCCTTCGCCTGCATCAGCCTTGCGCAATTCGGCAGAGCTGCCCAGAACCGAGTCTATGCCGAATGCGCCACCGGAAACCAGCCTCGCATGGGATAGCAACGACACGCCGCGATCCAAGCGTTTCGGCGACACCTACTTCTCCGCCGAAGACGGTCTGGCCGAAACGCGGCACGTGTTTCTGGCAGGCAACCGGCTACCGGACGCCTGGGCGGGGCGCGCGCATTTCCATATCGCCGAATTGGGTTTCGGTAGCGGATTGAACGTCCTGGCGGTGAGGGAACTATGGCAACGCACCCGCGCGCCCGGCGCCGTGCTGACCGTGACCTCATTCGAGCGTTATCCGCTGAGCACGGCGCAGATGACCCGGGCGCTGGCGCGTTGGCCCGAGATTGCTCCGTTGGCGGCGGAACTGACTGCAATCTGGACGCCGGAGGGCGGAGAGTTCGATTTCGGCGACACCCTCCTTCGGGTGATGATCAGCGACGCGCGCGCGGAATTGCCGAGCTGGCGCGGCACTGCCGACGCCTGGTTCCTGGACGGCTTCGCGCCCGCGCGCAATGCCGAGATGTGGGAGCCCGGGCTATTGCGAGCGGTCTTCGAGCGCACCGCCCGTGGCGGCACAGCCGCGACATTCACCGCGGCGGGCGAGGTGCGCCGGTCGCTTGCGGGGGCAGGGTTCTTGGTGGAGAAACGCCCCGGCTTTGGGCCGAAGCGCGACATGACCGTGGCACGGCATCCCTAGTAGGGCAGACCCACATAGTTCTCGGCCAAGACGATTTGGGCCGCTTGCGACTCCTCCAGCATCTCGAATTCCGCCCGCTGCAGGCGGCGATTGAAGGGCGGGTCGTCGGGGAAGCTGTGCATCAGCCGGGTCATCCACCACGAGAACCGCTGGCTCTTCCAGACCCGGGCAAGCGCCCGGTCGGAATAGGTGTCCAGCGCCACCGGATCACCGTTGAAATACCATTGGATCAGCGCCTCGCTGAGGTAGTGGACATCCGAGCCAGCCAGATTCAACCCCTTGGCCCCGGTCGGCGGCACGATATGCGCGGCGTCGCCCGCCAGGAACAATCGGCCATGGCGCATTGCGCCCACGGCGAAGCTGCGGAGCGGTGCCACGGATTTCTCGATCGAGGGTCCGGTTTCCAGCCCGTCGGCCAGCGCCTCGGGCAGACGCGCCCGCAATTCGTCCCAGAACCGGTCATCGGGCCAATCGTCCGGGTTGGTCGCGGCGGGGACTTGCAGGTAATAGCGGCTGAGGCTTTGCGAGCGCATCGAACAGAGCGCGAAGCCGCGCGGGCTATACGCATAGACAAGCTCTGAGGCCACGGGTGCGGTTTCGGACAGGACGCCCAGCCAGCCAAAGGGGTATACGCGCTCGCTGGTCTCGCTTCGGTCATTTGGAGCTGAGGCACGGCTAACACCATGGAACCCGTCGCAGCCGGCGATGAAGTCGCAATCGATCCGCTGCGATGCGCCGCCGCAAGAGAAGGTTACATATGGCGCCTCGCCGTCAAATCCACGCGGGATGACATCCTCGGCACAGTCGAGCACCGCTCCGCCCCGGGCCTCGCGCGCCTCGAAGAGGTCGCGTGTCACCTCGGTCTGGCCCCAGATTCGGACAGTGCGCCCGCCCGTCAGCCCCGCGAGGTCGATTCGCAGCATCCGGCCGTCGAAAGCCAGGTTCATGCCGTCGTGGATTTCACCGTCGCGGTCCATCCGAGCGCCGACCCCGGCCCTGCGCAGAAGTTCCTGGAACTGGTCCTCGAGAACGCCGGCGCGAATTCGGCTCTCCACATATGCGCGGCTGCGCTTTTCCAGCACCACCGAATCGATTCCCGCCAGGTCCAGCAGTTGGGACAACAGCAGCCCCGCGGGGCCGGCTCCGATGATCACCACCTGTGTTCGCATTCCCTCAACCCCTTGGGATAATTCGAAAATACCCTAAGATTACGGAAAATCTTACGTGTTTTTTTGCGATATCAATATCTTGTATTTACGTGCCATTAACCGGCGACATCGATCCTGCGCGGACGAGAACGAAATACCTCAGAAGCAAAACGAGGCGCAGATGGCGAGCAACAGGTCGCAGCACGCGGATTTGGCCTGGAGGATCCAATCGGAGCCGGACTGGCCGCCCGACAATTTTGGCCAGGTCCTCAGTCGCGTGCAGCTGCCGTTGTCGAACGCCGAGTATGCCCTGGAGCAGTTCCTGTTGAGTAATGGCCCCCGCCTCGATACCGAGACCCGGATGCTTTTGGCTGGTGTGCGCGATTGCATCGGCCGCGTCGCGCTCTCGGCGCGCCGGCTCACCGAGGAAGACGGCAACGACACGACCCGTGTCAATCGGGCCGCATGAGTGGCGCCCATACGCCCCGCTGATACGCCGCTCCGACACGTCCGATCGCATTCAAGCGGTTGATTCCCTGACGATCTGGGCTAAGCAGCCGGGATGATCCCGGTGACGGAGCCTCTGCGTGATGGACCGATCTGACGCTGCCGCCCCGCTTGTGTTGCTGGGGGTCGATACCGGCGGCACCTATACCGATGCGGTGGTATTGGACGAGGCGCGAGCCGGAGACGGGCCGGCGGCGCTGATCGGCAAGGCAAAGCACCTGACAACCCGGGACGATCTGGCGCGTGGCATCGGTGGCGCGATCGACGCGGCGATGGCGGCGGCGCGGGTGCATGCCGAGCAGATCGCGTTGGTCTCGCTCTCGACCACGCTCGCCACCAATGCGCTGGTCGAAGGCAATGGCGGACGGGTCGGGCTGGTGATGATCGGCTTCGACCCTGCCGATGCCGCACGCGCCGGGCTGGCCGAGGCGCTGGGCCAGGACCCGCAGATTCTGATTTCCGGGGGTCACGGGCCGATGGGCGACGAGCAGGCGCCGCCCGACCTTGCCGCTTTGGAGGCCTGGTTGCCGGCCGCCGAGGCAGAGGGCGAGGCCGAGGGCTATGCGGTCTGCGGCTATTTTGCGGTGCGCGACCCGGCGCACGAGATCGCGGCGCGCGATCTGATCCGGGCCAAGACCGGGCGTCCGGTCACCTGCAGCCACGAGCTTTCGGCCCGGATCGGCGGGCCGAAGCGGGGGCTGACCGCGCTTCTGAACGCGCGGCTGATCGGTATGATCGACCGCCTGATCGGCTCGGGCGAGCGCATTCTGGCCGAGCGGGGCATCGAGGCCCCCCTGATGGTGGTGCGCGGCGACGGCGCCCTGGTGTCGGCGGATTTCGCCCGGGTGCGCCCGATCGAGACAATTCTATCGGGCCCCGCCGCCAGCATCGTCGGCGCGGCTTGGCTGACCGGGCTTGAGGACGCGGTCGTGTCGGATATCGGCGGCACGACGACCGATATCGCGATCCTGACCGGCGGCCGCCCGCGGCTGGACCCGCAAGGAGCCAGGGTCGGCGGTTGGCGGACGACGGTCGAGGCGGTCGGCATGACCACCCACGGGCTCGGCGGCGATTCGGAGGTGCATTTGAACCCGGTCGGGCTCGAGACCAGGATCCTGCTGGGGCCCCGCCGGATGGTGCCGGTCGCGCTGCTGGCGGCGGAGCATCCGGCGCTGGTGCACGAGACGCTGGACACCCAGCTTGCGACCGAGCTCAACACCGATCTGGATGGGCGGTTCCTGGTGCCGCAAAGCCTGCCGAGGCCCGCCGGTTTGGCGGCGCACGAGTCCCAGATCCTCGATGCCCTGGCCGTGGGGCCACGGCCCGCCGGGGCGGTCTTGCGGACGCGGCTTCTGCGCACGGCGTTGCGAAAGCTGGTGGCGCGCGGCCTGGTCATGGTCTCGGGGCTGACCCCCTCGGACGCGGCCCACGTTCTGGGCATCCACGCGGCCTGGGATCGGGCGGCGGCCGAGAAGGTGGCCCGGCTTTTCGCGCGCCAGCGCGGCAATGACGGCAAGCGGGTTGCCGAGGATACGCAAGCGCTCTGCCGCCGGATCATCTACGCCCTGACCCGCCGCTCGGCCGAGGTGGTGCTGGACGCCGCCTTCGCCGAGGACGGATTCGAGCAGGCCGAGCCGAGCCGCAGCTTCCTGGCCCAGTCGGCGCTTGACCGTCACGCGGGCCTGGTGCGGCCGAGCCTGACGCTGGGGGCGCCACTGGTCGGTCTCGGCGCCTCGGCCCCGGCCTACTACCCGGCGGTTGCCGAGATGGTGGGGGGCGAGGACGCGGTGCCCGAGCACGCAGACGTGGCCAACGCGATCGGCGCCGTGGTGGGCCAGGTGCGGATCGCCCGCAGCGCTACGATCTCGTGCCCGGCCGAGGGCCGCTTCCGCCTGCACTTGCCGGATGGGGCGGAGGATTTCACCAATCTGGAAACCGCCCGAGGCCGGGCCGAGGCGGCGCTGGAAGCGGCGGCCCGGATGGCCGCGGCCGAGGCCGGGGCGGGCGCGGTCCATGTGACGCTCGAGGCCGATGTGAGCGAGGCCACGATCGAGGGCAAGACGATGGTCATCGAGGCCATAGTCACCGCCACCGCCACCGGTCGCCCACGCCTGGCGGAACCGGAGGACGAACCCAGCCTGCCATCGGGCTTTGCGGGGCTCTGACCCTGGATTCTCACACGTGAGATTCTTGTTATCTTTCTGAATTCAAAGAACAAAAATGTTAACATTAACCTAAAATCAATACATTAGCGGCACAAACCGTCATCCTCCGCGAAGGCGGCGGATCTCGGCGGACGTAACAAGATCCCCGCCTGCACGGGGATGACAGAAAGTGTAACCGCGCGGGGATGACGGAAATGTAACGGCGCCGGAATGGCGGAGAGTGTAATGGCTTGGAAATGAGCGAACCGCTTTCACCGCTGTTGAGGCTCATAATGAGCCTTGGATTTGGTCCTCTTGACGCAAAATCCGCGCCGATCACCCTGACCCGCGAAACGAAAATGGCCAGCCCTGGGGGCTGGCCGAAAATCCTTCGCCCGGATCTGCCGGATCAGTTCTTGGCGTAATACTCGACCACCAGGTGCGGCTCCATCTGGACCGCGTAGGGCACGTCGCCCAACGCCGGGACACGCAGATAGGTGGCGGTGAATTTATTGTGGTCGGCCTCGACGTATTCGGGCACGTCGCGCTCGGCCGATTGCATGGCTTCCAGCACCAGGGCCATCTGCTTGGCCTTCTCGGAAAGCGTGATCGTGTCGCCTTCCTTGATCCGGTAGCTGGGGATGTTGACGCGCTGGCCGTTGACCTTCACATGGCCGTGGTTCACGAACTGGCGCGCGGCGAACATGGTGGGCACGAATTTCGCGCGGTAGACGACCGCGTCGAGCCGACGCTCCAAGAGGCCGACCAACATCTCGCCGGTATCGCCGCGCTGGCGCTCGGCATCCGAATAAATGCGGCGGAACTGCTTTTCGGTCAGGTCGCCGTAATAGCCCTTCAGCTTCTGCTTGGCGCGCAACTGGATGCCGAAATCCGACATCTTGCCCCTGCGGCGCTGGCCGTGCTGGCCGGGGCCGTATTCGCGGCGGTTGACGGGGCTTTTCGGGCGGCCCCAGATGTTCTCGCCCATGCGGCGGTCGAGCTTGTGCTTGGCGGACGTGCGCTTGGTCACGTTCTTCTCCTCATCAAATGTTCAGGCGCCCTCCTTTCCCCAACAAGGCCCGATTGGCCTTCGGGGCGACAGGATCCCGCTTGCGCGGGCCACGGGTCGCCGGGTGGTCCCCACCGCCCCAACGGACGGCGAATTGCGCGCTTATACGGAAGTGCGCGCGCGTGTCAATTCCCGGCGGGGTCTCAGTTTGAAGTTGTCCGCTTTGAGCCCAAACTACAAAATGCTGCACCGCATCCGAATGGCAGCAATGGGCGGCAAGCCGGACGCTCGGAGAGTGCGCGCTACGTGTACTTCTGACCCAATCACGACAGTCAGACCCTCATGACCACGGACATGAATCGACCCTAGGCGGTGATTCTCGTTGGTTTTCCGTCGAGGCTTACGGCGTTGTACTCGGCCCAGTGCTCGCGCAGTCCATCGTCGCCGCGGCCTATGGCCCAGCGACGCAGCGTGTCGCGATGCCCATTGAACGCATAGAGCGGAACGCCAAAGCCGCAGGAGGTAAGGACAAAATCTACCGCCAGGTTCACGTATTGCCGGGCGCCCGGCGCAGGGGCGATGACTTCGGCACAGACGTCCCATTCCTCGTCAGCGAGATGCACCACCTCCGCGGACCCGTAAGCGCGAAGCACGAGCGGCCGCTTCTCAAACGAGCACCACATGATCGTCATCCGTTTTGACTCAAGCAGATGCGCCGCAGTTTCGTTCTCTGCCCCAGTGAGGTTCAGCCAGAGAATACGATTCGGTCCGATCACTGAGAGCGAAGCCATGTCTTTGACCGCGATATTGACGCGACCCTCGGGCGCGGCGGTCCCAACAAAGAAAATCTTCTGCCCAGCAATGAACGCCTCATGTTCCGAACTTATGCCGCTGAACTCTGCCATTGCGCGCTTCTCCTACAACATTTGGAATATCTTCCCTTGAAGCAGCAATTCTGCAAAGTCAGATTATCTTTGCTGTAGATAGGAAATCTTTTCGGGATAGATCGAGGCTGAATGTGAGCATTCCGTTCCGCGCACTACGCGCTTTTGAGGCAACAGCACGTCTAGGCAGCTTCGGCAAGGCTGCTGAGGAGCTCGGCGTGACGCCGGCGGCTGTCGGCCAGCAGGTCCGCGGGCTTGAGGCTATGGTCGGCACCCCGATCTTCCGACGCACTACCAGCGGGCTCGTCCCGACAGATGCGGCCCGGGAGAGCCTCCCGATCCTGCGCAACGGCCTGGCGAGCATGCGTGAGGGGCTCCGGGCGCTGCTGCCGGGCGCAGAGACCGAGCGCATTCGGATCAGCGTCGCCCCGACCTTCGCGATCAGGTGGCTTGTACCGCGCCTACCGGTCTTCTACGAACGATACCCGGACGTGGAACTTGCTTTCGATACGACGATGCGGCTCCTCGACATCGCCGCAGGGGAGGCAGATCTCGCGGTGCGCTTCGGTCCTGGGGTTTATCGTGCGTTGCAGTGCGACAGACTCTTCGCCGAATGGGTGCTTCCCGTCTGCGCGCCGGAGCTTGCAAACGGAGCACGTCCGATCAGGGGACTCGAGGATCTGCGAGGGCTTCCACTCGTTCACCTTGAGGGCGAAACCGCAGACACTGCTTGGGCGACATGGCCAACCTGGGCCGAACACTTCGGCCTGGTACCGTCAGAGTTCCAGGACGGATCGCGCTTCAACCAGTCAGCAACGACGCTTGGCGCCGCGCTGTCCGGCCACGGGCTCGCGCTGGCGGGTCTCAGCTATTCGCTCGATGACATTCGGGCCGGCCGACTCGTGGCGCCATTGGGTGCACGCAGCGCGATCCCGACCCGATTTGGCTATGACATCGCCTATCCACCGGCCAAGACTGACCTACCTACGCTGCGCCGGTTCCGTCGCTGGATTCTTGGTATCGCGGAAGAGACGCGCATCGAGATGGAGCAGTTTCTGACCGAATGACACCGGGCGCATACTCCTCTTGCCGTATGGCTATGTCGCTTGTTGGCACGAGACCGACATAGCCCCTACGGCAGCAATCGGGATCAAACCGGACATTTGAGAACGTTGCCTAAACGACCGCTTCGTCCCGCTTCGCACCGGGACACTTCCCAACCACCGCCCCTTAGGCGAAATACCGTTCCCAGCGGTCCCACATGCGGTTAACGATTGACGCAACACTACCGAGGGAGCGCGCCAATGGACTTCAGCATCCAGCTTTCCGCCTATTACCCGGACAAGAGATATGGGGGCGACCGGCTCTACGCCGACATGCTGGAACAGGCGGTCCTGGCTGACCGGCTGGGCTATGACGCGGTCTCGGTCACCGAGCATCACCTGATCAATATCCTGCTGATGCCCGCGCCGCTGCAATTCGCGGTCAAGATCGCTGATGCGACGGAACGGGTGAAGATCATGACCTCGGTAGTGGTGCTGCCGCTGCACGACATGCGCATCTATGCGGGAGAGCTGGTGGTGGCCGACATTTTCACCCAGGGCCGGCTGATGCTGGGGGTCGGGCGCGGCGCCTGGGCCTACGAGATGGAGCGCCTGGGCGTGCCGATGGAGGCGAGCCGCGACAAGTTCAACGAGTCCCTCGACGTGTTGACGACGCTGCTGCGCGAGGAAGAGGTCTCGTGGGACGGGGATTTCTACAAGTTCGATCCACTGACGATCATGCCCCGGCCCGTGCGCCCGGGCGGGCCGCCGATCATGATGGCGGTGCTGGTCCCGGACGGGATCCATGCCTGCACCAAGCGAGGTTTTCACATCCAGACCACGCCCCTGGCGGGCGACCACCAATTAATGCTGGACCAGGTGGACGCGTTTCATCGCGCCAAGGCCGAAATGGGCGAGGACGGGCGCGATTTGACCCTGTCGCTGTCGCGGGTCGCCTTCATCGGCCGCGACGGGAAGGACCGCCGGGCAAAGCTGGAGGCGGCGCATGAATATTACAGCCGGTTCGACAATATTCGCTCGGGGCCCGGGCTGGTCGAGAACGGCATGATCGCGCCGTTGCCGCGGAGCCAAACGATCGAGGAATTGGACGAGAGCCTGCTGATCTGCACTGTCCCTGAGATGATCGACAAGCTGGGGCCGTATGCCGCGGCGGGCATCGACCGGGTGATCCTGAACATCAATTTCGGTGCCAGCCAGGCCGATACGCTGGACTGCATCCAGTGCTTCGCCGAGGAGGTGATGCCGCATTTCGCCAAGCCCGCGCCGGCGATGGCCCAAAGCTGACAGCCACAGAGGAGACCGCCCATGCCGATGATCCGGGTCGAAATGTTCGAGGGACGCAGCCTCGACCAGAAGCGTGCCCTGGTGCGCGCGCTCACCGACGGCTTTCTGAGCACCTGTGGGGGCGATCCGGAAGGGGTGAAGGTCCATATCATCGAGGTTGCACATGAGAATTGGTCGGCCGCCGGCATCCTGGCATCCGACAAGGCATCTGGCGCGCCATGAACCAAGCAATCGATTGCGATTACTCGGTCGAAGGCGCGGGGCCGCCCTTGTTCCTGATCCACGGGATCGGCGCGGCGCGCGACGTCTGGCGGTTCCTGACGCCCATTCTCAGCGGGCATTTCACGGTGGTCAGCTACGACCTGCGCGGGCATGGCGCCTCGCCGATGCCCGGCGGTGAATTCGGGCTCGACGATCTGGTGGTGGACCTGGAGCGGGTGCGCGAGCGGACCGGGTTCGAGCAGGCTCATTTCGCCGGTCATTCGCTCGGCGGCATGATCGGGCCGGCCTATGCGCGGGCGCATCCCGGCCGGGTGCTGTCGCTGGGGCTGCTCTCGACCGCCGCGGGGCGGACCGAGGATGACAGCGCCAAGGTCTGGGGCGTTGTGCGCGCGATGGAGGAGAAGGGCGTGGAGCAAGTGCTCGATACCCTGATCGGCCGCTGGTACACGGATGACTTCGCCCGCGAGCGGCCAGATATCGTGCAGCGGCGCCTGAAACAGGTGGTCGATACGGACCGCGCGGTCTTCCTGAATGTCTTCCGCATATATGCGGGCACCGAGATTATGCCCTGGTTGCACGAGGTGACCGCCCGGTCCCTGGTACTGACCGGCGAGAATGACGGCGGCTGCAACCCCAGGCTCAATCGCGGGATCGCCGGGGCCCTGCCCAATGCGGAGCTGGTGATCCTGCCCAAGCTCAAGCACGCGATCCTGCTGGAGGACGGACCGGCGGTGGCGGGGCACATGCTGCGGTTTCTGGAGGTGGACTGAAATGGATTGGGGTATCGACAACGACTATGGCCCGCTCAGCGATGTGCTGTTGGGCAAGCCGGAATATTACCAATGGGTCGAGGCCGGGCCGCTGATCGGGCGCACGCTGGCGAACGCACACAAGACCGGGGTCAAGTTCGACCTGCAGACCGCGATGGCGCAGCATGCCGAGATGGTGCGGATCTATGAGGAGGCCGGGGTCGCCTGCCACTATCTGGACGCCGATCCGGTGCTGCACCGGAACTTCTTTGCCCGCGATTCCAGCGTCATGACCCCCTGGGGCGCGATCATCTGCCATATGCAGCTGAAATGCCGCCGGGCCGATTACGTGACCGCGATCAAGTTCTACCAGGAGAACGGCATCCCGATCTGGAAACATGTCACCGCCGGGCATTTCGAAGGCGGCGACTTCGTGATCCTGGAGCCCGGCGCCGTGCTGATCGGCTATTGCGGCGAACGCTCGGAGCAGGCGGGTTCGGAACAGGTGGCGGGCTGGGTCCGCGACAAAGGTTGGGACGTGGAAGTCGCGCCGATCAGCCGTGAGTTCGTCCATATGGACGGGCTGGTGGTGCCATTGGCACCGAAACTGGCCGTCGCCTGCCTGGACGCGCTGGAGGGATGGGTGATCGACTGGATGCGCGCCAAGGGGTTCGATTTCGTCGATGTGGGTTACGGCGAGGCGAAGAACCTGGGCGTCAACCTGGTGGCGCTGGGCCACGGCAAGGTGCTGTCGATGAAGGGTGCCGATAAGCTGAACGCGGATATGCGCGCCCGGGGCTTCGAGGTCTACGAGCCAGACATGTCGATGTTCACGCTGGGCGGCGGCGGGGTGCATTGCCTGTGCCAGGCGCTGAGGCGCGAGGCCGCCTGAACGGGCCGCCTTGTGCGCGGGGGCGCGGGCTGGCATCCTTCGGCCGAAGGGACGCGCGAGACGCCCCGGGATGAACCACAGGCGGCAGGAACCATCGAGGCACAGCAGAACCCCGTGCGCCTGAGCGCGATTTTCGCCGGCCTTTGCTTGGCGGTCCTGCTGGCGCCTGTCGCGCTGAACGCATATCCGCCCTTCGTCGATTACCCGAACCATCTGGCGCGGCTCTTCATTCTGGCCAACCCTGGCGACCCGGTGCTGTCGCGGTATTACCGGATCGAATGGGCGCTGATCCCAAATCTGGGATTCGATCTCATCGGTCTGGCACTGGCCCAGATCATGCCGGTCGAGACGGCGGGCCGGGTCTTCGTCGGGCTTGTCATCGCCGTCAGTTTCAGCGCGCCGATGGCACTGCACAGGGCGCTCTACGGCCGGATCTCGGTCTTGCCGCTTCTAGCCGGGCCGCTGGTTTTCCACCGGGCGCTGCAAATGGGGTTTCTATCGTTTTCGCTCGGGTTGGGGCTGGCGATCTGGGGAGTGGCGCTGTGGCATGGGTTGCGCGGGCTGGGGCCGTGGGTGCGCTTCGCGCTGGTCCAGGCGATGGCGCTGGTGCTGTTCATCTGCCATCTCTATGCGCTGGGGATTTTCGCGGTCTTCGTTCTGCTCTCGGCGATCTCCACAGCTTGGCGCGGAGGGGCGATCCGGGCGGCGCTGCCGGAAGCGTTGGCCTTCCTGTTGCCGTTCATTCTGCTGCTGGCCGGCCCGTCGGGGGATGGCACGGGCGCCATCGTCTTTCGCGGACCGGCCGAGAAGCTGGCCATGCTGGCGCTGGCGCTGCTCCCCGGTCTCTCGGTCGCGCATTTCGTGTTGGCGCTGGCGGCGCTTAGCCCGGTGATCCTGGCGCGGCCCTGGGGCGGACGGATGGTGCACCCGGCAATGCGCTGGCCCTTGGCGGCGCTTTTCCTGCTCTATTGGCTTCTGCCGGACCGGCTGATGACCTCGCAGAACGCGGATTGGCGGCTTATCGCGCCCCTTGGCCTGGTCCTGGCCGCGGCGGCGGAGGGCCCGATGGGCAGGCCGCGCACGGCGATCGCGCTGGGCCTCGCGGCGGTAATCTTGAATACCGGGGCAGCGATCCTGGCCGACCGGGCCTGGCGCGCGAGCGACCAGGTCTTTGGTGACCTTGCAACCGTCCTCGAGCGACTGCCCGAAGGCCGCGAGCTGGTGCCTTATCCGACCAGAGCCGCGATCACGACCGCTTTCCAGCCTCCCGCGGCGTTGCACGCTGCGGCTTATGCGGTGACCGCGCGGCGCGCGCCCGTACCAACCGTCTTTGCCCATCGGGGTCAACAGCCGATCGAACTGGCCGCGCCGGGCCGTGCGTTATGGCAGGACTGGCTGGCCCAGGGCGCCAACCGCAGCCCCGACGCGGGCCTGCTGACGGCCAGCGATGGCTATGTGCTGGCGATCCGCGCGGCCGGCGAGCGGCCCGAGGCAACGGCCCTGCCGGTGGACGGGGAAACCGTCTCGGAGTCGGGGCGGTTCACGCTTTACCGGCTCCGCCGTTAGACGCCCCGCTCACGCCGCTTCGCGGTGGAGCTTTGCCAGTTCGGCGCCCAGGAAGTCCGCCAAACAGCCCATGCCCGAGACGCCGAGTTTCGCCTCGGCCTGGCTGTTGTAGTTGGTGTTGGTGTTCACGTCGTAGGTAAAAACCCTGCCCGCGCGGTCGCGGATGAACTCGATGCCCGTGACCTCGATCCCGTTTGCGGCGATCATCGCCCGATAACGCTCCAGCACCGGGTCGTCGAAACCTGCGACGATCTCGAAACGCTCACGTCCATCCGGCAGGTCGCAGGCATCCGCCGGGCAGAGCTGGAAGCCCTGGCTCGTGTTCACCCGCACTGCGTAATAGAAACGCCCGCCGATGAACTCGGCGCGCATGATCGCGGGCTCGGCGGCACGGATATATTGCTGCACCAGCCAGGTGCCGTCCAAAGGCTGTTCGGTGGCCGGATCGTCGAGGATCGCGGCCAAGCGGTCCAGGCTCTCGACCAGCATGACGCCAGCGCCCGCGCCGCCGCGGTTCGGTTTCAGGATGAACGGCGTCTCACCCAGAGCCTGCGCCGCAGCGATGATCTGGTTCCGGCCCACCGCGGCAATCGTGCGCGGCGTGCGGATGCCGTGGGCAGCGAGCGCCGCATATTGCGCCATCTTGTCGATCTCGAGCCGGATCGCGCCCGATCCGTTGACGGTGCGCCGGCCATGGGCCTCGAGCCAGGCAAGCGTCATCCGCGTCAGCTCCGGCGCGAAACGGTGGTCACGGGTATGCGACGAGGCGCTCATGCGATTGTAGAAGACGCCCTCGGGCGGCATCGCCTCCAGATCGACCAGGCCGTTGTCCAGATGCCAGTCCTCGTAAGGCAGACCCCGCGCCTCCAGCGCCTCGAACAGCGGCTGGGTCCAGGCGGCGTTCTCGTGAATGACGTGGATTTTCATTTTCACAGGTCCTATAAGTGATATAAAATCATAACCCGTCCAATCCGGTAAATAAAACTTATTCACATGATCTTCAAGAGAAGCACGCTGTACGGCCCCCACCGTGCCCCGGACTTGATCCGGGGCATGGAGCAGCAGTGCGAGAGATTCTCACCTAGGCTCGGGATCAGGTCCGGGGCATTGGCGCTATCGGATCATCCGCCCAGGACCAGCCCCTCGGCGCCGACGACCAGTTCGGTCCGGTCCGAGACCGGCACGATCACAGTCTGATCGCCGCTGAGCTTCGGCGGGTCCGCCTCCAACGCCTCCAAATTCCGGATCAGCGCCGTCAGGTCGCCGAGGTCCAGAAGCGGCGGCTCCGACGGGCGGTCGCCACCTGTTTTATCCGGCCCTGCATTGCCATGGGCGCCATAGATCGCGGTGCCAGGTCCGATCAGCGCCGCGACCCGGCGTGCGGTCGCCAGATACTGGTCCAGCCGCGCCCCGGGCGTATGGCCGTAGAGCTGCCCCCGGCACAGAAAATCCGAGGCATAAAGGCGCTCACGGACGGGCTCCCATAGCGACACGCTGTCCGGCGTATGGCCGGGCGTGTGGATGAGTTCCACCACCCGGCCGCCGAGATCGACCCGGCTGCCGATCTCCAGCCATTCATTCACCTGGAACCGCGGCGCCTCGCGGTTCTCGTGCACGCCCAGGAACAGGGTCTCGGTTGGCTCGACCCAGTCGCCCTCGGCACAGGCGCGCAGGACCGGCAGATCTGGCAGCGCAACGTGGCCGAAACGCAGCACGTTGCCCAGGTGGTCGTAGTGCATATGCGAGGGCATGGCGGTCAGCGGAACTTGCACCCGCCGCCCGACGACCCCGGTTATGTCTCCGAAATACGAGCCGGTATCGAAAAGCAGCGCGCGATCGGTGCCGATCAGCAGGAAGCTCCAATTCTGCTGCTTATAGAGCGGCTCGCCGATCGCGAATGTATCCGCGTCCAGCGCCTCGACCTGGTAGTAGCCGTCTTCGAGGTCCATCAAAGGCACCCTTTGATCCGCCCCAGCGCCGCGCGGATGTTCTCGATGCTGTTGGCGTAGGATAGGCGCAGATAGCCCTCGCCCCAGACGCCGAAGCTGGTTCCGGCGATGGTGGCAACGCCGGCCTCGGTCAGAAACCTGTCCTGGGCCTCGCGCGCGGTCAGCCCGGTGCCCTCGATATTGGGGAAGGCGTAGAAGGCGCCCGCCGCGTCGGCGCAGCGGAAGCCCGCGATCTGGTTCAGCTCGGATACGATGATCCGGCGCCGCTCGTCGAAGGCGGCGACCATATCCTGGACCGCGTCCTGCGGCCCGGTCAGCGCCGCGAGCCCCGCAAATTGGGTGGCGGCATTAACGCAGGAATGGTCGTTGATGCAGAGCCTGGTCGCGTGGTCCACCAGGCTCTCGGGCCAGACCGCGTAGCCGAGCCGCCAGCCGGTCATCGCATAAGTCTTCGACCAGCCGTCCAGCATGATCAGCCGGTCGCGGATCTCAGGATACTGCAGCAGGCTGACATGGGTCCGCCCGTCATAGAGCATCTGGGAATAGATCTCGTCCGAGAGGATCGCCACATGGGGGTGCGCCGCCAGCCCGGCGACCAGGGCATCGATCTCTTCCTTCGGCGTCACGCCGCCGGTGGGGTTGGCCGGGCTGTTGATGATGATCAGCCGCGTCTGGGGCGTGATCTGCGCCAGCACCGCCTCGGCGGAGAAGGCGAAGCCCTTCGCCTCTTCCAGCGCAATCGGCACCGGGGTGGCGCCCGAATACTTGATGACCGACTCGTAGATCGGAAAGCCCGGGTTTGGATACATGATCTCGCCGCCCGGCTCGCCGAAGATCAAAACCGCGAAGAACATGGTGGGCTTGCCGCCCGGCTGGACCACGACGTGATCCGGGTCCACCGCCACGCCATGGCGTTTCTCGAGGTCCGCCGCCACCGCCTGACGCAGCGCCGGGATACCGTTGGCGGGCGTATAGCCGTGATGGCCGTCCCTCAGCGCCTTGATTCCGGCCTCGACGATATGCTCCGGCGTGCGGAAATCCGGCTGGCCGATGCCGAGATTGATGATGTCCTGACCCTCGGCCGCCAAGCTCTGGGCCCGGGCCAGAACCTCGAAGGCAGATTCGGTGCCGAGGCGATGGATCGAGGCTGCGGGCTGGAGCATGGGCGGCGTCTCGTCGAGCATTGGCGCGGTGACTGGCCCCCATGCTTAGCATGGTTCAACGCGCTGAACAGCGGGTCCGGGCGCGCTCCGTTGTTGCAGGGCGATGAGTGGCATATATTAAAGCTAAGGAGACACCGATGGTTATCGGCCACGCGCTTGGCCGGCTCCTGTTGGCGGCCGCCGCGCTTGGCCTTGTTACGGCGCTGTGGGCCCCGATGGCATCCGGCCAGGCGACGGATACTGCGAAGACAAACCGAATCGCGCTTCACGCCGCGATCGAAGGGCCGATTGGCCCGGCGACCACGCGGCACATCGAGCGGGTGATCGAGGCCGCACGCGAGCGCCGGCCTGAAGTGGTCATTCTGCGAATCTACACGCCTGGCGGATTGGCCGATGCGATGCGCGACGTGATCGCGGAGATCCTCGCCTCGCCCGTTCCCGTTGTCGGCTATGTCGCGCCGCCCGGCGCCCATGCGGCCAGCGCCGGCACCTATATCCTTTACGCGACCCATGTAGCGGCCATGGCGCCGGGCACGAATCTGGGGGCCGCCACGCCGGTCGCCATCGGCATGCCCGGCGCACCGAAAGACGAGCCCAAGGGAGAGCCTGACCCCGGCGCGGCCGAAGAAGGTGCGAAACCGGATACCTCGGAGGCGGAGAAAGAGACAGCCGAATCCAAGGTCCTGGAAAAAATTCGCGGCTTGGCACCTGACGAAGCGATGGCCGCGAAGGCGACCAACGACGCCGTCGCGTTCATCCGCAGCCTGGCCGAAATGCATGGGCGCAACGCCGACTGGGCCGAGAAGGCGGTGCGCGAGGCGGCGAGCCTTTCCTCGGCGCAGGCGTTGGAGCAGGGCGTGATCGACCTGGTCGCCGACGATGCCGAGGCTTTGCTCGAGGCGCTGGACGGGCGCAGCGTCACCATCAACGGCGCCGAGCGCCGCCTGGCCACGGAGGGTCTGGCGATCGAGACCGTCGAGATCGATGGCATCACCCGTCTGCTGAGCGTGCTGTCGAACCCGAATGTCGCGCTGATCCTGATGATGCTGGGCTTCTACGGCATCATCTTCGAATTCTGGAACCCGGGCAGCATCGTGCCCGGCGTCGTCGGCGCGATCAGCCTGACCCTTGGGCTCTACGCGCTCAACCAGTTGCCGTTGGACTACGCCGGTCTGGCCCTGATCATGTTGGGGGTCGTCTTCATGGTCGCGGAGGCCTTCACGCCCACCTTCGGAATTCTGGGCTTCGGCGGGCTGGCCGCCTTCGTGCTCGGCTCGGCGATGCTGATCGACACCGACGCGCCAGGCTACCAGATCTCGTGGTGGGTGATCGGGGTCATGGCGGCGATCAGCGCCAGCGTGCTGATCCTGCTGCTCGGCTTCACGCTGAGGGCCTATCGGCGCCCGGCGCGGGCGGATATCGCCCGGGTGATCGGAGGCCTTGCGCAGGTGCAGGACTGGTCGGGCGCCAGCGGCCATGTCTGGGCGGCGGGCGAGCTTTGGCGGGCCCGGAGCGCCGGTGGCGCGCCCGCGCCCTCGACCGGTGAGGCTGTGCGCGTGCGCGGAGTCGACGGGCTGACGCTTTTGGTCGATCACGCGAATGCACCCGAAAGCGATTTGGAAACCGACCAGTAGCAAGGAGGCGCAAGCCCATGTCCGTCATGTTCTTCGACAGTATGCTCTATCTCTTGGGCGCCTTGCTGGTCATCCTGTTCCTCTCGCAGGCGATCTTCATTTTCCGGGAATACGAGCGCGGCGTGATGTTCACGCTGGGGCGCTTCACCCGGGTGTGCGGCCCGGGCTTCGTGATCATGATCCCGGTTGTCCAACAGGTGGTGCGGACCGATCTGCGCACCTTTGTCGAGGACGTGCCGACCCAGGACGTGATTTCGCGCGACAATGTCTCGGTGAAGGTCAACGCGGTGATCTACTATCGGATCATCGATCCCGAGCGGGCGATCCTGAACGTCGCCGACTACGCGACGGCGGTCAGCCAGCTGGCGCAGACCACTTTGCGCTCGGTGCTGGGCAAGCACGAGCTCGATGAGATGCTGGCCGAGCGCGACAAGCTGAACGTGGACATTCAGGAGATCCTGGACCGGCAAACCGACGCCTGGGGCATCAAGGTCGCCAATGTCGAGATCAAGCATGTGGACATCAATGACAGCATGGTCCGGGCCATCGCCAAACAGGCCGAGGCCGAGCGCCTGCGCCGCGCCCGTGTCATCAACGCCGAGGGAGAGCAGCAGGCGGCGGCCAAGCTGGTCGAGGCCGGCCGGATGCTGGCCGAGCAGCCGAACGCGATGCAGCTGCGCTATTTCAACGCGCTAAGCGACATCGCCACCGACCGGACCTCGACGGTGATCGTGCCGCTGCCGATCGACCTGCTTCCAGACAATTGGCGCGGCGGTGCGACGAAGGCGGAGTAGTTCCTGCACGGCGGGGTTTCATCCCGCCATCGGCCATTCGTGCGCTGATTGCGAATGTCCGTCGAGCGGCGCATGCGGGACGTGATTCCGAGCCGAGGTGAATGTGTATTTCTGACCCAATCTAGACGTAGTGGACACCTAGCCGGACAGACTGACGAAAAAATCGGATACTCGCTAAAGTGCCTGCAAGGCGGGAGGCGTGTGGATGCTGGATTTTAAGGAGAGCGTCCGACGTTGGATGCCGCGTCCAATATGGGTGCTGCTCCGACGTATCTCGACATACATTTGGCGCCTCGGGCACTGGGTAAATGTGCTGAGAGAAGCCCGCGGGGATGGGACGAGCGAGGCAATCAAACTTTATGCAAGTGCGATTGTTGCTCCAATCACTGCATTGACCGATCTCGATCTGTGGCTCGATCCGCAACTTTGTTTCGACGTGAAGATCCGGGTCAACGGAAGCGACCGATTTCTCTGCCGTCGCGGGCTTGATGATTTGTGGCATGTTCTGCCATCCGCGCAAGGCGGCCTGCGCGAAGTCCTGGCTGACCGGCTGCATCCTGGTGGCGTTTTTGTGGATGCTGGCGCCAATATTGGAGGCTTCACGGTCTTTGGTGCGCGACGGGTAGGGCCAGATGGGCAGGTCGTCGCCATTGAGATGATGCCGGAGACGGCGTCCCGCCTCCATGCTCATCTGGTGGAAAACGGATTGAACTGGGTTCAAGTGGTCGAAGAGGCCCTTTCCGATATGCCGGGTCGAGAGATCATTGCGACCATGCCGCGAGGATTGCCTGGACAGACTAGCATCATACCACGGGAGCCAATTGCTGACCGGCTCGAAAATGTTCCGGTCAGGACCACGACCCTTGACATTGTTACGCGCGAACTGCCGCAGATTGATGTGCTCAAAGTCGATCTGGAGGGTGCAGAGGCCCTCGCCTTCAAGGGGGGTGCCCAGACATTGTCTCGAACGCGGTGCATCATCTTTGAGGATTGGGGTGAGCACGGCGATAACACCGAAGCAACCGAGATCTGCTCTCGTGCCGGGTTTACACTGCGACGCCTCGACGGAAACAATCTAATTGGGTTGAGGCAGTCAAACGGCACCTAAAGCGCGGCGCGCGCATGGCGTTTTTTCGGCTTTTGGTCAAACCCGGATGCGGGCGCCGGAGCGTCGGCTTCAATCGATGCTTGTGCACCAATTGAGCTAGGTCGGCATCTGGCACATTCTGGATGCCTAGAAGCGCGCTCCGGCGTGCCCGGTAGCCGGCGCGAACCCAACCGATAAATGGCGGGGTGAAACCCCGCCCTACCGGCGCAGGCAAGACTGTCAGCAGAACCTGAGCCGCTGGCCGAGCCCCACGCGCTCGGCCTTCTTCAGCATCGCGTGGCCCAGGGCCATGTCGGAAAGTGACAGGCCCCGGTGCCAGAACAGGATGGTCTCGTCCGGTCTTTCGCGCCCTGGCCTCGAGCCGGCAACGACCTGGCCCATTTCGGCATGCAGGGTCTCTTCGCTGAGTTTCCCCGCCTCCACATGGGCGCGGAGCGCGCCGAACTTGCCGCCCTTGCACTGGCCCCAATCGTCGACCACCAATTTGTCCATCACATCCGTCAGGGTGATCTCGACCGCGCTCATGGTGCCGTAGGGTACGACGAAGGCGCCGGGCTTGACCCATTCGGTCTTGAAGAGGGGCTCGGGCGCCGAGAGGCGCGAGGCCTCGACGATGATATCCGCGTCCTTCAGGCAACTCTCCCAGTCCTCGGTCGCCACGACAGTCTTGCCGAGATCGCGGCTCAGGCGCTCGGCGAAGGGGTTGCGGCTTTCGGGACGCCGTGAATGGACGCGGATCTCCTCGAAATCGAAAAGGTGGTCCAGCAGCCGAACGTTCCAATAGCTGCTGCCGCGCGCGCCGATATTGCCGAGCACCTTGGCGTCCTGCCGGGCCAGATACTTGGCGCCCACCGCGGTCATGGCGCCGGTGCGCATGTCGGTGATGCCCGAGGCATCGAGAATCGCCCGGGGCGCGCCCATGCGCGGATCGAAAAGGGTGAGCACGCCGTATTCCGAGGGGCGGCCTTGCCTGTAGTTGTCGACAAAATCGCCCACCACCTTGACGCCCGCGGCATCGACCCCGCCGCCGATCCAGCCGCGCAGCACATTGAAATGGCCGTCAGCCCCGGCGCGGGGCTCGATATGCATCCTAGGCTCGATCACCGTCTCGCCCCGGCCCTGCATGGCGAGGCTCTCTTCGATCGCCGCCAGGATCTCGGCATCCGTCAGCGCCAGGGTCTCGATGTCGAAGCGGTTGAGATAGGTGATGTAGACAGGCGGGAGATCGGAATTTGTCATCTGCGGTCCTGTGCTGGCGGCCTGGCCGTAACGCAACCATGATTTCATGACATGCGCAATTGACCCGGACGTGGATTGCCGTCCAATGGGCCCGATGGAGCGCAAGGACAGGATCGATGCCGCCGGCGCGGCGCTGCTGGTGGGATTCGCGGTCCTGATGGGGCTGAACCATGTGGCGATCAAGTTGGTGAATACGGGCATGCAGCCCGTGTTCCAGGCGGGCCTGCGTTCGGTGATCGCGCTTGGGCCGATCATGATCTATGCGCTGGTGACCGGGCGGCGGCTGAGCCTGATCGATGGAAGTTTTTGGCCAGGAGTGCTGGCCGGCCTCTTCTTCGCGACCGAGTTCATCTTCATCTACCAGTCGCTTTCCTTCACCAGCGTCGCGCGGGCGGCGGTGTTGCTCTACACCATGCCGTTCTGGGTGGCGCTTGGGGCACATTTCCTGATCCCGGGCGAACCGTTGACCCCGCGCCGGGTGGCGGGGCTGGTCCTGGCCTTCGGCGGCGTGGTGCTGGCGCTCAGCCGGAACGAGGCGCCGGCCAGCGACAAGGCGTTCATCGGCGATCTGATGGCGCTGGCGGGAGCAGTCTTCTGGGCCGGGATCGTGATCCTGACCCGGGCCACGCGGCTATCCAATGCCACCGCCGAGATGCAGCTGATCTACCAGGTGGCGATCTCGGCGGTTGTGCTGACCGCGCTTGGGCCCATGCTGGGACCGGTGATCTACGGGATGACGCCGCTTCTGTGGGGGCTGATCGGTTTTCAGGCGATCGGCATCGTCAGCATTGGGTTCCTGGGCTGGCTAATGGTGCTGAAGATCTACCCGGCCTCGGATGTGGCGTCCTATGGCTTCCTGGCGCCGCTTTGCGGCGTTCTGTTCGGCCGGCTTATCCTGGGCGAGCCGATCACCTGGACGATCGCGGGGGCGCTGGCCCTGGTGGCAGTGGGGATCGTCTTGGTCAACCGGCGGTAATGCCACGCCGCGCCGCCCAGCAGCCTGTGAACAGGACGACCGCGAGGACCGGCATCGCGCCCGGGGGCGCGACCAGGCTTAGCGTGGCGCCAACTGCCGCGAGGGCCAGGAGCCATAGCTCCCACCAGGCGAACCCAGCCCGCAGCCCATGGCGCACCTGGAAGAGCGCCCCGATCACCAGGATATGGAGGTCATAGCTCAGCACCCTCGGCGCCGCCGCCAAGGCGCCATAGGCCAGAAGCGCGGCCTTGATGTCGGCACCCAACGCCCGGTCGCGCCAGGCCCTGACCGTCAGCCAAAGGACAGCCAACGACACGATCCCCTGCGCCGCCAGGGCGGTGCCGGAGCCGAACCCCTGATACCGCAACCAGCCATAGGCGCCCGCCCCCATGACCCAGCGCTGGACCACCGCGCCATCGCCGGTGAAGGCCGCGGCGGTCCGCTCGATCGAGGTGACGAAAGCGGCCCAGGTGCCGCCGCCCAGAAGCGCCCAGGATGCCGCTGCCAGGGCCAATGTCCCAAGCGCCCCCGCGGCCAACGCCCGCCAACGCCCGGCGGCGGCAAGCACCAGTGGCACCGCCGCGACCAGATGCGGCTTGATCGAGAGCACCGCCAGGACCGTGCCCGCACGGACCGGCATGCGCTCGAGGTTCAGCAGCGCTAGGCCCATCGCGGCCGCCAGTAGAAATCCCATCTGGCCATTGACCAGCGTCAGCGCCGTTGGCGCCGCGGCGAACCCCGCCAGAACTGCGCAACGATCGGGCAGGATGCGCCAACAGGTCCAAAGAAACAACGCGCCAGTCACTGCCAGCCAGACCGCCATCGCCGGGAACAGAGGCAGCACCGCCAGCGGCGTCACCAGGACCTGGGCGGTCGGCGGATAGTGCCATGGCATCCAGCCATCGAACTCCCGGCCTAGCCCCGCCACCTCGGCCGTTCGGTGTGCCGGCCAGTCATAGGCGAGCGCCGGCGTGCCCTCTAGGGTCATGGCGCCCGCGGCCCAGAAGGCGGCAAAGTCCGGAATCTGGCCCGTGACCGCGCCGCTCACATAGGCCGGCCAGATCAGCAACGCGGCGAAGCCGCAATTGATCAGCGCCAACGCGCCGAGCAGGATCGTCACTTGAGCCCGGGTGATTGTCATGCTCGCCTGCCCCTCCCGCCTCGCCGGCATTGCCCTGTATGGGTTCGGGGCCCCGGACGGGTTCGGGCCAAAGTGTAGCGCCAAGGCGCGGACCTGGGAAGCGCGTGACAAATCGGGCCGGATCGCCGATATCCCGGCCATGGCGGTATATGTGGATGCGGATGCCTGCCCGGTCCGGGACGAGGCGGTGCGGGTGGCCGAACGGCACGGCCTGCAAGTGTACATGGTTTCGGATGGCGGAATCCGTCCAAGCGCTCATCCTCTGGTCGAGATCGTGATCGTCGCGGAGGGGCCGGATGCCGCCGATGGCTGGATCGCCGAGCGGATCGGGCCTGGCGACATCTGCGTCACGGCCGACATCCCGCTGGCGTCTCGCTGTCTTGAAGCCGGGGCGCGGGCGATCCGGCCCGATGGCGAGGCATTCACACAGTCCAATATCGGCCACGCCCTGGCGATGCGCGATCTGATGGCGGATCTGCGTTCGGCGAACCCGCTGGGCGTGGGCGGAGGCGGGCGGCCGTTCACCCGAGCCGACCGCTCGCGGTTCCTGGATGGGCTAGAGCGGATGATCCGGGCGCTTCCGCATGGTGCGCCGAATTGATAGGTTAAAGAATTCGTTTATAATTGAAACTGCCGATTACCTCGATGTTTTCTTTTTCGTGAAAATTCGTTATTCTACGAATGGTGGTGTTATTTGTGTGAGCGAGGATTAAACTATGACGAGCGCGCCTTTCAACGACCCTCACGGCTATTCCGAAGCCAACTTCGCCCAGATGGCTCGCGACAAGAACCCGAGGATCGATCAACTGCGCCATGTGGCAGTGACCGCCTATTTGGCCGGCCAGCGCATGGCCGGCATCGACGCGCCGGCCTTGCCAAACCCGGCCGAGATCGACCAAATCATTTCGGATCACAAGCAGTAACCACCGCGAGCCTGCTTTGCGGACCCGCTCAGTGCGGCTGCGCTTGCTCGGCCTGTTGCTGCTGGCGGAGCTGTTCCAGCTTCTGGCGGTAGAGCGAGGCGAAATCCACGTTGTCGAGCATTAGCGGCGGATAGCCGCCGTCGCGCGTCACGTCGGCAACCACGCGGCGGGCGAACGGCAGCAAGAGACGCGGACATTCGATGAACATCAGCGGGTGAATGTGGGTCTCGGGCGCGTTGTTGATCGAGAAGATCCCGGTGTATTCCAGCTCGACCAAAAACCGCGTGGTCTCGCCGGCGGTCGCCTTGGCGTTGATTTTCATGTTCACCTGATACCGGTCCTCGCCGATATTCTGGCCGTCGAGATTGACCTGGACCGTGATCTTCGGTGTGCCTTCGGCCGGCACGCCCTCGATCGCCGCGACATTCTCGAACGATAAATCGCGCACGAAATGCGCTAGGATCGCGATTTGCGGCGGGCTCTGGGGATCGGGCGTCGGCTGGGCGTCGGGGGACTCGGAATCGGTCATTTGACGAATGTCTCCTGTCTTGCGCCCTGCCTTCGCCGCCGGTTGGGCTTCGTGGGCGGATGGATCACGAGGCGCCTATCAGATCGGGCACCGGCCCGCAATGCGTCCGCGCGCCGGTTAAGTTCATTCAATCTTGGGTGGACGGCTCCAGCCCGATGCATCACCGTCCTGGCCGGCCGGCTGCGGATCGACCACCTCGAACTCACCATCCACCGTTCCGGGCCCGCCGGCGCCCCGATTGCGGTCGCCCCGATTGCGGTCACCTTGAGCGCTGAACCCGCCATGAACCGACGTTTGGACGAGGGTGATCCGCTTTTTCAGATAGCCGATCAGCGCGTTGCGCACAGGCGGCGTCAAAAGAAGAAAGCCGACGCCATCGGTGAAGAACCCGGGGGTGAGCAAAAGCAAACCCGCGACCAGGATCATCGCCCCATGGGCAATGGTCGGACTGGGATCCTCGCCCATCTGCAGGCGCCGCTGCAGATCGCCGACCGCCGCCAGTCCTTGAGCACGCAAGAGCACAGTGCCAATCAGGGCCGTCAGGATCACGATCGCCAGGGTTGGCCACAACCCCAGCCAGCCGCCCACCTCGATGAAGAGCGCGATCTCGATGATCGGAACGGCGACAAGCACCAGAAATAGCGGCATTGGCCTTGATCCCTTGCAATTAGTCGCGCTGATCCGTCCCCGACACATAGACTTGGCGCGACACTGCACTTACATAAGTGTCAGAACCCAGACATGCTAGCCGTGCCGCGTTGCGGCGCGGCGGTAGCAATGCCGAAAGGCCGAGTCATGAGCGCGCAGATGATCGAGCTTTTAATCCTGTTCGCCATCGCGGCCTTCGTGCTGTTCCGCCTGAAATCCGTCATCGGAACGCGCACCGGCTACGAGGCACCGCCTGACTATCTGTCGCGCGAGCAGCCGATGCCGCCGCCGCGCGCCGTCGAGGACGAGGACGAGGACGAGGTAATGGGCCATCCGGTGCCCGAGGCCGCGAAACCCGCCTTGACCCGGATGCGCGAGGTCGATCCGGATTTCTCGCTACCGGGCTTTCTCGATGGCGCCCGGGGCGCCTATGAAATGATCCTCATGGCCTATGAGGCGGGCGATCGCGAGGCCCTGAAAGGGCTTCTGGACCAGGATGTCTACCGCGCTTTCGAGGGCGTGATTGCCGAGCGTGATGCCTCGGGGCTGACCGTCGAAGCCCGGTTTATCGGCGTGCGCGATGTGCGCTTGGAGGCGGCGGCGTTCGACCCGGCGACCGGCGAAGGCGACCTGACGCTGCGCTTTGTCGGCGAATTGGTCACCGCCGTGCGCGACGCCGAGGGCCGGATCGTCGAGGGCGATCCGAACGAGGTGCGCCGCCAGACCGATGTCTGGACCTTCTCGCGTGACATGGGCAGCCGCGATCCGAACTGGCTGCTGACCGCGACCGGCGAGTAAGGCCGCTCGGCCCTTGAGCGGAGACCCGCCAGAAAGACCGAAACCCCGCAGCCGCAACCGTATCGGCCCCGAGGACCGGGCGCTGTGGCAAAAGGCAATGCGCGACGCGATGCCGCTTGACCCCGGGTTCCGCGACTCCGAGGGCACCGGCGGCTCGAAGGACGCGGCGCCGTCCCAGACTCCGAAGCGAAGGATCTCGTCGGCCCCGCTTGGTCGGACGATGTCTGGCCAGGCGCGGCGCGTTGTCCGGCCGACCGGCCCGGCCGAGCCGGCATCGCGGATCATCTCGGCCCCTGCGGGGCCAAGCCAGGTCGGACGCCCCGAGCCCGGCCTCGACCGGCGCAATGCCGAGCGGCTGCGCCGTGGCGAAAGGGCACCCGACGCGCGGATCGATCTGCACGGGATGACCGCCGAGCGTGCCCACGGTGCGCTCGACCGGTTCATCGGCCGGGCGCTCAGCGAACGCCGGCGCCTGGTTCTGGTGATCACCGGCAAGGGCGCCAAATCACGCGACGAGGACGCGGCCCCCTTCATGCGGCCCGAAACAGGAGGGGGAGAGGGCGTGTTGCGCCAGCAGGTGCCGCGCTGGCTGCGCTCGGGACCGCATGCCAGGCGTATCGTCGGCATATACCAAGCTCATGCCCGCCACGGCGGCGCCGGGGCGCTTTACATTTATCTCAAGAAAGACCGGTGACGGCGCCTCAGCCGCCGGCCATCGCCATGTCGCGCAGCACATTGGCCTCGAGCGACATTTCCTCGAGCCGGTTCTTGACCACGTCGCCGACGCTAACGACACCGGCCAAACGGCCGTTCTCGACCACCGGCAGGTGGCGGATGCGGTTCTCGGTCATCAGCCGCGCGATCCGCGCAATGCCGTCCTCGGGGGCGCAGGTGACGACGCGGGTTGTCATCAGGTCGCCCACATTCAGCTCGAGGCAGCGGGGCCCGTGCTCGGCCAGGCCGTGGACCACGTCGCGCTCGGAAATGATGCCCGTCAGGCCGCCCGCGTCGTCCACGACCACCATCGCGCCGATGCGCGCCATCCTCAGCCGGTGAGCGAAGGTCTCGATGGATTCTTCGGACCTGACCGAGATTACGTCTTGACCCTTTTGCTTCAGGATTTCGGCGACTTTCATGGCGCATCTCCTCTCATACCCAGAGCAAGGCCATCGCCGTCCGCGATTTGGTCCGGGCAGGGCCAGAGAGACGCCGAATAGCCTGCCGATCAACAGCTTACCCGCGAATCGGTCCAGATTCCATAGGGTGGAACTCACGAGAGATGACCTTCCGTTGACCGGACGCGGGCGCCTGCCTACCAGGGCCGGATGCTGACCTTCGCGGCCGCCGTGTTCTTTCTGATCGTGACGCCGGGACCGGGCGTCCTCTCGACCGCCGGCGTCGGGTCCGGGTTCGGGTTCCGCGCGGGGCTGGCTTATGTGGCGGGGCTATTCGTCGGTTCGAACCTGGTCGCACTGGCGGTTGTTTCCGGCCTGGCCGCGGCACTTCTTGCCGTGCCGGTGGTGCATTCGGTGCTGTTCTATGGGTCGTTTGCATATCTTTTGTACTTGGCGGCAAAGATCGCCTTTGCCGGCAGCCGGGTCGCATTCATCGAGGCCGAGCGCGCGCCGGGATTTCCGAACGGCGTCCTGCTGCAGGCGATCAATCCAAAGGCCTACGCGGTGACGACGGCGCTGTTCTCGGGCTTCGCCTTCTGGCCCGGAAACCTGGCCAGCGAGGTTGCGGTCAAATTCCTGATCATGAACGCGATCTGGGTTCCGGTTCACCTGGCTTGGCTTTTTGCCGGGGTCACGCTCCGGCGGCTCGACCTGCCCGAGCGGGCACAGTTCGCGATCAATGCCGCGATGGCGCTGGCGATGCTCGCCGTGGTGATCCTGGCGGCCCTGGCCTGAGCCCGACTCATTACCAGCGTGATGGCGAGAATCGGAGCGCCCGCTTACGCTCGTGCGCAAGGCCGCCGTTATCGACGCATATCGGCGACCACGGCAGACCACATTTCAGGGAGGACATCATGACGGCTCTTCGCACAAGCACCATTGCAGGCCTTACCGCGGCGCTGATCGCAAGCACCGCCGCGGCCCAGGACTGCGCACCTTCGAAATGGGGGGCCGACGACGAGATTGGCGCGGCCAATTACGTGACCCCGGAACAGGTGCTGATGGCCTCGAATTTGATCACCAAGGGCAAGAGCCATCCCTTGGGCATCGTCATCGACCCGAACATGCCGGCTTTCCCGCCGCGCAAGATGATGCTGCAAGTGGTGCAGCCGAACCAGCAATACGGCCGTGACATGACGTCCGATTTCGGCTGGCACATCGTCTATAATGACGATGTCACCCAGCTTTGGTGGGGTACCGGGCCGCAGATCGATGGCCTCGGCCACCTGGGCGAGGCGGAGATCTATTACAACTGCAATGACGGCAAGGACTTCGCCAAGCTGACCGGGCTGACGAAACTGGGGATCCATACGATCCCGCCCTTGGTGGGCCGTGGCATTCTGATCGACATGGCCAAGCATAACGGCGTCGCCGCGATGGCCGCCGGCGAAACGATCAGCGCCGCAGACATCCAGGCCGCGGCTCAGGCGCAGAGTGTCGAGATCCGGCAGGGCGATGTGGTCCTGTTCCATACCGGCTGGACCGACGCGATGCTGGAAACCGATCCAACCGCCTGGGTATCCGGCGAGCCGGGCCTGACCAACGACGCGGCGGTCTATCTGGCCTCGCTCGACGTCATGGCGGTGGGCGCGGATACCTGGGGGGTTGAAGCGGTCCCGCCGGCCGAGGGCGACAAGGTCTTCTACGGCCATGTCACGTTCCTGAAGGAGAACGGGATCTACATCCTGGAGACCATGAACACCGGCCGGTTGGCAGCCGAGGAGGTCAAGGAGTTCATGTTCGTCCTGGGCCAGGCGCGGCTGAAAGGCGCGGTTCAGATGATGATCAACCCGGTCGCGCTTTGGTAAGGGATCGAGACATCCGGGCAGCTTTGCGCTGAAAGCGCCCCCTACGGGGTGCGGGTCCAGAGGCCCTCGGCGCCAAGCTCGGCGATGAAAGCGTCGTGGGCGGCGCGCTCGGCTTCGGAAATCCGGGGGGCCAGGGGCTGCGGTCGCGGCGGCGAGCGGTAGCCGGCTTCCGGTTCGGGCGCTTCGGCGCCTGACGCGGCGCCCGTTCTTGGTCCAGTTGGCCGAGCATCCAGCACCAGCCCCTGCTGGCGCCCGCCCATCAGCTCCAAATAAACTTCGGCCAGCAATTCGCTGTCGAGCAGCGCGCCATGCTTTTCGCGGCCTGAATTGTCGATCTCGAAGCGCCGGCAGAGAGCGTCGAGCGAGGCCTGCGCGCCTGGAAAGCGCCGCCGCGCCAGATCCAGAGTATCGACTGCCCGCGACATCGGTAGCGGGTCATGGCCCAGCCGGTCAAGCTCGGCATTGATCATTGCCATGTCGAAGGCGGCGTTGTGGATTACCAGCTTGGCGTCGCCGATGAAATCAGCGAAATCGCCTGCGATGCGGGCGAAAACAGGCTTGTCCGCCAGGAAAACGTCGTCCAGGCCATGGACGCGCTCGGCCTCCTTGGGCATGGACCGTTCGGGGTTGATGTATTGGTGGTAGATCCGCCCGGTCGGCAAAAGATTGACCAGCTCGACCGCGCCGATCTCGACGATCCGATGGCCTTCCTCGGGTTTGAGGCCCGTGGTCTCGGTGTCCATCACGATTTCACGCATCCGGCGCTTCTCCCGCGGGCTGCTCTGCCAAGAGACCGGCAACGATCGCCTCGATCTGGCCGCGAGCATGATCCTTGGTCTGGCTGGTGTCGATAACATAATCGGCGCGGGCACGTTTTTCCGCGTCGGGCACCTGTTTCGCGAGGATCGCGTCGAGCGCCGCCTCGGTCATGCCGGGGCGAGAGAGCACTCGGGCGCGCTGAGTATCCGCCGGCGCCGAGACCACGGCGATCCGGTCGAGCCAATTGTCCGCGCCGGTCTCGAAGAGCAGCGGGATGTCACAGACCGCGATGCGCGCGCCAGCAATCCGCGCTTCGGCCAAAAATGCGTCGCGGTCTTCCGCGACCAAGGGATGGATCGCCGCCTCGATCCGGGTCAGAAGCGCAGGCTCCGCCAAGATCGCCGCCCGAAGCAGGGACCGGTCGACACCGTCCGGCCCGACCGCATCCGGTGCGAGCCGGGCGATTTCGCGCGCGCCCGCCCCATCAGGCCCATAGAGGCGGTGCACGGCCGCGTCCGCGTCCCAGGTCGGGCAGCCGAGATCGGCAAAGACCGCGAGGGCGGTCGATTTGCCCATGCCGATCGAGCCGGTGAGGCCGAGAACAATCATGCGCCCGCCAGAACCGCGTGGCGAAGCGCCGGCGTGACCGCCACATCGCGGCCGAACCAGGCCCGGAAGCCTGGACGCGCCTGGTGGAGCAACATCCCAAGCCCGTCGACGGCCACGAACCCGTGCGACCGGGCGGCAGCCAAGAGTGGGGTCTCGAGCGGTACATAGACGATGTCGGTGACGACGGCGCCCCCGGGCGCATTGTCGAGGGTCAGCTCGAGAGGCGGCTGCCCGGTCATGCCAAGGCTGGTCGTATTGACTATGACGCCTGCTCCAGCCGAGGCGCTTGAACGCTCGTTCCAGGCGACGGGAACGACCCGGGCGCCGAAATGCGCGGCAAGATCCTCGGCTTTCGCGAGCGTCCGATTGGCCAGGCGCACCTGATCGACGCCAGCGTCCAGGAGGGCGTGGATCACCGCCCGGGCAGCTCCGCCAGCGCCAAGGACCAGGGCCGGGCCAGCTTGGGGCCGCCAATCGGGCGCGCCAGCACGCAGGCTCTCGATAAAACCGAATGCGTCGGTGTTATCGGCGAAAACCTCGCCCGAGGGATCGATCACAAGAGTATTGGCAGCGCCGATCGACTGGGCGGCGGGGCTGGCGCGATCCGCAGCGGCCAGGGCGGTCAGCTTGTGCGGCAGAGTGACGTTGGCGCCGCGGAACCCGGCTTGGATCATTTGATCCAGGGTCGCTGCGAAGGCGCCGGGCTCGACGGCGATCCGCTTGTAGCTGCCGGCGATCCCGGTCTCGGCGAACCAATGGGCGAAAATCAGCGGCGATTTGGAATGCTCGATCGGCCAGCCGAGGACCGCGGCGATCAGCGGGCGGGAATCCTCGCTCATTCCGGCAACACTCCCCCAATGGTTCCCTGGATGCGGAGGAACCCGAGCAATTCGAGAAGCGGCAGCCCGAGCACGGTGAAATAATCTCCCTCGACACGGGCGAAGAGCTGGGCGCCGACGCCTTCCAGGTGATAGCAGCCGACCGAGCTCAAGACCAGATCACCGGCCTCGGCCAGGTATCGGTCGATAAAGGCATCCGAGAAAGACCGCATGGTCAGCCGGGCGGCGCTGACGTGGCGCCAGATCGGCGCGCCGTCACGAGCTATGACGGCCGCCGAGAGCAGGTCATGCCGCGTCCCCCGGAGCCGCCGGAGCTGATCTTTCGCCAGCTCCAGGTCGGCGGCCTTGTCGAAGAGCTCGCCCCGATGCACCAAGACCTGATCGGCGCCGAGGACCAAGCGGCCGGGCTGCCGGGCGCTGATCCGCAGCGCCTTCATCTCGGCCAGCTTGTCGGCGATGTCGCGCGGCGGTGCCCCCTCGGCCAGCATCGCGGCCTTGGTGGCCGCTTCGTCGATGCGGGCGAGGATGACCTCGGTCTCGACGCCGGCGCCGGCGAGGAGGTGGGCGCGGGCAGCGGATCCACTAGCGAGAACGAGGGGGCTCAACTGTCCGCGTCCCTCTCGCGCAGCAGCGCCAGAAGCTCCGCCGCCGTCTCCTCGATCGAGCGCCTTGTCACGTCAATCACCGGGATATCGTGGCGCTGGAAGAACAGCCGGGCATCCGAGACCTCGGCGCGGATCCGTTCAAGATCTGCATATTCGCTGGTCCCGGCGCCGCTTGGGCCCTCGCTGGCCCGGGGCGCCTGGCCCAATGTCTCGAGCCGCTGGCTGCGCACATGGGTGAGCCGGGCTGGGCTCGCGGTGAGGCCGATGACCGGAATGCCGGCCTTCATCGCCGCGAAAAGCTCGTCAGGCGGGTGCTGGTTGGGGATCAGCGGCACGTTCGCCGCCTTGATCCCGCGATAGGCCAGATAGATGCAGGTCGGCGTCTTCGAGGTTCTGCTGATCCCGGTCAGGATCACGTCGGCGCCCATCAAACGCCGGGCGAGGCTATCGGTGTCGCCACTCTCCTGCGCCCCGTCATCATGGGCAATGGCGTAGTCAAGCGCGGCAATCCGGTCAAAATAACCCTCGTTCATCTGATACTGCATGCCGGCCCGGTGATTGGGAGCCTGGCCCAAAAAGCGCGCCAACGTCGCAATGAGCGGATCGAGAACCCCCTGGGACGCCAGCTCCATCTCGGCGCAGGCGGCTTCGATCCGCGCGCGGATCTTGGGGTCCACGACGGTGAACCAGACGGGGCCGGGGTGATTTCGGATTTTGGCAAGGGCCGCGTCGAGATCACGGCCACTGCGCACGAAGACCGATAGGTGGATTGTAACCTTGTCGCGTTCGCCGAAAGGCGCGAGCGCGGCACGGGCAAGCGCATCGAGCGTCTCGCCTGTTGAATCCGAGATCAGATGCAGGTGTGGACCGGTCTGTGCGGTTTCCGATTGCATGTGTGCCTCGTTGCATCGCGCCGGTCAGCATGGCGTGGAACGTGCTGGCAAAAAAGCCCTCTCTCTTGTGGATAACGCATTGCCGGATCGATCACCTCGGCGGGCGCGGCGAGATAGGGCGAATTCATCCACATGTGAGCGGCCCGCTGGTCCTGGCCCTGGGGCCATGTGGAAAACTCTTGCTTGCCTGGACCGCCGGACCACCGGCGTCTGGACCGATTGGTGCCAGGATTTTGGACCAAGATCCTAACGCTCTGATTCTGTGTCTTTTTTCGGCTATGCGTCGAAATGTTCTGCAATGCGGAACGAATCCAAGGCCATAGGGGGCAGCGAACTAGCAGCGGATAAGTCTGTGAATTATTGTCGCAACCCGTTAATCCCCAGAACTCAGGGTGCTACAACAAAATCAACCTTATATTTCTTTCTAAATATTGGTTGGAAAACCGGGATCGGGAGGATGAAGAAACTCTTGCGCGTTCTGAACGGCGAGGCGCTGGACGTGCCTCCAATCTGGCTGATGCGTCAGGCGGGACGTTATTTGCCGGAATACCGTGAAACCAGAACGAAGGCCGGAAGTTTCCTGGAGCTTTGCTACACACCGGAACTAGCGGAAGAGGTGACACTGCAACCGATCCGTCGGTTCGGCTTTGATGCGGCGATCCTGTTTGCGGATATCCTGCTGGTTCCTCAGGCCCTGGGCATGGATCTTTGGTTTGTGGAGGGCGAGGGGCCGCGTCTGGCGTGGCCGGGAGACGACCAGAACCTGGGCGCGTTGCGGCCGGTCGATGAAATCGACGAGACCCTGGGGCCTATCTACGAGACGGTGCGCCGTCTGAGCGGGTCGTTGCCGGATGACGTGACGCTGATCGGGTTCGCAGGGGCACCTTGGACCGTTGCGACCTATATGGCCGCTGGACGAGGGACGCCCGATCAAGGACCGGCCCGGCGCTGGATCTATGACAATCCATCCGGGTTTTCACATCTGATCGATATCCTGACTGAGGCAACGATCGCGTATTTGTGCCGGCAGATCGAGGCAGGCGCCGAGGTGGTGAAGCTGTTCGATAGTTGGGCCGGTGCGCTGACACCGGAAGCCTTTCGTCGGTTTTCAATCGACCCGGCGCGCAGGATCGTCCAAGCGATCGCGGCGCGGTATCCCTCGGTGCCGGTGATCGGATTTCCGCGCGCGGCCGGTGTCATGTATGAAGAGTTCGCCCGGACGACCGGCGTGCGAGGCGTCGCTCTGGATCAGCAGGTACCATTGGATTGGGCGCGCGAGGCCTTGCCAGGTGTTGCCTTGCAGGGAAACCTGGATCCGATGCTGATGGTCGTTGGGGGAGATGCGCTGAAGGACGCCGCGAAGCGGATCGTCGGCGCGATGGCGGGGGCGCCCCATATCTTCAATTTAGGCCACGGGATTACGCCGGATGCCTCGCCGGAGCATGTGGAACAGTTGTTACAGGCTGTGAGAAACTAAGGACGGGCGAGAAGCTGAGAGATGACGGCGATCGGCGATTTCCTGGGCGGAATATACCTTTGGGTCAAGGCGTTCCATATCGTCGCGGTGATCAGCTGGATGGCGGGGATGCTCTATTTGCCACGGCTCTTCGTCTATCACGCGGAGCGCGCCGCAGTGCCTGGAGAACTGCGCGATACATTGAAGGTGATGCAACGTAAGCTATTGAAGGGAATTGTTAATCCGGCGGGGATTGCCGTTTGGATACTGGGATTGACCTTGGTCTTCACTCCGGGTGTCGTCGATTGGAGCGCGCCTTGGGTTTATGTGAAGGCGGCACTCGTTGTGGCATTGACCGTCTATCACCACATGCTGGTGCGGTGGTGGCGGGCCTTCGCCGAGGACCGGAACGTGCATTCGGGGCGGTTCTATCGCATATGGAACGAAGTGCCGGCCGTGATCATGATCGCGATTGTGATCATGGTCATCGTGCGGCCATTCTGAGCCCTGCGCTCGCGCCGTGGCGTCCGGATTGACAGGCGCCGTGTTGGAGAGGTATGAGGGCGCACATCGCGGCGCCCTGCCGCCGATCCCCTTTCCGGGTGAATCGCCGTAATCGGCGCCTATCCTTCCCTCTCCTGCCGGCCCCGACCTTTGCGCCGGCAAACCCTTCCCAACACCGGACTTGACCATGAGCGTGCAGAAACTCTCGGACCTGAAAGCGAAATCCCCGACCGATCTCTTGGCCATGGCCGAGGAGCTGGAAGTCGAGAACGCGTCGTCGATGCGCAAGCAGGACATGTTGTTCGCGATCCTCAAGGAGCTGGCGGACCGTGATGAGGAGATCGTCGGCACCGGCGTCCTCGAGGTTCTCCAGGATGGGTTCGGCTTCCTGCGCTCGCCGGAAGCGAATTATTTGCCGGGACCGGACGACATTTATGTGAGCCCGAACCAGATCCGGCGCTTCGCGCTGCGCACCGGCGATACGGTGGACGGACCGATCCGCGCGCCGAAATCGGGAGAGCGGTACTTTGCGCTGCTCAAGGTCAACACAATCAATTTCGAGGATCCGGAAAAGGCGCGCCACAAAGTGCATTTCGACAATCTGACGCCGCTCTATCCGGACGAGCGGCTGAAAATGGAGATCGAGGATCCGACGATCAAGGACAAGTCGGCCCGGGTGATCGACCTAGTGGCCCCGATCGGCAAGGGTCAGCGTTGCCTGATCGTGTCGCCGCCCAGGACCGGCAAGACGGTGTTGCTGCAGAATGTCGCCCATTCGATCGAGCAGAACCATCCGGAATGCTATTTGATCGTGCTGCTGATCGACGAGCGGCCCGAGGAGGTCACCGACATGCAGCGCTCGGTCAAGGGCGAGGTGGTCAGTTCGACCTTCGACGAGCCGGCGACACGGCACGTGGCGGTGGCGGAGATGGTGAGCGAGAAAGCCAAACGCCTGGTCGAGCATGGACGCGACGTGGTGATCCTGCTCGACTCGATCACGCGCCTCGGGCGCGCCTTCAACACGGTGGTGCCCTCGTCCGGCAAGGTGCTGACAGGCGGGGTGGATGCGAACGCCCTGCAGCGGCCGAAGCGGTTCTTCGGCGCGGCGCGCAACATCGAGGAAGGCGGCTCGCTGACCATCATCTCGACGGCGCTGATCGATACCGGCAGCCGGATGGACGAGGTGATCTTCGAGGAGTTCAAGGGTACCGGGAACTCGGAGATCGTGCTGGACCGCAAGGTGGCGGACAAGCGGGTGTTCCCGGCGATGGATATTCTGAAGTCGGGCACCCGTAAGGAGGAGCTGCTGGTCGACAAGGCTGATCTGACCAAGATGTTCGTGCTGCGGCGGATTCTGAATCCGATGGGCACGACCGATGCGATCGAGTTCCTGCTGGGTAAGCTGAAGCAAACCAAAACCAACGCGGAATTCTTTGACTCGATGAACGCATGATAGTTTTAACCTAATGAAATAAAATCGATAATTAACCTGTGGGGCGCAACGCGCATGGCCCGAGATACCATCTATGCGCTTTCTACCGGGCCCGGCTCGGCCGGCATAGCGGTCGTCCGCCTCTCCGGACCAGGAGCCGATGCGGCACTTCGTGCGCTTGGCGCCGAACCTCTCCCTAGTCCACGGCGGGCACAGTTGCGCTGCCTGCGCGACGAAGACGGCGACCTGATCGACCAGGCCCTGGTACTGCGCTTCGTCCCCGGCGCGAGTTATACGGGCGAGGCGATGGCGGAGCTGCATTGCCACGGAGGCCGCGCGGTCGTCGCGGCGGTCCTGGCGCGGCTGGGACAGCTGCCTGATTGCCGCCTGGCCGAACCGGGCGAGTTCACCCGGCGTGCCTTGGAAGAAGACAAGATCGATCTGGTCGCGGCAGAGGCGCTGAGCGACCTGATCGCCGCCGAGACCGAATGCCAGCGGCGGCAAGCGGTGATGGGGATGACGGGCGCGCTGGGCCGGCTTGCGGAATCGTGGCGGGGCGATCTGTTGCGCGCCGTGGCTCTGGTTGAGGTGACGATCGACTGGGCCGACGAAGAGGTTCCCGAAGACGTGGGCCCGGAAGTCGGTGTTCTGTTGGAGCGGGTACGAACCTCGATGTTGCGGCAGATCGCGCTATCCTCGGGGGCGGAGCGGCTCAGGAACGGTTTCGAGGTCGCAATTCTTGGGGCGCCAAATTCCGGGAAGTCAAGTCTTTTCAATGCATTAGCTGGACGCGAGGCAGCCATCACCTCGACCCGGGCGGGAACGACTCGGGATGTTCTCGAGCTGCGCTACGATCTTGCAGGCTTTCCGGTCGTATTCTTGGACACTGCCGGCCTGCGCGCCTCGACCGACGAGATCGAGGCTCTTGGCGTGGAGAGAGCTTTATCGCGCGCGCAGGGGGCTGCGTTAAGGATCTTTCTCTTTTCGCCGGACACCGAGCCCTTGCCGAACCCCTCGGATCACTGGCGAGACGGTGATTTGCGTGTTTGGAATAAACGCGATCTTGCCGATGCGCCGGATGGCTATATCGCGATCTCGGCGGCGCGCGGGGGCGGTGTGGTCGATTTGTTGGCTCAGATTGAGGCGGCGGTGTCGCAGCAGGTCTCCAGCGAAGCGCTCGTCGGTCATCTTCGCCAGCGTCAGGCGGTTGAAGATGCGGTTGACAATCTTCGCCGCGCCGAGGAAGGGATATCGGGGCGGCCGCCGGAGGAAATCGCCGAGGATATGCGTGCCGCGATTGCCGCCGTCGAGCTGTTAGTCGGCCGGATTCGAACCGAGGATGTGCTCGGCGAGGTCTTTGCGCGATTTTGCGTCGGCAAATAGGGAACCGTTTCACGTGAAACAATGCTTCGATGTCGTGGTGATCGGTGGCGGGCATGCGGGCGTCGAGGCCGCCCATGCGGCAGCGCGGTGCGCGGCCCGGGCCGCGCTCATTACGCTCGAAAGCAGGCAAATCGGCACCATGTCCTGCAATCCCGCCATCGGAGGGCTGGGAAAAGGCCACCTAGTCCGCGAAATCGACGCACTTGACGGTGTTATGGGCAGAGCTGCCGATGCCGCAGGGATCCAATTCCGCCTTCTAAACCGCCGGAAGGGCCCCGCTGTCCGCGGCCCAAGGGCGCAATGCGACCGCGCGCGTTACCGGTCTGCCGTTCAGGCAGCGGTGGAGACTTGTCCCAACCTCACAGTGATCGAGGGCGAGGTAGTCGATATACTCGAGCGAAATGGCAAGGCCGCCGGGATTATTTTGGCGGATCGCGAACAGATATTCGCCGATGCGATTGTTCTGACATCCGGGACATTTCTAGGAGGCATAATTCACATTGGTGAGCGACAACTGTCAGGCGGTCGGGCCGGAGAACGAGCCTCGAACCAGCTTGCAGATCGGTTGCGCGGGATGTCGTTACCAATCGGCCGCTTGAAGACGGGCACGCCACCGAGGCTGGAGCGCGGGAGCATCGATTTTTCGTCCCTGGAAACGCAGCCTGGGGACCAGGACCCATCGATGTTCTCTTTCCTGAGCGCTCGGCCTAGCGCCCCGCAATGCCCGTGTCATATCACCTATAGTAACCAACAAACTCATGATATTGTGAGAGAAAATCTCTCGAAGTCGGCGATGTATGCCGGCCATATCAGTGGTGCCGGCCCGCGATACTGTCCATCGATCGAGGACAAGATCGTCCGCTTTGCGGGCAACCCTTCTCACCAGATATTTCTCGAGCCCGAAGGGATCGATGATCGGACGGTTTATCCGAACGGCCTATCGACCGCTCTGCCAGAGGATGTGCAAGAAGCCTATGTCCGAACGATAAAGGGCCTCGAGCGAGCGCGGATCCTGCAGCCCGGCTACGCAATCGAGTATGATTATGTGGATCCACGCAGTCTCGATCGCTCGCTCGAGTTAAGGGCGTTGCCGAGACTGTTTCTCGCGGGTCAGATCAATGGGACGACCGGATACGAAGAGGCAGCCGCTCAGGGACTGATCGCAGGCATCAACGCAGCTCGATCGGTCCAAGGCGCCGGGCCGGTGAGCTTCGATCGCGCAGACGGATACCTGGGCGTAATGGTCGACGATTTGGTCACACACGGGGTAACCGAGCCATATCGGATGTTTACCTCGCGCGCCGAGTTTCGGCTTAGCCTTCGCGCGGACAATGCGGACCAGCGGCTGACTCCACGCGGGATCGCGATCGGATGTGTTGGCGAGGGTCGGCGCCGCGTGTTCGCGTCCAAGATCGAAATCCTCGCCACAGCGAAAAGGACCGCGCAAAGCCTGTCATTGACCCCGCCACAAGCCGCTGCCCATGGACTCGCCGTCAATGCGGACGGCGTCCGGCGCAATGCGCTGGAATTGCTGGAATATCCTGGGATAGATGTCGCCAGATTGGGCGCAGTTTGGCCGGCACTTGCCGTGTTCCCGCCGGAGATCGCCGAGCAGCTGGAGAATGATGCGCGTTATGCGGGATACATGGAGCGGCAGACAGCTGCCGTGGAGGCGATGCGGCGGGAAGAAGCACGCGCGATTCCCCAGGATTTGGACTACGGCGCGATCAGCGGGCTTTCTGACGAGCTTCAAAGGAAACTCCAAAAGATCCGTCCCGCTAGCCTCGGCCACGCGGCACGAATCGAAGGCATGACTCCAGCCGCGCTGACACTGCTTCTCTCTGTCGCCCGGAAAATGGAGCGGAAAACGGCGTGAGCCCGGCCGAGGCCCCTGCAGAGCTGGCCGAAGAGTTCGATGTTTCATGTGAAACACTCGAACGGCTTACGGCCCATATTTCGTTGCTGAGGCGCTGGAACCCTGGGCTTAACTTGGTGTCCCCGGCGTCGCTGCCGTCGGTTTGGCAGCGCCATGTCGCCGATTCCCTCCAGCTGCTCCCGCATGCGCCCGATCGCATTGACCGATGGCTGGATCTTGGGGCGGGCGCTGGATTCCCCGGCCTTCCCGTCGCCGCGGTGCTTGCCGTGCGCAATCCGGCCGCCGAGGTAGTTCTGATCGAGAGCGACCACCGGAAGGCCGCGTTCTTGCGCGAAGCGGTCCGGGCGATGGGCCTCACCGCGAATGTGCTGAGCGGCCGGATCGAATCGATCGAGCCGATCCCTTGCGATGTCGTGTCCGCGCGCGCCCTCGCGCCCCTGCCGAAACTCTGCTCACTGGCATACCGGATTGCGGCGCCGATGCGGAGCGGCCGGCGCCCCGTTTTCCTGTTTCCGAAGGGGAAGGCGCTCGATTCCGAATTGACCGCGGCGTCTGCAACTTGGCATATTCAGGCAGAGAGGATCGCAAGCCGGACCAACACGGACGCGGCCATCTTGAGGATCATCGAGCTGGAACCCAGGAAATGACCCAAAGTGCCGTCGCCGCGAATCTGTCGAAGGACAGTGAAGCAGGCGCGTCCGCGGACACGAGTGAACGCGCGCTGCCCCTGCGCGCCGCGGATTCGCCCGTGGGCCCGGCAAAGATTCTCGCGCTCGCCAACCAGAAGGGCGGCGTTGGCAAGACGACGACAGCAATCAACCTCGGCGCCGCGCTGGCCGAATCCGGGCGCAAGACGCTGCTCATCGACCTCGACCCGCAGGGCAACGCGTCAACCGGGCTTGGCATCCCGGCGGCGCAGCGCCGACAATCGACATACCACGTCCTGACCGAGGACACGCGCTTGACGGACGTTGCGATCGAAAGCGGTGCACCGGGGCTTTATATCGCGCCAGCCTCGGCCGATCTTTCAGGCATCGATGCCGAGCTTTCCGAAGCGGAGGATCGTGCGCAGAGATTGAAGGAAGCGCTTGCCGCTGGCGGCGAGGAATCTGTAACTAACTGTTATGATTATATAATCTTAGACTGTCCGCCCTCCCTGAGCTTGCTGACCGTGAATGCCCTGACCGCAGCCGACAGCGTCATCGTGCCATTGCAGTGCGAATTCTTCGCCCTTGAGGGCCTGACCCAATTGCTCGGCACGATCAAACACATTCAGTCGCGCCTGAACCCCAGGCTTGCAATCCAGGGCATCGTCTTGACCATGTATGACCGGCGCAACAACCTCTCGGCACAGGTTGCCGAGGATGTGCGCCTGAACCTGCACGAGTCGGTCTTCCGCACGATTGTGCCACGCAACGTCCGGCTGTCGGAAGCGCCCAGCTACGCTCTGCCGGGTCTTCTCTACGATTCCGAATGCGCCGGCAGCCAGGCCTACCGGTCGCTCGCCGCGGAACTGCTCGAACAGGACCAAGAGCCCCAGGAAAGGACAGCCCCATGAACAAGGCACCGGAGCGCAGAGGGCTGGGACGGGGCCTCTCGGCCCTGCTGGGCGATATCGGAGAGCCGTTGGCCGGTGCCGCGGCCGGCCCGGTTCTGGTTCAAGCGACGGGCGACGCGCCGGGCTCGCCGGCCCCGGCCGAGTCCGCGTCTCCGGCGCCGCAATCGCTTCCCATCGAGCGGCTCCACTCCAACCCGGACCAGCCGCGGCGGGATTTTCCCGAAGCGGAATTGGACGAACTCGCCGCCTCGATCCGCCAGCGCGGCATCATCCAACCGGTGGTCGTGCGCCCGGACCCGGAACGTCAGGGCGACTACCAGATCGTCGCCGGTGAACGGCGCTGGCGCGCGGCGCAGCGCGCCCAACTGCACGAAATTCCGGTGGTGATCCGCGATATCGACGATCGCACGGTTCTCGAGGTCGCGATTATCGAGAACGTCCAGCGGACCGATCTCAATCCCATCGAGGAAGCCCGCGGCTATAGCGACCTGATCGAGCGCTTCTCCTACACCCAAGAGGAGATGGCCGACATCGTCGGCAAGAGCCGCAGCCACGTCGCCAATACGATGCGCCTCCTAGCGCTGCCGGATCAGGTTCAGCGGTTGTTGCGTGACGGCAAGCTCAGCGCCGGACATGCGCGGGCCCTGATCAAGGCGGCCGATCCCATCGCCCTGGCCGAGCTCGTCGTCGCCAAGGGCCTGACCGTGCGCCAAACGGAAGAGCTGGCCCGCCGTGTCATCGCCCGCAAGCGCAAGCAAAGGCCGGCCGAGGGCGCCCCGCAAAAAGACGCCGACACGCGCATCCTCGAGGGTGATCTCTCCGCCGCGATCGGCATGGCGGTCTCGATCGAACACCATCCGACCGATGGCGGCGGGTTCGTGAAGATCAAATACCGCAGCCTCGAGGAGCTTGATCGGCTTTGCCGGCGGCTCTCGGAGTAATGTCGTTATATCAATGGGTTATGGCTTTACTGCCGCGGTCACGTAGTTGACTGAAAGATCGCGCTCGGAGATCTGCCAGCGCCAAGCCAGCGGGTTGAAGACGAACCCCTTCGCATCGGCGAATTCCAGGCCGGCGCGTCCCAGCATGTCTTCCAGTTCGCGCGGCGTGATGAATTTCGACCACTCGTGGGTGCCCTTGGGCAGCCAGCGCATGACATGTTCGGCCCCGACGATCGCCAACATGTAGCTCTTCGGGTTGCGGTTGATGGTCGATGTGATCATGACGCCGCCGGGCTTGATCAGCGCCGCGCAGGCATCGAGATAGGCCTGCGGGTCCGGCACATGCTCGACCACCTCTAGGTTCAGGACAGCGTCGAATATCTCTCCCGCTTCGGCCAAGGCCTCCGCCGTCGTGACCCGATAGTCGATATCCAGCCCCATCTTGCGGGCGTGGATCTGGGCCACGGGGATGTTCCGCGCCGCCGCGTCGGCGCCGACGACATCCGCACCCAGCCGGGCCATCGGTTCGCTCATCAGCCCGCCCCCGCAGCCGATATCCAGGATCCGCAAGCCTTCGAACGACTTCATGGACGCCTGGTCGCGCCCGTACTGCGCCGCGACTTGCTCGACCGCATAACCCAGCCGGCAGGGGTTCAGCATGTGCAGCGGCTTGAACTTGCCCTCGGGATCCCACCATTCCTCGGCCATCGCCTCGAACTTGGCGATCTCCGCCGGATCGACGCCCGGCCGGGCCTCCTCGGTCGTCTCGGCAGCGCCCGCCATCGCTGGATCTCCTTTCGGCCCCGCAAACCGCACTTGCAAACGCTCTCTTGAAAGCATGAGCAAGGATGACATAGTGCAACGCGCATCGGGCGCCAATCGCCCATTGCCGCCAGCCGCCAAGGAGCCAAGCCGGAACAGCGATGTTGCAGGGTCCAGACACCACCACCGCCAAGGCCGCTCCGCGGCTCTATCCGGCGATCGAACCCGACCGGCGCTTCCATCTGGATGTCGGCGATGGACATGCCCTCTATGTCGAGCTCTGCGGAAAGCCCGGCGGCCAGCCCGTCCTGGTGCTCCATGGTGGTCCCGGTGCCGGCATCAGCCCGTTCATGCGCCGGTTTTTCAATCCCAAACGCTATCGCATCATTCTGTTCGACCAACGGGGAACCGGGCGCTCGACCCCTCGTGGCGGGCTCGAGGCCAACACCTCCTGGCATCTGGTCGGCGATATCGAACGTTTGCGCGAGCATCTCGAAATCGAGACTTGGCACGTCTTCGGCGGCTCCTGGGGCTCGACCCTGGCACTGCTCTACGCCCAAGCACATCCAGACCGCGTCACCGCGCTGGTTCTGCGCGGGCTTTTCACCATGACCAGGGCCGAGCTCGACTGGTTCTATGGCGGCGGCGCGGCGCGCTTCTTCCCCGAGGAATGGAAGGATTTCACCGGCCCCATCCCCGTGGCCGAGCGCGACGACCTGATCGGCGCCTATCACCGGCGCCTGACCGACCCGGACGAAGCCCTGCAGTTGCGCTTCGCCCGGCCGTGGGTGCGCTGGGAGACCGCGACCGCCTCGCTTCGGCCAAACCGCGCCGGCTTCATCGATGGCGCCTATGCGCGCGCTTTCGCGCGGATCGAAAGCCACTACTTCATGCATGACGGCTGGCTCGAGGAGGACGGCCAGATCCTGCGCGACATGGATCGGATCGCGCATGTCCCCGGCACCTTGATTCAGGGTCGCTACGACATGATCTGCCCTCCCGCCACCGCGCAGGCGCTGATCGCCCGCTGGCCTGCGGGGACACTCAAGATCGTCGAGGATGGCGGCCACGCGCTTTCCGAACCCGGGATCGCGGCCGAGCTGATCCGGGCGACCGACCGCTTCTCTCAGTAGCGCCCGTCCAGCGCCAATGCCCTTTGTGTCGGGACCGTCGCGGCATGATCGGTAAACACATGACCACCGAGCTCGGCATCGATCTCCGCCCGGCTGATCCCGATATCCCGAAGAACGCGATCGTCCATTTTCTCGAGCTCCAACAGTTCCCTCGCCCGGCGGCGCCGGTCCCGCAGTCGTTTCAGTGCCGTGATCAGCAGGCTCAACATGGCGGACTCCTATTCGATCTCCATTGCTCTGAATGGTGAATATGGACCAGGAGTCGATTTAAGAAAGCGAAATGAATTGACAGGACCGTTCAGCGTTGCTGAATATAAATGGATGACCCGGATCACCCAATTCCCCTCGGCGGCGGCGACGCTGGACATCGACGTCCTGAAGTCGCTGGCCGCGATCGCGGATACAGGCTCGGTCACCGCTGCGGCGGCCCGGGTGGCGCGCTCGCCTGGCGCGGTCTCGATGCAAATCAAGAAATTGGAGGAGACGCTTGGCCGTCCACTGTTCGAGCGCTCGCGCCAGGGCATGACGTTGAACGCCGACGGCGAGCGGATGCTCGCCTATGCGCGGCGGCTGATCGAGCTTCATCGCGAAGCGCTTGATGCCTTCCGCGGGCCGGCGCTGACCGGCGAGGTGGGGATCGGCATGATCGACGACCTGGGCATTGGCCGGCTGTCGGACGTCATGGCCGCGTTCGCGCGCTCGAACCCGCAGGTCACGGTCAACATGGATATCGGCACCAGCGTCATGCTGGCTCCGAAGCTCGAGAACGGCACGCTCGATCTGGCCATCCTGACGCCAGGCTGCGCGGTCGATTGGCTGCCGAGTGATCTTCTTCTGCACGAAGAACCCCTGATCTGGGCCGGTGCCGAGGGCGGCAAGGCGGTGCGCGCCAGGCCCCTGCCGCTGGCGCTCTCCAATCCGGGCTGCGCTTGGCGCCGGGCGGCCCTCGAGTCGATGGAGCGCAGTGGCCTGCCCTACCGGATCGCCTACACGTCCGAATTCTTCCAGCCCCAACGGGCGGCGGTGCTCTCGGATCTGGCCATCGCGCCCCTGCCGAGGGCGCTGATCCGCGACGGATTGGTCGAATTGGGCACCGCCGATGGGCTCGCCCCAATCGGTGCCTGCCGGATTGCGCTGCGCATCGCGCCCGACCCGAGCCCGGCGACGCTGGCGCTCGCCGAGCGGGTCGCCGAAAGCTATGGCGCGAGCTATGGGACCTCTCGGCCCGCGGCGGGCGCCGCTTGAGCCTCGCCGGGTATGTGATCCTGGTCACCGGGGCGGCTGGCACGCTTGGCCGGGCGACGGCGTCGGCGATACGCGACGCCGGTGGCACGGCACTGGCGACCGATATCGCCTCGGGCGAGGGAATCGACTGCGTCCACGACGTGACCTCCGAGGCCGACTGGGTCCGCGCCGTGGCCGAGGCCGAGGCGCGCCATGGCCGCCTCGACGGGCTGGTCAACAACGCGGGGATCGTCCAGCTCGGCTCGATCGAGGAGACCAGCTTCGCTGAGTGGCGCCGGGTCATGGGGGTCAACGCGGACGGGGTGTTCCTGGGCTGCAAGGCTTGCTGGCCGCTGCTGCAGCGCAGCCAGGCGCCGTCCATCGTTAACCTGTCCTCGGTTTCGGGACTGATTGGCGGGGCAAATCTGGCCGCCTATAACGCGTCCAAGGGCGCGGTGCGGCTGCTGACCAAGTCGGTGGCGCTGCATGGTGCCCGCCATGACCCGCCGATCCGCTGCAACTCGGTCCACCCTGCGTTCGTCGAGGGCGCGATGGTCGATCAGATCGCGGACGAAGCAGATGACGCGGCGAAAGCTCGGGGCAAGATGGCCCGCGCGATCCCCATGCGCCGCCTGGCAAAACCGAAGGAAGTCGCGGCCACGGTCGTTCACCTCCTCTCGCCCGCCTCTTCGTTCACGACCGGCACCGAGATGGTGATCGACGGCGGTCTCATCGCGGGCTGAGGGCACGCTACCCGAAGGCGGTCCGCTTGACGGGGCCGCCCGGCTCGGGCATTCCGCCGCCGGATGCGATCGCCGCGAGGACCAACCATGCAACTTCTGCCCCGGCTTCTTGCCAAGGTGATCCAGACCGGATCGCTGACCCTGATCGGCCCGGACGGCGCGGCTCAGACCTTCGGCGGCGCCAATTCGGGCCCCGAGGTCACCCTGCGCATCAACGACCCGGCTCTCGACCGCAAGCTGCTGCTCAATCCGGAGCTGCGCTTGGCCGAGGCCTATATGGACGGCGCGCTCGAGATCGAGCGCAGCCAGCTTCGCGACCTGCTGCGGCTTTTCAAGCTCAACAAGGGCGGCCTAAACCGCAGCGCCGGCCAAGCCCCGATCCGGCGCCTCGCCAAGCTCGCCAAGCGGATCAGCCGAAACAACCCGATCCGGTCGCGCCGCAACGTGGCCGCGCATTATGACATCGGCAACGATCTCTACCGGCTCTTCCTTGACGCCGACATGCAGTATTCCTGCGCCTATTTCCCGGAGGGCACCGAGACCCTGGAACAGGCGCAACTCGCCAAGAAGCGCCATATCGCCGCCAAGCTTCGGCTGGCACCCGGGCAGAGGGTGCTGGATATCGGCTGCGGCTGGGGCGGCATGGCGCTCTATCTGGCCCAGGTGGCGGATGTGGAGGTTCTGGGCGTGACGCTGGCCGAAGAGCAGCTGGCGCTTGCCCGCGAGCGGGCCGAGGCGGTTGGCCTTGGCGGCCGGGTCCGCTTCGCGCTCCAGGACTACCGGTCGGTGAGCGAGAGCTTCGACCGCGTCGTCTCGGTCGGCATGTTCGAGCATGTGGGCTTGACCCAGATGCCCACCTATTTCCGCACGGTGCGCGACCGGCTGACCGATGACGGCGTGGCGCTGGTCCACTCGATCATGCGCATGGGGCCGCCCGGCGCCACCGACCCCTTCACCGCGAAATACATCTTCCCCGGGGGCTATATCCCCGCGCTCAGCGAGACGACGGCGGCGGTCGAGCAAAGCCGGCTCTGGCTCCAGGATTGCGAGATCTGGCGCAAGCATTACGGATTCACACTCGCCGAATGGGCCAAGCGGTTCGAGGCCAGCCGCGACAAGGCCAAGGCCATGTATGACGAGCGGTTCTGCCGGATGTGGGAGCTTTACCTGGCGGGGGCCGAATCCTCGTTCATGACCGGGCGCATGGCGGTGATGCAGCTGCAATTGGGCCGCGAGCGGGACGCCGTCCCGATCAGCCGTGATTATTTGGCCGCCGAGACCGAGCGCTTGAAGGCGCGCGAGGCGGAGTTGGGGATCGACAAGGTCTGAGGCGCAAACGTTCTCCTTGACATCCGAGCGAATAAGTGCATATGCACCTATTATGACTGAGCCAACACATGTCAAGGACACAACCGGGCCGGATATCGCGCTTTGCGCCCATGCAACCCTGCGCCGGGCGATGCGCGTGATCTCCCAATCGTACGATGCCGCGCTGAAGCCCGCCGGGCTGAAGGCTACGCAATTCACCGTTTTGGCGGTGATCGCCGGGCGCGATCCGATGCCAATGACCCGCCTGGCGGAAATCCTGGTCATGGATCGAACCACCCTGACCCGGAATCTAAAACCGCTGGTCGCCAAGGGTTGGACCGAGATCGGGCGCGAGCGCGACGAGCGGGTACGCCTGGTCAGCGCCACCGGTGCCGGCAAGGCGGTTGTTGCCGAGGCGATACCGCTGTGGCGGCAGGCACAGGGTCAGGTCGAGCGCCGTCTGGGCGCGGATCGTCTGAGCGCGCTTCTTGGCGGCCTTCGAGCCCTGACGGAAGACCCCCGGGGCTAACTACCCCAGGAGATCAACAAGAAAAACCGGACGAGAGCGTATCGGGCAGAAACGTGCACATACACCGAAAAGGAAACACACCATGACCCTCTCGGATACCCCCCTTTGGACACCCAAGCGGATCGTGATCCTCGCTTTGATCCTTGGCGCTTGGTTCGCCGTGGCAGCGCTTATCGGCGTCGGCGGGCTTTTCACCAATCCCAGCGGCGGCTTCATGGCGCCGATCGCGGTCACGGCGGCCGTGCCGGTGGCCGTGTTCATGGCCGCCTATTGGCTGTCGGGCAGCTTCCGCCGCTTTGTCCTGGCGCAAGACATCGAGGCACTGACCACGCTCCAGCACTGGCGCGTCGTCGGTTTCGCATTTCTGCTGCTCTGGGCGCATGGCGTCTTGCCGGCGGTTTTCGCCCTCTTCGCCGGGCTCGGCGATGTGGCGATCGGCCTGGCCGCGCCCTTCGTGATGCGGCGGCTTCGCGAGGACCCGGGCTATGCGCAAAGCGCCGGCTTCAGGCGCTACCACTATCTGGGCCTTTTGGACTTTGCCGTGGCGGTGGCGGCTGCCGGGCTGACCGCCGGTTTCCTGCCGGTGCTGACGTCGGCCGGCGTCACCAGCGCGGCGATGGATGTCTGGCCGCTGAACCTGTTCCCCAGCTTGATCGTGCCGGCCTTCATCATCCTGCACCTGAACGTGCTCTTGAAGCTACGTGCCGAGCGCACGGTCCACATGGCCGCGCCGGTGGCGGTTTAGGGAGGAGACCGATGGAACACCAGTCACCGATGCCGATGGCCACGCGGCTCTGGCATTGGCTGCGCGTCCTGGAGGACGGGGCCGACCCCGACCCTACCGAAGACCTGGGCCGCCGCCTGCGCACGCTCGAACAGCGGCTCGAAGCCCTCGAACGCCGCTAACGTGGCGCCATCATCGCCAGCCGGATCAGACACCGTTCGACCAGTGCCTGATCCGGCCTCGTCCCGGGAGAGCGTAGCGTCCGGTCGGCCTGGAAGAGCAGCCGGTTAGCGCTCTCCAGCCGGAAGATCCCCCAGCGTCGCGTTTGGTCGGCCATGGCGCGCCGGCGGGGCCCGAAGACCGGAGGCCGCATCCGCCCCAGCGCCGCGTCGATCCCGTCCTCAGCCGCAGCGGCTCCCATCAGATTTCTGAAATGCCGGCCGGCCGCGATCAGCATTCCGGTAGCGGTGGTGCCCGCTCCGGCCAGGCGCCCGATCAGCGGACCCACATCGCCGGGCCGGCCCTCGGCGACCGCCGCGACCAGGCGGTCGAGCTCGGAATCCGCCGCGGCCGGTAATAGCGGCGCAAGCTCGCGCGCGGTCAAGGGTGACGCTCTGTCCGAGCAAAAAACGGAAATCTTTTCGATGAGTTGCGCCAGGGAGCCCGGATCGATTCCGGACGCGGCCCCGGTCAGGCTCTCGATCGCTTCCGGGCTGAGACCGCCCCCTGCTCCGGCCGTGGCCAGCATCGATTCGATTTCGTCCACGCGCGGCGGCTCGGGGTAGAGGCCCAGCGCGGCGAGGCTATTGGATCCCTCGAAGAGTTTCCGCAAGCCTGACCGGGCAGGCAGGGAGTCGGCCGTTACGACGAGAAAGGCATCCTCGGCTCCGATCCCGGCCATGATCTCGCCTAGCGGCTTTGCCAACCCGTCCTTGGCGCCCTCGATCAGCACGACCCGGCGGCCGGGGAAAAAGCCCTGGGCGCGGAGCGCCGCGTCGATACTCGCTGGGTCCTTCTGCGCCTCTGCAGGATCGATCCGCGTGAGACGCATACCGTCGCCCTCGGCGATCGCGGTGACCATCTCGCGGCGCTTGAGCGCAACCAGGCCGGAATCCGGGCCATAGATCAGCGCGCCGGTCAGATTTGGATCGGGCTTGGAGCAAAAGGCGGCGGCGCGCGCTCCGGCCAGCTTCATCAGCCGGCCTGCGTGAAGGTGTCGGCTCGGGCCAGAACCCGGCGCGCGATCCGCTCGCCCAGGTCGCGCGCCAGCCGGCGCTCGATATCGCGCTTGGCCTCGCGGGTGGCAAACAGCGATGAGGTCGAGTTGTAGCCCGATTGCGAGACCACCTGATCGCTGATCAACGGCTCGGTCTCGCCATTGCGGAAGAGCGCCCAATCGGCGGTGGCGGTCAGGCTGATACGGGTGATCGCGTTGTCCTGGGTGATTGCCAGGTCGTCGCGCTTGATCCGGGTCTTGACCGCCAGCAGGAAATCGCGCGACTCGGTGCGGCCCAGACGGTCGGCCAGGCTCTGGTTCAGGTGATAGCCGAACCGGTCGTTGAAATCTGGATAACCGATCCGGCCGATCAGCCCGCCGGACGCGGTGTTCTCGGCCAGCATCGGCCGGAAGCACCCAGACGTGAGCGCGCCGAGCGCGAGCCCGAGGGCGCCGACGACTGCCCGCCTTGTCCCGATCCCGTTCCTAGAGCACAACATTGACGATCCGGCCTGGCACCACGATGACCTTTTTCGGCTCTTTGCCATCCAAAAACCGTGCCACATCGGGGCTGGCCATGACCAGCCCCTCGATGGTCTCGCGGTCGGCCTCGCGCTCGACCTCGATCTCGGCGCGTTTCTTGCCGTTTACCTGGACCGGCATCGAAATGACGTCGTCGCGGGCCAGGGCGGGGTCGAAATCGGGCCATGGGGTGTCGACCAGCGTGCTCTCGTGGCCCAGCTTCGCCCACATCTCCTCGGCGAAATGGGGCACCACGGGCGCCATCAGGCGGGCGAGCGCCTCGTAAGCCTCGCGCCGCGCCGCGCCGCCGCCCTCGCCGGCATCGTGAATCGCATTCGATAGCTCGTGCAAGCGCGCGACCGCCTTGTTGAAGGTGAACCCCTCGATATCGGCGGTCACCCCGGCGATGGTCTTGTGGATCTGCTTGCGCAATGCGGCAGCCCCCGCGCCGTCTTCCCCGGCATCGAGGTCGGTCTCGTCAAGGCGCCGCCAAACCCTCTGCAGGAACCGCCAGGCGCCCTCGACGCCGGCCGTGGTCCATTCCACGTCACGTTCGGGCGGGCTGTCGGACAGCATGAACCAGCGGGCGACGTCGGCTCCGTATTGCTCGATGATGTCCTCGGGGTCGACCACGTTCTTGCGAGACTTGGACATCTTGGTCACGGCACCCACGGCTACCGGCTCACCGGTCTCGCGCAGCCGCGCGGTGCCGTCGGCGAGTTTCTGCACGTCCACAGGCTGTTGCCAGACCGGACGGTCGGTGGTGCCGGTGTGATAGCACTCGTGCACGACCATGCCTTGGGTGAAGAGCGCATCGAAAGGTTCGATCGATTTGGCCGGCAGGTGCCCGGTCAGATGCATGGCGCGGGCGTAGAACCGTGAATAAAGCAGGTGCAGGATCGCGTGCTCGATGCCGCCGATATACTGGTCCACGTTCATCCAGTATTCGGCATCCTCGATAACCGTCGGCGTCTCGGCACGGGGCGCGGTAAAACGCACGAAATACCAGGAAGAATCCACGAAAGTGTCCATCGTATCGGTTTCGCGCCGGGCCGCGCCCCGGCATTTCGGGCAAGGCACGTTCCGCCAGGCATCGTGCCGGTCGAGCGGATTGCCCGGCCGATCGAAGGTGACATCATCGGGCAGCGTCACCGGCAGATCCGCCTTCGGCACCGGCACGGCGCCGCACGCGTCGCAATGGATGATCGGGATCGGACAGCCCCAGTAACGCTGGCGGCTGATGCCCCAGTCGCGCAGGCGGAAATTGACCTTGCGCTCGCCCTGACCCATCTCCTCCATCCGGTCGGCCATGGCGGTCTTGGCCTCCTCGATGGCCATCCCGTCCAGGAAGCGCGAATTGATCATCCGGCCCGGGCCCAGATAAGCCTCGCCGCCTACCTCGAAACTCGCTGCATCCTGGTCCGAGGGGCAAACCACCGGCACCACGTCCAGGCCGTATTTGCGCGCGAAATCAAGGTCGCGCTGGTCGTGCGCCGGGCAGCCGAAGATCGCGCCGGTGCCGTAATCCATCAGGATGAAGTTGGCCACGTAGACCGGCATTTCCCAATCCGCGTCGAAGGGATGGACCACCTTTAGCCCGGTATCGAAGCCTTTCTTCTCGGCCTTCTCCAGCTCCTCCTGCGAGGTGCCCATGCGCCGGCATTCGGCGTTGAATTCGGCCAGGCCATCGACTTGCGGCTCCAGCGCCCTGGTCAGCGGGTGGTCGGGCGAGATCGCCGCGAAGCTGGCACCAAAAAGCGTGTCATGCCGGGTGGTGTAGACCTCCAATTCAGGCCAATCGACCAGATCGTTGTCCTTGACCTGGAACCGGAATTGCAGCCCCTCGGACCGGCCGATCCAGTTCTGCTGCATCAGCCGCACCTTGGCGGGCCAGTTCTCCAGCCCGTCGAGCGCTTCGAGCAGCTCCTCGGCCATGTCCGAGATGCGGAAGAACCACTGGGTCAGCTCGCGCCGCTCGACCGGCGCGCCAGACCGCCAGCCTTTGCCGTCGATCACCTGCTCGTTGGCCAAAACGGTATTGTCGACCGGATCCCAGTTCACAACGGAGGATTTTCGCGCGATCAGCCCGGCCTCGAGCATGTCGAGGAACATCTCCTGCTGGTGCTGCGAATAGCCCGGATGGCAGGTCGCGATCTCGCGCTCCCAATCGATGCTGAGCCCCAATTGCTTGAGCTGGCCCCGCATCGCGGCGATGTTGTCGTAGGTCCAGGATTTCGGGTGGATGCCCCGCTCCATGGCCGCGTTCTCGGCGGCCAGGCCGAAGGCGTCCCACCCCATCGGATGCAGCACACTGAACCCGCGCGCTTTCTTGAACCGGGCCACCACGTCGCCCAGCGTGTAATTGCGCACATGACCCATATGGATGCGCCCCGACGGATAGGGGAACATCTCGAGCACGTAGTATTTCGGCAGACTTTGGTCTCGGCGCGCGCGGAACGCACCGCGCTCATCCCAGATGCGCTGCCATTTGGGTTCCACCTCGCGGGCGTTGTAACGCGACATGGGCGTCTCTTTTGTTCGGTGGCGGCGAGTCGGTAGCGGCGGGCGGGCCGTCAGCTTGCGGTATCGCCCTCGATTTCGGCGATGCGGATCTGGCGGGCGCGGGTGAGGATCGCATCCTCGAGCCGGCGCGCGGTCTCGGCGCTGACCGGGGCCGGCTGCCAGACACCCTCGTTCAGCATCTCGCGGAAGACCGCGACCTTGAGCGAGGCTGCCGAGAGCTCGGCGCTTTGGATATAGGCCGTGACCTTGAGCCGCTCGTTCGGCGCCTCCACGGTCGACCCCCATTCCGTCGCGATCACGCCGGTGAACGGATCGGTCGAGGCCAAGGGCAGGAACGACAGGGTATCGAGCGCGCCCTGCCATAGATACTTGTTGACCGGTAGCCGCCCGCCCTCGTCGTTGCCCCCGAAAATCGAGCTGTTTCTGTTGAGGGTTCCGACCGAGAAACCGCCCTCGCCGAAGACCGACGGCGCATCGGGATCGAATTTACTGGCTGGTCCGGGTCTCGACGCCGAGTCTTCCTCGGCGGCCAGATTGCGGTCGCCACCACACCCGGCGAGCAGGGCCATCACCGTGACGAGGGCAAAACCGCGCAGGGTCCGGCCCGGCATCGGGGATCGCGGCCCGACAGCGACGTTGTTCCTTCTGGCCATGGTCATTCCATACTCTTTAAGCCGCAGATATCCACCAGCCACGTATAGGCCGCTTACCGTCAAACGCCCCAAACGCGCGCATCCGGCGAACCGGGGCGGCACTCGGCGCGAAAGCGGCCTGGATAGCGCCCCATTTGCCCCGTCTCTATCACAGAGGTTTCACAGTGCCTAGACAGTGTCTTCACGGCTGAAAATCTTACGCATTTGCCGACCCGGCCAGTTTTGCTATAGAGCCCGCTGAACTGCGCTCGCTTTCCCTCTGGTGCCGATCCGGCCAATGATGGCTGCAAACCAAAAATCGATCATCTGGCTGGCCTCGTACCCGAAGTCCGGAAACACCTGGACCCGGGTGTTCCTGGCCAATTACATCTTCGACCGGAAAGAGCCGATGCCGATCAACCAGGTGCATCGGCTGGGGATCGGCGACTCAGTCGAGAAAACCTACCGGATGGCGGCGCAGGCCAGCGGTCAGCCCTTCGTGAACATGGCTGACTACCGCCAGACACTTGCGCTGCGCGCGCCTGTTCTGCGCGCCATCGTGAACAACGACGCGGATGTGAATTTCGTCAAAACCCACAACCGCCGCACCAAGGCATTCGGGATCGAGCTGATTCCGCCAGCATTGACACGCTCGGCGATCTACATTCTGCGCAATCCGCTGGACATGGTGCCTTCCTACGCGCGCCATTTCGGCCTTACGCACGAGGAGACCGTCGCAGCGATCCGCCGCAGCGACAACAGCACGGCGGGTGCCGGTGGCACGGCGGCACAGTTCCTGGGCACTTGGTCCGAGCACGTGCAGAGCTGGGCGCGTTGCCGCGATTTCCCGGTTCTGGTGCTGCGCTATGAGGACCTGCAAGCCGATCCGGCGGCGGCATTTACCCAGGTCCTGAAGCATATCGGCGTCCCGCCCGATCCCGAGCGGGTCGCGCGCGCAATCGAATTCTCGAGCTTCGACGAGCTGCGCAGGCAGGAAGACGAGCATGACTTCGTCGAGCGGGTCTCGAGCGAGCGCTTCTTCCATTCCGGCCAGTCCGGGCGGTGGCGCGAGGGCAAATGGGAGGGCGCGCTGGATCCGGACTTGGCGGATAGGATCTGCCGCGACCACGCGAAGGTGATGGGCCGCCACGGCTATCTGCCCGGAGACGGGACATGAATGGCCCCGGCAACTGCGCCGGGATGCGGCGATCAGGCGCGATGGTCATCTTATGTGAAGGTGCAGTAGGATAGTTAGGCACGGGGCTGCGTGCAGCCTAAAGAGGCATGTGAAGCGGAATGAACAATCTACAGCGCATCATCTGGCTGGCCTCGTTCCCGAAGTCGGGGAACACCTGGCTCAGGACCTTTCTGGCGAACTACTTCCAGCCGCCGGGAAGCACGCTGGATATAAACAACCTCAGCAATTTCACGACCGGCGATGTGCGGCAGGACCTCTACGACCGAATCTATGGCGCATCTTTTCATCCCGAGACGCCGCTCGAATGGCTCCGGGTTCGTCAGAGGGTTCTCAGGATGGTCGCGGCCTCGAAACCGGGGCACCATTTCGTCAAGACCCATTGCAAGGTCATGCGGCTCGAGGGCTATGACGTAATCCCGCCGGAATACACAGCTGCGGCGATCTACATCATGCGCAATCCTTTCGACGTGGCTCCATCCTATGCCCGGCATATGGGGACGGATGTCGATGCCGTGATCGAGCACATGAAGGATCACTTGGCGACTGGTCGGGCGAGAGGCGGCACTATCGAGTACATTGGTCGCTGGGACCAACACATCATTGACTGGACCGAGATGGCCTTTGGATTGCCGCTCCACGTCATTCGCTACGAGGATATGTTGGCCGAGACAAAGAAGACCTATCGTGAGCTCTTTGGGTTCCTCAAAATCAAGGTCGACAAATTGCAATTGCGCCGCGCGATGGCGGCGACCTCATTCAAGGCGCTGCAAAGGCAGGAAAAAGTGAAGGGATTCCGCGAGCGCCCCGACACGATGAAGCAGTTTTTCACAAAGGGAAAAGCCGGTGCTTGGCGCGAAGACCTATCCCCTTCGCAAGTCGGACGGATCCGCGAGGCATTCTACCCGACGCTTGAGAAGTGGTATCCGGAACTCTTGGAAGAGACCGAGAGCTTCGCGGGGGCCGGATGAGCGCGCTCCGCCGCATAATATGGCTCGCCTCGTTTCCGAAATCCGGAAACACGTGGCTGCGCAGTCTGTTGGCGAACTATTTCCAGCCGCCTGGAACGACCGTTCCAATCAACCAGCTCGGCCAGTTTACCCTCTCTGACACCCGACAGCATTTCTTTGACCAGGCGGTCGGCATGCCGTTCCAGGCGCAAACGGTCGATGCCTGGATCGCGGCGCGCCCCAAGGCGTTGGAGCTGATCGCCGCCTCGAAGCCCGGGCATCATTTCGTCAAGACCCATTGCCAGCCCGGCCGGGTCAAAGGGGTCGACCTGATCCCGCCGGACATCACCGCCGCAGCGATCTACGTGATGCGCAACCCATTCGATGTCGCGCCCTCCTATGCCCGACATATGAATGTCAGCGTCGACGCGGTGATCGACCGCATGACCGACGCGATGGCAACCCATGGGTCGAGCCACGGCATCATGGAGATCACTGGCCGCTGGGACGACCATGTCCGCAATTGGACCGATGCGACCCCGGGGCTGCCAAAGCATGTCCTGCGCTACGAGGATATGCTGGACCGGGCAGAAGAGGTGTTCGGGGGGCTGTTCACCTTCCTGCACCTGCCCATCGATCGGCGGCGGCTTGGGACGCTGCTTGAATCATCTTCTTTTTCCTCGCTGCAGCGGGCGGAGGCGCGGGACGGCTTCCGCGAGCGTCCGCCGCATATGGGTCAGTTTTTCGCGACCGGAGGGGCGGGAGGCTGGCGAGAGGCGCTCGAGCCGCGGCAGGCCGCCCGTCTGCGCGAGGCATTTCTGCCTCTATTGGAGCGCTGGTATCCAGAAATGCTGGACGCAACGGGCGCCTTTGCGGAACGGGCCGAAGCGTGAGCGGGCTGGCCGATGTCCAAGCCCGGATCGCCGCGGCGGCAGAGGCTGCCGGACGGGAACCGGGCTCGGTCACCCTGGTCGCGGTTTCCAAGGTTCAGCCGGCCGATCGCATCGAAGCCGTGCTCGAAGCGGGACACCGTATCTTTGGCGAGAACCGTGTTCAGGAGGCGCAGGGCCGCTGGCCCAACTTGCGTGCGCACTACGATGGGGTCTCGCTCCATCTCGTCGGGCCCCTGCAGACCAACAAGGTGCGACAAGCGGTCGGCATTTTCGATGTTATCCAATCGGTCGACCGCCCAAAGCTGGCACGCAAGCTGGCGGATGCTTTCACCGAGACCGGCCAGCCGCTGCCTTGCTACGTCCAGGTCAATACCGGCGAGGAGGCCCAGAAGGCCGGCATTTTGCCGGCGGACGCCGACTGTTTCATTGCCGAGTGCCGTCAATTGGGCCTGCCCCTGGAAGGATTGATGTGCATTCCGCCCCTCGACGAAGAACCGGCGCCACATTTCGCGTTGTTGAAAAAGGTCGCGATACGCAACGGGTTGCCCGGGCTTTCTATGGGCATGAGCGCGGATTTCGAGACCGCGATCGCATTCGGCGCGACCGTGGTGCGCATCGGCTCAGCGGTCTTTGGTGCAAGGGCGCAACAGGACCGTTGACCAATCTCGCCTGTCGTGACTCGACCCGGTGTAGAGCGATCTACCGAAACGCGTTTTGCCGAGCGCGCTGGCAACCCGGAAATCGGTACAATTCTGCAACAGATTCGAAGAACAGGGCATTTCGGCGGCAAATTGGGGGAGATTCGGGCCGTAACCGGCACTTGGTGCTTTGCGAATTCGCCCGAGTGGGGGTAACACGACCGGGATGAGACGCGACGTGATGTCTTGACGTGTTCTCGTCGCAATGGGGCTCTGCCCCGGCAGTCTGAGAAATGCACATCTAAAACTCTACGTGAGGGACAAAATGAAAAAGGTTCTCCTAGGTACCAGCGCGATCGCGCTTGCCGGCGCCTTTGCCTCTCCGGCCGCTGCGGCCGAGTGGGAAGTCCGTGTGGGTGGCTACATGGAACAGTACGTCGCCTATGGCGACCCCGACGTTCCGGGGACGTCTAACAACGCAGCTGCGCCCGGTCCAATTGGCGGCGACTACAGCGGCATCGACTCGAAGCAGGATTCGGAAATCTTTTTCCTGCCGTCGATCACGCTGGACAACGGCATCAAGATCGGCGCCAACATCCAGCTGGAAGGCTTCCAGGGCGGCGACCAGATCGATGAATCCTACATGCAGATCAAGGGCAGCTTCGGTGAGATCCTGCTCGGGTCGGAAAACTCGGCCGGTTACAAGATGACCTATGCCGCGCCCGACGTCAGCATGCTGAACGTGAACTCGGGCTCGACCACGGCGTTCATTCCGTATTCGGGCACGCTTACCGGCCCCGCGCCGACCTCCGCTTCTGCGATCGTCGGAGCCGACGTGTTCCGCGGCACCCTGGGCACCACGTTCCTCGAAAACGAGGGCAACAACGATGCCCAGCGGTTCACCTACTTCAGCCCGCGCTTCGCCGGCTTCCAGATCGGCGCGTCCTATGCCCGTGACGGCCGTCAGGACAGCAACGCGCAGGTTGATGAAGACCAAGAGCTGTCGAACATCATCGACATCGGTGCCAACTACGTGAACTCGTTCGGCGACTTCAACATCGCCGTGTCGGGCCGTTGGGGCACCGCTGATGCGCCTGCAGGCGACAACGATGACCCGACCCTGTGGTCGGCCGGTGCGAACCTCGGCTATGGTGGCTTCACCATCGGTGGTTCGTATGCGGTCCAGAACAAGGCCGAGACCGAAAGCGGCCGTTCCTGGGATGCCGGTGTCTCGTATGAGACCGGTCCTTGGGGCTTCTCGTTCACCTACTTCAACGGTGAAAACCAGGATGACGAGAACGCCACTCTGAACGGCATCTTCGTCGACGAGGAACTGGAGCAGTTCCTGCTCGCCGCGCGCTACAAGTTGGCTAAGGGCGTCGCCCTGCATGCCTTCGGCGCCTATGTCGACTTCGACGAAAGCCTCGATGATGCGGGCATTGCCGGCGGCGACGATGTCGACGGCTTCATCATCGGCACCGGCGTCAAGATCAACTTCTGATCTGGCACAAGCCGACGAAATCCGCAGGGGGGCGCAAGCCCCCCTGCTTTTTTGTGTGAGCTGTCCTCTGTCCTAACCGGCTGCCGGCACTAAAAGACCCGGGCTGGCAGGCGGCCCGGGTTGAGTTCGGAGGCGCCAAGGCAGCGCCCCCAGGGGAAAGCTGGTGGTCAGACGAACTGCGATCCCTTTCCGAACTCGGGATAGGCCTCTAGGCCCAGCTCGGCGGCATCCAATCCCTGCAATTCGTCCTCGGCGCTGACCCGGATGCCCATCGTGGCTTTCAGCACCAGCCAGAGCGCTCCGGTCGCCGCGAAGGTGAAGGCGCCGACAATCGCGATCGAGAGGATCTGGGTGCCAATTGATGCCTCACCGTTGGTCAGCACCACCGCGATCGTGCCCCAGATACCGGCAAACAAGTGCACCGGGATCGCACCGACCACGTCATCGATCTTGCACCGGTCGAGGAACGGCACCGCGAAGACCACGATTAGGCCGCCGACCGCGCCGATCAGGGTTGCCGCGCCTAGGCTGGGCATCAGCGGCTCGGCGGTGATCGAGACCAGGCCCGCCAGGGCGCCGTTCAGCACCATGGTAAGATCGACCTTCCCGTAGACAAGCTGCGTCAGGATCATCGCCGCCACTGCGCCCCCGGCCGCGGCGGTGTTGGTGTTCGCGAAGATCCGGCTGATATCTGCGGCATCGCCGACCGATCCCAGAGCCAGCTGCGAGCCGCCGTTGAAACCGAACCAGCCAAGCCAAAGGATGAACGTGCCGAGTATCGCCAGCGGCAGGTTCGAGCCCGGCATCGGCAAGACCTGGCCGTCGCGGTACTTGCCCGTTCGGGCGCCGAGGATCAGGGCGCCGGACAGCGCCGCCCATCCGCCGACCGAATGCACGACGGTCGAGCCGGCGAAGTCCAGAAAGCCCATCTGGTCGAGGAAACCGCCGCCCCATTTCCACGAGGCCTGGATCGGATAGATGATTCCGGTCAACACCGCCGTGAAGATCAGGAACGGCCAGAGTTTGATTCGCTCGGCCAACGCGCCCGAAACAATCGAGGCGGTCGCGGCACAGAACATCAGCTGGAAAAAGAAATCCGATCCGGTGGCCGCATAATCGAGCGCATCCGCCGCGTCGGGCGCGACACCGACGGGTTCGAGCACCGCGGGCCCGATCGCGCCAATGATGCCATCGATCATCCAAGCATCGCCCGGATACATCAGCAGATAACCGATGACGTAGTAGCCGAGCGCGGCGATGGCGAAGAGGCCCATGTTTTTGGTGCATTGCATGGTGACGTTCTTCGAGCGCACCAGCCCGGCCTCGAGCATCGAAAAGCCGGCAGCCATCCACATGACCAGGAAGCCACCGATCAGGAATAGCAGCGTGTTGAAGACAAAGACCGAATGGGCCGGCACGGCGGCCGGGTCAGGGGCCTCCTGAGCCAATGCCGGCCCGGCCAGTAAGGCGGCGATGCCGCCCAGCGCAAGGGTGATTGGGTATCTCATGACGTCTCTCGCTTCTGCTGTTTCTGGGGTTCAAAGCGCGTCTTCGCCACGCTCGTCGGTGCGCACGCGAACCGCTTGTTCGACCGGCAGGACGAAGATCTTGCCGTCACCGATCTTTCCGGTGCGCGTAGTGGCCGAGATGGTATCGACGATCTTGTCGACCTCGGCATCCGGGGCGACGATTTCGAGCCTGATCTTGGGCACGAAGTTCACCGCGTACTCGGCACCCCGATAGATTTCGGTATGGCCGGCCTGTCGGCCGTATCCCTTTACCTCCGAGACCATTAGGCCCTGCACGCCGATGCTGGTGAGGGCTTCCCGGACTTCCTCGAGCTTGAACGGCTTGATGACGGATAGGATCAGTTTCATGGTTCTCCCCTTCGCAGCGACCGGACAGACCGGCTTCGGGGAAAACCTTTCAAGAAGTGTGCCAAATCATGCGCAGAGAGTAAGTGTCAGAAAAAATGATAAAAACACAGAACTTAGCGTGAAAATGATCAATCAGATGATTAAAAAAAGATGCAATGCATAGATTTTCGTCTCATCAAAATCACCGCTTGCAGGTCACCGGATCGCCCAGAATGCGCCATAGCGCATGTCCAAGGGCGCTGGCATCATGCGCGCCGATCCAATATTTGTTGGCGAAACAATTCTCGGCCCAGTCAAACTGGATATTGAGGCCGGAGCGGCGAGCAGGAGTCCCGAGGTGGCGGGCAGAAAAGAACCGAAGGCGCCAAGTTCGCGCCCCAAATCGGGTGGACCGAGCGCGCGGTCCGCCAAGGGCAACCGTGCGCCGGCTCGTGGTGCGAAGGCCGTGAAAAAGGGGCGCCGGGCAAGGAAGCGCGGTCTGATCCGCCGAATATGGGATTACGTCATCGGTGCCCTGGTCCGGCTCACCTGGCGCATCGCTTGGCGTGTGGGGCTGGTCGCACTGCTCGCGCTCGCCGCAATCACCGGCTTCTACTATGTGAAACTGCCGGCGCCCGAGAATCTTTTCGATGGGCGCGGCACCGGGTCGGTCACCATGCTCGACCGCGACGGCAATGTATTTGCCTGGCGCGGCGAGCAATATGGCGGTGAATTGAGCGTTACGGACGTCTCTCCGCATGTCATCCACGCCGTGATCGCCGCTGAGGACAAACGCTATTACAGCCATTTCGGCATCGATCCGATCGGCATCACCCGGGCCATTGTTGCCAATCTGCGTGCTGGACACGTTGTCCAGGGCGGTTCGACGCTCACGCAACAGGTGGCAAAGAACGTGTTCCTGACCGCCGAGCGCAATATCGAGCGCAAGCTCAAGGAACTGCCCATGGCGCTGGCGCTGGAGCTGAAATACACCAAGGAGCAGATCCTCTCGATCTATCTGAACCGGGTCTATCTGGGGTCCGGCACTTATGGGTTCGAGGCGGCCAGCCAGCGGTATTTCGGGAAATCCGCGCGAGTGCTGAACCCAGCCGAGGCGGGGATGCTGGCGGGGCTTCTGCGCGCGCCGTCGCGCTATGCACCGACCAACGATCTTGGGCGCGCGCAGGGCCGGGCCAGCGTGATCATCCGGCTGATGGAGGAGCAGGGCTTTCTGAACGAGAACCAGGTCGTGCAGGCATTGGCCGCGCCCGCCGGGCTTAGCCAGGCGGCGGCCGCGCGCGGCGGGGGTTATTTTGCCGATTGGGTGATGGAAACCGCGCCCGCCTATCTGGCCCGCGAAACCACCGAGGACGTGACCATCGCCACCACCTTTGATCCGAAGATCCAGAAAGCGGCCGAGGACGCGATGGCGTCGGTCTTCGAGGCCAAGGTCACCGAGGAGAGCGCCGCCCAGGCCGCGATCGTGGTGATGACACCCCAAGGGGACATTCGCGCAATGGTGGGCGGACACGCGCAGGGCGTCGGCCTGTTCAACCGCGCCACCCATGCCAAGCGCCAGACCGGCAGCGCCTTCAAGGCGGTGGTCTACGCTGCGGCGATGGAAGCGGGGATGAGTCCCATGGACATCGTCGACGACGCCCCGATCCGGATCGGCAACTGGTCGCCCGAGAACTACGACCGGTCCTATCGCGGCCCGGTCACCTTGACCGAGGCGCTCGCGAAGTCGATCAACACCGCCGCCGTCAGGGTGTCGGAACAGGCGGGGCAGGACCGGGTGCGTGATCTGGCGGCGCGGATGGGCCTGACCACGGAACTGGCGCCGGGGCCCGCGATCGCGCTCGGCACGTCCGAGGCGACGCTGATCGACATGACCGCGGTCTTCGCCACGATCGCCAACCGGGGACAGCGCGCCGAGCCGCGCGGAATTCGCGAGATCCGGCTGCGCGGCGAGGACAGGGCCTTGTTGCGCGACCGCGGCGAGGGTGGTGATCAGGTGATCTCGGAACGCAGCGCCGGGCTATTGACCTACATGCTGCGCGAAGTCGTCGAGAGCGGGACCGGTCGCCGTGCGCGCTTGCCCGGACGTGATGCGGCGGGAAAGACCGGCACCACCCAGGCCGCCCGCGATGCTTGGTTCATCGCGTTCACCGCCGATTACGTGATCGGTGTCTGGATGGGTAACGACGACAACACGCCGCTCAGGGGCGTTACCGGCGGCGGACTGCCGACGGAGATCTGGCGCGAGACCGCGATCCGCGTCCACCAGGGCGCGCCGCCGCGCCCGCTTTTCGTGCGCTATCCGACCGGCGATCCGGTCCTCGTCAGCGGCGTCAGTACCGGGCAGGGGGGCTCGGTGGTCGAACGTGTGTTCCGCGATGTGCTGCAGGGCCTCACCGGTGGCGACGGGGGCGGGCGCCAGCGCAAGCGTGGCGCGGATCCGGATTTCAGTCCGACGACGGCGGAGGACCGATAGATGATTTGTCCCGGCCAGGAACCGCCTGGTTACGTATCTTCGGGTTGCGGCCCGTCATAGCCCTCGATGACGATGATGTCCGCGATCCCGGCGCCGATCCGGTGGGCCATCGCCTCGGCGTAGTCAGGCGAGCGATAACAGGCCAGCGCAGTCTCATAGTCCTTGAATTCGATCACCACGTTGCGGGAGCGCGCCTCGCCCTCGACCGGATCGAACTGCCCGCCCCGCACCAGGAAACGCCCGCCGAACTTGGCGAAGGGCCGAGCATTCGCCTGGACATAATCCTTGTAGGCCTCCGGGTCGGTGACATCGACCCGGCCGATCCAATAGCCCTTTGCCATGGCGCCCCTCTCCGTGATCATTCCAAGCCCAGACGCGAATCTGTCTAGTCGATATCCAGCCCCAGATCGAGGATTGGGCTGGAATGGGTCAGCCAACCGGCGGAGAGGTAGTGGACCCCGGTCTCGGCGATCGCGGGCGCGGTCTCGAGCGTGATGCGGCCCGAGGCCTCCAGGGTCAGCCGGCCGGCATTCATCGCCACCGCCTCGCGTAGCGCGTCCGGCGTCATGTTATCGAGCAGGACGTTGTCGGCGCCGTCCGTATCCAGCACCTGGGCAAGTTGAACGAGGGTGTCCACCTCGATCTCGATCTTCAGCATATGTCCCGCGGCCGCGCGGGCGCGCTCCAGCACGGGGCCGATGCCGCCCGCCGCCGCGATGTGGTTGTCCTTGATCAGTATCGCGTCATCCAGGCCCCAACGGTGATTGCCGCCGCCGCCGGCCTTGATCGCGCGCTTCTCGAACATGCGCAGACCTGGCGTGGTCTTCCGGGTGCAAACGATGGTGGCCTGGGTATGAGCAATGGCGTCGGCGATGCGCCGGGTCGTGGATGCAATCCCGCTCATCCGGCAGGCGAAATTGAGTGCTACGCGCTCGGCGGCCAAAATTGCCCGCGCGGCGCCAGTGACGGCCAATAGCGTGTCGCCGTCCGCCAGCGGATCACCATCGGTCTTGGCGCGGGAGATCGAAAGCGTGGGGTCGATCAGCTCGAAGGCCAGCGCCGCCGCATCGAGCCCGGCGGCCACCCCAGCCTCGCGCGCCCGCATGACCGCGTTGGTCTGGGTGCCGGCGGGGATCACCGCGTCCGAAGTCACGTCGCCGGCGCGGCCCAGATCCTCGATCAGCGCGGCACGGACCGCCGGCTCCAGCATCAGACGGGGCAACGGGGGCAGGGTCATCAGGCAGCCTCCTGGGCTTGGTCACGGACGGCCAGGGCGTCAGCCAGGGTGATCCGAGTTTGATGCGCTTGCGCCGGATCGGTCTCGGGGAAATCGGCGCGCTGATGGCCGCCCCGGCTTTCGCGGCGCCCGAGCGCGGCGGCGGCGATCAGGGTGGCCGAGGTCAGCATGTTCAGGAAACCCCGGCTCGACCCTTGGGTCTGGCGTTCGAGCCGGGCGATGGTGGCAAGCGCCGTGCGCAGCCCGGCCGCGCCGCGCTCGACACCCACATGGGCGGTCATGGTCTGGCGGAGTTCGGCCAATTCGCCCTCGGGCAGGACCCCGGTCTCTGGTGCCAGCGGCGGCAGGTCGACTTTGCCCGGGGCATGGCCGGTGCCTTGCCCGTTCAGCGCCCCGGCGATGCGCGCGCCAAAGACCACTGCTTCCAGAAGCGAATTCGAGGCCAGGCGGTTTGCGCCATGGAGCCCGGTGCAGGCGACCTCCCCCACCGCCCAAAGGCCATCGAGCGACGTCTCGCCGGTTTCGTCGGTCAGCACCCCGCCCATATGGTAGTGCTGGATCGGCGCCACCGGGATCGGTTGGGTTACCGGGTCGATTCCCGCTTCGGCACAATAGCCCGCAATGGTTGGAAAATGGGCGGCGAAATCGGCACCGATTGCCTGACGGGTGTCGAGAAAGACCTTGTGACCCGCGGCGATGTGCTGGTGGATGGCGCGGGCGACCACATCGCGCGGAGCGAGCTCGGCGTCCTGGTGGATCGCGGTCATGAACCGCGCGCCGGTCTCGTCGATCAGGACCGCGCCTTCGCCGCGCAGGGCCTCGGAGGCCAAGGGCGCCGGGTCGCGGTCAACCGCGATGCCAGTGGGGTGGAACTGGACGAATTCCGGATCGGCGATCACCGCGCCTGCGCGGGCCGCCATGCCGAGCCCCTGGCCGCGGACGCGCGCCGGGTTCGATGTCACGTGGTAAAGCCCGCCGATGCCGCCGGTCGCCAGCACCACGTCAGGCGCCCGGAACAGGATCGGCACCATCCAAGGATCCGAGACGAGGCGCGCAAAGACCCCGGCCACGCGGCCGCCGCTCAGCGCCAAATCATCGACGGCGATCCCCTCGACCACCTGGATCGAGGGTGTGGCGCGCACCGCGGCAATCAGCGCCTGCATGATGGCGAAGCCCGCCCGGTCGCCCTTGACCCGGGCGACCCGGTGGGCGGAATGGGCGGCTTCGCGGGATTGGACGTAGTGGCCCTGGCCGTCCCGGTCGAACGGCGTGCCGAGCCCGGCCAGGTCCTCGACCCGCGCGGCGGCTTCGGCGGCAACCGAAGCGGCGATATCTGTGTCCACGGTGCCGGCGCCTGCCGCGACCGTGTCGGCCGCATGGGCGGCGGCGCTGTCATCCTTGGCAAGGGCCGCGGCGATGCCCCCCTGCGCCCAGGCACTTGAGGCTCCCTCACCAAGCGCCATGGGCGAAAGCACGGTCACTGGCCTGGGCGCCATCTTCAGTGCGGTAAACAGCCCCGCGAGCCCCGCGCCGACGATCAACGCGCCTTTGCAGTCGAAGATGGAGTCATGGGGGATCATGACGAGCGCCTTGGAAAAGAATGCCCCGGCCGAACTACGGTGGAGGCGGGATCAGTGCTTCCGCTCCTTCAGCGCGATCATCGCTTCGACGGCGGCCCGGGCCGGTTCCAGGTATTCCTTCTTAACTGTCACCTCCTCGGTCATGGTATGCAGCGACCAGAGGATGTTCTCGAGCGTGATCCGCTTCATGTGCGGGCAGATATTGCAGGGGCGGATGAACTCGGTCTCTGGCAGCTCGGCGGCGACGTTGTCGGACATCGAGCACTCGGTGACCATCACCACCTTGGCCGGCTTGTTCTTGCGCACCCAGCCGATCATGCCCGAGGTCGAGCCGGAGAAATCGGCCTCCTCTATCACGTCCGGCGGGCATTCCGGATGGGCGATGATGACGATGCCCGGATTGGCCTCGCGATAGGCGCGCAACTCCTCGGGCGTGAACCGCTCGTGCACCATGCAGGTGCCCTCCCACCAGACGATCCGTTTGGTGGATTGGGCGGCGATGTTGCGGGCCAGGAAACCGTCAGGCGTCATGATCACCGTGTCGCCGGGCATCGCCTCGACCACTTCCAGCGCATTGGCGGACGTGCAGCAGATGTCGGAAGCCGCCTTCACCTCGGCGGTGGTGTTGACGTAGCTCACCACCTTGGCGCCCGGATACTGGGCGCGCATCCCCTCGACGTCTTTGGCGGTGATCGAGGAGGCCAGCGAGCAGCCCGCCCGGGAATCCGGGATCAGCACGGTCTTTTTCGGGTTCAGGATCTTCGAGGTCTCGGCCATGAAATGGACGCCGCACTGGATGATCACCTGGTTCGGAACCTTGGTGGCCTCGATGGCGAGCTGCAGGGAGTCGCCGGCGAAATCGGCCACGCCGTGAAAGATCTCGGGCGTCATGTAATTGTGCGCCAGGATCACCGCGTCGCGCTCGGCCTTGAGTCGTTCGATCGCGCGGATGTAGGGGGCGAAACCAGCCCAATCGACCTCCGGGATGATCCGGCTGACCCGCGCATAGCGGTCCGCCGTGTCCTTGGCCGCGGTCATTGACGGCGCCAGTTCATAAGTGGCGGCCAGTTCGGAGCGGGCTTGGTCCATAGGCGTGGTGGCGTTGATCAGCATCGCGGGGCCCTCCCCAATTGATTATGCTCATATTGAGCATATATAGTGTCCGAAAAAACGCGCACAAGGGCGCGTGGTGTCTGCCGACCGGGGATTTTTGGCAAGGGAGAGGGATAGGAGTCAAGTGCGTAGTCATTAAACCTTCAAATAGCTTGTGGCTTCCGCGCTTAAGGTAAGGCGGTAGTCTGCGTTTGGGGCTTCCAAATCAACTGCCTTCGGCTCGAGATATTCAATGATCGGTCGATCTGTCAGCTCTTATTTGCCGCTCAAGATATGCGGAGTAGCAAGATAAGGCGACGCAGATGAGCAAGAAAAATATCGCGATGACCGCGAATACCTCCCATAGGATGCCGGTCCAAGTCGAGTCTGCGCGGATTGGGCTGATAAGGCTGATCGGGCCGATAATCCCGATCATCGACACCAGAGTTGTGTCCTTAAACGTTTAAGTGGCGGCCATGAGGATTCGGGGCTGCGAGAGCTTCAAAACCTGTGGCAGGATGACCAGCCGCATCGCGTCGCAATAGCCTAACCCCAACGCCGCCGCCGCTTCATATTGACCGCGAGCGATCGCCGCAAATCCGCCGCGAATTGCCTCGGCGACATAAACGCCGGAAGGCAAGGTAACTACAAGAGCTGCGCGTAAGAAAAAATCAAAAAGTATAACAATTTCAAGTGGTGGAGTGTAGGTAAGCAAAACAAACGACGCGAATAACAAGATGAGAAGCGGAACCCCGCGCACGAACTCGATGAACGCCACGCAAAGCGATCTGAAAACAATCATCGATGACCGCCGCCCCAGCTCCAAGAGAATGCCGATCGGAACTGCGGCGGCGATTCCGGTGACAGCAACAATTATTGTCAGGAGAAAGCCGCCGAGTTTTGTGCTTTCGACCGAACCGAGATGCGTGAATTTGGTCGAAGGAAATTCGGCCCACGCGGATTTCATCCCGTCTTTCGTTGAGATGTCCAGGCCGGCAGCCCTCGCCAGCTCTTTGATCAGATCTTCGTTTGTCTGCTCGGCGACCCCCAGATCAGGGCATAACCGACGAAAGGATAGATCGCGGAAAACCACAGCAGGCGCCGTGGCAGTCGGTTGATCAGAATAGGCGCAAGGGCGACCAACAACAGAATGAAGGCAACAATCGGTCGCCAGTAAAGATCTGGCGGGTAGAAGCCGAAGACGAGAAGCTCGAGCCGGTCGTTCAGGAAAGCCCAACAGGCACCGTGCGCAGCCTCGCCGTGGACGGCGATGACGATTTGCCGACACTCTTCGAACGAAGTCGCATTCCAGACCCCCTTGAAGAAAGCCCAATCAACGACCGGCAACATCAGCAATAGGATTGCAGCGATCGAGATCAGCGTGAATAAACTGTTGGTGAAGCCATTGAACAGGTTCTCTCTTAGCCATCGGATCACACCGCGCTCGGAAGTGGGTGGCGCCGACGGTGCTATCAGAGAGGCCGCAACAAACGAGGTCTTGCGATAGTCGCTCATGAACGAGGTCTGTCGAAATGCTCAAACTTAGATTTCATCCTTGAAGGCTAAAGCCTCCAGATCGGCTTCTTCAATCAATTCTCGCCTCTGTCTCACGCCTGCCACAGCTAAATCACAGCCGCAGGAGGGCGGAGTCGCCAATGTCACGAGCCAGCCGGACCGCCGCGCGAATTGTCGCTTTTGAAATGGTCAAGATTCGCTCAGCCGAGTAGAATTGATGACCGCGATACACTTTCAGAGGACCCCTCATGGTCGAGAGAGCGTTGATCCCAGGCCGGCTCGATCCGGCGACGCAGACCCAGACAGAAGCCCCCGCCGACCGGGTCTTCCTGCGCAATTTCGTGCGGGAGATCGAGATCGGCGCCTATCGCGAAGAGGTCGGCGTCACCCAAAAGGTGCGTTTCGACGTGGTCTTGGAAGTCACCCGCAACACCGCCCATATCGACGACCGGGTGGGCCGGGTGATCAACTACGACGATCTGATCGAGGCAATCGAGAGCCTGATCGCCGGGCCGCGGATTAATCTCCTAGAGACTTTTGCCGAACGGTTGGCGCAGTTATGCCTGATCGACCCGCGCGCGCGGCGCGTGCACATCCGGATCGAAAAGCTCGACCGGCTCGAAGGCGGCGCAACGCTCGGCTGCGAGATCACGCGGGACCGGACGCCGGAGTCGAACGAGAAGGTCTGGTCGCTGGCCGCGGAGCTGAAGTAGGGCGGGGTGAGCCCCGCTTTACGAAACGCCCGCGATCGCCCTGATCTCCCGGTTCTCAATCACCGCCTGGGGCCTGGGGTCGTTCAGGCCGGTCTCGATCATCGCGCGTCCCAAATCCGCTGATTCGATCCCGATTGCCGGCATCAACCGGAAGACCGGCTTCATCGCTAGGTCATAGAAGACCGGCCGCGCCCTGGGCTGGGACGGATGGATATAGCCGGGCCGGAACACATAGCGCCGGGGAAGGCGTGATCCCAGGACCAGGCGTTCGGCCTCGCCCTTGACGTTCAGGGTGTGGATCCAGCTCCGCCCGTCCTGCCGCGTGCCTTCAGTGGTAAACGTCACGAATGCCGCCTCGGGCGCCACGCGTTCAAGCACCGAAAGGAATTGGGCCAGATAGTCGATTGTGATGCGGCGATACTCGGCGCGGCTAGTGCGCTGAATATAAGCCGCCAGGCAATGACAGCAGAGCGCCGCGCCTTCCAGCGCGCCCTCGACCGGCGCCAAATTCAGAAAATCATCGACGACGAGATCGCTCAGTCTTGGATCGGCGATGCCGGCCGGCCGGCGGCCGAGCGCCACAACCTGGGTGACCGCGGGATGCGAAAGGGCCCGCGCCAGAACTGCTCCACCGACCAGTCCGGTCGCGCCCGTCACGATGACCTTTGCCATGCGCCTGTCTCAATTCCCCCGGGTCCCCCACGGGGCCGTCGTCAGTGCCCCCCGAACGTGGCATAATGCAGGGGCGAGGTTTGGGGAACCACAAGGAGGGCCGAGATGCTCCGCCGTGCCGCCCTGATCGTCAGCCTGTGCGCCTGGGTCCTGCCGTCTGCCGCGTTTGCCAGCAATTGCTACGCCTTCGTCCAGGGCGTACCGGGGGTCCGCTATGTGGCGCTGGATGGGCCGATCCTGGCGGCGGGCGCCCGGGAGGTCACCATCACCTATGTGGGGCATTCAACATTCCGGATCGAGACCGAAGGCGGTGTGGTGATCGCCACTGACTTTTTCGGCGCCAGCGGCGAGGGACGCCTGCCCGATGTCGTGACCATGAACAAGGCGCACGAGACCCATTTCACGGATTTCCCGAACCCCGATATCCCAAATGTCATGCGGGGCTGGAACCCGAAAGGCGGGCCTGCCAAGCATCTGCTCGAGCTCAACGACGTGGTCATCCGCAATGTGACCACCGATATCCGCGGCTGGGGGAGCCCCGAGAAAGACGCCAACTCGATCTTCGTTTTCGAGGTCGCCGATCTCTGCATTGGGCATCTGGGGCATCTGCACCATGACTTGACCGAAGCGCATCACGCTCTGCTTGGCCGGCTCGACATCGTGATGGCGCCCGTGGACGGCTCTTTCACCCTGGACATCGGCACGATGACCGCGCTGCTCAAACGCCTGAAAGCGCGGCTGGTCCTGCCCATGCACGCTTTCGGCCAATATTCGTTGGAGCGGTTCCTGGACGGAATGCGCGACGAGTTCGACGTCGCGATCCACGACGGCCGGACGATCAAGGTTTCGCTCGAAACCCTGCCCAGCCGACCAACGGTTCTTGTCCTGCCAACGGTGTTTCCACTGGATTATGATTGAGAAGGTCAGTCTGCATCCGCCTCCCGCGCGCCCACCTCCCCGCCCGACCACCGATGGTACACCCGGCGATGATCGGTGGTTGGGCGGGGAGGTGGGCGCGCGGGAGGCGGATGCAGAGATAGTAGCCATCAAGAACTCATCTTTTACCTTTCCCAACCAGCGGTTATATTCTAGATGGCCTTGCGCCGCCCGTTCCAGATTCGCTGTCGATTTTCCGGCGTTGGGACTCAGGCGGCGCCTTTGGCGTTATGACGGCGATAAGACAGCAACAGTTCAGGAGACTGACCCATAGCCAGACGTCCGCACCACGCGCCTCCGACCCGCGACACGGGTCCTCGCGTCAACCGGCAGATTCGCGTGCCGGAAGTCCGACTGATCGACCAGGATGGCGAGAATGTCGGTGTCGTTACCCCAGAAACCGGCGTGGAAATGGCCGAGGAAGTAGGGCTCGACCTGGTTGAGATCTCTCCCGGCGCCAGCCCGCCGGTCTGCAAGATCATGGACCTTGGCAAATTCAAATACGAGCAGCAGAAAAAGGCCGCCGAAGCCAAGAAGAAGCAGAAGACGATCGAGATCAAGGAGGTCAAGTTCCGCCCGAACATTGACACCCATGATTACGACGTAAAGATGCGCTCGGTGACCAAGTTCCTTGGTGAAGGCGACAAGGTGAAGGTGACGCTACGGTTCCGCGGCCGCGAGATGGCGCATCAGGAACTGGGCCGGGATCTGCTCCAGAAGATCGCGGGCGAAATCGAGGAGATCGGCAAGATCGAGGCGATGCCCAAGATGGAGGGCCGCCAGATGATCATGGTGGTCGCCCCGCAGCGCCCCTGAGAGCCGCAGCATGACAGGTCCTGGCCACATGGCGCGGTATTCGGCCGCCACCGTGGCCTCGGCCGGTGACGGGCGGCTGTTCTCGCCCAGTTTCGAGCGCAATTTCGAGCCGATCCGCGAGGCGTTGGCGCCCTATCTGGGTACCGCGAACGGTACGGTGCTCGAGATCGGATGCGGCACGGGCCAGCATGTGGCGCATCTGGCCATTGCTTACCCGGCGCTCACCTGGCTGCCGTCTGATATCGACGCCACCCATCGGGCCTCGGCGGAGGCTTGGGCTGCACACACGAATGCCGGCAACGTCGAAGCATCGGTCTATCTGGACGCTTCATCGGATTGGTCGGCGGATCCAATCCTGGATGACCACCTGCCGCTCGCCGCGGTTCTTTCCTACAATGTGATCCATATCGCACCCTGGGCGGTGGCCCAGGGGACCGTTGTCGGCGCCGGCAAAGCGCTGGCGCCCGGTGGCAGCCTGATCTTCTACGGCCCCTTCAAGGAGGGTGGGCGCCACACGGGCGAAGGCAATGCCCGGTTCGATGTGGGCCTGCGTGCCGAGAATCCGGAATGGGGCGTGCGAGAGATCGGTGATCTGGCGGTACTTGCGCTGGATGCCGGCCTCGGCGTGCCCGAGATCACAGAGATGCCATCGAACAACCGCTTGGTGGCGTTCCAAAAGCTCTGATCATTCCACCGTGACTGTGATCCGCTCGGGCGCGACCGGCGGGTTGTGCGGAATATGGCTCCAATCGCCCAGCACCAGTAGCAAGGTATGGGCGCCCGGGGGCAGCTAGATCGTCACCTCGGTCTGGCCGCCGCCGAAATGCCGGTGGTTCTCGTCCGATGGAATCGGCTCGTTCAGCTCATCGCCCTCGATCGTCGCCGAAGCGCTTGGCGCCGTGGTGCAAGCGCGCTAGCTTGGATGCCATGAGCAATGCAAGGGAAGCCGGCCGGCGCTGGCACGATATGGGCGGCAAGGACGCCGAGGCGATCGCGCATGGCGAGCACGACTTTGCCCTTTGGGAAAAGCGGGTCGATGCGCTGCTGCGGATCGCCACCGCCAGGGGTTTTTTCACCGTCGACGGCCTCAGGCGCGTGCTCGAGGACATGGGCGAGGACACCTTCGAGACCATGACCTATTACGAGCGCTGGATCGCTTCGGTGACCGAGAACCTGATCGAGGCGGGCGTGATCTCGGTTGACGAGCTGAACGCCCGCATGACCGAGGTCGAGGCCCGCGGCCCAACTTATGGCGACGCGCAGGGGGCGGGCGAATGAGTTTGCCCAGGGTCGATCCGCCGCCGTTTCCGCCGCCCTATCCGCCGGGTAATCCCCGCTTCGGCTCGGGCGATGCGGTGCGCGTGCGCCCGGGGATCGCTCCCGGCCATATCCGCACGCCCTGGTATCTGCGCGGCAAGACCGGCGTTGTCGAGCGCGTCTGCGGGGCCTTCGGCAAGCCCGAGGAATTGGCCTATGGCCGCGATGGAGGCCGGGTGCCGCTCTACCGGGTGCGCTTTACCATGCAAGAGGTCTGGGGCGGCAAGGCCTCGCGGCCAGACGACACCATCGACGCCGAGATATTCGAACATTGGCTGGAGGCCGCCGATGCCCCATGACCACCACGACCATCTGAGCCCCTCGGGCCATCCCTACCGGCCCGACAACGACGAGGCGCTGAGCTATTGGCAGACCATGGAGATCGCGGTGCGCGAGCTTCTGGTCGAGAACGGCATCACCACCCTGGCCGAGATCAACGAGCAAATCGAAGCCATGGACCGCCGCTCGCCTGCCGACGGAGCCAAGGTCGTCGCGCGCGCCTGGGTGGATCCGGCGTTCAAGGCCCGACTGCTGGCCGACGGCTCGGCGGCGATGAAGGAATTGGGCTTCGAGCCCGATTTCATGAAGCTCGTCGTGGTCGAGAACACGGACGAGGTCCATAACGTCGTCGTCTGCACGCTTTGTTCGTGCTATCCGCGCAATCTGCTGGGTCTGCCGCCGGACTGGTACAAAACCCGGGCCTACCGCTCGCGCACGGTCAAGGAGCCGCGCACGGTGCTCAGCGAGTTCGGGCTGGAGCTGGCGCATGATCTGCGTGTCCAGGTTCACGATTCCACCGCCGATATGCGCTATCTGGTGTTGCCGCGGCGGCCCGACGGGACGGAGGGCTGGCCGGAGGAGAAGCTGGCTCAGATCGTCACCCGCGATTGCATGATCGGGGTCGCTGTTCCGAACCCCGCCTGATGACCGCACCGATCCGCGCGCCGGGCGCCGGGCTGGCGCCCGAGACTCGCGGCATGTTGGGCATCATCTTCGCTTTCTTACTTTTCGCTGGCGTCGACACCATCGCGCGTCACTTAACCGGCAGCTTCCACCCGGTCCAGGTGGTGTGGGCGCGCTACGCCAGCCAAATGGTCCTGGTCATCGCGATCATGGCGCCGCGCCTGCCGAGGCTGGTGCGCACCGCCAATCCCGGCCTTCAACTGCTGCGCTCGGGCCTGCTTTTCGCGGCCACTCTTTGTTTCTTCAACGCGCTCAGCCTGATGAAACTCGCCGAGGCCTCGGCGCTCTTGCAAACCGCGCCCTTGCTGATCACCGCGCTCGCGCCGTTCCTGCTGGGCGAAAGCGTCGGGATCCGGCGCTGGACCGGGGTTGTAGTTGGCCTTTTCGGCGCGCTCATCATCATTCAACCGGGCGCCGGGGTATTCCAGTGGGCGGCGCTCCTGCCGCTTGGCGCCGCCAGCTTCCTGGCGCTCTATCAGATCGCCACGCGGATGCTGTCAGGCGCCGATTCGATCTGGACGACGGTGTTCTACACGGCGGGCGTTGGCGCGCTGATCGCCTCGGTGGCGGTGCCCTGGTTCTGGACCACGCCAACGTTCGCCGAAGCGGTGCTGATGCTTGGCATGGGGCTTTTGGCCGGGATCGGTCATCTCGCCCTGGTCTATGCGATGGGACAGGCGTCTGCTTCCGCCTTGGCGCCGTTCAACTATTCCCAGCTCGTCTGGGCTGCTCTGCTGGGCCTTCTTTTCCTGGGCGAGTGGCCTAAGACCACGACGATCGCAGGCGCTGCCGTGATTGTCTCCGCCGGCCTCTATGTCTGGCACCGGGAGCGGGTGCGGGCCCGGGCATGACCGAACCGGCCGAGCCCTTCGCCCCACGGGTCTGGCGCCATTTCCTGGACCTCATCAAGCTCGCCTGGCCGGTGATGCTGTCGCGCGCCGGGATCCTGGTGATGGCATTTGCCGACATCGCCATGCTGGGGCGCTACGGGGCGGGCGCGATCGGGCAGGCCAATCTGGGCGTCACCATCTTCGTGCCGATCCTGGTGGTGGTGATCGGGCTCGTCTCGGGCATGGTTCCGGTGGTGGCGCGGGCCTTCGGCGCCGGGGCCTGGTCGGAATGCGGCGCCGCCTGGCGCCGGGCGCTGGCTTGGGCAACCGTGACATCGGCCGTGGGATCGGTGATCTGCTGGCAGGGCGAGGCGTTCCTGCGTCTCTTCGGTCAAACGGAGGAGATGGCGCTCGGCGGCGGTGCGGTGGCCCGTGCCCTGGCGCCAGGGCTGATGGCGCAAACCATCTATGCGGCCTGCGCCTTCTATCTGGAGGCGACGCGGCGTCCGGTTCCAGCGTTGATCACGATGATTTTCGCAAATTTCGCAAATTTGGGCCTGAACTGGCTGCTGATCTGGGGCCATTGGGGTCTGCCTGAACTGGGTGCGGTGGGCGCGGCGCTTGCCTCGACCATCGTGCGCTTCGGCGCCGCTTGCGGACTGATCCTCTATATCGTCACCCGGCCGGGCGCCCGCGAGGCCGGTGTCGTCGGCCCATGGCGCTCGGTCTGGGGCCCGGGCGGCTGGGCGGCGGGCGCGATGATGCGCAAGCTTGGCTGGTCTGCGGGGCTGTCGAATGGGTTCGAGACGATCGGGTTCGCCGCCATGACCCTGTTCGCCGGGCGTCTGGGGACCCTGCCGCTGGATGCCTATTCACTGGCTCATAACTTGATGTCGGTTGTTTTCATGGTCGGGTTGGGGCTCGCGGTCGCCAGCGCCGTTCGGGTCGGGATCGAAATCGGACGCGGACGCCCGGACGAGGCTGCCTTCGCGGGCTGGACCGGGCTGGCGGCGGTGGCCACGGTGATCGGCGCGGTCAGTGTCGCGGTGGCCCTGAACACGGATGCCATTGCCGCCATCTATACGGACGACCATCAGATCGGGGCGCGGGCGGCGGCGCTGTTCCTGGTCGCTGCCTTGGTCTTCATCCCGGACTGCGCCCAAGTGGTGATGGGCCAGGCGCTGCGGGCGCTGGGCGACGCCTGGTTCGCCGTCGCGATCTATATCCTCAGCTTCGTCCTGGTCATGATCCCGCTCGGCTGGGTCATGGTGGGCCCGCTCGGCTTCGACGAGCGGGGCCTCAGCTTGGCGATTGTCATCGCCTGTACGCTGGCGACGGTCTTGCTGGCCGCCCGGTTCCGCTGGCTGACCCGATCCGCCGCGCCCAGTGCCTAGCGCACGATCTTGACCGACCCACGGGGCAGCGGCTCGCCGGGGCGAAGCCCGTTCAGCACGCGGAATCGCTCGACGCGGTATTCCCTGAAGTTCATCCGCCGGGCCATCGACTCGATCCCGCCACGGGCAGGAACGATGTCGATCCGCTTCTCGCGCAGGTTGGCCGCCTCGCCCGAGGAGAGCCGCCGGAAGGACCAGGCCGCACCCTCCATCGCCGGCAAGAGCCCCGAGCCGCGCGGCGCCAGGCCGGTGATCCGGTAGATGTTGCCGTTCAACCGGTAGGCCACCAGCAGCGCGTCATAGGTGCGATTGTTGAGCCGCACAGGCAGCACCGCGTTGGCGGCCTCAAGCCCGTTGATCCGTTCGTCGCGCAGGCCCTGAATCTGTCCCACCCGCACGCTGCGGGCGATCTGAGGCACCCAGACGCCGCGGATATAGTCGCTCAACCGTCCGCCCCGGTTGCGGTCTCCATCCATGATGAAGCGAGAATTGCTGGGTCCGCGGGCCAGCACCGCGCGCGCGGAATTGGTGATGGTGAAGCGCGGTGGGGCGGTGAATGTGAACCGCAGCTTCGGGTGGCTGAAGGTGCGCCCATCGACAAAGCCTTGCTCGGCGCTGTCGCCATAGACCATGCCGTCGATCGAGCGCAGGAACCCGTCGCGGTTGCGGTTGGCGCCCACAGTCGTGACCGCGCCTTGTTTCTGGGCGACCTGGATCGCCTGGCGCGTGCGAAGCGCGTTAGCGGGGTGCGAGGCGAAGAAATCAACCCGGTTGGGGTCGTATTGACCCCCAGCGATCCGGGCCTGCAGATTGGCCGAGGCGCTGAGACGCTCGATGAAATCAGCCTGGGCATAGGGGTCGTAGCCCGCCCGCACCAGGTATCGGATACCAAGATTGTCGGCATCGAGCTCGTCGCCGCGGGAAAAACTGGCCAAATAGCCTCCGGCGGCCGTCTGCCCCACGTTCATCAGGCTGTTTGCGACACCGCCATCGACGCCTAGAACCGCCAAGCCGATGGCGCCGGCCAGAAGCCCCAACCCGGCCGTCGTGCTGCGCTGGCGCCTGAGCGAGGAATGCCCCGCGGTGACATGGCCTATTTCGTGCCCGATCACGCCGGCGAGCTGCGCCTCATCGCCCGCCAGCGCGACAAGCCCGCGGGTCAGATAGATGTAGCCCCCAGGCGTGGCGAAGGCGTTAACTGTGGGCGTGTCGAGCACCGTGAAGGTCCAGCGCGCGTTCGGCTGTTCCGAGACCCGGGCAATCCGCTGGCCGATCTGGTTCACATAGCCGGTGACTCGGGCGTTGCCGTAGACGCCGCCAAACCGCGCGACGATGTCGGAATGGGCCCGGTCGGCTTCGCTTTGATCCGAGGACGAGCGCACTGCGGTCGTTTGCGGCGCCGCGCCCGGATTTCGGCCTTCGGTGGTCTGGCAGCCCACCATCGCGAGCGCGCCCAAGCCGATGATTGCCGGGCCTAGAATTCGTCTCACCTGCATTGCCGTCACCTCGCTGGTCTTGCCCCGATCTACGTCCGAAAAAGACGCACTGCAACCGGTCACCCCCGCCGGTCCAATTGACCCGGACCCGGCGATCCACTACCCCTCGGCCACGACACCCCGCGTCGGGGCCCCGTAGCTCAGCAGGATAGAGCAACCGCCTCCTAAGCGGTAGGTCAGAGGTTCGAATCCTCTCGGGGCCGCCATCCTGGAGTTTATACGCATGAGCGAGACAGTTCAGTTGCGGGCTGCCGATGGTCATTCGTTCAATGCCTACCGGGCCGGCGCGGATGATGCCGCCGCGCCGGGCTTGGTCGTGATTCAGGAGATCTTCGGCGTGAATGGCCATATCCGCTCGGTGGCCGACCGGTTCGCGGCGCAAGGCTTCGCGGCGGTGGCGCCGGCGCTCTTCGACCGCATTGAGCCCGGGATCGAGCTTGGATACGGCGAGGCCGATATCGCGCGCGGCCGTGAGTTGAAGGACGTGGTCGCAACCGAAGATGCCTTGGCCGATGTGGCGGCTGCCGTCACGCTGCTCGCCGACGAGGGACGAAAGGTCGGCGTCGTCGGCTATTGTTGGGGCGGTTCTCTGGCCTGGGCCACTGCGACTCGGCTCGACGGTGTCTCGGCGGCGGTATCCTATTACGGTGGCCATGTGCCGGAGTGGGCCGGCGAGACGCCGCGCTGTCCGGTGGTGCTGCATTTTGGGGCTGAGGATCACGCGATCCCGATGGAAGGCGTCGAGGCGGTGGGCCGCGCCCATCCGGACCTGCCGATCCACATTTATCCGGCGGGTCACGGCTTTAGTTGCGATGCCCGCGGGTCCTATCACGCGGAGAGCGCCGCGCTGGCGCTGGAGCGCACCCTGGCCTTCTTGAACGAAAATCTGGCCTAGCGAAGCTTACGCGACCATTTCGGTTGCCTGGGTCAGGTCGACTGACACGAGCTGGCTGACGCCACGCTCGACCATGGTCACGCCGAACAGCCGGTCCATCCGGCTCATCGTGATCGCGTGGTGGGTGATGATCATGAAGCGCGTATCGGTCTGGTGGATCATCTCGTCAAGCAGATCGCAGAACCGGGTCACATTGGCGTCGTCCAACGGCGCGTCGACCTCGTCCAGCACGCAGATCGGGGCGGGATTCGACAGGAACACCGCGAAGATCAGCGAAAGCGCGGTTAGGGTCTGCTCGCCGCCCGACAAGAGCGACAGCGTCGAGAGCTTCTTGCCCGGCGGCTGGCAGAGTATCTCGAGACCCGCGTCCAGAGGGTCGTCGGACTCGACCATGACCAGCCGCGCCTCTCCGCCGCCGAAGAGATGGCGGAAGAGGTTCGAGAACTTCTCATTCACTTGATCGAAGGCTTTCACGATGCGCTCGCGCCCTTCGCGGTTCAGTTCGGCGATGGCGGCGCGCAGCTTGGTGATCGCCGCTTCCAGGTCGTCCTTCTCCTGGCCGATCTGGTCGCGCTCGGTCTGAACCTCGGACGCGTCTTCCTCGGCGCGAAGATTTACGGCGCCGAGCGCTTCGCGCTGGCGGCGGAGCCGCACCAAATCCGCCTCCGCGGCCTCGGGCGACGGCAGGGCACCGGCTTCCTTGCCGGCTACTTCCAGCAGATCCTCGGGCGCCAGGTTCATCTCTTCGCGGATGCGCGTCGCCGCCACGTCGCGGCGCTCGGCCGCCGCTTCGAGCCGCGCCTCGGAGCGCGCGCGTGTCTCGCGGCACTCGGATGCCCGGCGTTCGGCATCGCGCTCGGCGGTCTCGGCCTCGCGCAGCCGCGTCTCGCCTTCGGCGAGGGCGTCGCTCGCCTGCTTGCGGCGTTCCTCGGCGGCGGCGATCTCGCCTGCCAGGGTCTCGCGCTTGGCGGCCAGTGTGTCCGGTGCATCTTCGGCTTTGACGCGCGCCTCGGCGGTCTCGGTGATCCGGGCCTGAAGCTCGGTCATGCGGTGACCGGCATGTTCCAGCCGGTCCTGCCAGCCCTTGCGCTCGCGAGTGATCTCGGACAGGCGCTTGTCGCGCTGGAGCCCCTCGCGGCGCACCTCGTCGGCGCGGCTGCGCGCGGCCAGCATGGCGGTGCGCGCCTGGTCCACATCGCCGCGCTTGGCCTCGACCGCGGCGCGGGCTTGGCCCACATCTTCGAGCTCGGCGAACGCCTCTTCCGCTTCGTTGAGCGTGCTCTCGGCCTCGCCGCGCTCGCCGCGCCGCAGCTCCAACGCGTGGCGCTGGGTCTCGAGCTTGGCACCGTGCATTTCGAACTCGGCCTCGGCTTTCGAGAGGGTCCGCGCCGCTTCGGCCAGGGCATGGTCGGCCTCGCGGCGCTTGGTCCTCAGGTCGGCCTCGCGCGCCGTGGCCGCTTCCAGGTCCGCTCGCGCCGCGTCATGGGCTTCGCGCGCTGTTGTCCGTTTGACCTCGACCTCGGCCAGGCTGGCGGTCAGGGTATCCAGCCGGTTGCGCTGCTGCAGCCGCAGGGCAGCGGAGGACGGGCTGTCCTCGGCCCTCACCCGGTAGCCGTCCCAGCGCCAGAGGTCGCCCTCGCGGCTGACCAGACGCTGCCCGGGCAGCAGATCGCCCTGAAGGACATCACCCTTTCCGCGCTCGACCAGGCCCGTCTGGCTCAGGCGCCGCGAAAGCAGCGCGGGCGCGTCCACATGATCCGCCAAAGGAGTGGCCCCCGCCGGCAGCCCCGCGTTGGTCTTGTATGCGGCCAGGCCGATCCAGCCGGTGGCCGCCTCGCCCTTCTTCAACTCGGCGGCGCGCAGGTCGTCACCAAGCGCCGCGCCGAGCGCGGCCTCATAGCCTTCGGCCGCTGTGATCCGGTCGATGATCTGCGCCGCGCCGTCCTCGTCGCGCGCCATCAGGCGCTCCAGCGCCTGGACCTCGGCCTTCAGCGCAGTGATCTCGCCCTCGATCTCGGAGAAGTCGGCGCGGGCCACCGCCTCGGCGGTTTGGGCCGTGGCGCGGGCGGTCTCGGCCTTCTCCAAGGCCGCTTCGGCGTCCTGCGCCGCTTCGTGGGCGGCCTCGGTCGCGGTCAGGGCGGCCGACTGGGCGCTTTCGATCTGACCGATCCGTCCCGCCAAGTCCTGCTCGGCCTCCTCGGCGCGGCTGATATCGTCCCCGAGGCGCTGCAATGCTGAGCGCGCCTCCTCGCGGCGGCGCTCGGCGGCGGTGGCGCGGGCCGCCAGACGGGCGGCCTCCTCGGTCAGCCGGTCCAGCGCCGTTTCCTGTTCGCTTAGCTGTTCCGCAGCGGCGCGGGCGGCGTCCTGTGCTTCGGCAAGTGCTTGGTCATGCCCCTCGCCGGCGGCGGCCAGTTCCGCCTCCTCCGCATTCAGCCGTTCGATCGAACCGTCAGCATCGCGGCCCAGTGTTTCTTCGCGTTCCAGGTCGATGCTCAGTTGGCGGGCGCGCGCCACCAGGGCCTCGATCTCGGCCCGGGCCCGGGCTTCGCGCTCGGCCAATTGGTCCCGCTCGATGGCGAGGCGCTGGTGCAGGGCGGCGGTGACCGATTCCTCCTGACGCAAGGGCGGCATCGCGTCCTCCGCCTCCTCGCGGCCGCGCCGGGCCGCCTGGACGTCGACCTCGGTTGCGACCGTTTCGCGGGTCGCGTCGGTCAGCGCGGCCTCCGCCGCCATATGCTCCTGATCGGCGTCTTGCCAGCGCAGGAACAGAAGCGCCGCCTCGGCCTGCCGCAGTTCGGTGCCGATCTTGCGGTAGCGCCGCGCCTGCGCCGCCTGGCGTTCGAGGGATTTGAGCTGATTGTCGAGCTGCTCGATCACATCCTCGACCCGCGCGAGATTGGTTTCGGCGCCGTTCAGTTTGAGCTCGGCCTCGTGGCGGCGCTGATAGAGGCCCGAGATACCAGCCGCCTCCTCCAGGATCCGGCGGCGCGCCTTCGGCTTGGCGTTGATCAGCTCACCGATCTGACCCTGGCGAACCAGCGCGGGCGAATGGGCGCCGGTCGAGGCATCAGCGAACAGCATCTGCACGTCGCGGGCGCGCACGGTCTTGCCGTTGACCGTGAAGGCCGAGCCGATATCGCGGGTGATCCGGCGGCTGACCTCGAGCATCGCATCTTCGTTGAACTGGGCCGGCGCGGTCTTATCCGCATTGTCGATGACCATGTCGACCGAAGCGGAGTTGCGCGCGGGCCGCGACTCGGCCCCGGCGAAGATCACGTCCTCCATGCCCTCGCCGCGCATCGCGGTCGGCCGGTTCTCGCCCATGACCCAGCGCATCGCTTCCAGCAGGTTGGATTTGCCGCAGCCGTTGGGGCCGACAATCGCGGTCAGCCCGGCCGAGATCACGAGCTCGGTCGGGTCGACGAAGGACTTGAAGCCCTGAAGTCTCAGCTTGGTGAACTGCACCCTGGTTTGCCCAACCCGTCTGGTTTCACTGGACGGACCGGGCAATAGCCCGGATTTCCTGCCTCGATGCCGGGCCCTAGGGGCCCGTTGTCATTATCGCACCAGTTTTGGCGATGCGGGCCGCCGCTGTCAACGATAGCGATGCCCGATCTGGGGTCTATGCAGGATCAATCCACAAGATATTGGCGCGGTAAATTGGCGCCGCCTTGCCGGGGCAGCGCTGGCTACACGTCAAAGCGCCGCGTCCACCAGGGCGGCCAATGTATCGAAGTCCATATTGCCGGGATGCTTTTCGCCGTCGATGATGAAGGTGGGCGTCGAGGTAACACCATCGGCCTCGGCGTTCTCCTGATAAGTCGTGATCAGCGCCTTCGCATAGTCCTGGTCGCTAAGACAGGCATCGAGTTGCTCGGCCGAAAGCCCGTTCAGCCGCCCGATCTTCTGAATCTCGCCGCCGATCTTGTCCTCGGCCACCCGGGCCCAGACGCTCTGTTTCTTGAGGAACTGATCGGCGAGCGGATAGAAGGCATCCCTGCCGCCGCAGCGCGCGGTCATCGAGGCCCAGAGGCCAAAACGGTCGAAATAAACGTCGCGGAAAATGAACCGGATCTTGCCGGTGTCAATATAGGCCGCCTTGAATTGGGGCCAGGTATCGCGGTGGAAGTTGGCGCAGTGCGGACAGGTGAATGACGCATACTCGATCACCGTAACTGGGGAATCCTCGTTACCCAGCACCACATCGCCCAGCACCGGTTCGGCATGGGCGGCAGCAGGGACGAGCGCGGCCGCCCCGGCGGCACCGATCAGGGCGATAAGGCTGCGGCGGTCGATCGGTCGAGGCATCGTGGTCTCCATCAAAAGATCAGGTTTTCTCTGGTTCGTTGCGCGCCAGGATATGGGCGCCCATGCGGGTCAGCGCGGCGCGCAGTTCCGGGTTTTCGATTCCATTGGTTAGCCGGCTCGCCGCAGCCTTGGCCTCCGGACCAGGTTCCGCAGCCGTCGCTTCCGGCGCACCGGTGAAGGCCGCCGCAGGTTCGGCGAAGCCGGGATTGCCCGTGGTTTGGGTCAGTTTCAGGCGTCCGATGGCGCGGTATCCGTAGAATTGGTTGACGCGCTCGATGATGCGCGGCTCCAAATGGGCGACTTCGGGCGCACGCGCGCCCTCGGCGCACACGATCAGCGTGGCGGCCAGGCCGTGGTCGCGAGGATAGGTGACCTTGACGGGCATGCAGAGGCCGGACAGGCCCTCGCCGACGATCTCGGACCAGCGCAGCAGAACCTCGGGCTCGGCAAATCCATGCGTGGCGGCGGCATTGCCCAGGTGCTTGCGCGCCGCCTCGGACGGGCGGCGGAACCCGCCTCCCCTCTTGCGGGTGCGCTCCTGGGGACCGGGTTTCGATCCGCCCTTGCCGCGTTCAGATGCCAGCGTCATTCTCCTTGCGATGGCCCTTTCGGGCTCTAACGGGCCGGGGACCGGTTTCCGCCTCGAAGTTCCGGGGTTAAGGGGTAGTCAGCGCCAGGCAAAGATAGTCGCGACCCCGGGACATAACAACGGGACATAATAGCCGAAGGAAATAACAATCGTGACATCGCGCGAAACCCTGGCCGGGCGGCTGTTGCATTGGTACGACCGGCACCACCGGACGATGCCTTGGCGCGTGGCGCCGGACCAACGCGTGGCGGGGGTCCGGCCCGAGCCCTATCATGTCTGGCTAAGCGAGGTGATGCTGCAGCAAACAACCGTCGCGGCGGTGCGGGACTACTTCGTGAACTTTACCCGCCGTTGGCCAACTGTCGCGGCACTGGCCGCCGCGCCCCGCGACGATGTCCTCGCGGCTTGGGCAGGGCTTGGCTACTATGCCCGGGCGCGAAACCTGCACGCCTGCGCCCAGGCGGTCGCGGATGCCGGCGGACGGTTTCCGGAGATCGAGGAGGGTCTGCGCGCGCTTCCCGGAATCGGGCCGTACACGGCCGCCGCGATCGCGGCCATCGCCTTCGATGAGCCTGCGGCCGTGGTCGACGGCAATGTGGAACGCGTGATGGCGCGCCTTTTCGCCGAGACCGATCCACTGCCCGGGGTGAAGGACCGGTTGAAGTCCCATGCGGCGGGGCTCACGCCCAGTCACCGGCCCGGCGATTACGCCCAGGCGGTTATGGACCTGGGCGCCACGATCTGCACCCCGCGCCAACCCGCTTGCGGTATCTGCCCCTGGGGCGCCGATTGCCGGGCTTCGGCGCAAGGGATCGCGGAGCATTTGCCCGCCCGGGCCCCAAAGAAGGTGAAACCGGTGCGCCATGGCACCGCCTATCTGGCGATTGACCGGGCAGGCCGGGTGCTGACCGTGCGCCGGCCCGAAAGCGGGCTTCTGGGCGGGATGCTTGCGCTGCCCTCGACCGATTGGGCGGAGGCACCGCCCGAGCCCGCGCCCCCTTTCGCCGCAGACTGGCAGCCTTTGGGCGAAGTGCGCCATACCTTCACCCATTTTCATCTGCGGCTCGCAGTCGACTGGGTTCAGGCAGAATTCGGCCAAGGCGCGATGGCGCCTGACGAGGCTGAGGCGACGATGCCGACGGTCTTCGCCAAGGCGCTGCGGCTCGCGCGCCAGCCCGCTGGGTAGCAGCAAAAAAGAAGCCCCGTCTCCGGGGCTGGAAAGGTAGGGCCGAGGCTAAAGGCCCGGGCAGGTATCTCCAAATTTCAATCGCCGAGCTCGGCGCGCAGTTGCTGACGCAGCACATCTATTGGGATTGGCCGGCCGTCGCGGTGGAAGTGCCAGTAGGTCCAGCCATTACAGGACGGCGCTCCTTGCAGCTCGGCGCCGACCTTGTGGATCGAGCCGGTCACGTCCGCCGCGACCAGCGATCCATCGGCGCGCACCCGAGCCGAATGGCGGCCATTGGGCGAGATTAGCACCTCGCCCGGCTCCAACAGCCGGCGCTCGACCAGTTGGCCGAAGGGAATGCGCGGCGCCTCGCGCTTCGAGACCGTGACCTTCAACGCCTCGCGGTCATGGGGTTTCACGGCGGCGACCCGATCGCGGGCGATCGCGGCATAGTCGGCCTCGCGTTCGAAACCGATGAAACGACGTCCCAGCCGCTTCGCCACAGCGCCGGTCGTGCCGGTGCCAAAGAACGGGTCCAGGACGACGTCTCCAGGCTGGGTCGTGCCGACCAGCACCCGATGCAACAGCGACTCGGGCTTTTGCGTCGGATGAGCTTTCTCGCCGTCGCCGGTCTTCAGACGCTCGGCGCCCGAGCAGATCGGCAGCAGCCAATCCGAGCGCATCTGCAGCCCGTCGTTCAGTTCCTTCAGCGCGTCATAATTGAAGACCGGCTTGGCACTATCCGATTTCGCGGCCCAGATCAGGGTCTCGTGCGCATTGCAGAACCGCTTGCCGCGGAAATTCGGCATCGGGTTGGTCTTGCGCCAGACGACATCGTTCAGGATCCAGAAGCCCAGGTCCTGCACCGCCGCCCCGACGCGGAAGATGTTGTGGTACGAGCCGATCACCCAGATCGCACCATTGGGTTTCAGCACCCGGCGGGCTTGCGCGAGCCAGGCGCGGGTGAAGGCGTCGTATTGTTGAAAGCTGTCGAACTGGTCCCAGTCATTGTCGACCGCGTCGACCAGGCTGTTGTTCGGCCGGTGCAGGTCGCCTTTGAGCTGCAGGTTATAGGGCGGATCGGCGAAGACCAGGTCAACCGAGGTCTCGGGCAGCTTGGCCATCTCGGCCACGCAGTCGCCCTCGACGATTTGGTCCAGCGGCAGCTCGGTCATCCAGGCCTCGACGCTCGTTCACATGCGGGAGACTAGGATGCCCCCTGATTCGAGGCCAAGATGAGTCAAAAGATATCTAGCGTCAATAAATCTTTTGAATCATATGTTTGTTAACGAGTTTTAATCTAATTTCTTGCCTAGATTGCACAAGATATTGTGGATGGGCTTGAACGATCGCCTATGGTGCGGGGTCACGCCCAGCCGCTCCAGCGCCGCGCGATGGGCCGCGGTGCCATAACCCTGGTTGGTCTCCCAGCTGTAGCCGGGATACGCCACGGCCAGATCCGCCATGATCCGGTCGCGGGTCACCTTGGCGACGATCGAGGCGGCCGCGATCGACAGCGAGCTTGCGTCGCCGCCGACCAGTGCCCGCCCTTGGCAGGGCAGATCCGGCGGCAGCCGGTTGCCGTCGACCAAAGCAACGCAAGGGGCCGGGTCTAGCACGGCGATAGCGCGGCACATGGCCAGGTCGTTGGCGCGCAGGATGTTCAGCCGGTCGATCTCGGACACCGAGGCGGCGCCAATCCCGACCGACGCATCGGCCATGATCCGATCGAAGAGGGTCGCGCGCCTGACCGCAGACAGCCTCTTCGAGTCGTCCAGGCCGTCGGGGATGGTGCTTCGATCCAGCACCACGGCGGCGGCCACGACCGGACCCGCCCAGGGGCCGCGCCCCGCCTCGTCGATACCACATACAGTGACAGTTTTGCCAAAAACCGCATCTTCTTGTGTCAGGTCGGGTGGCGTCGTTGTGCGTTTCATGGCATTCTCGGCGGCACGAACGGTATTTGAAATGACATATGGAGGATCGAGCAGTGCGTAAAGAAATATCCTGGATCAGCCCCTTGCGCTTGGGCATCATCTACGCCGTCGTCTCTGCCGTCATGTTCCTGATTTTCGGCATCATCGGCCTGATCTTCGGCGGCATTGGCGGCATGGGTGGTATGGGCGCCGGCGAGGTGGGCATGGCGATGGGCGGCGGCATCGTCGGCGTCCTCATCGGCATCATCATGGGGGGCGTCTTCGGCTTCATCGGAGGCGTTCTCGGCGCATTCGTCTACAACATTGCCGCCGGTGCGGTCGGCGGGGTTATCATCGAGATGAAGGACATTTGACGCCGCGCGTCCGGCGTAACGCCAGGCGCCACAGGCTGGTTACAGCCCGAGCGACAGCTGATCGCCGGCCCGCGGCGGCGGCCGGAAAAGATCGCATCTAAGTTCGCGACCGCCGGTCGAGAGCCCATGGCGCAGGCAGGCGGCCGCGAAACGCTTCGCTATCAGCCGCGCGTGGACGCCCTCGCCCTTCATCCGCTTGCCGAAGGTCGGGTCGTAATCGCGGCCCCCATGCATCTCGCGCACTTTGCCCAGGACACGCTTCGCGCGATCCGGGTAGTGCCGGTCCAGCCAGTCGCGAAAAAGCGGATTCACCTCGAGCGGCAAGCGCATGGTGATGTATCCCGCGCGCGTCGCCCCCGCGCCGGCCGCGGCCTCGACCAGGCGCTCGATCTCGACCTCGGTCAGGGCCGGGATCACCGGAGCGATGTTGACACCGACAGGCACGCCCGCCCGTGAAAGCGCCCGGATCATCTCGAGCCGCCGTCCGGGCGCCGCGGCGCGCGGCTCCATCGCCCGGCAGAGGCGCCCATTGAGCGTGGTCAGCGAGACTTGAACCTGGGCCAGTCGCTGCGCCGCCATCTCGCCGAGCAGATCCAGGTCGCGGGTCACCAGCGATCCCTTGGTCGTAATCATCACCGGATGGCGATAATCGCGCAGTACCTCCAGCACCCCGCGCATCACCCGCCATTGTTTCTCGACCGGCTGATAGGGGTCGGTATTGGTGCCGATGGCGATGGGCGCGACCCGGTAGCCAGGCTTCCGAAGCGCCGCCTCAAGCAGCCGCGGCGCGTCAGGTTTGGCGACAAGGCGGGTCTCGAAATCGAGCCCGGGCGAAAGGCCGAGCTGCGCATGGGTCGGGCGCGCATAGCAATAAACGCAGCCATGTTCGCAGCCGCGGTAGGGATTGACCGAACGGTCGAAGGGCACGTCGGGTGATTGGTTCCGGGTCAGCACCGTGCGGCTGGCATCGGTGGCTACCTCGGTCCGGAACGGCGGAAGCTCCTCGGCAATGTCCCAGCCATCGTCGGCGGGTTCGCTGGAATGCCTTTCGAACCGTCCCGTCGGGTTCAGCGCAGCCCCCCGGCCGCGCCGGCGCTGCGGGTCGATGAGGTGGGTGAAGCCGGTATCCACGCGAATCTCCTTGTTTGAGAACAATACAAGAACATCGCGGGCAAGTCGATCCGGCTTTTCCAACCGGCGCCCAGCGGTCAGGGGGCGTCACGCGGGCATCACGGGGACATCACGGGGCGGTGCGTGTCTCGGCCAGCCGTGCCAGCAGGCTCGAGCCGATGGGCAGGATCGAATCGTCGAACGTGAAGGCGGCATTGTGCAGCAACGCAGTTCCTTCATGGCCGATCGTGAAATAGGCGCCGGGCACCGCGCGCAGCATATCGGCGAAATCCTCGCTCCCGGTATTGGGCCTTCCGCCGAGCGCCACGTTCTCGTCGCCCACCATGCCGCGCGCCATGTCCGCGAACGCTCCGGACAGGGCTTCGTCGTTTTCCAGCACATCGAAAATGTTGCGGATATCGACCTCCACCTCGACGGCATATGTCGCCGCGACGCCCTGGGCGATGTCCTTGATCCGTTCGCGAATGCGCTGGCGCACTGCGTCCGTGAACATGCGCGCGGTGCCAGAGACGACGGCGCTGCCAGGGATCACATTGTAGGCCGAGCCGCTATGGATCTGCGTGACCGAGACCACCGCCGCGTCCAGCGGGTCGATGCTGCGGCTGACTACCGATTGCAGGGCCTGGACGAGCGCGCTGGCGGCGATGACCGGGTCGCGCGATTCCTGCGGCCGTGCTCCGTGGCTGCCCTGGCCGGTCACGTGGATGTCGAAGAAATCCGCCCCGGCCATGGCAATCCCGGGGACCACGCGGACTTGATTCTGCGGTGCGCCCGGGCGGTTATGGAGACCGTAGACCTCGTCGCACGGGAACCGTTCGAAGAGGCCGTCCGCCAGCATGGCCCGGGCGCCGCCCAGGCCTTCTTCGGCAGGCTGGAAAATGAACACGACCCGGCCCGCGAAATCCCGCGTTTCGGCCAGATACCGCGCGGCGCCCAATAGCATCGTGGTATGTCCGTCGTGGCCGCAGGCATGCATGATGCCAGGATTGGTCGAGCTGAAGGGCAGGTTGGTCTGCTCGACGATCGGCAGGGCGTCCATATCGGCGCGCAAACCGATGGTTCGGCCTGGCGCCTTGCCGTCGAGTACCCCTACGACGCCGGTCTTGCCGATGTTCCGGTGGACCTCGATTCCCCAACCCTGCAGCAGCTCCGCGACGATGCCCGAGGTGCGGACTTCCTCGAAGCCCAGTTCGGGATGGGCGTGCAGGTCCTGACGGATGGTGGTTAGTTCATCGGCGAAGTCCTGAATGCGGTCGATCAGTTTCATCGGCATCCTCGCTGGCGTCGGCGAATTGGGGAGGGCGCGCGCGGCGCCTGGTCCAGCCATCTTATCGCGATCGCCCAAGTGATCCAGCCTGGCACGTCCGGGGTGCCGGACACATGCTTTCAGCGCGCCATCGCGACTACGCCGCTTTCGCCTCGCCGAGCACCCGGTCCAACGCGCCGCTCAGCTTCTCGGCGATCTCGGCCACATGGGTCTCGTCGATGATGAACGGCGGCGCGATCAGCGCGTGGTCGCCAAGGCGGCCATCGACAGTGCCGCTCATCGGGTAGACCATCAGGCCGTCGGCGAAGCAGGCCTTCTTGAGCTTCACCGCCACACCCAGGCCGGGATCGAATGGCTCCTTCGTCTTCCGGTCCTCGACAATCTCGACGCCGCGGAAGAGGCCCCGGCCCCGGATGTCGCCTACATGGGGGTGGTCTCCCATCGCTGCCACCAGGGCGGCCTGCAGCTTGTCGCCCATGTCCCGGACGTTCGGCATCAGCCCTGGAATCCGCTCCATCACCGCGACGCCAGCCGCGCAGGCGGTGGCGTGACCCAGATAAGTATGCCCGTGCTGGAAGAAGCCCGAGCCCTGTTCAATGGTCTCGTAGATCTCACCGGTGCAGAGCATCGCCCCGATCGGCTGCACCCCGGCACCCAGCCCCTTGGCGATGCAGATGATGTCCGGCGTGATCCCGTCCGCCTCGCAGGCGAAGATGTGCCCGGTGCGGCCCATGCCGCACATGACCTCGTCCAGGATCAGCAGCACGCCGTGTTCGTCGCAGATCTCGCGGATGCGCTTGAAATAGCCGGGCGCCGCCGGGACCGCGCCCATGGTGGCGCCGACCACGGGTTCGGCGATGAAGGCGGCGACGGTCTCGGGGCCAAGCTCGCGTATCTTCTCGTCGAGTTGGTTGGCGACGCGGATCCCATATTCCTCCGGGCTCTCGCCGTCGGCGCCCCAGCGGTAGTAGTGGCAGGCGTCGATATGGTGCATGGCGCCCACCAGCAGCGGCTCGAACTGCGCCCGGCGCCAGCGGTTGCCGCCGGCCGAGAGCGCGCCCAGCGTGTTGCCGTGATAGCTCTGCCAGCGCGCGATGACGTGCCGGCGCGAGGTCTCGCCCCGCTCGGTGAAGACCTGGCGCGACAGCTTGATCGCCGCCTCGGTCGCCTCGGAGCCACCGGAGACGAAATAGACCCGATCGATTCCCTCGGGTGCTCGCTCGATCAGAATATCGGCCAGCTTCTCCGCCGGTTCGGAGGTGAAGAAGCTGGTATGGGCGTAGGGGATGCGGTCGAGCTGCGCCTTGGCGGCCTCGGTCACGTCGCGGGCCGAATGGCCGAGGCACGAGACCGCGGCGCCGCCGCAAGCATCCAGATAGCGCTTGCCGGTCGTATCGATCAGATAAGGCCCGTCGCCGCCGGCCACGACGGGCAGGTCCGCCTTGGTGTGGCGGGGGAAGACATGGCTTTGGTTGCCGCTCATCGCTGATCTCCTTTGGCGGGACGCATTCGGCTGCCGTTGGCGTCGAAGGCGGGTCCGAGGATAACACGGGCGCCCCAGAAGTCGCGCGCGATATCGATTTCGACCTCGTCGCCTTCGGCCAGATCTAGTTGGATCTCGGCCAGCGCCACCGGCTTGCCGATCCGGTAGCCGAAGGCCGCCGAGGTGGTCTTGCCGACGATCCGGCCCTGCGCATAGACCGGCTCGTTCCCCAGCGGCACTGCCTGATTGTCGTCGAGGATCAGCGTGACGATGCAGCTCTTCGGCCCCTCCGAGCGCCGCCTCTCCAATGCCGCCCGGCCGATGAATTCGCTCTCCCAGGCCACCGCGAGTTCGAGCCCGGCCTCGACGGGCGTGATGTCGCCGTCGAGCTCGTGGCCCATGGCGCGATAGCCTTTCTCTACCCGCATGGCGGTCTGGGCATAGAGCCCCGCGGGCCTGGCTCCCGCGGCATGAAGCGCATCATAGAGTGCGGGCGCATCCTCCGCACGGCAGGTGGTCTCCCACCCGGCTTCGCCCACATAGGAAAGCCGCGCGGCGGTGACCGGGACGCCCGCCAGTTCCGCCTGCGCCAGGCGGAAATAGCCGAGATCGTTGAGTGCGCCTCCGCCGGTTTCGGCGGCGATCCGCGCGGCCTCGGGGCCCATCAGGCCGATCACGGCGAAATCCTCGGTGACATCGGTCAGCTCGACGCGCCCGCCATCCAAATGACGCGACAGCCAACCGAGGTCACGCCTGATCGCGGCGGTGCCGGTGAAGATGCGGTAGTGGTCTTGCGACAGCCGCTGCACGGTTACGTCGCTCTCGAACCCGCCGCGCGGATTCAGCATGGCCGTGTAGACCGCGCGCCCCGGCGCCCGGGTCAGGTCATTGGCGCAGACCCGGTCGAGGAAGCTCTCGGCATCCGCCCCGGTCACGTCGATCTTGCCGAAGCTTGATTGATCGAAGATCGCGGCCGCCGAATGGGCCTGTTCCACTTCGGCACCAACTGGGCCGAACCAGGCGGGTCGGCCAAAGGTCAGGTCGGGTTCGGCGGCTTTATGGAAGTAGAGCGGCCGCTCCCAGCCGTAGAACTGGCCGCAATGGGCGTTCTCGGCCTCCCAGCGGTCCTGGAGCGGCAGGCGGCGCAGGTTGCGCGCGGTGGCCACCTGGCGACCGGGATAGTGGATGTCGTAGTGGCGGCCGAGCTCCTCCGGGATACGCTCGGTCAGCGCCTCGGCGGAATCGAAGCAATCGGGAAATCGGTTCGGCTCTGCCTCGGGCAAATCGCGGGGCGCATGGCCGTGGCAGATCCAATGGGCCAGCGCCATGCCCGCGCCGCCGCTGGTGGCGACCCCCATCGAGTTCATGCCGCCGCCCAGGAAGAGACCGCTCGTGCCGGCGGTCTCACCCAGCAGGAACGAGCCGTCGGGCGTGAAGCTCTCGGGGCCGTTCAACAGCATCTTCACCTCGGCCGTCTCCAGCACCGGCAGCCGGTGGAGCGCATTCAGCATCATCGGCTCGAAATGGTCCCAGTCCTCGGGTAAAAGCTGGAAGGGTTTCAGCTCGTCGATGACGTTCGGCGGCAGCGCCCGGGCGCCGGGCTCGAAGCAGCCAACCAACAAGCCACCACTGTCGTCGCGGATATAGAGATGCCCGTCATGGTCGCCGAGGGTGGGCAGGTTGCCGTCGACCGCGGCCAGGGGCTGGGTCAGCAGGTAGAAATGCTCGCAGGGCCAGACCGGGACGTTGACCCCGGCCATGGCGCCGACCTGGCGCGACCAGAGCCCGGTGCAGACCGCCACCGCGTCGCAGCGGATGGTCCCGCGCGTGGTATCGACCCCGGCGATGCGGCCGTCGCGGGTCAGGATACCGGTGACGCCGGTTTCCTCGTAGATGCGCGCGCCCCGCGCCTTCGCCCCCTTGGTCAGCGCTGCGCAGAGATCGGAGGCGCCGACTCGGCCGTCCTCGGGCGCCCAGACGGCGCCGATCAGGTCGTCGGTGCGCATCAGTGGCCAGCGCGCGCCGGCCTCGTCCGGGCTCAGCCATTCGGCGGTCAGGCCGAAGAGGTGCGCCAGGGCCTCTTGGCGGCGGATATGAGTGACCCGGCCGGGATTGGTGGCGATCGACAGCGAGCCCTTGTTGATCCAGCCGGTCTGCTGACCGGTCTCGGCCTCGAGGGAGGAGTAGAGAGAGATCGAGTAGCGGGCGAGTTCGGTCAATGCACGCGTCGAGCGGAGCGCGCGCACCTGAGCGGCCGAGTGCCAGGTTGTGCCCGAGGTGAGCTGGTTCTTTTCCAGCAGGATCGCGTCCGAGATCCCCTCCTTGGCCAGGTGATAGAGCGTCGAGCAGCCCATAACGCCGCCACCGATCACCACGACCGAAGCGTGGAACGGAAACCCGTCCGGTCGGGCCTCCTGTTTGGCGTCGGCTGAAGGAGAGGGATCGGTGTCCATGGCGCGCGTTCCGGATCGGGATCGTCGGTGCATGATCCTTAACCGCTTGACCGGGCCGGTCAACGCGGGCGCACCGGCCGGGCTGTGCTTGACATCGGTCCGACCGAGGCCGAGCGTCGGGCGGACGAGGGGCGACAATCGGAAGGCAGGTTGATGCAGGCTCTAGCCTGGATTGGTGCGCGGGCGCGCTGGCTGTTGGCCATCGGCGTGATCGTGGCGACCTTCCTGCCGGCATTGAGCGCGGCGCTGAGGCCGTTCCTTCCGGCATTGGTGGTGCTGGTGCTGGCCACCACGATGGCCCGGCTGGACTTGGGCGACTTGGCCCGGCGCGCGGCGCGGCCCCGGCGGCTGGCGGCGCTGATCGTTTGGACCCTGGCCATGCTGGTGGTGACGCCGGTCTTGGTTTGGGCCCTGGCCCTCGCCGTTGGTCTGCCCGAGATCCACGTTGCCTCGCTGGTCTACACCTTTATCTCGCCGCCCATCGCCTCGTCGGCCGCGATGTGCCTGATGCTGGGGCTGGAAGCCGGTCTGGCGATCGAGTTGACGGTGCTGGCAAGTCTGATGACGCCCCTGACGGGGCCGATGATTGCCAAGTTGCTGCTGGGCGAGGCCGTGCCGATAGATGCGCTGGACCTGACCCTCAGGGTCGCCGCGATCATCGCGGCGGGGATCGTCGGTGGGCTCGCCATTAGGTGGTCCCTGGGGGTGTCGCGCATCGAACGGAACGGGGCGGCCTTCGACGGTGTCGTGACCATCATCCTGGTGATCTTCGTCGTGCCGCTGTTCGACCGGTTCTGGGAGCTGGTACTTGGCGACCCAGGCTTTGCGCTGGCGGTGCTGGGCCTAGTGCTGGTGGCGAATTGGGGCGGTCAGGCGCTGATGGCTGTGGCGGGCCGCCGGGTCACCACCGCCGAGATCGCCGGCGCGGCGGCGTTGATGTGGGGAACGCGAAATATCTCAGTCTATCTGGCCGCGCTGCCGCCGCGCCGGCGATCTC
>JAOTXT010000061.1 GCA_029862205.1 Paracoccaceae bacterium
ACCGCCTCGCTGACCGCCGCCCCGTAGGCGAAGTAGTAGAAGGGCCGCCCCTTGGCCGCGGCCTTGTCCCAGTGGATCTTCGGGGTCGCGTAGAACCCGGTGGCCGAAAGCGGCACGCGGCCCAGATAGGCCTGCTTGATGAAGTCGTCCCAGGCGATCTCCTGCGCGCCGACGCGAATGCGGTTCGGCAGAAACTCCACATCCCCCTCGGTCACGTTCATGGTCTCGCAGGCGAACCGCGTAAGCCGTGCCTTCAGCTTCTCACATGCGTCGCGCACCGCCATGCCATTGATATCCGAGCCCGAGGAGGCCGCGGTGGCCGAGGTATTTGGCACTTTGTCGGTCCGCGTCGCGGTGATCTTGATCCGGTCGAGATCGATATTGAGCTCGGAGGCCGCGACCTGGGCTACCTTGACGTAAAGCCCCTGGCCCATCTCGACCCCGCCATGGTTCAGCATCACCGAGCCGTCCTGGTAGAGATGCACAAGGGCGCCGGCCTGATTGAGGAAGGTCGTGGTGAACGAGATGCCGAACTTGACGGGCGTGAGCGCGATGCCGCGCTTCAGCACCTGGTTGGCTGCGTTCCATTCCCGGATCGCCGCCCGGCGCGCCCTGTAATCCGACGATGCGACCAAGTCCTCAACGATCTGGTCGATGACCGAATCCTCGACCGCCATGTGGTAGGGGGTCATGACCCGCTCGCCCGGCCCGTCCTGAGGCTCGTAGAAATTGACCCACCGCACATCCAGCGGATCGCGGCCCAAAGTGAAGGCGATCTCGTCGATCACCCGCTCGACCCCCATCATGCCTTGCGGCCCGCCGAAGCCCCGGAAGGCGGTGTCCGAGACGGTGTTGGTCCGCAGCCGGTAGGAGACGATCTCGGCCGCCGGCAGGTAATAGGCGTTGTCCGCATGGAACATCGCCCGGTCGCAGATCGCGCCGGAGAGGTCCAGCGACCAGCCGCAGCGTGCCCGCTGCTCGAAGCGTATGCCCTGGATCCGGCCGTCGCCGTCAAACCCCACGTCGTAGTCAATCTCGAAGGCGTGCCGCTTGCCGGTCAGGATCATGTCGTCGTCCCGGTCGAGGCGGACCTTGGCTGGGCGCCCAGTCTTCTTCGCTACCAGCGCGGCCGTCGCCGCCATCAGGTTTGCCTGGGTCTCCTTGCCGCCGAAACCGCCGCCAACCCGCCGCACCTCCACCGTGACTGAATGGGCCGGCACGCCCAGCACATGGGCGACAATCTGCTGACATTCGCTGGGGTGCTGGTTCGACGAGATGATGCGAACATCCTCGTCCTCGCCTGGCCAGGCGATGGCGATCTGGCCCTCGAGGTAGAAATGATCCTGGCCGCCGAAGGTTATGGCGCCCGCGAGCCGGCGCGGGGCCGCGTCAATCGCCGCCCGCGCATCGCCCCGGGTCATCCGGTAGGGGTCCTGCACATAGGATTTCGCCTCCATGGCCTCGGCGATGGTCAGAATCGGCGTCTCGTCCGCATAGTCGATGATCGCCTGCTTTGCGGCGGTGCGCGCCTCGGCCAGCGTCTCGGCCGCGACGATGAAGAGCGCCTGGCCCGCATAATGGACCTCGCCGTCAGAAACTTCCGTGACCGCCAGCATGGGCTCGTCATGGACCACGGGGCCGGTATTGTTCTCGCCCGGAATATCGTCGGCCGAGAGTACAGCGACCACGCCCGGGGCCGTGCGAACGGGTGCCAAGTCTACCTTGGTTATCCGCGCCCGCGCCTTCGGTGAAAGCGCGATATAACAGTGCAGCAGGTCCTTCGGCTCCGGGATGTCGTCCGCGTAGATTGCGGTGCCCGAGACATGCTTGTCGGCCGAGTCATGGCGCCGCGGGATGTGCGCGCCATCGCGGATATCGCTGAACGCTTCCATCAGGCCACCGCTACGCCCGGGGGTTCGCGGAGTGGGCCCCGACCAGGCGCGTCGCCGTCTGGGGCTCAGTCCGTTCGAGGAAGTATTTGAGCAGCAGGTTCTGCGCCGCCCGTATCCGGTACCCGGCTGATGCCCGCATGTCGGTGAGCGGCGTGAAGTCGTCCTCCATCGCCGTCATCGCCGCGCGAACCGTCGCCTCGGTCCATGGCTGCCCGATCAGTGCCGCCTCGGTTGCGGCCGCCCGCTTCGGCACCCCCGCCATGCCGCCGAAGCAAAGCCGCGCGGCGGCCACCTTGCCATCATTGACCGCAACATCGAAACAGCCGAGCACCGCGGTGATGTCCTGGTCGAAACGCTTCGAGAGCTTGTAGCAGAGCAGCCGGGCACCATCGCCCGGAACCGGCAGCCGCACTCCCTCGACGAATTCGCCGGGCGCCAGGTCCTGCTTGCCGTAGTCCAGGAAGAAGTCCTCCAGCGCCATCTCGCGCCGGTCGGCACGCTTGCGCAAAGTGAGGGTTGCCCCCGCCGCGATCAGGGCAGGCGGCATATCCCCGATCGGCGAGCCATTGGCGATATTGCCACCGATCGTACCTGCGGCGCGCACCTGCTCGGCACCGAGGCGCCGGAGCAGTTCGCCCATCTCCGGGTAGTGCGCCGCGATCTGTGGATGTGCATCGCGATAGGTTGCGCCGGCCCCGATCCAGAGATGGCCGCCCTCTTCGCGTATCTCCGCCAATTCGCGGACCCGGCCGGTATAGATGATCGCGTCAGGGGCGAAGGCGTGCTTCGTGACCCACAACCCCACATCGGTCGCACCGGAGATGATGGTGGCTTCCGAGTGGCTTGCCACCAGATCGGCGAACCCGTCGAGCGTGACCGGCGCCCAGAACCGCTGGCCGGCGGCCTCGTAGGCCAGCGGTTCGTCCGTTCCCAGCGCGGATAACCGCCCAGCGGCCATCTCGGCATCAATGTCATCCCAAGTGGCGCGGGGCCGGGAATAGGAGTCCTCCGCCGCCTCGATGATCGGTCCGTAGCCGGTGCAGCGGCAGAGATTGCCCGCGAGCAGATCGTTGATCCGGCCGCGCTCCGGCTTCGGCTCGGTCCGGTAGGCGGCCCAGAGGCTCATCACGAAACCCGGCGTGCAGAACCCGCATTGCGATCCATGGCTCTCGGCCAATGCAGCCTGGACCGGATGCAGCTGTCCATCCTCCGCCGCCAGGTGTTCGACGGTTACGACCTCGCGGCCATGGAGCATGGGCAGAAGTTGGATGCAGGCATTGACGGGCCTGGTCTCGAGCCTTCCGTCGGCACCGATCTCGCGCAGGCCCACGGTGCAGGCCCCGCAATCGCCCTCGGCGCAGCCTTCCTTGGTGCCGGTCAGGCCACGCGCGTAGCGCAGCCAATTCAGCAGCGTCGTCTCGGGCGGCAGGCCGGAGATTTCCACCGGCGCGCCGTTCAGCAGAAATCGGATCGTTTTGTCCATCGCCAGCCATCCTAGCGCTGCCCCCGGCAATTCCATTCAAAAAGATTCCGGGTCCAAGGGGAATTTTCATTGCGTTTGACAAGCGCATGAGCGTTGACCACGCTGCCAGAAAAGAAAAGGGACAACAACAAGGGGGAAGACAGGCTGCGATGAGCGCGCCCGCCGAGCAATCTGGCGATCACGCCGGGTCCCAGCCTCCGCCGCTTCTCGAAGCGCGCGGCATCGTCAAGAAATTCGGTGACTTCGCCGCCAATGACGACGTGGCCCTGGTGATCCAACCGGGTGAGAAGCACGCGCTTCTGGGCGAGAACGGCGCCGGCAAGTCGACCCTCGTCAAGATGATCTACGGCGTCATGCAGCCGACCAGCGGCGAATTCTTCTGGAACGGCAGGCAGGTTGTGATCCACAAACCCGCCGAAGCGCGTGACATGGGCATCGGCATGGTGTTCCAGCATTTCTCGGTCTTCGACGCGCTGAGCGTGGTCGAAAACATCGCGCTGGCCCTGCCGCCTCAGCCGATGCGGGCCTTATCTGAGCGCATTCGACAGGTATCGGAGGCCTACGGCCTGGCGATCGACCCGGGCCGCGCGGTTCACACCTTGTCGGTGGGCGAGAAGCAGAGGGTCGAGATCATCCGCTGCCTGCTGCAGAACCCCAAACTGCTGATCATGGACGAGCCGACCTCGGTGCTGACCCCGCAGGAGACCGAGCTCCTTTTTCAGACACTTGAGAAACTCGCCGCCGAAGGCTGCTCGATCCTCTACATCTCGCACAAGCTGGAAGAGGTGAAGGCGCTCTGCGACGCGGCGACGATCCTGCGCCATGGGCGCGTGGTCGCCCATTGCGACCCCAAGGCCGAGACCGCGCGGTCGATGGCCGAGATGATGGTCGGCGACCAGATCGCCTGGGTCGAAAGGCAAGACCGCGCCGCGGGCGGGGGGCCGGTGCGCCTGAAGATCGATCATCTGAACCTTGCCGCGGAATCCGAATTCGGTGTGACGCTCAAGGATCTCTCGCTCGAGGTGCACGGCGGCGAGGTGGTCGGGATCGCGGGGGTTGCCGGCGAGGGTCAGGCCGAGTTGATGGAGGCGTTGACCGGCGAGGTGCTGTCCGACAGCGACGCGACGATCCACATCGACGGCGTGCCCATGGGCCGTGCTGACCCGACCAAGCGACGCCTGGCGGGTGCCGCCTTCGTGCCGGAGGAGCGCAACGGCCATGCGGCGGTGGGCGCGCTGACGCTGTCCGAGAACATCATCCTGGCCCACCACACCGCCGAAGGCATCGCGGCGCGAGGCTGGATCGATTTTTCTAAGGCATCTGACTGGGCCGGCCGCGTGCGGGAAGGTTTTGACGTGCGCGCGGCCTCCGAGAACCCGGTCGCGGCCTCGCTTTCCGGCGGCAACCTGCAAAAGTTCGTCGTCGGCCGGGAAATTCTACGCGAGCCGGGCGTTTTGGTGGTCAGCCAGCCCACCTGGGGCGTGGACGCGGGCGCGGCCTCGGTCATTCGTCGGGCGTTGATTGATCTGGCTGCCAAGGGCTCGGCGGTCCTGGTGATCAGCCAGGATCTCGAGGAGATTTTCTCGATCTGCGACAAGATCGCGGTGATCCACCATGGGCGCCTCTCTAAGGAGCACCCCGCCGCCGAAATGACGCCCGAGAAGGTGGGGCTGCTGATGGGCGGAGCGCATCCCGAGGACACAGAAATCCCGACCGAGGAGATGGCCTAGTGATCCTCCTCGATCCGCGCCCCCAACCATCCCGCGCCCTCGCGTTGCTCTCGCCGGTCATTGCCATCGTCCTGACCCTGGTTGCGGGCGGCATCCTGATGGCGGCGATGGGCAAGGACCCGGTCGAGGCCCTGTCGATCTATTTCTTCCAGCCGTTCAAGGAATTCTGGCTGTGGCTGACCCTGCCCCCGGGCGAGGCCGAGATGTGGCTCTACACGCCGTCGGAGGTCGTGGTGAAAGCGATCCCGCTGGCGCTGATCGGCGCGGGGCTCGCGGTCTGCTTCCGGGCCAATGTATGGAATATCGGCGCGGCGGGGCAATACACGCTCGGCGCGATCACGGGCGGCTGGATCGCGCTCAGCGCGCCCGACGGCGCCAGTGGCATCTGGCTGGTGCCATACCTGGCGGCTGGCGCGCTGGGCGGCATGGCCTGGGCGGCGATCCCGGCCCTGCTGCGGGTGCGCTTCAACGCCAATGAAATACTGGTCAGCCTGATGCTGACCTATGTGGCGGCGCAACTTCTCGATTGGCTGGTGCGCGGGCCGTTCAAAGATCCGGCGGGTTTCGGTTTCCCGGAATCGAAGGAGTTCCAGGACGGCTTCATCATGCCGGTCCTGGTCGGCGGCACCCGGCTCCATCTGGGCGCCGTTCTAGCGATCGTCGCCGCTGTCGCGCTCTGGCTGATGATGACCCGGACGATGAAGGGGTTCCAGGTCCGGGTGATCGGCGCGGCCCCGCGCGCGGGCGCCTTCGCCGGGTTCTCACAAGACCGGACCATCTGGTTCGCGCTGCTTTTGTCCGGCGGCCTGGCGGGGTTGGCGGGCGCGGTCGAGGTCTCGGCGACGGTGCAGCAATTGCAACCCCAGATCTCGGCCGAATACGGGTTCGTCGCCATCATCGTCGCGTTTCTTGGGCGCCTGAACCCCATCGGCGCATTGTTTGGCGCGCTGATCCTGGCCGTCAGCTATATCGGCGGCGAGAATGCCCAGATCATGCTGAAGCTGCCCAAGGCGGTCACCGGCATCTTCCAGGGGATGTTGCTGTTTTTCCTCCTGGCGTGCGACACCCTGATCCACTACCGGATCAGGCTCGCCGCGCCTGGCCGGGCCTGAGGCGCGGCCCATGGAGAATTTCTTCTTCCAGATGATCATCGCGGCGACGCCCCTGCTTTTGGCGGCGATCGGCGAGCTGGTGACCGAGCGTTCCGGCGTCCTGAACCTCGGCGTCGAGGGGATGATGCTGATGGGCGCGGTCTCGGCCTTTGCGGTGGCCAATTCCACCGGCTCCTCTACGCTCGGCATCGTGGCGGGCGCTGGGGCGGGGCTGCTGATGGCGCTAATCTTCTGCGTGATCGCGCTCTCGCTTCTCGCCAATCAGGCGGCGACGGGCCTGGCGCTGACCATCTTCGGGATCGGTGCGTCGGGCCTCATCGGCCAGGGCTTCGTCGGCGTCGCGCTGGAACCGCTTGCCAAGCTCTCGGTCCCGTTCCTCAGCGATGCGACCATGCTTGGGCGCATCCTTCTGGGCCACGACGTCATGGTGTATCTGGCGCTCGCGCTTGCGGCGGGCGTTGCCTGGTTCCTCTACTCGACGCGCGGGGGCCTTGCACTGCGCGCGGTGGGCGACAACCACGATTCCGGGCATGCGCTCGGCTACAACGTCATTGGGATCCGCTATCTGGCGACCATGTTCGGTGGCGCCTGCGCGGGGCTGGGCGGGGCTTATCTGTCGCTCGCCTACACGCCGATGTGGGCCGAGAACATGACCGCGGGTCGGGGCTGGATCGCGCTCGCCCTGGTGGTTTTCGCCACCTGGCGGCCCTGGCGCGTGGTGGCGGGCGCATATCTTTTCGCCGCGGTCACCCAGCTGCAATTCTACGGCCAGGACTGGGGATTGCCGGTTGCCTCGCAATTCCTCGCCATGGCACCTTATGTGGCGACGATCCTGGCGCTGGTGATCATCTCGCGGGATGTGAACCTGACCAAGGCCAATGCGCCCGCCTGTATCGGCCGGCCCTTCCGGGCCGAGCGCTGAAGACACGACCAAATAACAGGGAGAAACGCACGATGATCCGCAAACTTGCCCTTGCCGCCGTGGCGATGCTGATGGCGGCGGCCACCCCCATGATGGGCCAAGCGGCCGAGCTCAAGGTCGGCTTCGTCTATGTGGGCCCGATCGGCGATTTCGGTTGGACCTATCAGCACGATCAGGGGCGGCTGGCGATCGAGAAAGAGTTCGGCGACCGGATCGAGACCACGTTTGTCGAAAGCGTGCCCGAAGGCCCGGATGCCGAACGTGTCATCCGCCAGTTGGCCGCTTCGGGCCACGGGCTGATCTTCACCACGTCCTTCGGCTACATGGACCCGACCCTGAAGATCGCCAAGATGTTCCCGGATGTGAAGTTCGAGCACGCCACCGGCTACAAGCGATCAGATAATGTCTCGACCTATTCCGCCCGGTTCTACGAGGGCCGCGCGGTGATCGGCACCATCGCCGGGATGATGACCAAGACCAACAAGATCGGCTATATCGCGTCCGTTCCGATTCCCGAGGTTGTCCGCGGAATCAACGCGGCGACGCTGGCGGCGCGCAAAGTCAATCCGGACGTGACCACCCAGGTCATCTGGGTGAATTCGTGGTACGATCCGGGCAAGGAAGCGGACGCTGCCAAGGCGCTGATGTCGAACGGCGCCGACATCATCATGCAGCACACCGATAGCCCTGCGGGTCTGCAAGCGGCCGAGAATGCGGGTGTCTTCGCCTTTGGTCAGGCCTCGGACATGATCCAGTTCGCGCCTACAAAGCAGTTGACCGCGATCATCGACGACTGGGCGCCCTATTATGTCGAGCGCACCCGTGCCGTGCTCGATGGCGCCTGGGCAAGCCAGGATAGCTGGAAGGGCATCGCCGCTGGCGAGGTGGTAATGGCGCCCTATACCAACATGCCGGACGATGTGAAGGCGGCGGCCGAGAAGGTGGCGGCCGATGTGGCCTCCGGTGCAGTGCACCCGTTCACCGGGCCGATCAAGGACCGCGACGGAACCGAGCGCATCGCGGCAGACGCGGTGGCCGATGACGGCATGATGCTGGGCATGGACTGGTTCGTCGAAGGCGTCGAGGGCGACCTGCCGAAGTAACCTGGACGGACGAAGACAAACGGCCCCGGTTTGCCGGGGCCGTTTCTATGTGGATTGAAGGGTTGGAGGGTAGACCTCGGGCACATTCGCCCAGCGCGCTTACGGTAGGACTGAACCCTGAGCGGACATGGATGGCCGACATACATAGGTCAGCTTTGTGCCAAAAGCGGTCATTTCTCCCGCGTCCGCTCGCGTTGAGAACACCGTAGAGATCGTTCGCGTTCCAGATTTCTTTCGGCGCCTTTTGAGAAACGTGCTCTGAGTGCACCAACCAGTAGGCATTGCCCAGCGCTTTCGGCCCTCAGGACGCCGTCCGCAACCTCGTTTTCTGACCGATCAGCCCTTCCGAGATGCTCACGTCAAAGATCCAGTCGCGGAAGACCCTGATGCGGGGATCCCGCCTTCGCGCCTCCGTATAGACAACCGAATAGACAGGGATCGGCGTCGTGGTGATATCGAATGGCCTCACCAGCCTGCCGGCAGCGAGGCTGCGCCGAGCCATGATGTCCCAGGCCAGCACGATTCCCTGACCCTGTTCCGCCGCGGTCAACGCGATCTCGCAATGCGGGAAGGTTGGGCCTGTCCGGATCTCGGTATCCGGCAGGCCCGCCGCGGCGCACCATTCGGGCCAGAAATCCACCGTATTCGAGGACTTGAGCACCGTGGCTCTGCACAGGTCCTCCAGCCGCGACAGCCCCGTGCGCGCCATGTAGTCCGGGCTGCAGACCGGATAGGTGCCCGATTCCATCAATACTTCCCAGATTGTGCCAGGCGCCGGCCAGTGGCCCCATGCAATCACCAAATCGGCACCGTTTCGGGTGAAATCGGACGAGGGCCGGTCCTCGCATATCGTGACCTCAATCCGGTCGCTGCCCGGGCACTCCGCCAGGTTTGGTGCCAGCCAGCGCGCGGCAAAGCCGGGCGTGCAAAGAATGGTCAGCGGATCGTCGTCGGGGTCGGTCCGGGCGGCCTGCCGGGTCGCGGCGTCGAGACGGTCGAGCAGGCCGCTAAGCTCGTTGAGATACTTCCGCCCCGACCGGGTCAAAACGATACGGTTAGCCGCGCGCAGGAACAGCGTGACGCCGAGGAACTCTTCCAGCGTTTTGACCTGATGGCTGATCGCCGAGGGGGTGACGTGGAGTTCCTTCGAAGCTTCCTTGAAACTCAGACACCGGGCCGCCGCCTCGAAGGCCCGGATCGCCGTGAAGGAAGGCAGTCTACGCGCCCTGGACATGAGAACCATTCACTCGCCGATGAAAAGCTATCGTTTGCTGGGAACTTCACGAAAACGTTATCATGAATCCAATCTTGAACCAAATTTGGGAGGGCCAAGAGATGGCAAGCGCACTTCGGAAGCTTACCGGAAAACCCATGATGATCACGGTTCTTTGCGGCGGGATCGGCTTGACGATCGGTGCACTCGGCGGCCATGGGCTGGCGCAGGTGGCGCCGGCAACCGAGAACAAGGGGCTCTCGGTCGAGCTTTTGGCCCGGATCACACCGGAACTGATACAGCGTGCGGTCGGCTTGGAGGGCCGTCACCTGATGGTGCGGCATCTGACTGTCGAGCCCGGTGGTACGATCCGTAAGCACGACCATGTGGGCCGCCCCGGCTTGGTGGCGATTACCCGCGGTGAGTTGGTTGACGGTCGGCCCGACGGCGAGAAGACCTACGGCGTTGGCACCGCCATTATCGAGGACGAGGACACCGTCCACTGGCTGTTCAATCGAACCGACGAACCGGCCGAGGCGATCCTTTGCGATCTGAGGCCGCCGAAGACCTGAGTGGTTGGAGCGATTATCAGGCGTAAGCCAAGCAACTACATGGTGTGCCAGTCCTGACAGGCAACTTCGGTTCAGCACCGGTCATCTGAGCGATTTGGTCGGATGTCGGATGACCGCTTAGCCCGTGAAGCAGTCCTCCTGGAAACCGCAACTTGCGGTCAGCAATCCGTTTGGCTCTTCAGTTTGTCACCACCCGATAGCGGACTATCCGGTCGTTGCCGCTGTCCGAAAAGAACAGCACATTGCCGCGGATCGCCACGCCTTCGGGCGTGCGGAAGCGGCCGGGGCCCTTGCCTGCACTACCGCCGATCACCCCGATCAGACGACCGTCGGGCGCCAGCTTCTTGATCTGGTGGCTGTATTTGTCGGCGACGACCAGGTTGCCCTGGCCGTCTAGGTTCAGATAGCGCGGACCGGACCATCCGTAACTCGGGTCATCAAGCATCTGAAGCACGTTCAGATCCGGATCGAATTTGATCAGCCGGTCGTTATTGGAATCGGCGACCCAGAGATTGCCCGCCTCGTCGATCGCGACGTCGTGAGGCGCCGACATCCCGCGCGCGCCGGCGACCGCTTCGCCGTCCTGGAAGGCGATCAGTGTGCCCGCCCAGGCAGAACTGGCATAGAGCTTTCCGTTCGGATGGACCGCCACGCCTTCGGTGCGCGCGAGCCCGCCCGAGACCGAGCCGGTCAGCCGGTCGCCCGCGAAAACCGCAATCCGGTTATTGCCGGTATCGGCAACCAGCAGGCGCCCCTCGGCGTCGAAATCCACGTCGTGCGGCGCGCTCAATTCCCCGCGCCCGATCTCGCGCACCACCAGCAGCGAGTCCGGGTCCATGACCGCGACCCGGTCATTGTCCACATCCGAGATATAGAGCAGCCCGTCCGGGCCGAAGACGAGGCCGTGGGGGTTGCCCAGCACCGCGTCCGAGGCGGCGTCGAAAGCGGCGAAGGGGCCGGGTGTTTGTGCCGTCGCCGCGGCCATGGTCAGCGAAAGGGGCAGGGCGGTGAGAACGGGTATCAGGATCGCGCGAATCATAGCGGGCCTCCGATCGGTCGCCCGTAATATGATAAGCGCGTTTCCCGCGATGTCAGGAGCGGCGGTCGACCACGAAACGCGCTGCCTCGATCAGACAGCGGGCCGCCGGACCATAGGGGGATAGGTTCTCCGCGGCTTCGGCGACAAGCATTTCGGCCCGGTCACGCGCGCCTTCGACGCCCAGGATGTCGACGAAGGTGGCCTTGCCAGCGCCTGCATCCTTGCCGACGCGCTTGCCGACCTCCGCCTCGGTGCCGGTCACGTCGAGCAGATCATCGGCGATCTGGAAGGCCTCGCCCAGCGCGCCGGCATAAGCGCGGATGCGGGCGATATCCTCGTCGGCGGCGTCGGCTAGGACGGCACCGGACACCGCCGAGAACTCGATCAAGGCGCCGGTCTTCAACGCCTGCAGGCGCTTGACCTCGTCCCCGGACAACGGTCGCGAGGAACTTTCAGCCGCGAGGTCGATCGCCTGGCCTCCGACCATGCCCGTATATCCCGAAACTTGGGCTAGATGCAGGACCAGGGCCGCGCGCACGGCGGCGCTGGCATGGGTCGCGGGATCGGCGAGGATCTCGAAGGCCAGCGTTTGCAGGCCATCTCCCGCCAGGACCGCGGTGGCCTCGTCCCATTTCTTGTGAACCGTCGGCTTGCCCCGGCGCAGGTCGTCATCGTCCATGCAGGGCATGTCATCGTGCACCAGACTATAGGCGTGGAGGCATTCGACCGCCGCGGCGACACGTTCCGCCCCTGATCCCTTAGCACCGAAGAGCGATGCGGTCTCGATTGCGAGGAACGCCCGCAGCCGCTTACCGCCGTTCAGAACCGCATAGCGCATGGCGGCTGCCAGGTCAGCCTGGCCCGCGGGACCGTCTGCCTTCGGCAGGCAAGCATCGAGCATGGATTCGGTGCGTGCCGCCGCGCGCCCCAGCGCGCCGGCAAAACCCGGGCCTTCTTCCGCCATTTCCCCCCAGGGACTCCGTCTCAGTTGCTTTTTTTGGTTCTTAGTTGTTCGTGTTCTCGAAGATGTCCGGCAAGGTCTCGGCACCCGCTTCGTCGCCGGCAACCAGGGCGCGCCGCCGCTGCAGGTAAACCGAGCGCAGCGAGATGTAGGGATCGGCGCTCTCGTAGAGGATCTGATCGATTATCTCGCCCCGGGCATCGCGGTTGTGGACCGCGTCGCCGGCGGCGATCGACAGACCGGCTTCGGGCGAGATCCCTGGCTTGACGAACCCAATGTAGGTGGTCGGGCTCAGCGCGAAGTCGACGACGCCGCCCACCGCATCCCGGGTCGTGGTCGGTCCGACGATAGGCAGGACGAAGTAGTTGCCCTCCTCGACGCCGTGCTTGCCAAGCGTGATTCCGAAATCGGTCTCCTGCTTCGGAAGGCCGAATTCGGTCGCCGGATCCAACAGGCCACCCGCCCCCAGTACCGTGTTCAGCGTGAACCGGCCGAGCGTCGCCAATGCCGGATCGATCTCACCCTGCAACAAGTGGTTGATGAAGTCCCCCGGCAGTTCCAGATGGCTGAAACCATTGCCCAGCAGATGCTTGATCGTGGTTGGAGTGATGGCGTCGTAGCCCTGAGCGGCCGGGCGCAAGACGTTCCGGTCGAGTGCGATATTGACGTCCAACATTGCCTGGTTGAACCCTTGGGTCCGGTCCGTGGCCGCCAAGTCGGCCCCCGGCTCCGCGGTCGCGCAGGCGCTCGCCAAGACGACCAAACCCATTGCCGCAAGATTGCGGATCCCCTCATTCAATTTCATCCGGTGACTCCCAAACCAACCGGTATCCAGCCAAGTCCCAATCGCATCACACGTTTGACGCAGCACCCAGTCTATTGCCGCAGGCCAAGCGCCTATGCACTTATGGCGGATCGACGGTCACCCTAGCGTCGCCGCAAGTGGGCCTCAACCCGCTGGGCGGAGTTTTCCCGAGTCTGGGCCTTGATGAATCGAAATGGAGGATGTTTTGCAACAGCTTGGGCCCGAAACCTACAGTTTTACTATATCTGACTGGGTCGCCAGATGGGTTGCAGGAGTGGCCAGCCGGCCGGTTCTGGTGCTGGTTCTGATCGCCCTGGTTGTGCTGGGTGGGTTGGCCGGAGCCACACGGTTGAGCGTCGACACCGATTCGAGCAGAATGCTGGCGTCAGATTTGCCGTTTCAGGAGCGCGCCGGGGCACTGAATGCAGCATTCCCAGAATTGAAGAATCAAATCGTCGTCGTGATCGAGGGCGACAGCGTGGACACGACCGATCCCGCACTCGCCGCGATTGCCGCGCGCCTGGCTAGCGGAGAAGCCGTCGATTGGGTATTTGCGCCCGCCGCCGATCCCTGGCTGGTGACCCACGGGCTGCTTTTCCTCGACCTCGAGGATCTGGATGACCGTCTGACACGGCTGAGCAAATCGGCAAATCTGCTGGCGCGGTTGCGCACCGACAATTCGGTGGATGGATTCTTGGCCGCACTTGCCGAGGCGACTGCACTTGCGGAAGCCTCGGGCGCGGATCTCGCGGCGCTGGCGCCTTTCTATGCCGAAGCGGCAGCGGTATTGACTGGTGACCGGGTGGGCGAGCCACGGCCTTTCCACTGGCAGGCGGCGGTCGGCGGTGGAGACGGAGCACCGGTCCTGCGCATCCTCTCCGCCGGCCCGCGGCTGGATTTCCGGGCGCTGAACCCGGCCAAGGCGGCGGTGGCCGAGGTGCGCGCGGCGATCGATGCACTCGACCCCTCGCTCCGTGAAGAAGTCACGATTGGCGTCACAGGCGATCCGGCCCTTCGTAGCGAGGAGTTGCAGAGCGTGCGCGACGGCATCGAGCTCTCACTTGCACTGTCACTCGCGCTGGTCGCGCTCCTGTTGCGCCTGGCGCTCGTGTCGATGTCACGCATGGCCGTCGCCATGGGTGCGCTGGCCGTCACCCTGGTCGCAACCGCCGGATTCGCGGGGCTGGTGGTGGGCGCGCTGAACCTGATCTCGATTGCCTTCGTGGTTCTGATGGTTGGGCTGGGGATCGATTTCGCGATCCACTTTCTGGCACATCTGGACGAACAGAACGCCGATCATTCCGACCGGAAAGCGGCGCTGGGCGCCACCGCGCGTTCGATCGGGACCGCGATGGTCTTGAGCGCGGCCACGACAGCGCTCGCGTTTTTCGCCTTCGCGACCACCGATTTCGCCGGCATGGCTCAGTTGGGATTGATCGGGGGTGCGGGGGTGCTCATCGCGCTCGCCGTGACGATGACCCTGATCCCGGCTCTAGTTATGGTATGGCCGGGCGCGGCCCCTGCCATCCGCCCACGCGCCTTGCCCACGCCGGGCGGCATAGCCCGGCGGTGGCTGGGCTGGGTTGTGATCTCCGCCGCGTTCGCGGTGGCGCTGCTCGCTCCATTCGCGCGGTTCGATGCCCATCCGATGAACCTCCGAGATCCCCGGGCGCCGTCGGTCGAGACCTATGATCGCCTGGCCGCGGATCCGGACATGGCGCCGATGAGGCTGAGCCTGCTCACGCCCGACGCGCAGGCGGCAAAGGCCGCCGCCGAGCGGATCGGGATGCTCGACACGGTCGACCGCGCCACTTGGCTCGATGACCTGATACCGTCGGACCAGACGTTCAAACTGGACCTGATCGACCTCGCCTACCCGTCGCTGCTGCATGCGATCGAGGGCACGCCGACGTCATTCGTCGAAGCGGATGCCGATCCCGAGGCCCTCGCCCAGCGGCTGACCAAACTCGGCGATCCGGCCGCCTCCGCCCTGGCGAACGAATTGACCACCTTTGCCGAGCGCCGCGACAATGCCACGGACCGCCGCCTGACCGAGCAGGTGTTCCTCTACTTTCCAGCATTGATCGACCGCCTGGCGTCGCAACTTGAGGCCGGTCCCGTCGTGGCCGAGGACCTGCCCCCGGCGCTGCGCCGCCTCTATCTCGCACCCGATGGCACATACCGGGTCGAGATCGTGCCGAAGGGCGATTTGCGCGATCCGGTGATCCTTGCGCGGTTCACGGCGGACGTCGCCGCCGCGGTTCCGGATGCCGCCGGCCCGCCAGACCAGATCGCCGGCGCTTCGGCAGCGGTCGCGCGGGCGATCCTGGAGGCGGCGGTGCTTGCCTTGGCGGGCTGCACGCTTCTCGCTTGGCTGACCCTGCGCGACTTCTGGCGCACCGCGGCGATCCTGGTGCCGCTGGTTCTCGCGGGCGCGGCGACGATGGGCACCGCGGTCCTGACCGGACTATCGTTCAACTACGCAAATGTGATTGTCGTGCCGCTGATGATCGGCATCGGCATCGATAGCGGGGTTCACCTCTCGCTGCGCGCGTCGCGGACCCAAGGACAGGTCTTCAGCACCTCGACCCCGCGCGCCGTCCTCTTCAGCGCGCTGACGACGATCGCAGCCTTCGGCACGCTCGGTCTCTCGGCACATCGCGGCACCGCCAGTATGGGGGTTCTGCTTGCCATCTCGCTCGCCATTTCGGTGGCGGTGATCTTTGCCCTGACCCCAGCCCTTGTCGGGCTGGCACAAAAAGGTGAGCGCTGACGGTGATATCACCGCGACGGAGGTCTATATTGACCGCGTATTACCGGTCCGACCTGAAACGGAGCCTTCCCTGTGCGCCTATCTGGATTGCTGTTAGCCGCCCTCCTGGCGCTGACGCTTGCCGTACCGCATTCAGCCGCTGCCGAGGAAGACCCGGAAGGCGCGGCAAGGGTTGTTGCCCAGACCTTGGTCGGCGATGCCCACGTCGCCATGACCGACTCCGAGCTAGCCGACGACGCGGCACGGGCCGAGGCGCTGAAGGCCGCGGTCTCGCAGGCCTTCGCCTTTGATATCTGGGAGCGGTTCCTGGTCGGCGACCGGGATCTTCCGCCCGATGATCTTGCTGCCTTCCGCGATCTCCTGCCCGGTTTTCTGGCCCAGCTTTACGCCGACCAATTTGGCAAGGGTCTCGAGGAGCGGCCCCAGATCAACGGCACCCGCAAGGTGCGCCGCGACGTGATGGTCTCGGCCGCGATCCCGCGCGCGAACGGCGATCCCTTGCCAGTCGAATACCGGGTGCGTGATTTCGCCGAGCGCGGGCCGCTGGTGATCGACGTGATGGTCGGCGGCATCTCGTTCCTGGTGCTCAAGCGCGATGAATTCGGAGGTCTTTTGGATCAGGGCGGTGCGGAACGCCTGTTGGCCTTCATGCGCGAGAAGTCTATGTAACGCCTTGAATGCTCGCCCCAGGTCGGGGAATATCGCCGCCGATTGGCCAGTAATGGATTGATTGAATGGGTGTCCCTTTCCGCCAGCAGATGCGCGTCGCTGGCTATATCGCGAAGCAGAAGCTGGCCAGGCGCAAGCGTTATCCGCTAGTCCTGATGCTGGAACCCCTGTTCCGCTGTAACCTGGCCTGCGCCGGCTGCGGTAAGATCGATTATCCGGCGCCGATCCTGAACCGCCGGCTGACGCCCGAGGAGTGCTGGCAGGCGGCCGAGGAATGTGGCGCGCCGATGGTCGCGATCCCCGGCGGCGAGCCGCTGATCCACAAGGAGATCGGCGAGATCGTGCGCGGGCTGGTCGCGCGAAAGTTCTACGTCTCGCTCTGCACCAACGCGCTGCTTCTGCAGAAGAAGCTCGATCTGTTCGAGCCTTCGCCCTACCTCTTCTTCTCGGTTCACCTGGACGGGCTGAAGCCCCATCACGACAAGGCGGTCTGCCAGGACGGGGTCTTCGAGAAGGCGGTGGCCGCGATCAAGGCGGCGCAGGACCGCGGCTTCAAGGTCAATGTGAACGCCACGATCTTCGACGGCTATCCGGCGGATGAGCTGGCTGATTTCCTCGACTTCGCCACCGATCTTGGCGTCGGCATCTCGATCTCTCCGGGCTTTGCTTATGAACGCGCGCCGGATCAGGCTCATTTCCTGAACCGCCGCCGCACCAAGGAGTTTTTTCGCGACGTCTGGCGCATCGGCAAAGACCGCGAGAGAACCGAGGGAGCCCGGAAGTGGAACCTCTCGCATTCTCCGGTCTTCCTCGACTTCCTGCTGGGCAATCAGGAGATGCTGTGCACCCCGTGGGGGATGCCGACGCGCAACGTATTCGGTTGGCAAAAGCCCTGCTATCTGTTGGGCGAGGGCTATGCGAATACCTTTTCCGAATTGATGGAGACCACCGAGTGGGAGCGTTACGGCACCGGGGCTTACGAGAAATGTGCTGACTGCATGGCCCATTGCGGCTACGAGCCGACGGCTGCGAATATCGCCTTCGGCAGCCCGCTCAAGCTGCTGCGCCTCGCACTGAAGGGCCTGGCGACCGACAGGCCGATGGCGCCCGAGATCGATCTCGCGCAAGCGCGTGCGCCCGAGGAGCACCACGAGCGCCTGGTCTCGGAGGAGATGGAGCGGATCAAGCGCGAAAAGGCCGCTTGAGCCACACCGCGTCGGGAGGCGCTCGGAATGCCCGTCATCAACCGGATTGCCGAATTCGAGCCCGAACTTCGCGCCTGGCGGCGCCACCTGCACACGATCCCAGAGCTTGATTTCGACCTCCACGAAACCGCGGCCTTCGTCGAGGCGCGGCTGAAGGAGATCGGGGTCGACGAGATCCATACGGGCATCGCCAAGACTGGCATCGTGGCACTGATCCGGGGGCAGGGCGACGGCCCGGCCATCGGTCTGCGCGCCGACATGGATGCCCTGCCGATCGAGGAGGCGACGGGCGTCGACTATGCCTCGAAATATCCCGGCCGGATGCATGCATGCGGCCATGACGGGCACACCGCGATCCTGCTGGGTGCCGCGCGCTATTTGGCCGAGACCCGCAACTTCGCCGGCACCGCGGCGCTGATCTTCCAGCCCTCCGAGGAGATGTCGGGCGGCGGCCAGGTCATGTGCCAGGAAGGTATCATGGACCGGTTCGCAATCGCGAAGGTCTTCAGCATCCACAACGCGCCCGATATCGATTTCGGACGCATCCATGTGCGGCCGGGCCCGATGCTGGCCGCGGCGGACGAGTTCAGGATAACGATCAAGGGCAAGGGCGGCCATGCGGCCATGCCGCACATGGCGGTCGATCCGGTGCCTGCCCTCTTGCAGCTCGGCCAGGCGCTTCAGGCGATTCCGGCGCGCCGGCTCAGCCCCTTGGCCTCGGCGGTGGTGTCCCTGACCATGCTGCGCGCGGGCGAGGTGACCAACGTCATCCCGGAAGAGGTGATGCTTGCCGGCACGGTGCGCAGCCTCGACCCGGAGGTGCGCGAACGGATGGAGCGCGATATCCGCGACGCGGCCCAGGCCTGCGCCGCCGCCCATCGCTGCCAGGCCGAGATCGCTTATGTGCGCGGCTACCCGGTGACCATGAACGACGTGGCCGAGACCGATTTTGCGGCCGAGGTGGCCGAGGAAGTAGTCGGCGCCGAGCGCGTCAATGCAGCCTGCGACCCGGAACTGGGTTCCGAGGACTTCTCCTACATGCTGGAAGAGCGCCCGGGCGCCTATGTCATGCTGGGCACCGGCCCCGGCGCTCAATGCCACAACCCGGAATTCAATTACAACGACGACGCCACCCCGATCGGCGCCTCGTGGTTCGTGCGCCTGGTGGAAAGGGCGTTGCCGTTGTCGCGGTGATCCCCCGCCTTAGTACTCCACCCCAATCTGCGCCTTGATGCCGCCGCGGAAGGGGTGCTTGACCAGTTCCATCTCGGTCACCAGATCAGCGATCTCGACCAATTCCTCCTTGGCATTGCGGCCGGTGCAGACCACATGGGTCATCTCGGGCTTTTCCGCCTTCAGGAACTCCACCACCTCGCCGATGTCGATATAATCGTAGCGCAGCGCGATGTTGATTTCGTCGAGCAGGACCATCCGGTTTGCCGGATCGCGGATCAGCTCCTTTGCCTTCTCCCAGGCGGCCCTCGCCATCTCGATGTCGCGTGAGCGGTCCTGGGTCTCCCATGTGAAGCCCTCGCCCATGGTGTGAAACTGGCAGATATCCGCGTAGGACCGGATGATCAGGTCGCGCTCGCCCGTCGACATGCCGCCTTTGATGAACTGCACCACGGCGCAGGGCATCCCATGGGCGATGCAGCGGAAGATCATGCCGAAGGCGGCGGTCGATTTGCCCTTACCCTTGCCCGTATGGACGATGACCAGGCCCTTCTCTTGCGATTTGCCGGCCATGATCTTATCACGCGCGGCCTTCTTCTTGGCCATCTTCGCGGCGTGACGGGCATCTTGGTCGGGCTTTTTGTCGATCTCGGGCTTGTCGGTCATGGGGCAACTCCGCCGCGGCGCCCGATCGGACGGCGCATGGTGATACTGGTTGACTGATCATAGCCGGGGTGCGCGGTTTCGCCAGTCTTGACGAAACCCATCGCGCCGAAGGCGGCATGGTTTTCGGCAAGTTCGATCCGGGATTCCAGCTCGAGCCAGGCACGCCCCTTGGCGCGGGCCTCGCTGGCGGCCTTCTCAATCAGCCTCCGTGCGAGCCCCCGGCCACGATAGCCCTGCGCCACTGCGATCTTACCCAGGTAGAGCGCCTCTCCGGAGAGCTTTCCAAAGGCGCAGGCGATGGGCCGCCCGCCGTCCTCGATCACCCAGACCATGCCCGAAGCGGCCTGCGCGGCCATCGCCTCAACCGTCAGCCGATGCGCCGAGGATGGCGGGTCGATCCGCCCCTCCATATAGGTAAAGGCATCGAGGATCAGAGCCAGCATGACGTCCCAGTGCGGATAGTCTGGCCGCGCGCGCGAAATCGGGAGCATATCAGCCCGCGCCCCGCTCTCGTCCATCGCCGTCATCCCGCCAGCCTCCGCGATAGGCCGCTAAACGGCGCGCGCTTCGAGATCGGCCGGCTCGAAGAAAGCGTATCCGCGCGCATGCAACAGCCGCACCGCCTCGATTCCCTCATCGGCGGCCAGATCATAGTCGTGACCATAGAAGGTCAGGTAAGTGCCGTCCTGCCAGCGGTGCCGGCGCAGGGCCGGATCGAGCGCCAAGCGCCTGAACGCTGCCCGCGGCCGGCCCGGCACCGAGGCGGAGCAGAGCGCTGTCGCCCGGATGAGGCCTGGGGATTCGTCGGCACGCATGACATGTCCCAACGATCCCCGCCGGGCGCGTTCGGACCAGGCCGCCTGGCTGTGGCAATATCGGCCGGCCGCGATCGAATAATCATGGCGGTAGCCTTCATCCTCGAGGATCCCCTGGATGGCATCGTTCATGAACCACCAACCGGCCGAATAGATCTTTCGGTCCGCGTCCATCAGGCCGCGCTCGACCAGCCAATTGGTCTCGGCCCGTATTTGCGCCCGGATCACGGATGCATCGAAGAACGATTCATGCATCGGGCGGATCGCGCCGCCCCGGCCGGTTCGAACGAAATGCCCATGCAGTCCGATGATCGCGCTTTCACCCAGCCGGGCGATGCGCTGTGCATAGAGATCGGCGCTGGCGCCGGTCTCGGACAATCGCTGCGTCAGCATTGGCGAGAGTGGGGTCAGCACCGTGGCCACCGGACGTTTTCCGGTGATCCTGCGGTAGCCGTCGCAATAGCGGATCAGCCCGTCGAAATGAGCCTCCACGCCCAGCTGTTCCACATGCAGCACCGGAAGGAACGCGATCCGGCTCCGGTCAGCACGACGCGCCGCCAGCGCGCCGGGGCCCAACCCGGCGAAAGCCGTGAAATCGGCGAATTGCGAGAGACCCTGCCTAATGGACATCGCCCAGCCCCGCCCAGGCTTCCAACACGCAGTCATCGAGGGTCCAATTCAAGGGACAGGCGATCAGCGGCGCGTCATCGACGGCGCGGCGGAACCGGGCCGCCATCGCCAGTGGGCTGTTCCGCGGCACGATGAAACGAATGAGGTGAGCCCTCTCCTCGGCCGCGATCCGGGCGAGCAGGTCGCCGAGCAGCGGCGGCTTGTTGATCTCGTAGCCTCTGACCGAGAATATCCGAAGCGTTGCCCCCAACACCTTGCGTGCCTCGGCGCGGCCAAAAATGAAATTCGTATAGTGCTCGTAGCCGCGCAGGTCGGAGCTGTGCCTGGTCTCGGCCCAGTCGGCGGTTTCGTAAGCGTCGAAGCTGATCAGGTTCTTGGCCGCCGCCTGGCCGTCGCAATGTGCGGCCGCGTCGACATAAAGGCCCATAAGATACCGGATCATTGGCGTGGGAATGTCCACGGCCACAAGCGGTGTCAGCGAAAAGCCCCCGTTTTCCATATAGATCGGCTGATCAGCCGCATTCGGATAGGCGAAGAGAAACGCCGACCCGCGCGTTTTGAGCGTCTCGATCGCCCAATCCATGCATTGCGAAAACAGCCCCGAATCCCGATGGCCGCGGTCTATCTCGATCATCCGGATCTGGTGCGCCCAGGCGGTCTCGCCGTTACGGCAGACGCCGTGCCTCAGGAACCTGCCGATGCCCACGACCCGGTCGCCATCAAACATGCCGAGCAGGATCGAGCCCTCGGGACGGTCGGCCTGAACATGGTCGATCCGACCGTCATCGAGCCCGGGAAAGACGTCTCTCGCCAGATCCGCCGATGCGAAAAGCTCGCCGTCGTCATGGCGATCCAGCTCACGAACATCGAGCATTGGTCAAATTCCCGGCCCCACGCCGCGAGTATCCCGCTGGGATCAAGTCAAGTCAATCGGCGCGAGCGCGGCTCAAAGCAGCCCCTCCAACAAGGCCCGGGCGCTGTTCGAGCGCGGTTGCCAGAGGCCGCGCCCCTCCGCCTCCAGCAGGCGCTGGGCGATCTCGCGCAGCGCGGCCGGGTTGGCCTCGGCGATGAAATCGCGCACCGCCTCGTCCTCCAGAACCGCCTGGTGCACCAGGTCGAAATGGTGGCTCTTGACCGCATGGGTCGTGGCGGCGAAGGCAAAAAGATAGTCGATGGTCGCCGCGATCTCGAAGGCGCCCTTGTAGCCGTGGCGCATGACGCCCGCGAGCCATTTCGGGTTGACCACGCGGGACCGCACCACGCGGCCGATCTCCTCGTCCAGCGTGCGGATCACTGGGCGCTCGGGGCGGGAATGGTCGTTGTGATAGATCGAACGCGCGGCGCCTTGCAGGTGTTCGACGGCCGCCGCCGCGCCGCCCTCGAACTGGTAGTAGTCGTCCGAATCCAATAGATCGTGTTCGCGGTTGTCCTGGTTTTGGACCACCGCCTCGACCTGGGTCAGGCGGGTCTCCAGCAATCCGCGCTCGCGGGCCCCCTCGGTGTCGCGCCCATAGGCGTAGCCGCCCCATTCCAGGTAGCTCTCGGCCAAATCGGTGCGGCGGTCCCAAAGCCGTTCGTCGATCATCGCCTGAAGGCCCGCGCCATAGGCCCCGGGTTTCGAGCCGAAGACCCGGAACCCGGCGCGCTTCGCCGCGTCCGCCTGGTCCGCGCCCTCGGATTCGAGGCGCGCCTGCTCTGCCTTGAACCTTGCGGCCAACGGGTTCTGGTCCTCTGGCTCGTTCAGCGCCATTACCGCGCGCGCCGCCGAGTCGAAAAGCGCGATCTGCGCCGGAAACGCGTCGCGGAAAAAGCCTGAGATGCGCAAGGTGACGTCAACGCGTGGCCGGTCGAGGTGGTCCAGCGGCAGGATCTCGAACCCGGTCACCCGCCGGCTGGCTTGATCCCATTGGGGTTTGACCCCCATCAGCGCCAGCGCCTGGGCAATGTCGTCCCCGCCAGTGCGCATGTTGGACGTGCCCCAGGCGGTGAGCACCATGGCCCGCGGCCAATCGCCGTGGTCCTGCAGGTAGCGCTCGATCAATAGTGCCGCCGAATGCCAGCCCAGCGTCCAGGCCGTAGGCGTCGGCACCGCGCGGCTGTCGACCGAGAAGAAATTGCGCCCGGTTGGCAGCACATCCGGACGGCCGCGCGTTGGCGCGCCGGAAGGGCCGGGGGGGATGAACCTTCCCTCCAGCCCGGCCAGCAGGGCATCGCGCTCGGCCGGGCCGCAGGCGCGGATTGCGGGCAGGATCTCGCCATGGACTGCCTCCAGCACCAGGCCGGTATGGTCGAAATGCTTCGGCGTCTCGGGCCATTGAAGGGCCAGCTGAGCCAGCTTTTCCAGCCGCTCGACCGTGTCCCCATTGGTGCGCCAGGGCACATGCGCGCCGCCGGCGGCCCACAGGAACTTGTGCCGCGGGCCGTCGTAAGGGGCACCAAGATCACAATCGAGCGGATCGAACGCCTCCGGGTCGATCTCGCAGTCCCGCGCCAGCGCCCGGATAAGCGAGGCGTCGCCGCCGCTGCCGTCGCCCCTCGGCACCCGGACCAGCGCGATCGCGAGGTCGCGCTCAAGATCGCCCTCAGGTGCCGCCCCGTAGATATGCAGCCCGTCGCGGATCTGGCTCTCCTTCAATTCGCAGAGATAGGTGTCGAGTTGCTGGAGCGCGGAGTCCTCGTCCATTTCGGCCGTGATTCCCGCGTCGAGGTCCAGCCGCTCGGCCGAGATCAGCGCGCGGATCTCCTTGCGCAAATGGGTCAGCCGGCGTGGGTCAACGCCGGAGGCCTCGTAATACTCGTCGACCAGTGCCTCCAGGTCCTTCAGGGGCCCATAGGTCTCGGCCCGGGTCAGGGGCGGGGTCAGGTGGTCGAGGATTACAGCAGAGGTGCGGCGCTTCGCCTGCGTTCCCTCGCCCGGGTCATTGACGATGAACGGGTAGAGATGGGGCAAGGGGCCGAGCACTGCCTCGGGGAAGCATTCCTCGGATAGGGCCACTGCTTTGCCGGGAAGCCATTCCAGGTTCCCGTGCTTGCCGAAATGGATCACCGCGTCGGCGCGGAACTGATCGCGAAGCCAGGCATAGAACGCGAGGTAGTTGTGGGGCGGCACCAGGTCAGGCGCGTGGTAGGTTTCCTTCGGGTCCACGTTGTAGCCGCGCGCGGGCTGGATGCCGACGACCACATTGCCGAAGCTCAGGATCGACAGGGTGAAATGCCCGCAATCGACCTCGCTCGGCACGAAGAGCGGATCGTTTTCGGGCGGGCCCCACCGTTCCTCGACCTGGCGGCGCACCTCCCAGGGCAGGGCCGAGTAGAAGATCTGGTAGTCGGCGAATGACAGCGTTTCGCCGCCCTCGCGCCGAGGGCGGTCCGGCAGCCAATTGGTCGGCCCAGCCTGAATGCGCGCCATCAGTTCGGACCCAGTTTCTGGCGCTTTATTAATACGATAGCCAGAAGTCTTCAGAGACGCCATCATGTCGATCACGCTTGCGGGCGTATCCAACCCAACTCCGTTGGCCAACCTTCCGTCCTTGTTCGGATAGTTGGCCAGCACGATGGCGACTTTCTTCCCGGCGGCGGGCTTGGCGCCCAGCTTCGCCCAGGCGGCGGCGAGACGCGCGGTGAAATGGATCCGGTCGCCCCGCGCCCGGTAGGTGGCAATGCGGCATTGGGTTGCCTCGTCGAAATAGGCCTCGCCCTTGAAGCTGACGGCACGGGCCAGGATGCGCCCATCCACCTCCGGCAGGGCCACGTTCATGGCGATGTCGCGGGCCGAGAGACCGCCGAGCCCCTCTTCCCAGACAGCCTCGGTGCCGCCCGCGAAGACCGCCTGCAGGACCGGGACGCCCGGCGCGTCGAGGGGTGTCGGCTGATGCCGCGCCGATTGTGGCGAGGAGACCGCGAAGCTCGTCGCATTCAGGATCACCGCCGGCGGCGCTTCGGCGAACAGTGTCGCCAGCGTTGCCGCCGAAACCGGGTCTTTGAGCGAGGCGACAAAGATGGGCAATGGATTCAGCCCCTCGCCGATCAAGGCGCGGACCAGGCGGTTGATCGGGTGGAGCCCGGCGCCCTGCACGAGCGCCCGGTAGAAGACGATTGGCACCACCGGGGCATCGGCGTTGCGCCAATTCGAGCGCGCGGCGTCGAGGTCGGCGATCCCGGCCCCGGGCCAATAGACGCCCGCGCGCAACAGTGGCCGGGCCGGGGGTGGTGCCGGATCCGCGCCCAACACCGAGCGGCAATAGCGCAGGAAGTTGCCCGCATTTTCCGGCCCGCCCTCGACCAAATAAGCCCAGAGCGCGTCGTAATCCTCCGCCGCCACCGTCGAGACGCGCCTAAGCGCCCCATCCTCCTTGTCATCGCCGGGCAGGGCGACGAAGGCCACGTCCGCCTCGCCGAGGCGCGCTGCGAATTGTTCCAGCCCGTAGGCCCAGTAACCCTCGCCCCCCAGGACGCGGGCGACCACCAGCCGCGCTTTTGTGGCGGTCTTGTCGAGGTAGAGGTCCACCGACACCGGATGGGTCAGGTGCATGAGCGAGGCAAGCCGCAGCTCGGGCGCCTCCTCGCCCAGCGCCGCGCGCGCCTCGGCCAAGGCCGCCAGTTCCGTGTCGGCGGCCGAGATCACGATCAACTCGGCTGCGTCCTGGCCTAGGTCGACGGCCTCCGAGCCGTCGGTCACTTCACCGGGTTGCGCCAGTAGAAGGTGCATCACCCCAACCGCTTTTCCATGAAGACGCTTTGCGGGTGTGCCGCATATTCGCCGAATGGACCACAGAGCTCGAAGCCTTGCCGGCGGTAGAGTGCTTGGGCGGCTTCGAGCAGGTTCCCTGTCTCGAGCCTTAAGAATGGCAGGCCAAATGTCCGCGCCTCCGATTCCAACCGCTCAATCAGCCGTCCGGCAACCCCCGCCCGGCGAATATCGGGGTCCACGAACATGGATTTGATCTCGCCATAGCCATCACGCAGCGCCAGGGCGCCGCAGCCCGCGACCCGGGCGTCGAGCCGCGCCACGAAGAAGCGGATATCCGGCCGGCGCAAGGCATCAAGGCTCAGAAAATGATTCGCGTCCGGGTCAAACAGCTCCAGCATCATCGCGTGGCTGGCTTCCAGCAGGTGGCGCGCCTCGTCTGGATCGCCCGGCTCTATGACCGGCGCATCCGTCATCCCGCGGCGGCTCCGATGGCCTTTTCGATCTCAAGACGATCCAGACCGGCCTCGCCAATCACGACCAGGCGCGTCGCGCGAGGCTCGCCGCCGAAGGGGCGGTCGAAATAGGTCTCGATTCTGGGGCCCACCGCCTGGACGACCAGGCGCATCGGCTTGCCCGCCACCGCCACGAAACCCTTCAAGCGTAGAATGTCGTGCTCGCGGATAGCCGCGGCCAGCCGCTCGGCGAAGCCATTGGCATCGGCGACCTCACCCATTGTCAGGGCGAAGGTCTCGAATTCGTCATGGCCATGCTCGTGCTCATGGTCGTCCTCTTCGTCATCGTGGTGATGGTGATGAACCTCGTGGCGGCTCTCCAAATCGTCCTCGGCGGACAGCCCCAAGCCCAGCAGCACTCCGGCCTCCAGGCCTCCGGTATCCGAGCGCACGAAGTGCACTCCTTGCCGCGTTCGATCACCCAGGCCCCCCAACACGCCCTCGACCTCGGGTCCAGACATCCGGTCGGTCTTCGAAACCACCACCATGTCGGCGCAGGCGAGCTGATCCTCGAACAATTCGGAAAGCGGCGTCTCGTGATCGATGCTGTCATCCGCTTCGCGCTGGGCCGCGACGGCACTCTCATCATGGGCAAAGCGGCCGTCCCGGGCGGCCGGTCCATCGACCACGGTGATCACGCCATCCACGGTGACCCGGGTTCGAATCTCGGGCCAGTTGAAGGCCCTCACTAAGGGCTGTGGCAAGGCCAGCCCGGAGGTCTCGATCACGATGTGATCGGGCGGCGCGTCGCGATCCAGAAGCTGCGTCATCGTCGGCACGAAATCGTCGGCCACCGTGCAGCAGATGCAGCCGTTGGAGAGCTCGATGATATCGTCCTCGGCGCAAAGCGCGTCACCGCAACCCTTCAGCACCTCGCCATCGACGCCGATATCGCCAAACTCGTTGATCACCAGCGCGATCCGCTTGCCGCCATTCCGGGCCAGAAGATTGCGGATCAAGGTCGTCTTCCCGGCGCCTAGGAAGCCGGTGATCACGGTCGTGGGGATCTTCTGAGGCATCAGCGGCTCCTAGCGGGTCAGCACCCGGTTGTCGATGCCGCGCCGGTCTTCCCAGCCGGCGCGTTCCAGTTCGGGGTCGGCCTGCTCCTCTTCGGGCCAGCCGAGGCAGAGATAGGCGATCAAGCGCCAGGCATCGGGCACGTCCAGGTCGCGGGTCAGGCGGTCAGGATCAAGAATCGAGACCCAGCCCGCGCCCAACCCCTCGGCCCGCGCTGAAAGCCACAGCTGCATCACCGCGCAGACCACCGAGTAGCGCCGCATCTCAGGCATCGTCCCGGCACCCAGGCCCGATCCCTGGCCGGTTTCCTCGTCGCAGAAGAC
>JAOTXT010000062.1 GCA_029862205.1 Paracoccaceae bacterium
TAGTCGAAGGTGCCTTCCTCGTAATCCTGGGGATACCGGATCGAGGGCCATTCGTCGCACAAACCCACTCCGTGCATCCGGCAGCTATACTGGCCGGGGACGAACTCCTCGTCCAGCTGATGGCCGCCGAAGACCAGGTCCTTGAACGGCACGCCCGGCGCCAGCAGGTCCATGTTCTGCATGATGTGGTCGTGGGCGACCCGAAACAGCCGTTTCATTTCGGCCGTCGGCTCGCCGTCACCGATGAACCAGGTGCGCGAGATGTCGGTGCACATGCCGTAGACGCCGATCAAGTCCGTGTCGAAGGCGACGATCTCGTTGGGTTGGATGATCCGGGGGCCGCATTCCTGGAACCAGGGATTGGTGCGGGGTCCCGAGGCCAACAGGCGTGTCTCGATCCACTCACCGCCGCGCTTGATGTTGCCGCGGTGGAGCTCGGCCCAGACCTCGTCCTCGCTGAGGCCGGGCTGGCAGATCGCCTCCATTTCGGCGATTGCCAGCTCGCAGGAATGCATGGCGCAGCGCATCGCCTTGATCTCGTCCTCACCCTTGATGGCGCGGGTGTGCTCGGTGATCTCCTCGCCGTCCAGCACCTCGAAGCCGGCCTCGACTAGGGCGTGGTAGCCATGGAGCATGATCTTGTCGACGGCGAGGCGCCGGTTGTCGCTGACACGCGCCCGCATGATCTCGTCCACTTGGGCGACAAAGCGGCCCGCCGCCAGTTCGGCTTTGTCGCCGGTCGAGAAGTAGAACATCGAGGCGCCGCCCCGCACCTCCTTCACCAGCGGATTGAAGGAGGAAAGGAACGAGAATCTCGCGCCTTTGTATTCCCACAGCACCATATGCCCGTCGGCGGTCAGCAGCACCGCCCGGAACGGATTGTGGGTGTTCCAAAGCTGCATGTTGGGCGTGTCGGTCGCATAACGGATGTTCAGCGGATCGAACATCAGGATGCCGCCGATATCCTTGTCGGTGATTGCCTTGGTCAGCCGCGCGTGGCGATGGGCCCGCATGGCGGCGAGGTTCGGCGCCTCGAGACCCGCGGCGGCCCATTCGTCGAAGGCCTGCCTGGTCGGACCCGTCTCGACCCGATCATCGTCATCCGGCGTGCCGTCTGGCCGCGTTCGCGTTGGGTCGATCTTGCGGTCGGTGATCGAGTAGCTGCCGCGATGTTCGTTCATTGCAGGCTCCCTTCTGTTAGTTCCAGACTGGAACCGGCGGGCGCTCCGGGCTAGTCAGAAACGGACAAATCGTGTCGCGGAACGAACATTTTTGGGTGGCGCGGATGGATCCGGTCCAGCGGCAGTATGAAACCTATCCTTACCCCGATCGCGATCCCGCCGACGAGGCGAAGCGGTTGATCGAGGGTTCGCCCTCGTATCCGGTCGAGATCGATCACTTCCTTTTCGGCGGCAAGCGCGATTGGTCGAAGCCCTTCCGGGCGCTGGTGGCGGGTGGCGGGACCGGGGACGGGCTGATCATGCTGGCGCAGAAGCTGGCGGATATCGGCTGCCCGGCCGAGATCGTCTACATGGACCTCTCCACAGCCAGCCGCGCGGTGGCCGAGGCACGGGCGAAGACGCGCGGGCTGACCAGTATCACCTTCGTCACGGATGACTTGCTGGCCGCGCCGGAGCATGGGCTGTTCGACTACATCGATTGCTGCGGGGTGCTGCACCATCTGCCGGGCCCGGATTCGGGCTTCCGCGCCCTCACGGAGGCTCTGGCGCCGGGGGGCGGGATCGGGCTGATGGTCTATGCGCCTTACGGCCGGACCGGGGTTTACCCTCTGCAATCGGCACTCACGCGGCTGGTTGGCGAGGATGCACCCGCCGAACAGGTGCGCCTGGCACGTCGGGTGCTGGATGACTTGCCTGACGCCAACTGGTTCAGCCAGAACCGGCTTTTGGGGGATCACCGGAACTCCGAAGCGGGTCTCTACGACTTGCTGCTGCACAGCCGCGACCGGCCCTACACGGTCACTAACTTGGTGGAGGCCCTGGCCCAAGCCGGGCTCGCGCCGGTCTCGTTCCTGGAACCCGCCCGATATGACCCTTTGCGCTACCTGCCGCGAGACGACGCAATCCGCGAGCGGGTCCAGGCCATAGCGCCCTTCGACCGCATGGCGCTGGCCGAGGAATTGGCAGGCAACATGAAAACCCATGTGGTCTATGCCGCCCGCGCCGGGGAGGCAGCGGAGGCCAAACCAAGCCGCGCCGCCGCGGTGCCGCGCCTGAAGGGGGTGTCGCCCGCGGCGCTCGCCCGGCAGGTCGCGGCCAAGGGCGGCTTCACGCTCGATAGCGACGGCCTGACCTTCCGGCTCGATCTGCCGCAGACATCAGCGCCCCTGATCGGCGCCATCGGCGGGCGCAGCTTGCAGCAGATCGCCGGCGAGGCCGGGCTGGATTGGCTTGGCTTCTCGGCCGCCTGGGCGCCGGTGCACGAGGCCCTGACCGGGTTCAACCTTTTGCACTATAGTGAGAGGGCGAGGCGGTGAGGGATTCCCCTTGCCAATGAGGGTCGGCCACGCCATTTTGCCGGTTAATTGAACGCGCGTTCACAAAGTTCGAGAGGAGACGCCCCATGTCGGACCCGATCGTCATCGTCAGCGCCGCGCGCACCCCGATGGGCGGCTTTCAGGGCGAACTGGCGGGCGCCACGGCCAGCCATTTGGGTGCAACCGCGATCAAGGCGGCGCTCGACCGGGCCGGGGTCGCTGCCGAGGACGTGGACGAGGTGCTGATGGGCAACGTCCTGGGCGCGGGCCAGGGCCAGGCGCCGGCGCGCCAGGCGGCCTTCGGCGCCGGCCTGCCGAAATCGGTGCCCTGCACGACGCTCAACAAGATGTGCGGCTCGGGCATGAAGACGGCGATGATCGCCCATGATCAGATTCTGGCCGGCAATGGCCGGATCGTGGTCGCGGGCGGCATGGAGAGCATGACCAACGCCCCCTATCCTGCCCAAGATGCGCGGTGGGGCGCGGCTCGGCCATGCGGAGGTCAAGGACCACATGTTCCTGGACGGGCTCGAGGACGCCTATGACAAGGGCCGCCTGATGGGCACCTTCGCCGAGGATTGCGCCGAGAAGTTCCAGTTCACCCGCGAAGCCCAGGACGCCTATGCGTTGGCCTCGCTCGACGGGGCGCTGACCGCGCAAAGGCAAGGCTACTTCGACGCCGAGATCGCGCCGGTGACCGTCGAGACCCGCAAGGGCGCGGTCGAGGTGACCTCGGACGAGCAGCCGCGCAATGCCCGGCCCGACAAGATCCCGCACCTGAAACCCGCTTTTCGCCAGGGGGGCACGGTGACGCCTGCGAATTCGTCGTCGATCTCGGACGGCGCCGCGGCGCTGGTGTTGATGCGCCAGTCCGAGGCCGAGCGGCGCGGGCTCGAGGTCCGTGCCCGGTTCCTTGGCCATGCGACCCATGCGCAGGAGCCGGGCGAGTTCACCACCGCGCCAATCCCGGCCATGCAGAAGCTGATGATGCGGCTCAACTGGAGCGCCGAGGATGTCGAGCTGTGGGAGGTCAACGAGGCCTTTGCCGTGGTGCCGATGGCCGCGATGCATGAGCTCGCGATCCCGCGCGAAAAGCTGAACGTCAACGGCGGTGCCTGCGCGCTAGGCCATCCAATCGGCGCCAGTGGCGCGCGGATCATGGTGACGCTGCTGCACGAAATGGAGCGCCGGAATCTCAAGCGCGGCATCGCCTCGCTCTGCATTGGCGGCGGCGAGGGAACGGCCGTCGCGGTCGAGCGGGATTGACCCCTTCGCGGCCCTTGTTTGCGCCCGGGCACGACCACATTTAAGCTCGCAAACCGGAGCAGGGAGGGTGCCTTGACGAACAAGCAACGCGAACCCGGCCGCCTGCGGCGTATCCTCAACGCGACATGGTTTCGGCACCTCGGGGGTGTCGTGATCGCGGCCGCGGTCATGTATGCGTTTTACGAAGCCAGGTCCGAGTGGTCGCCGATGCACCGGTGGAACCGGGCCTTCGGAGATTCGAGCCTTGTCTTTATCGCTCTCGCCATGGCGGTCGGGCCGGTCTCGCGGCTGTGGCCGCGTGCGACGGTGCTGCTGCCCTGGAGGCGCGAGATTGGCATCTGGGCGATTGTCGCGGGCGGAGTTCACACCGCGATCATCCTGGACGGCTGGGTCGAGTGGGAAATCCCGCGCCTATTCGGATTCCTGCTGCATCCGGGGCTCGGCAGCTATGTGATGGTCGAGAAGGGGTTCGCGTTCGGCAATGTGATCGGCATCGCCGCGCTGCTTTATGGGCTGGGACTGGCCGTGACATCGAACGACCTGTCGCAGCGTGTGATGGGGCTGCCGGTGTGGAAATTTTTCCAGCAAAGCGCCTACATCCTGTGGTCGCTGGTGGTGATGCACACCGCCTATTTCCTGTTCATCCACTTCCTGGATTTCCATCGGCAGACGCCCGAGCCGAATTTCATAAAATGGCCGTTCGTCGTGCTGGTGGGGGTGGTCTTGGCGCTGCAGACGGCGGCAACCCTGCGAACCTGGAAATTGCGCAGGCGCCGGTCCGGCCGCCTGGATGGCGGCGGCGCGGGCATGGAAGCGGCCTGAGGCCGCATGACTTCTGAGGAGGGGACATGAAACGGGTCAAGGACATGGTGGCCGAGGCCAATGTGGTGGTCGATCACCTGCCGGCCGCCGAGGCGATGGGCCTCCATGGCGAGGACGGCGTGACTTTCGTCGACCTGCGCGACCCGCGCGAGCTCGAGCGCGACGGCATGATTCCCGACGCCTTTCACTGCCCGCGCGGCATGCTGGAATTCTGGATCGACCCTGAATCGCCTTACGCCAAGCCCCAGTTCCAGACCGGCAACAAGATGGTCTTCTACTGCGCCTCAGGCTGGCGCTCGGCGCTGTCGGCTAAGGCGGCCCAGGAAATGGGCCTACCGAATGTCACTCACATCAACGACGGCTTCGGTGGCTGGAAGAAGGCCGGCGGGCCGGTGGGCGAGAAGCCACAAAAACGGAACGTGTGATCCAAGGATCACCTTGCGCGGCGTGGATTGGACGTTGTCGCTCGGACATCTCTTGCTGCAATTTGGAGGGCCGCAGATGATAAAATATATCTATCCGGACGGCAGTCATTGTTATCGTGCGCTTCACACTGCACATGCCGTTTTTCGCGACGATGAGGGGCGATTGATCGCGCGGGCCGAAAAGGCTGATCAGAGTGGGATGTACGAGTTTGAAATCCGCGGCTTCGAGCTTCTTGAGGCAGGGAAACTCTACGACTGATCGCTCGTATCGCCCAAAAAGCGGGGAACATATGCTCACTGACGAACAGGTCATGATCCGCGACATGGCGCGGAATTATGCGCAGGAGCGGTTGGCGCCGAACGCCCAGGCACGCGAAAAGGCCGGGGCGATCGAGCCGGAGATTGTCACCGAACTCGGCGAGTTGGGTTTCCTCGGAATGACCATCGATCCCGATTGGGGCGGGGCAGGGGCCGACTATGTTTCCTACGCGCTCGCGTTGATCGAGATCGCGGCAGGCGACGGTTCGGTCTCGACCATGGTCTCGGTCCACAACGCGCCTGTCTGCGCGGTGCTCGACCGGTTCGGTTCGGACGAGCAGAAGGAGCGCTGGCTGCGCCCGCTGGCGGAAGGCCAGCATATCGGATCCTTCGCGTTGACCGAGCCGCAAGCGGGGTCCGACGCCTCCAACCTCAAATCCAAGGCCGCGCGCACGAACGAGGGATACACGATCAACGGCGCCAAGCAGTTCATCTCGTCGGCGCGCATCGGAAAGACCACCGTGCTTTTCGCCATGACGGACCCGGAGGCGGGCAAGAAGGGCATGTCCTGTTTCGTCTGCGCAAATGATACGCCCGGCTTCAACGTGGTCCGGGTCGAGGAGAAGCTGGGCCAGAAAGCCAGCGACTCCTGCGCGCTGGCCTTCGAGGATATGAAGCTACCCTTCGAGGACCGGATCGGCGAGGAGGGACAGGGCTACGCCATCGCGCTCTCCTCGCTGGAAGCCGGCCGCATCGGCATCGCGGCCCAGGCCACGGGCCTCGCTCAGGCCGCCTTCGACCGGGCGCTGGCCTATGCGAAAGAACGCACCGCCTTCGGCAAGCCGATCTTCGAGCTTCAGGCGGTACAATTCCGCCTGAGCGAAATGGCGACCGACCTGGAGGCGGCGAAGAACCTTGTCCTCAACGCCGCGCGCATGAAGGACCGGGGCGAGCCCTGCATGAAGGAAGCCTGCATGGCCAAGCTTTTCTGCGCCCAAGCGGCCGAGCGGATCACCTCCGAGGCGATCCAGGTTCTGGGCGGCTACGGCTACCTGGCCGATTTCGACATCGAGCGGATGTATCGCGACCAGAAGGTTTGCCAGATCTACGAGGGCACCAACGACATCCAGAAACTGGTCATCGCCCGGCAGCTGGCGTGAAGCCGGCCGAGATCCAGCGGATCATATCCCCGGTCATCCGCCGCCAGGTGGCCCAGTTGTGCTTGCCGTCGATGACGCGCAGCTCGGGCGTGATCCCGTTGGCGCGCAGTTCCAGATACATGTCCACCGTGCCGTCCTGCAGCTCGAAATAGTCGTCATCTCCAGTGCCGAGCCAAACCCGGGGTGCCGGGTCATGGATGGCGGCGGTGGCCACATGCTGAAAGGGTGACTGGGTATCAAGCACGGCCCGGTCGAACTGAGCGCCGGTGGTGCGCGGGAACCATTTCTCCAGGGCCTCCCCGTCGCCGAATTGCGGGCTCAAGCGCCACGATACCCCGCCGGGCTTCCAGATCGCCGGGCTGAGCGCGGCGATGGTGCCGAAGAGATCCGGATGGCCGAGACCCAGCCGCAGCGCCCCATGCCCTCCCATCGAATTCCCGACAATTGCGCGGCCCTCGCGCATCGCGACAGTCGGCCAGGCAGCATCGACCGCGACCACCAGATCGCGCGCGATCGCCGTCGCGTAATCACCGGGGCCGCCAAACCGGGCGCTGTCCACATACCAGCTTTTGCCCGCAGCGGGCGTGACGGCGATGACCGGGGGGATCGCGCCCTCGTCGATCAGCCGGTCCAGCAGCGCGTCGATCTGCCCGCCCTTGAACCATTCCCGGTGCCCGCCGCCATAGCCGTGAAGCAGGTAGATGACCGGGAACCGCGCACCCGGTGCATCATACCCATCCGGCAGGTAGATCCCGTAGATGACCTCGCCACCCAGGGCGGGGCTTGGGGCGCTTTGCTCCAGCCGCACCTCGCCCGCATCGGCCGTGGTCCAGGCCAAGCATAGGATGACCGCGATCACTCTGCTCAATACCGCCATGCAACCCTCCCCGAAGCGGCGCACCGGAAAAGCCTATGCTGGGTCCGCCGGGTGATGCAAAACACGAAACGACGCGCGCCCGCTGGCGCAAGCGCAGCCGCGGTTCTATCCTGGCGCCGGAATATCGGAGGGACGATGACGCGGCACCTTTCCATGGACGAGCTCAACGCGGGCCTCGACGAAATCCTGGCCTCGCCCAAGGACGATGGCCGCCTGGAAGCCATCGTCGTGCGTCCCGAGCACGGAGAGCGGCGTGATCTCGAGAGTTGCGCGATCAGCCTGGCAGCCGGGGCTGAGGGCGACCATTGGGCCAAGGGCTGCTGGAAGACCACCGAGGCCGGCAAGCCCCATCCTGACGTCCAGATCTGCATCATGAACGCCCGCTGCATCAGCCTCATCGCGCAGGAGCGTGCCAATTGGCCGCCCGCCGGGGACAACCTCTTCATCGACATGGACCTTACGCCCGGAAACACGCCGCCAGGCACCCGGCTCGCCATTGGTGGCGCCGTGCTCGAGATCACCGACACGCCGCATAACGGCTGCGCCAGTTTCATCGAACGCTATGGCCGGGACGCCTGCCTGTTCGTGAATACCGGTGAAGGCAAGAAGCTGCGCTTGCGCGGTATATATGGCCGGGTGATACAGGACGGCACCGTAACTGTCGGCGACAGGGTTCGGAAGATTGGTGACTAGCCCGACTTCTCCTCTTCCTCCTTGTCGTAGCAATACCAGTCCTGCAGCCGGATCACCTTGTATTTATGCGGCTCGTAATCCGGCCGCGTGCTTAGCCGGTGATAGTCGATGGTGAAGCTGTAAAGCCGCAGCAGCCCCGGCTCGAACATGTTGTATTTGCGGCAATAATAGCGCGCAAAATTCTCAAGCTGTTCCTCGTATCCCTTGAGCGGAAGCCGTGAGAGGTACTTGCGCCAGCGATAGTCCGGATACCAGTTGGCCACGTATTTCGGGCGGCTGGTGTCGGGTTCGCCTTTGGTCCCGTTCCACAGATCGACGATCGTGCCGTTCTCCATCTCGCCCCGGATCACAAACCAGCCGCTTGAGACCAGGGGCTTGGGCGCGAACATGTTCCACGTTTGCTGCAGACGCAGGGCCTTTTGCAGCCCGTTCAGCGTCTCGGGCATCTGATAGTCGACCCTCGGCAGGGTCATCATGTTCTGCACGAAGACAAAGACCATCAGCAGGCCGACGACGGCGGACTCGATCTTGCTCAGCCGCATCCATTGGGTCCGGTATGGCAGGAACCGCTCCGAGAGCCGACCCAAGACCCCCGCGCGGTTATTGCCGATCAGCCGGTAGATCAGGTTGCCGTAATGGGTCAGCGGCCAGAGGTTCAGGATCGCGCCCGGAAGCCAGAAGACCGGCGATTGGCGCATCACGAACGTCACCCCCGCCCATTTGGTATAGGCCTTGCCGTCCGCGTCGGTGACAACCCAGCTATCCTCGGCCTCGAAGATCGGGCGGATCTCCTCATGCTCCTGCGCTTTGAGGATCGGCACGTCCGGGGGAAGGCAGAAACAGCGAAGAACCTTTGCAATCTTCAGGCAGAAGCCGCAATCCCCATCATAGTAGATCTTGATCGCGCGCTTCCTCTCTGTGTGAACCCGCTTGCCCAGCCAGTCCCAAATCTCGCCCGGCATGAACACCATCAGCGAGGTCAGCGAGACCATCGGGAAGAGCCCGATCGAGAGGAATACGTAGAACCCGATATGCATGCAGATCAGCAGGAACAGGGTCACCAGCCTGAGGGGCAGGTGCAAGACCGGCGAGAAGATCAACAGCGGCGCCAGCAGCTCGATGGTCCAGACGAAATACGTCAGAAACTGCAGGATCGGCCCGAATTGGCGGAACCAATGCGCCAGCGGTGTCGCCAGAGATTCCACATGCAGCGCGTAATAGACCGCCTGGCCCTGCGGCACCCAGATCGGTGAGGTCTTCAACAGCGCGCCGATTACATAGACGTAGATCACCTGCAGGCACATCGCGAGCGTCGCGACCGAGAAATAGGCGTTGGGCGGGTCGGGCTGGTCCTCCTTGCGCAAGGCCGCATCCACCGAGAACCGCGCCCCGATCGGAAGGAACATCGCCCAGAAGGTGAGAAGCGTCAGAAGCTGGTCGCCGCCCTGCTGGACGATCAGGTTCCGGTTGTTGAGCGACATCACGAAGATCCAGCTCAACACCGTCACCAGCCGGGTCCGGTAGCCGACGACCAGCAGCACCGCCAGGATCATCGCGATCAGGAACAGAATCGAGACGAAGACAGGCGAGCCGCTGATGAAATAGATCGAGATGCGCGCGGGATGGTTGTAGTCGATCGCGGCGGCGCGGGTCATCACGCCCTGGTCGGTATAGAAGGCTTTCAGGAACTCGGTTCGGTTGACCAGATCGGTCAGAAGCGCCAGGCCCAGGCAAATCCTGAACAAGGCCATCGTCCGAAGATCGATACCGAAAATGCGTTGAAAAGACATACCTTAACCTCACACCCTCTATCAATATATTATGAAAATGTCACAAAGTCACGATTCGGGGAGACCAGCGCGTCCCGCGCGATCAACCCTCGCGCCAGACGATAGCGCGTATCGGGGTCGGCCCATTCGCGCCCGTCGCCGGGTTCAATTCCTCCGGGCAGTTCGACAAGACCGCCAGGACCGGCATTTCGGCGCGCAGGTCCACATAATCCCCGGCCTTCGATTGGCTTTCGGCGATTCCTGTCGCCCCGTCGGCCGCGACCGGCACATTCATGAAGAAATTCACGTTCGGCACAACGTGTTCCGGGCCAATTCCGTGGCGCGCCATTTCGCGCTCGAAATTGTGCTGACAGCTTTCGGCATTGGTGCGGCCATAGCGCACCCGGTCGACCTCGAACGAGCAACAGCCGAAGATCGTGTCGTGCCGCCCGCAGGTATCCGCGATGACCGTCATCATCGGGCGCGCAAGGTTCGAGCGCAGCACCGAACCTTGGCCGATGAAGATGTTCTTCGGCACCTTGATCGTGTTCGGCGCGTGATAGCGCTCGGCTGGGTCATCGGCGTTGTAGCAGAGGAAATCGACCGCCTGGGCGCCGTCCAGGTCGATCAGCCGCAGAATTTCGCCTGGCTCCAGCCGCGCGCTCCAGGGCGCACGCGCGGGCACCACGTTGTCGACGCGGATCTGCCCTTGGGGAAGGTCAGGCTGGCCCATGGCCTCAGTCCTTTCGGTTGACCGCAGCCGGTGAAGCGTAGATCACCGGCAAAGGAGACGTCCAGCGGGAGCGTGCGGCTTGAGCGAGAAGACGGACCGGGCCGAGGCCCTGAAGGGCCATGCGGCGATGCTGGGCTTTGCCATGGCCATCTCTGGCTCGTTCTCGCTCGGCAAGCCGGCGGCACCGCATCTGGATCCGGCAGCGCTTAATGCGGTGCGTTTCGTGCTGGCGGGCTGCTTGATGGCGCCCTTCGCGATCCCGATGATCCGACGCCGGCACCTGGATGGCGCTTGGCGCTATTTGGCGCTGGGCGGCATCTTCGCTTGCTACTTCTTCCTGATGTTCGTCGCGCTCAGGCTGACCGACCCGGTCTCGACCGCCGCCGTCTTCACGCTGACGCCGATGATGAGCGCGGTCTTCGGCTGGTTCCTGCTGCGCCAAGTCACGACGCCCCGCATCGCGCTCAGCCTGCTGATCGCCGGGCTGGGCGCGATCTGGGTCATCTTCCGGGCCGATATCGACCGGATCCTGGGCTTCGACGTCGGCGCGGGCGAACTGATCTTCCTGGTGGGCTGCGCCGCCCATGCCTTCTACACGCCGCTGATCCGGCGGCTGAGCCGGGGCGAGCCGGTGCTGGTCTTCAGCTTCGGCACCATTGTCGCCGGGGCGCTCCTGCTGAGTGCGGTGGGCGCGCCCGCGATGCTTGCGACGGATTGGGCCGCGCTGCCTGCGATCGTCTGGATTGCCATCGTCTATTTGGCCGTATTCGCGACTTGTGGCTCGTTTCTGTTCGTTCAATTCGCGACCCTGCGCCTGCCGTCCTCGAAGGTCATGGCCTATGGATACCTGGTGCCGAGCTTCGTGATCCTGTGGGAGGGGCTATCGGGCAATGGCTGGGTCCAGCCCATGGTGCTGCTGGGCGCGGGTGCCACGGTGCTGGGTCTGTTGATCCTGCTCGCGCCGGACGACGCGGATGCCGCAGGTGCACCCGCGCGGCAATGAGCCTTGGATCGCGCGAGAGATGCAGCCGTGCCAGCGGTCTAAAAAATGGTTTTACGTCAACAATTTATCCATGCCGTCGTGCGCCGGATTGATGCATGATGCCCTCGAATAGATTGAGCTTTAGTGTAGTGGAAAATTCATTTATCAAGTTTATTTAGAAATATTATCACATCCAAGGTGTAAATTCCATCTGCCAATAAATTTGAAAGCAAGATTTTTGCCAGCGTCCGACAGACTTTCGCCCGAGTTCGATTTCAATATCGTCTAAGCGGTCAATCGCGCCATAGGTAAATCGGGCTCGACCAAGCCTGATGCCCATCGAGCGTGGTGAGACGGGCCCAAAGCGCCGCCTCGGCGCCCGCTGCGAGCGGCACAGTCACCGACCTATCAAGCATTGTTTTGTTCAAGGCATCGGGCAGACGCCGGATGCGGATCTGGCGTTCCAGACCGCCGGCGTCCAGAACCGCGTCCTCGAGATCCAGGTCGCCGAGCCGGGCGTGGCCTCGGACATGGTTGGTATCAACGATGATCCTGCCTGCCCCGTCGAGCCCCAGATCCACACCCGCGAAATTGCCAGAAGTCACCGCTTCGAATGTCACGGTGTGCGGGTCGGTCAGCTCCAGCCGCCGCTCCGGGTTCCATTGGTTGAGGGGCGTCATCGCGCGGATTGCGGCGCCCTCGACCCGGATCGTGCCTTGCCAAAGGGAATTCCGCCCGCGCCCGCGATACTCGGCGCCCTGCCAATAGACCCGGACCCGGTTGCCGAGGTCCGGAGCCTCATACGTCCTCAACGTTGCGACCGGTTTGGCGCCATCCATTACATCCAGCCGCTCGACCGGGGCGCTGGCGGCAACGCGGATATCCAGCGTCACCGCGTCATCGGTGACCCGCGCGATATCGCCCATGATCGCGTGGTCGGCCTCGGCAGGCGCCACATCGAAATGGCGCGGATCGCGGGGGTAGATGGCGGCCGGTCGCGTGAACCGGGCAACGACCTTCAAATCCAGCCGCGCGCCGGACGTGCCATAGTGGTGCCGCCGCCTTAAGGATTCGAAGATCGCGTCGCGGGTCAGCTCTGGCGCCAGGAAGCAGGTCAGCCCGCCATAGGCGCCGAATTCCGTGGCGCCCGGCGGCCCGGCCCCCGGCCGGCCCTTGTGCCCATCGCTGTTGGCGACGACGCCAACCCGGTGACCCAGCGCCAGGCTGTCGGTCAGGATCCACTCGAAGGTGCCCCAATTGGAATGCACCTCGACCGCGGTCTTCAGCGCCGGGTCATGGGCGTAAGCGACATCCGCCGGCCGCCCGCCCACATGGGCCCAGACCACGCAATCCTCGCCCGTCAGCGCCTCGAAAAGCGCGTCCAGCGTGAAGGTGTCGGTGCCGAGATCGGTCCGATCCGCCAGCATGGCATGGGAGGACCGCCGGATCGGGTTCCCTTCGTGTCTGAAGAAGACGTTATGGTCGCCGCCCACGGGCGTGTTGCCGGACCACTCATAGCCCGGAAAGACGACGAAATGCCCAGGGTCGTCCATCGCGGCGGTGACCGCGTTGATCTTCTGCCAGAAGGCGTCGGTGATCTGGAAATCGTTACCCTGATGGCCGGAGACGTCGAGGAAGGCGATGTCGCGGGCAAATCCCAGATACTCCTCGATGGTGCCGGTCCCGACCGTCTCGCCGCTCTGCCCATGCAGGTCGCCCCAGAAGGTGGCGTCCGGTCCATCCTGGATGATCAGCGGTGCGGACGTTGCCAGAAGATTGCCGTCCGCGTCACCGAGGTGAAATTGCGTGGCGCCCGTTTCCGAGACGCTTAGGCCCTCGACCGAAACCGCCCGCTCGTCGGCAGGGAAAGTCAGGCTCTCAGGCAGCCCGTCGACAGACATGTCCGTTTGGATCCGCAAATCCGCCGGGCCAGGCAGGGCGGGGTTGCCCCATGCATCCTCGGCCTTGATGCCGATCCGAAACGGCTCGCCCGGGCGTCGGCGGGTCGGGGCGACGATCTTCCACGCTTCTGGCGGGCCCGCCACGACCGGCAGGTGCAGTTCATCGTCGAGCGGGCTGAACTGACCCGTCGCACAGGCATCGACCGAGACCTTCAGCTCGAAAGCCGCCTCGGCGATGGTCTGCATCCGCATTCCCGGCCCACCGCCGCACCTGTCCCCGAAAACGACTTCGATCGTGTCGCCCGGCCGCATGAACCCGCCGGTCACGGTAACCCGGACCGCCCGGCTCCAGGGCCGATAGCCGTAAGGCTCGACGAAGACCGTCAAGGGCACGCCGTTGCTCGCCCGCGCGGTCACGTAGTTCATCGCCGCGGCGTCGTCGGTCTGCAGGGACCCGCAATCGTTGACCCAGCGGAACGCGACGCGGATAGCGCCGGTATCGTCGAGGCCGAACCGCCCGACCGTGTAGGTCACGCTCAGGGTCTGGAAGCTGCGCACCTCGCAGGGGGCGGTTGGGGTCAGCGTCGCCGATCCCAGATCCTTGGGCCCATGACCGGGTGCGACAGCGGGCGAGACATCACCCATTTCATCTTTCGGGATTGGTGGCATGGAGACCTCATCGCATTGGGTGCAAACTCATGTGTTCGAATTCTGCAGCCCTGGGCAAGACGAGGTTTTGAGCGACCGCGCCGCGCTCCGTTTCACTGTTTCTTTCCGGGGCGTAAGCCCCGGATCGCGCCCGACCCGCCCCCAGGGCGGGCGCGAGCGCGCCCACCCTCGGGCCGGTCGCGATCCTATCTGCTTTGTTTCCTGGTGTCGTGATTTGAGCTGGCCTAGCGCGGCCGCAACCCGTCCATGAACAACCGCTTCAGAGAGTACGCCGCATCCGCAAACCGCCCCTCGCCCCCGTCGCCCAGCACCGCCCGGACTTGGGCATCGAAATCGGCATAGTGCTGGGTCGTGGCCCAGATGGCGAAGATCAGGTGGCGCGGGTCCAAGGGTGCGATCTTGCCCGCCTTGGCCCAGGCGGTCAGCACCTTGGACTTCTCGTCCACCAGGGCCTTCAGCGGCCCCGCCAGCACGTCGCCCAGGATCGGCGCGCCGCGCATGATCTCTCCGGCGAACAGGCGCGACTCGCGGGGGTAGTCGCGGGCCATCTCGATCTTGCGGTCAATATAGGCCGCGACTTCGCTGAACGGATCGCCGTCCGGGTCGAGCCCGTGCAACGGCTGCAGCCATGTCTCGAGCAGCCGGTCCAACAGCGCCCGGTAGATCTCGTCCTTCGAGCGGAAGTAGTAGAGCAGGTTCGGCTTCGACATGCCCGCCGTCTCGGCGATCCGGTCGATCGTGGCGCCGCGGAAACCATCCGTCGAGAAGACCTCCAAGGCGGCCGCCAGGATCTTCTCGCTGTTCTCGGCCTGGATGCGGGTGCGCCGCGCAGTCTGCTCGGCGCGCGCGCCTTTCCCGTTCGTGCCGATCGCTCTCTCGTCGGGCAATTTCACCCCGAAATGGTCTTGACCCTTTGCCCGGTGTTGGTAGCGTCGATTTTACCAAACGGTCAAGGCGATAGGCCCCAAAGACGGGCCAAAGGGAGGAAACCATGGCAGCACCCGGCGAAAACCTTACCATCGACGGCGCGCGGCTGTGGGACAGCCTTATGGAGATGGCCAAGATCGGCCCCGGCATTGCCGGCGGCAACAACCGCCAGACGCTGACCGACGAGGATGCGGTGGGTCGGCGCCTCTTCGCCACGTGGTGCGATGAAGAAGGCCTGTCGATGGGCATCGACCAGATGGGCACCATGTTCGCCCGGCGCGAGGGCACCGACCCGGACTTGGCTCCGGTCTATGTGGGCAGCCATCTGGATACCCAGCCCACGGGCGGCAAATACGACGGCGTTCTGGGGGTTCTCGGCGGGCTCGAAATCATTCGCACGCTCAACCGGCTCGACATCAAGACCCGCCACCCGATCGTCGTCGTCAACTGGACCAACGAGGAGGGGACGCGCTACGCGCCCGCCATGCTGGCCTCAGGCGTCTTCGCGGGCGTCTTGGACCAGGACTGGGCCTATGACCGGGTCGACGCGGATGGCAAGCGGTTCGGCGACGAGCTGGAGCGGATTGGCTTCAAGGGCGACGAGCCAGTGGGCGGGCGCCCGATGAAGGCCTTCTTCGAGCTGCATATCGAACAGGGCCCGATCCTTGAGGCGGAAGGTGTCGACATCGGTGTCGTTACCCACGGCCAGGGCCTGCGCTGGATCGAGGTCACGGTGACGGGCAAGGAGAGCCACACCGGCTCGACCCCCATGGCAATGCGGCGCAATGCGGGGCGCGGATTGGCGCAGATCACCGAACTGGTCCACGAGATCGCCATGAAGCACCAGCCGAACGCGGTGGGCGCCATCGGCCATATCGACATCTACCCGAACAGCCGCAACATCATCCCCGGCCGTGCGGTCTTCACCATCGACTTCCGCAGCCATGTGCTGGAGACGCTGGAGGCGATGGTGGCCGAGCTGATGGAGAAGGCCCCGAAGCTCTGCGAGGACCTGGGCGTAGACTTCACCTCCGAGATCGTCGGCCAGTTCGACCCACCCGCCTTCGACGAGGGCTGCGTGGCGGCGGTGCGCGACGCCGCCGAGCAGCTGGGCTATAGCCACATGAACCTCGTGAGTGGCGCCGGCCACGACGCCTGCTGGGTCAACCGCGTGGCGCCGACCTCGATGGTCATGTGCCCCTGCGTCGATGGCCTCAGCCACAACGAGGCCGAGGAGATCTCGCCCGAATGGGCCGAGAAGGGGGCCAATGTCCTCTTCCACGCGGTTGTGGAAACGGCGGAGATTGTGGAGTGAAGGTGGCAGATACCTACGTACGAAATTCGGAAGGATGCAATCGAAGTGAGTAGTCTTTCTGATAAGTTGGGCGTGAGAAATCCGCTCACAATTATCGCAGTCTTCGCGGGGCTGGCTGAAGTGAGTGGGACTGGGATACTTCCGCTCTTGTCTGCCGAAACCCAATCTATTTTCGTTTGGTTCTTGATGGGATTCTCATGCTTGCTCGTAGCTCTGTTTTTTTGGACGCTACACACCAAGCACCATGTGCTGTACGCTCCATCAGATTACCGCGACGAAACCCTCTTTGCTTCCCGGTTTGAGAGAGGGACGACTATTAGCCGGGTGGAAAACATCGAAAAGGAAATCGAAGAATTGTCTGGCGCCGCCGTTGAGGCAAGTGCCCCAGCAACGAATTCGGAAAATTCCAATTCAAGAATCGCCGATCCTCTAGCTGCCTACCTCTTGGCCGAGGAGTTGGCGGTTGTGAAGCTAAGCGAAAAGTATAACGTTTCATTTGATAGAAACGTTCGATTGAAGGAGAATCCAGATTTGTATTTTGATGCAGTTTCGTTAAAAAACCAATCTATAATAATTGCAGAAGTGAAACTTGTAAAGAATACGCGTATTTCGGAAAATTTGGTGAGGAATAATTTTAAATCTGTGCAATCAATTTTTAAAAGACTATCAAGGGAACAGCAGAGTCTTTTTCAATTTATATTCTGTATTGTTTTTGATGATGGCATCCTAGATAGTTCAACTAATCGGAATCTTGTGGCTAAGAAGAATAGTAGAATATTAATTGGCAAGATTTCATCCAGCTTTGATTTCAAAACTAGTGTCGAATTTTTCGAGATGAGAGATCTCGAAGCGGAGTTAAAACGCGCAGCCGACGTTCTTAGTGCGGCTGGGTCAATGAACAGGAGGACGGAATGACCGCAGTCATCAAGAACGGCACCATCGTCACCGCCGACCTGACCTACAAGGCCGACGTGCAGATCGAGGGCGGCAAGATCGCCGCCATCGGGCCTAACCTCTCGGGCGGGACTGAGCTCGACGCTACTGGCTGCTACGTCATGCCCGGCGGCGTAGACCCCCATACGCATCTGGAGATGCCCTTCATGGGCACCTACTCGACGGATGATTTCGAGTCCGGCACCCGGGCCGCACTGGCGGGCGGCACCACCATGGTGGTCGATTTCGCGCTGCCCTCGCCCGGGCAGGGTCTGATCGATGCCCTCCAGATGTGGCACAATAAATCCGGCCGCGCCTCGTGTGACTATTCCTACCACATGGCCATCACCTGGTGGGGCGAGCAGGTCTTCAACGAAATGCAACAGGTGGTCCAGGAGAAAGGCATCAACACCTTCAAGCACTTCATGGCCTACAAGGGCGCCCTGATGGTGAACGACGACGAGATGTTCGCCTCGTTCCAGCGCTGCGCCGAGCTTGGCGGCCTGCCGCTGGTCCATGCGGAGAACGGCGATGTGGTGGCCGACCTGCAGGCGCGGCTTCTGGCCGAGGGCAATGACGGCCCCGAGGGCCACGCCTATTCGCGACCCCCCGAGGTCGAGGGCGAGGCCACCAACCGCGCCATCATGATCGCCGACATGGCGGGGGTGCCGCTCTACGTCGTCCACACCTCCTGCGAGGAGAGCCACGAGGCGATCCGCCGCGCCCGCCAGAACGGCAAGCGGGTCTATGGCGAGCCGCTGATCCAGCACCTGACGCTGGACGAATCCGAATACGCCCACCCGGATTGGGACCACGCCGCGCGCCGGGTCATGTCGCCCCCGTTCCGCAACCAGAAGCACCAGGACTCGCTCTGGGCGGGGCTGGCGGCAGGCTCGCTCCAGGTGGTCGCCACCGACCATTGCGCCTTCACCACCGAGCAAAAGCGCACCGGCGTCGGCGACTTCACCAAGATCCCGAACGGTACCGGCGGCCTCGAGGACCGGATGCCGATGCTCTGGACCTATGGCGTCGCCACCGGGCGGCTGACCATGAACGAATTCGTGGCGGTGACCTCAACCAACATCGCCAAGATCCTGAACTGCTACCCGAAGAAGGGCGCGATCCTGGTGGGATCGGACGCCGACCTGGTGGTCTGGGACCCAGAGCGCGAGAAGACCATCAGCGCGGATACCCAGCAATCGGCCATCGACTACAACGTCTTCGAGGGCAAGCACGTCAAGGGCCTGCCGCGCTATACGCTGACGCGCGGCATGGTCGCCATCGAGGACGGCGAGGTGAAGACCAAGGAAGGCCACGGCGAGTTCGTCGCTCGCGAACCCTTCCAGGCGGTCAATCGCGCGCTCTCCACGTGGAAGGAGCTGACCGCGCCGCGCAAGGTCGAGCGCACGGGTATTCCGGCGAGCGGGGTCTAGTCCATGACAGAAAGCACCAATCGCGTCGCCCTCATCACCGCTGGCGGCAGCGGCATGGGCGCGGGCGCGGCCCGGCAGCTGGCCGGGGACGGGTTCCAGGTCGCGATCCTTTCGTCGTCCGGCAAGGGCGAGGCCCTGGCGGGCGAGCTTGGCGGCATAGGCGTCACCGGCTCGAACCGCTCGAACGACGACCTCAAGCGCCTGGTCGATGCGGCGATGGAGCGCTGGGGCCGGATCGACGTGCTGGTGAACTCGGCCGGGCACGGCCCGCGCGCGCCGGTGCTGGAGCTCTCGGACGACCAATGGCACGAGGGCATGGAGGTCTACTTCCTGAACGTTGTGCGCCCGGCCCGCCTGGTCGCACCGATCATGGTCGGCCAGAAGGACGGCGCGATCATCAACATCTCGACGTTTGCCGCCTTCGAGCCCGATCCGGTCTTCCCCACCTCGGGCGTCTTCCGCGCCGGGCTCGCGGCCTACACCAAGCTCTTCTCCGACGCTTATGCGGCGGACAACGTGCGGATGAACAACGTCCTGCCCGGCTTCATCGACAGCCTGCCCGAGAAGGAAGAGTTCCGCGCCCGCGTCCCCATGGGCCGCTATGGCCGGAACGAGGAAATCGCCGCGACGATCGGCTTCCTCGCCTCGCCCGGCGCGGGCTACATCACGGGGCAGAACATCCGCGTCGACGGGGGGATCACGAGGTCGGTATGACCGGAGGGTCGGTCATCGATGCCCAGGGGCTGGACCTGGTCTTTCAGACCAATGATGGCCCGGTCCATGCGCTGTCGGACGTCGACCTGACCGTGGGGCAGGGGGATTTCATCTCGTTCATCGGCCCCTCGGGCTGCGGCAAGACCACGTTCCTGCGGGTGATCGCCGATTTGGAACAGCCGACCGGCGGCGCGATCAGCGTCAACGGGGTCACCCCACACGAGGCGCGGCTGAACCGCTCCTATGGCTATGTGTTCCAGGCCTCCGGGCTGTATCCCTGGCGCAACATCGCGGCCAATGTGCGCCTGCCCTTGGAAATCATGGGGTTCAGCCGGGCCGAGCAGGACGAGCGCGCCGCCCGCACGCTCGACCTCGTCGGCCTGACGGGATTCGAGCGCAAGTTTCCCTGGCAGCTATCGGGTGGGATGCAGCAGCGCGCCTCGATCGCGCGCGCCCTGGCCTTCGATGCTGATCTTCTGCTGATGGACGAACCCTTCGGTGCGCTCGACGAGATCGTGCGCGACCACCTGAACGAGCAGCTTCTGGCGCTCTGGGCCAAGACCCATAAGACCGTCTGCTTCGTCACCCATTCGATCCCCGAGGCAGTCTATCTGTCGACCCGGATTGTGGTCATGTCGCCGCGGCCGGGCCGAATCATCGACGTCATCGACTCGGACCTGCCGGCCGAGCGGCCGCTCGATATCCGGGAAACCCCGGAATTCCTGGAAATCGCCGCCCGCGTGCGCGAGGGGCTGAGGGCGGGGCACAGCTATGACGACTGACGCCGCACGTCCGACCCCTCGCACGCGGTTCCTGGTCTCGCTGATCCGCTGGGTGCGCGCCTGGCTGATCTGCATTCTAGGTGGCCTGGTTCTCACCGGCGCCGGCATTTTCCCGACCGCGATCAGCGTGGTCGCGCTGATGGGCGTCGTCTGGGTCCCGATCGTGGTCTTGACCCTCTGGGGCCGGATGCTCGACGAGGTCATGCATCCGCGCTCGGACCTGGAGGAGGGGTGTCGGTGAAGGTCGGTGGGTGCACCCCCTCCCTAACCCTCCCTCCAGCGGGGGGCGGGGATTCCGGCAGGCGTAGTTGGCGATACCGTCTCTCACCCCACACAACGCCGTTCCCTCCCCCCGCTGGGGGGAGGGTTAGGGAGGGGGTGCCACCCGCGCGCCTACGCAGACAATGAAATCCCTCCTCCCCGTCACGACGATCCTGACCGCCATCGTCGCCCTCTGGTATCTGGGCGCCGTATACCTGAACGCACCCTGGGCCTATGACCAGGCGGACCGCGCCGGCGTCGAGCTCACCACCGGCCAGCTTGTCGCCGACACGATGCGCCAGGAACGCCCGGTCCTGCCAGCGCCCCATCAGGTGGCCGGGGAGATCTGGAAGACCACCGCCCAGAAGAAGATCACCTCGAAGCGCAGCCTGGTCTATCACGGCTGGATCACCCTCTCGGCGACGCTGTTGGGTTTCGCCATGGGGGTGGCGCTGGGCATTCTGCTGGCGGTCGGCATCGTCCATAACCGGGCCATGGACCTCTCGGTTATGCCCTGGGTGATCGCCAGTCAGACCGTGCCGATCCTGGCGGTCGCCCCGATGATCATCGTAGTGCTCTACAATATCGGCATCTCGGGTTTGATCGCTAAGGCCACGATCTCGGCCTATCTGTCGTTCTTCCCGGTGGTGGTTGGTATGGTGAAGGGGCTGCGCTCGCCCGACCAGATGCAGCTCGACCTGATGCGCACCTATAGCGCCTCCCCCGCCCAGGTGCTCTGGAAGCTCCGCTGGCCTGCCTCGCTGCCCTACCTATTCACCTCGTTGAAAATCGCCATTGCCATCGCGCTGGTCGGCGCGATCATCGGCGAGCTGCCGACCGGCGCCCAGGGCGGTTTCGGGGCGCGGATGCTGAACGGCTCCTACTACGGACAGGTGCTGATCATCTGGTCGGCCCTGGTCGGCGCGGCGGTCTGTGCCGGGCTGATGGTCGGGCTGATCGGGCTCGCACAGCGGATCGTGTTGACCCGGATGGGGATGGCCCAGAATGGGGGATCGGTGTGACGACCTGGGTGATCTTCGCCTTCTGGCTGACCGCTTGGGCCGCCAATACTTGGCTCGCGCGCCGACCCGAGCGGTGGGTGCGGCTGGTCGTGCCAGCGCTCTTCGGCATCGCGCTCCTGGTGCTCTGGGAGGGGGTCGTCCGGGGCTTCCGCATCCCGTTGGTGATCCTGCCGGCGCCCTCGGTCATTTGGGCGACACTGATCGTCAGCCTTCCCACCCTCTGGGCCGACTTCGTGCAGACGGTGCTTAAATCGGTGCTTCCGGGCTATGCGATGGGCTGCGGCGCCGCCTTCCTGACCGCTATCGCCACTGACCGCTCGCCGTTCCTGCAGCGGGGCCTGCTGCCCATCGGCAACCTCGCCGCCGCCCTACCGATCGTCGGCATCGCACCGATCATGGTCATGTGGTTCGGCTTCGACTGGCACTCGAAGGCCGCGGTCGTGGTCATCATGTGCTTCTTCCCGATGCTGGTGAACACCATGCAGGGCCTGGGCTCGGCCGAGCGCATGCAGCGTGACCTGATGCGCACTTATGCCGCCTCCTATTGGCAAACGCTGTTCAAGCTGCGCCTGCCCGCAGCCGCGCCCTTCATCTTCAATGGGCTCAAGATCTGCACCACCCTTGCGCTGATCGGCGCAATCGTCGCAGAATTCTTCGGCACCCCCATCGTCGGCATGGGCTTTCGCATCTCGACCGAGATCGGCCGCATGGCGCTGGACATGGTCTGGGCCGAGATCGCGGTGGCGGCAATTGCCGGCTCGGCCTTCTACGGACTGGTGGCGCTGGCCGAGCGCTGGCTGACCTTCTGGCACCCGGCCACACGCGGCTAGGGGCGGGGACAGGACTTAAGAAACGGACACCAACGAGGAGGAAATGATGAAGACACTGATGGCAACCGCCCTGGCGGGCGCCGTTGCGCTGGCGGCCTTCGGCGCCAGCGCGGCGGAAAAGGTGACCCTGCAGCTCAAATGGGTCACCCAGGCCCAGTTCGCGGGCTACTACGTGGCCCAGGACCAGGGCTTTTACGCCGACGAAGGCCTGGATGTGGAGATCAAGCCCGGCGGCCCCGACATCGCACCAGCCCAGGTGCTGGCCGGCGGCGGGGCCGATGTGGTGCTCGACTGGATGCCCTCGGCGCTGGCGACCCGCGAGAAGGGGCTGAAACTCGTCAATATCGCCCAGCCCTTCAAGTCATCGGGCATGATGCTGACCTGCCGCAAGGACACCGGCATCACTTCGCCAGAAGACTTCCGCGGCAAGACGCTGGGCGTCTGGTTCTTCGGCAACGAATATCCGTTCCTCAGCTGGATGAGCCAGCTCGGTATTCCCACAGATGGTTCAGCCAATGGGGTCACCGTGCTGAAGCAGGGCTTCAACGTCGACCCGATCCTGCAGAAGCAGGCCGATTGCGTCTCGACCATGACCTATAACGAGTATTGGCAGATCATCGATGCGGGCCTCTCAGCCGACGACCTGGTGGTGTTCAAATACGAGGATCAGGGGGTCTCGACGCTGGAAGACGGCATCTACGTGTTGGAAGACGCGCTGGCCGACCCGGCCTTCGAGGACCGCATGGTCCGCTTCGTGCGTGCCAGCATGAAGGGCTGGAAATGGGCCGAGGAGAACCCGGACGCGGCGGCCGAGATCGTGCTGGAGAACGACGCGACGGGCGCCCAGACCGAGGAACACCAGAAGCGCATGATGGGCGAGATCGCCAAGCTGACGGCTGGCTCGGACGGCACGCTCGACCCGGCGGACTATCAGCGCACGGTCGAGACCCTGATGAAGGGCGGTTCCGACCCGGTGATCACCAAACAGCCCGAGGGCGCTTGGACGCACGCTGTGACAGATAAGGCGCTGTGATTTTGGGTAGGGTGGGCACGAGTGCCCACCAATGTTTGAAAACGCGGTGGGCTCTGGCGAGCCCGCCGTGCATTTGAGTGGGCATTGCCCTTCAGCGTGAGGGCTTTCGTATGGTGGGCTCGTCAGAGCCCACCACTCTAGGGGTGCGGTTTGCTTCGCCGGCGTGGCGTGATGGATTGCGGGTAATCATTGCATCGGAGCGCCAACCCACTTGCTGAATTGTCTGTTGGCCGATCAGCAAGCGTAGCAAGCGTAGGGTGGGGTTCCACCCCACCAAATTCGTGCGCGATTGCCTCACATGGTGGGTTGTAAACCCACCCTACGCGTGAAGTGCAGGTCGGTCTTCCGTTCGCCACCTCTTCCGGATTCGGCGGGATGAATCCCGCCCTACGCCGAATAGGACGCTTCGCCGAACGACCGCTCGTTGTCCCAAATCTCCTTCGGCATCGGCAGGCCGGCTAAATCGGCATCCCCTAGCGGGCGGTCCGGCTCAATTCTCAGCTTCTCACGCAACAGCAAGATGATCTGCCGCGTGTGCTGTCCGGAATGCCAGCCGGTGCGCTCCAGCACCTCGTGCAAGCTCACCTCGCCGTAATAAACCTTGCCCGGCTGGCGGAAGTCGGTGGTCCTGCCGTCCCTCTCCCACCAGGCCGCGAACCTGGCGCGCACCGCCGCCCCGTAGTCCAACAGATCCTGCTTGGTCTCCATCTCCGGCGGCAGGATCGAGAGCAGCGCCTCGTAGGTATAGGGCGCGCGGTCCTCGACCCGGTTCAGGAACACCTCCGGGATATTGAAGACATGGTAGCAAAGCTGCCGGTAACTGCGCGGGCGGCCGGGCAGGATCACGTCCAGCACGTCCTCGGGGATCTGCGTCGTGTAACGGTGCGCGGCGTCCAGGATCATCAGGATCTTCGCGACCAGTTCCTCTGGCTCCAGCATCTTGTGCGCCCGGTAGTCGAACCCCGCCACCCGGGCGACGTCACGGAAGACCGCGCCGTTGGCCCAGTCATTGCCGCGCGCGACGATGGGGACCAGGCGAACGCCCAGCGCCTCGAGTTCCTTGAAGGCCTCCTCGTCCTCCAGCACGTTCTTCGAGACGAAGGGAACCCCGTGCTCCAGCAGGAATTCCTTGGTCTTGAGGCAGCTCGAACAGCCCGGCTGCCAGTAGACGCGGAGCTCGGGCTCGGTCGTGGCTTCGGCCATCATCTCCTCCATCTCGCGAACCTTGGTGGGTTGAAAACCCACCCTACCGCTCACTTGGTGCCGAACAGCCGATCGCCCGCGTCGCCCAGGCCCGGCACGATATAGCCGTGATCGTTCAGCCGCTCGTCCAGCGCTCCGGTGATCACCGGCACGTCGGGATGGGTGGCCCGAAAGGTCGCCACCCCCTCGGGCGCCGCGATCAGCGCCAGGAAGCGGATATCCTTCGCTCCCTCCGCCTTGACCTTGGCGACCGCGTCCGCCGCCGAGCCGCCGGTGGCCAGCATCGGGTCGACCACGATCACCGTCCTGGCCCCGATATCGCCCGGCAGCTTGCAGTAATAGGTGACCGGCTGCAGCGTTTCCGGGTCGCGGTAGAGCCCGATATGGCCGACGCGCGCCGAGGGCACCAGGTCCACCAGCCCCTGCAACAGCCCATCGCCCGCGCGCAGCACCGAGACGAAGCAGACCTTCTTGCCCGCCAGCTTGCGCGCCGTCATCGGGCAGACCGGGGTTTCGATATCGACCGGCTCCAGCTCCAAATCGCGCAGCGCCTCGTAGGCCATCAGCATCGAGATCTCACGCAACAGCCGCCGGAACACCGCCGTCGGCGTGGTCTTGTCGCGGATCAGCGTCATCTTGTGCTCGACCAGCGGATGATCGATGACAGTCAGCCCGTCCATGGCGTCCTCCCAATTATCGTTGCCGCCGACGATACCGCGCTGGGCGCCGTCTGCAAGCGGTTGTGCCTGCCCTCAAGCCCCGGGATGGGTCGCCGACTGGATCTCGATTTGATAGCCCTCCGGGTCCTCGAAGACGAAGGCACGGATACCGAGTTGGTCGTTCTCGAAGAGATCGGAGAGGGCAGGGACCCCGCTCGCCTGTGCGTATGCATACCAGGCGGTCACGTCGGGCACCCGGATGCAGAGCTGCACGGGCTTCTCCGCCCGCCATTTGTTCATCCCGCGGGCCTCGTCGACCAGCCCCAGATGAGCGCCAGCCGCGATCCGGTAGATCTTCGACCAACCCTGATCGATCGCCAGATCCAGCCCCAGGACATCCTCGTAGAAAGTGACCGCCCGCGCCAGGTCGCGGTAATAGAAGAACGTGATCGCCAGTTCCGCGCCGCCCTTGGGCGGTGCCGGTATCTTGCTCATGGACTGCGCCTCCTGCCGCTCGGGGCAGTCTCGCTCAGGTGCGCGCCCGCCTCAACCGGGATTGCGAGCCGGACGGCGCTGGTGTAGGGAAAACCCGCGGCGCGGGTGTAGCTCAATGGTAGAGCAGAAGCCTTCCAAGCTTACGACGTGGGTTCGATTCCCATCACCCGCTCCAGCCTTCCAGCACCCCCGGCACATTCTGACTTGCCCTGACCGGGCCGAGCCTGTATCCCGCGCGCAGAATTCCCGGGTCTCGCGTTGGCCTAGGCGGGTCCGGGGGCAGTGCAGACAGGCAGCCTGGGATGGGAAGCTGACATGGCGAAGGAAAAGTTCGAGCGGAATAAGCCGCATGTGAATGTTGGGACGATCGGTCATGTTGACCACGGCAAGACGACGCTGACGGCTGCGATCACCAAGCAGTACGGCGAGTTCAAGGCCTATGACCAGATCGACGCCGCACCGGAGGAGAAGGCGCGCGGCATCACCATCTCGACGGCGCATGTGGAGTATGAGACCCCGAACCGGCACTACGCCCATGTGGACTGCCCGGGCCATGCGGATTACGTGAAGAACATGATCACCGGGGCCGCCCAGATGGACGGCGCGATCCTGGTGGTGAGCGCGGCCGACGGCCCGATGCCGCAGACCCGCGAGCATATCCTTCTGGCCCGCCAGGTCGGCGTGCCGGCGCTGGTCGTCTACATGAACAAGGTGGACCAGGTCGACGACGAGGAACTGCTGGAGCTGGTCGAGATGGAGATCCGCGAGCTTCTCTCGAGCTACGACTTTCCGGGCGACGACATTCCGGTGATCAAGGGCTCGGCCTTGGCGGCGCTCGAGGGTGGCGACAAGGCGACGGGTGAGGATTCGGTCAGCGAGCTGATGGCGGCGGTGGATGAGTATATCCCGACGCCGGAGCGTCCGATCGACCTGCCGTTCCTGATGCCGATCGAGGACGTGTTCTCGATCTCCGGGCGCGGCACGGTGGTCACTGGCCGGGTCGAGCGCGGCGTGATCAATGTGGGCGACCCGATCGAGATCGTGGGCATCCGCGACACCACCAAGACCACTTGCACGGGCGTCGAGATGTTCCGCAAGCTGCTCGACCGGGGCGAGGCGGGCGACAATATCGGGGCTCTCTTGCGCGGTATCGACCGCGAGGGTGTCGAGCGGGGCCAGGTTCTGTGCAAGCCGGGCAGTGTCACCCCGCACACCAAGTTCGAGGCCGAGGCCTATATCCTGACCAAGGAGGAGGGCGGGCGGCATACGCCGTTCTTCGCCAATTACCGGCCGCAGTTCTACTTCCGCACGACGGACGTGACGGGCACGGTGACGCTGCCCTCTGGCACCGAGATGGTGATGCCCGGCGACAACCTGAAGTTCGAGGTGACGCTGATCTCGCCGATCGCCATGGAGGAGAAGCTGCGCTTCGCCATCCGCGAGGGCGGCCGCACCGTCGGCGCAGGCGTCGTCTCAAAAATCATCGAGTGA
>JAOTXT010000006.1 GCA_029862205.1 Paracoccaceae bacterium
GCCGTCACCTGCGGTCTCGCCCGCGCCGCGATCGGCGATATCGACCGCTGCTGGGAGGCGGTCAAGCACGCCAAGCGGCCCCGCATCCACACCTTTATCGGCACCTCGCCCTTGCACCGGGAATACCAGCTCAGCATGTCCGCCGAGCAGGTGCTGGACAAAATCGCCGAGACCGTCAGCCATGCGCGCAACTATTGCGAGGATGTGCAGTGGTCACCCATGGACGCGACCCGGACCGAGCATGACTATCTCTGCAAGGCGGTCGAGGTGGCAGTCGAGGCGGGCGCCACGACGATCAACATCCCCGACACGGTCGGCTATACCGCACCACGCGAAAGCGCCGACCTCATCCGGATGCTGCGCGAGCGTGTGCCGGGAATTGAGGACGTGACGATCTCGACCCATTGCCACAACGATCTGGGCATGGCGGTGGCGAACTCGCTCGCCGCCGTCGAGGCGGGCGCGCGCCAGGTCGAATGCACCATCAACGGCCTGGGCGAGCGGGCGGGCAATGCCGCGCTGGAAGAGGTCGTGATGGCGCTCAAGGTGCGCAATGACATCATGCCTTTCGAGACCGGCATCGATACCACACGGATCATCCAGATCAGCCGCACAGTCGCCGCGGTCTCGGGCTTCCCCGTTCAATACAACAAGGCCATCGTCGGCAAGAATGCCTTCGCGCACGAGAGCGGCATCCATCAGGACGGCGTGCTGAAGAACGCCGAGACCTTCGAGATCATGCGGCCCGAGCATGTGGGCCTGGTGGAATCCTCGCTGCCCATGGGCAAGCATTCCGGCCGCCACGCCTTCAAGACCAAGCTCGAGGAATTGGGGATCGACCTGGGCCAGAACGCCATGCAGGACGCCTTCGTACGGTTCAAGGCGCTCGCCGACCGCAAGAAGGAGGTCTATGACGACGATATCGTGGCGCTGGTCGAGGAAAGCACGGCGACCGCGAGCGCCGAGCGGATCAAGCTCAAGTTCCTGCGGGTGATTTGCGGCACCGAGGCCCCGCAATCGGCCGACATCATCCTGGAAATCGACGGCACCGAGCACAGCCATACCGCTCAGGGCGACGGGCCCGTGGATGCCGCCTTCAACGCGGTCAAGGCCCTGGTGCCGCACGAAGCGACCTTGGAGCTTTACCAGGTCCATGCAGTGACCGAAGGCACGGATGCCCAGGCCACCGTCAGCGTGCGGATGCGCGAGGCGGGCAAGATCGTCACCGCCCAGTCCTCGGACACCGACACGGTCGTCGCCTCGTGCCGGGCGTACGTCCACGCACTGAACAAGCTCTTGGTGCGGCGCGAAAAGACCAAGCCTGCCGTCGCCGTTTGACTTGCGGCAGGCTCTTGATACGGACGCGGGGGCGAAAGTGCCCCCGCTTTCTCTTTGACGCCCCTCCCGATCGGGGCCTATAAGCAACGCTAAAAGGTGGGCAATCAAAAAACGCCGCCGCACTGAGGCTGGGACAAGCAGAAGGCACAGAAATGTTCGGCGGATTGTTCAGCATTTTTTCCAACGACATGGCGATCGATTTGGGGACCGCCAATACGCTGGTCTATGTCAAGGGCAAGGGGATCGTTCTGGACGAGCCCTCGGTTGTCGCCTTCCAGACCATCCAGGGCAAAAAAGAGGTCAAGGCGGTCGGCGAGGACGCCAAGATGATGCTGGGCCGCACGCCCGGCTCGATCCAGGCGATCCGGCCGATGCGCGACGGCGTGATCGCGGATTTCGACGTTGCCGAAGAGATGATCAAGTATTTTATCAAAAGGGTGCAGCCCAACACCATGTTCTCGAAGCCCCAGGTCGTGGTCTGCGTGCCCTATGGCGCCACCGCGGTCGAGGAACGCGCAATCGAGCAATCGGTGATTTCGGCGGGCGCCCGCAAGGCCTTCCTGATCCCGGAACCCATCGCCGCCGCCATCGGCGCCGGCCTGCCTATCACCGAGCCCACCGGCTCGATGATCGTCGATATCGGCGGCGGCACGACCGAGGTCGCGGTCCTTTCGCTCTCGGACATCGTCTATGCGCGCTCGGTCCGTGTCGGCGGCGACAAGATGGACGAGGCGATCATCAGCCACCTGCGCCGCCAGCACAACATGCTGATCGGCGAGTCGACCGCCGAAAATATCAAGAAGGAAATCGGCTCGTCGCGCCTGCCCGCCGACGGCGTCGGCGAGACCATGCTGGTGCGCGGACGCGACCTGCTGAACGGCGTGCCGAAGGAGCAGGAGATCACACAGGCGCAGGTCGCCGAGTCGCTGACCGAACCGGTGCAGCAGATCGTCGAGGCGGTGATGGTCGCGCTTGAGGCCACCCCGCCCGATCTGGCCGCCGATATCGTCGATAACGGCGTCATGCTGGCGGGCGGCGGCGCTTTGCTGCATGATCTCGATGTAACGCTGCGCGAACAGACGGGCCTGGCGATCTCGGTCGCCGAGGAGCCCTTGGCCTGCGTCGCGCTCGGCACCGGCCGCGCGCTCGAGCATCTCGACCGGCTTGGCCACGTGATGAAGATCAGCGTCTGACCAGGAGGTGACCCTTGAGGCGTCCAGCCTCACAGCAGGAAACCGCACTGACCCGGATGGTGCACCGTATCCTGCTGGGTCTGGTGGTCGTGGTCTCGATCCTGCTCCTGATCCTCTGGCGTAGCGACAATCCCCGGCTGGAGCGCCTGCGCCTGACCGTCGCCGACGCATTATTGCCCTCGATGAGCTGGTTCAGCGAGCCGATGCAGTTCGCCTCGGCGATGACCAAGGACTACCGGAACTTCTTCGACGTCTACAACCAGAACCGCGAGCTGAGGCGCGAGATACAGCGCCTGAGGGCCTGGCGCGACACGGCGCGCCAACTCGAGGAAGAGAACGCCCAGCTTCGCGCCCTCAACAACGTGCGACTTGCCGTGCGCAGCACGTTCGTTACTGGCGACATCGTGGCGGATTCCGGCGGACCGTTCCTGCAATCGGCCCTGGTCAATGTGGGCGCGCGCGACGGCGTGATCGACGGATCGGCGGCGGTCGATGGCAACGGGCTGGTCGGGCGTGTCGTGGGCGTGGGGGAACACGCGACCCGGCTGCTTTTGCTGACGGATTTCTCATCGCGGGTCCCCGTTGCGATTCAGCCCTCTGGCCTTAGCGCCATCCTGTCTGGCGACGGCACGACGGCGCCACTGATCGAATTCCTGGAAAGCCCGGACGAAGTCTCACCCGGCGATCTGGTGCGAACATCCGGCGATGGCGGGGTCTTCCCCCCCGACCTCCCGGTCGGACGCCTTATCGTGGTTCCCGGCGGCACTTGGCGCGTCGCGCTGGCCGCCGATTTCGCCCGTCTCGAATTCGTCCGGGTGCTGCGCTATACGCCCGATATCCGGATCGACCGCCCGGGCGGGCTGATCATCTCGCGCCCCGAGCGCGAGGGCCCCGCGCCCCCTGCGGCGGATGGAGGCTGAGCGATGGAGCCGTCGCAGTGGTTCGCGCCGTGGCGCCTGGTCCAGATCGCCCTATTCATGGGATTGGGGCTGGGGGCAATCTTTATCGAGGCGGCGCCGCTTGGCCTGACTGCGAATGCCTATCCCTCGCCGGATCTTCTGTTCTGCGTTGTCGCGTTCTGGGCCACACGACGGCCGGAATCCACGGCCCTGTTGGCGGTCTTCGCGCTGGGCCTGGTCCGTGACCTAATCACCGACGCGCCCGTGGGCGGCGGTGTTCTGACCCTGGTTCTGGCGGCAGAGTTCCTCAAGGCGCTCAGCCAAGGACTGGGACGCCGCAACTTCGTCACGCAATTTCTGCTGATCGCGCTCGTCTCCGGAATCGTGGTCCTGGTGCAATGGGCCATCGTCATCGCCCTTCTGGCGCCACCGCCCTATCTCTTCGACCTGATCCGACAATGGCTGGCGACGCTTGCCGCCTATCTGGCGGTCGTGCTGGTCTTCCGCGGCCTCTTCCGGATGCGTTGGCCGAAACCGGCGGTGGTGTGAAGCCCATGTCCCTGAACCGCGACCGACGGGCCCGCCGCGAAGCCCAACGCCGGAACGAGGCACTCGGCGCCGAAACCCGGCCCGTGACCCGGCGCGGCTTGTTCCTTCTGGGTGCGCAGCTGGTCTTTGGCGCGGTCCTCGCTTACCGGATGCGCCAGCTTCAGGTGGTCGAGGCCGAGCGTTACTTGCTGTTGGCCGAGGAGAACCGGATCAACTTGCAACTCATCCCCCCTGTTCGGGCCGAAATCTTCGACCGCAATGGCGTGCCCCTGGCGGTCAATCGTCAGAATTATCGGGTGGTGGTCGTGCGCGAGCGTGCGGGCGACGTCGAGAAAACGCTCGACCGGTTGGGTCTGGTCATCGACATCCCCGACCACCGGCGCGAACGCATCCGCAAGGAAATGCACCGAAAGAGCGCCTTCGTGCCGGTCAGCGTGGCCGAGTATCTCGATTGGAAGAATTTTGCCGCGGTCAATGCCAATCTGCCGTCGCTGAACGGCGTCCATCCCGAAGTCGGCCTCTCTCGAGGCTACGAGAACGGGCCGCTCACCGCCCATGTAGTCGGTTACGTCGGGCGGGTCACCGAGCGCGAAATCGAAGCCCAGAAAAACCCCGATCCGGTCCTGCAGATCCCCGATTTTCAGATCGGTAAGACCGGGATCGAGCGGGCGATCGAGGCGCAGCTGCGCGGCGAAGCAGGCACCCGTCGGATCGAAATCAATGCGGCGGGCCGTGTGATCCGCGAGATCGATCGTATCGACGGCGCGCCCGGCACGGACCTGCACCTGACCCTGGACCTGGCGCTGCAGGCTTACTGCCACGAGCGATTGGGCGAGGCGAGCGCCGCGGTCGTCGTGATGGATACCAACAATGGCGATCTGGTGGGATTGGTCTCGAACCCCAGTTACAATCCTAATCTCTTTGTGCGCGGCATTTCGCCCGACGATTGGAACGCCCTGTTGAACGACAAATACCGCCCACTGGCGAACAAATGGGCCAGTGGCATGTATCCGCCGGGTTCGACCTTCAAGATGGTGGTCGCGCTGGCGGCGCTCAAGGCCGGCGTCATCGACCCCAACGAGCGTATTTTCTGCGGCGGCAGCATCAAGGTGGGCCGCCGGCGCTTCCATTGTTGGAAGCGGGGCGGCCATGGTCATGTGCGCATGATCAAGTCGCTCGAGGAATCCTGTGACATTTACTACTACGAGATGGCCAAGCGCGTCGGAATCGACCGGATTGCGGAGATGGCGCGCCAGTTCGGACTGGGCGCTGAGGCGGATTTGCCAATCCCGGCGATCAAGGGCGGATTGATCCCGGACGAAGCCTGGAAGCGGCGGATCCATGACGAAGTCTGGCAATTGGGGGACTCGCTGAACTCGGCGATCGGTCAGGGCTTTGTGCTGACGACGCCCTTGCAGTTGGCGGTAATGACGGCGCGGATCGCCTCGGGCAAGGCGGTTGAACCGCGCCTGATCCGGGCGCGCGGAGGAGTGCCGATCCCAGTTACCGAGCCCGCGGCTTTGGGCATTCCCAAGGGACATTTCGATCTGGTGCGCAAGGGGATGCACGAGGTTGTCAATTCCAAGCGCGGCACCGCGCGCCGATCCCGGATCGCCGATGACGAGATGCGCATGGCCGGCAAGACCGGCACGAGCCAGGTCAGGAGCATCACCGCGGCCGAGCGCGCCGCCGGCGTCTTCAAGAACGAGGACCTGCCGTGGGAACGGCGCGACCATGCGCTTTTCGTCTCCTACGCGCCTTTCAACAAGCCCCGCTATGCGGTCGCGGTCGTCGTCGAGCATGGCGGCGGCGGCTCGAAGGCAGCCGCGCCAATCGCACGCGACGTGATGATGCGCGCGCTCTATGGGCCCGAGATACCGCTTAGGGCCTACCCGCCCGGCCAGCGGCCTGAGCGGCCATCGCCGGAACCGGCACCCAGGCCCAGCCAGGACCGCGGCACATCGAGGATCCGCACATGAGCGTCGCATCGGCTCCTGTAAAGGTTGGACTCGCGCGCAAGATCTTGCGGATAAATTGGGCCCTTTTCCTGTTGATCTGCGCCATCGCCGGCATCGGATTCCTGATGCTCTATTCGGTGGCCGGCGGATCGCTGGACCCCTGGGCACGGCCGCAGATGACGCGCTTCGCAGCCGGAATAGTGCTGATGCTGATCGTTGCCCTGATCGATATCCGCTTCTTCCGCTGGGCCTCTCCGCTGGCCTATCTCGGCGCCCTGGGGCTCTTGGTGGCGGTCGAATTCATCGGGAAGAGCGGCATGGGTGCGCAGCGTTGGATCCTGCTTGGGCCGGTGCAGCTCCAGCCCTCGGAGTTGATGAAGATCGCGCTCGTGATGGCCCTGGCACGCTACTATACTTGGCTCGACCGCGGCCGCGTTTCGCATCCGTTTTGGCTGCTGCCGCCACTTGCGCTGATTGCTGTTCCGATGCTGCTGGTGCTCAGACAGCCCGATCTGGGCACGGCCATATTGCTGGGCGCGGGCGGCACGATGGTGATGTTCCTGGCCGGGGTCAGCTGGTGGTATTTCGGCACCGCGATCACACTTGGCGTGGGCGGGATCTATACGGTGATGACGTCGCGCGGAACCGATTGGCAACTCTTGAAGGATTACCAGTTCCGGCGCATCGACACTTTCCTGGACCCGGATACGGATCCGCTAGGCGCTGGCTACAATATCACCCAGTCGAAGATCGCCATGGGTTCGGGCGGCTTTTCCGGGCGGGGCTTCATGCAAGGCACCCAGACCCGGCTGAACTTCCTGCCCGAAAAGCATACCGATTTCATCTTCACAACGCTGAGCGAGGAATTCGGCTTCGCGGGGTCGGTCTCGCTTTTGGGTCTCTACCTTTTGGTCGTCGTCTTTGGCATCGCCTCCATGCTGCGTAACCGTGACCGGTTCGGCGCGCTTCTGACCGGCGGCCTGACCTCAACCTTCTTCCTGTTCTTCGCGGTCAACATGGCAATGGTAACCGGGCTGATGCCGGTTGTCGGCGTGCCGCTGCCGCTCGTCAGCTATGGAGGCACGGCAATGTTGGTCTTGCTCCTGGCCTTTGGATTGATCCAGTCTGCCCACGTCCATCGTCGCTGATAGCGACGCTTTCGGGGGGCGAACATCATGGTACCGACCGTCGTCTATGCCGGTAGCGCGGAGAAACGCGACGCCTATCGGACGCATCTTTCGGCGGCCGCGCGGAAGGCAGGGCTTGCGATCGACCTGCAAATGAATCCAGGCGACGTTGATCCGGAAAAGGTCGACTACCTGGTCTATTCGAACGATGGTCCGGTCATGGATTTCACGCCCTTCAATAGTCTAAAGGGCATCCTGAACCTCTGGGCCGGGGTCGATACACTGCTCAAGCGCGATCCGCCCGCACACATCCCCATCGTGCGCATGGTCGAGGACGGCCTGACGCTCGGCATGGTCGACTATGTCTCGGGCCATGCGCTGCGACACCACCTGGATGTCGACCGTTACATCCACGCTTCGCCCATCGAGGAATGGGAGGTGGACTTCCCGCCTTTGGCCCGTGACCGGACCGTCGGGGTGCTGGGCCTCGGCGCGCTGGGCGCCGCATGTGCACGCGCCCTGGCCGGTCACGGCTTCCGGGTGCTTGGCTGGTCGCGGAACCAAAAGCAGATCGATGGCGTCGAGTGCCGTTCGGGCGACAAAGACCTGGACGCGACCATCGCTGAGACCGAAATCCTGGTCCTGCTGCTCCCCTATACGCGCCAGACCGAGCGTATCCTCAATGCCGAACGCATCGCTCTGATGCCGCTCGACGCCTGCCTGATCAACGCCGCGCGCGGACAGTTGATCGACCACCAAGCATTGCTCGAAGCGTTGAACACGGGGCTTCTGCGCCACGCCACTATGGATGTCTACGACGTCGAGCCCCTGCCCCCGGACGATCCCTACTGGATCCATCCCCGGGTCACGGTCACGCCACATATCGCCAGTGTGACCCGGCCCGAAACAGCGAGCCTTGCGATCATTGAACAAATCGCCAGGCACGACCGGGGCGAGGCATTCTTGCATGTTGTAGACCGGGCGCGAGGCTACTAAGTTCCCCCGGATCGCTGGTGGGAAACCGGCGTTAGGAAAAGACCAATGGCGTTGAAACGCAAGCGGACCGCCACCCCGCCAGGTGGCGGCGGAAAACCAGAGCGCCGTCGGCCAGGATTCTGGCATTCAGCACGGGCGAATTTCCTTACAGGTGTAATCGTCGTCGCTCCCGTGGTGTTGACGCTCTATCTAACCTGGGCCTTCATCACGTTTGTCGATGCCAAGGTCGTGCCGCTGGTGCCGGCCCCTTACAATCCGCGCACATATATCGACGCCGACATCCCCGGATTCGGCCTCGTCATATTCTTGGTCTTTACTACTGTCGTCGGATACTTCGCCAAGCGCGTCTTCGGTAAGCAACTGATTCGCATGGGAGAAAGTATCGTCTCGCGAATGCCGGTGGTGCGCTCCATCTACCATGCGTTGAAACAAATCGTAGAAACGGTACTAAGTCAGTCAAAAACAACATTTCGCCAAGCTTGCTTGGTTGAATATCCACGCCGCGGCATCTGGGCTATTGCATTTATTGCTACAGAAACCAAAGGTGAGATTGCCGAAAGGCGGGGTGAGGAGATGGTCAGCATATTTCTGCCAACGACTCCTAATCCCACATCAGGATTTTTGCTTTTTGTCCCTAAGGAGGATGTCATTCCACTCGACATGACTTTGGAGGAGGCCGCCAAGCTGGTGATCTCCGCCGGTCTCGTGGTTCCCCCGACCAAAGCCGAACGCGATGCGGCGGCGCGCAATTCCGAGGCGCGCAAACGGGCCATTGCCAGCGCTGCGGGCGCTCGCAACGGTACTCGGCGGCTCTAGGGTCCAGGTCAGACTGTGCTGCAACTGCTGACCGCCGCGGTTACCGGCTTTGGGACCGGTTTTTCGCTGATCCTCGCGATCGGCGCGCAGAACGCGTTCGTTCTGCGCCAGGGCTTGCTGCGCGCGCATGTTTTCTGGGTCAGCCTGATCTGCGCATTGTCGGATGCGATCCTGATCACGATCGGTGTCGTCGCAACCGGCACGTTGAGTCTCGCCTTCCCGGGCATCATCATCATCCTGACATGGGGCGGCGCCGCATTCCTCGTGGTCTACGGTTTCCTGAGCTTTCGCCGGGCCTTCGACCCTGGCGCTCTGCGCGCCGCAGACCAAGGAGCGGGCACGCTAGGCGCGGCGGTTGTGACTTGTCTGGCGCTGACTTGGCTAAACCCGCATGTCTACCTGGACACCGTCGGGCTGATCGGCGCGATCTCGGCGGGTTTCCAATCGAGTGCCGGCAGGATCGCCTATGCGGTCGGGGCCTCATTGTCCAGTTTCGTCTTCTTTTTCGGTCTCGGATTCGGTGCCCGTTTCCTGGCGCCGATCTTCGCCCTGCCGAAGGCCTGGGCGGTTCTGGACGTGATCATCGCCATCATCATGTGGACCATCGCGGCGAATCTGATCTTCGGCTCGTTTCACGGAGCATGACCGAGCTCAGTTATGACGATTGGCTGATCCACCTCTTCGATCACCCGGACAATCAGCCGGAGTGGTATTTCTCGCTGGACCATAAATTCATTGAAGTTTCACCGTCTTGCCTCGTCGGCCATGTGCTGAGGCTATTCGAGGCGCCGGCCTTGCTGATAACCCGGTTCAGCGACCAGCAGATCGCCTCGGGGCTCAAATACCTGATCGACAACGGCTGCGGCGGCGATCTGCGCCTGTCCGGGCACTCCTCGGTCAGCGACGAGGCCCGGCTGGCCCTGGCCGAACGGATCGACCGGGTCTACGCACAAATCTTCGCGGCGCGCTGCACGCCGGCGCTTGGGCATCTCTCCGAGGTTCCCGATCAGCCACTGAACATGCTCTGCTACATGTGGTGGGACATCATTTGCCTCGACCCGACCGGCAGCACCAAGGCCGACCGGCTCTTTCACGAGGCCTTGATCGAGGCGATGGGCAGGAGCCTCGCCCTGCCCCATGCCGCTTGCCAGGAAGGGGCGCTGCACGGGCTTGGCCATTGGGGCGACGCGGCGCCAACGCGCGCCGAGGCTCTGATCGACGCATACCTGGCCGAGAACCGCGCCGCGCGGCCCGAGCTTGTCGCCTATGCCAAGGCCGCGCGCGGGGGCTGCATTCTCTAGCCTGCGTGAGATCCGTTTTCGACCGGACCGAACCGGAGCCACGTTTACGCGGGATGGTCGGCGGTTCAGCAGTGTGATTCAAATGGATCGAAAAACCGTCTAGCGGTCCTCCAGGACCATGTCTGCGCCCTTCTCGGCAACCATCAGCGTCGCGGCATTGGTGTTGGCCGACGGCATAGTCGGCATGATCGAGGCATCGATCACGCGCAGGCCAGGAACCCCGCGCACCCGCAGCCGGTCGTCGACGACCGCGTTCTCGTCGGCACCCATCCGGCAGGTCCCGATCGCATGAAAGACGGTGCTGCCGGTCGCGCGGATATGCGCCAAGATCTCGTCATCGGTCTCGCAGTCCGGCCCCGGCGACGTCTCGGAATGGCGAAACGGCTCCAGCGCGCGGGTGGCAAGCAAGCGGCGGCACCACCGAATACCAGCGACCGCGACCTGCCGATCGGTCTCTTCGGTCAGATAGTTCGGCTGGATGCGCGGCGGCTCGGCTGGATCGGCAGAGCGGGCGCGCACATGGCCGCGGCTCTCGGGCCGCATCTGCCAAAACCCCGCGGTCATGCCAGGAACGCGCTGCAATTCCCCGACGACGCCCTCGGTATAGCTCGCAGGCGTAAACACCAGCTGCAATTCGGGTAGATCCAGGTCGGGTCGCGACCGGACGAACGCACCCACATGGGCAGGGCTGAAGGCCAGAAGACCGTTGCCCGACGCCGACCATTTCGCGATCTCCCACCAGAGACGCATGCCGTGCGCGCGCTCGTTGAGGGTGATCGGTCTGCTCACCCGGTTGACCACCCGGGCAATGTAGTGATCCCGCAGCCCCTCGCCGACGCCGGCCAGGTCGTGGCGCACCGGGATGCCGATCTCGGCCAACAGGTCCGATGGCCCGATCCCAGAAATTTGCATGAGATGCGGCGAGCCAATGGCGCCGGCCGAAAGGATCACCTCGCGCCCCGCACTCACCGAATGCTCGGCGCCCCGGCGCCGGTAGCGAAGCCCGGTGACCCGTCGACCATCCATCTCCAGCCCCGTGACCAGCGCCCGGGTGATCAGCGTCAGATTGGCTCGCCCCAGAACCGGGCGAAGAAAACTTGACGCCGCGCTGGCGCGGCGCCCGTTCCTGATCGTGCGCTGGTAGTAGGCGACGCCCTCCTGCACGGCGCCATTGTAGTCCGGGTTTCTCGGCAGCCCCAGCTCGGCCGCGCCTTCGATGAAGGCCTCGCAGATTGGATGACGCTCGTGCACGTCCGAGACATGCTGCGGGCCACCGGCACCCCGGTAGGCATCCGCGCCTGCCGAACGGTCCTCCGAACGGCGGAAATAGGGCAGCACGTCGTCATAGGACCAGCCGCGATTGCCCAACTGCGCCCAGGTATCGAAGTCCCGGGCTTGACCACGCACATAGAGGTGCCCGTTGATCGCGCTCGACCCGCCCAGAACCTTGCCGCGCGGAAAGAAGATTTCGCGCCCATCGATGCCCGGACCCGGCTCGGTGCTGAAGCACCAGTTGAAGCGCGGATCGTTGTAGGTCTTTACGAACCCGGCGGGCGCCCAGATATGGGGATGCCGATCGCCGCCCCCCGCCTCGATCAGCAGGACCGTGGTGCGTCCGTCGGCCGTCAACCGGTTCGCCAGAACGCATCCTGCCGACCCCGCGCCGACGATGATGTAGTCCCAGCGGGCGTCCGGCATCTAGTCCGCGGCCTCGCGCCACCAGACCTCGGGCCGCCAGCCATAGAGCGCGTCGCGGTCCGGTTTGGCGAATTCCTTCTGCCAGGCGATTCGGTCGGTCGGCAGATAGCCGAAGGGAATCACGTAGATCCCGGCGCTCAAAATCCGGTCGAGCGCCCGCACTGCGGCGGCGAAATCCTCGCGGTTCTCCGATTCCAGCATTGTGCCGATCATCGCCTCGACCGCCGGATCGGCGACCCCCATATAGTTGCGTGTCCCCGGCTCCTCGCGCCCACGCGCCCCGAAATATAGCCGCTGCTCCACGCCCGGACTAAGCGACAGAAACCACCGGTTGACGGTCATGTCGAAATCGTAGTCGCGACGCCGGGCGACGTATTGCGCGTTGTCGACCCGGCGGACCCGCAGCTCGACCCCAAGTCGGGTCAGGGCCTCGCTCCAGAACTCGGCCAGTGTCGCTTCCTCGGTCGTCGCGACCAAAACCTCGACGCTGAAGGGCGCACCCTCGGCGTTTCTCCGGATCCGGCCATCAACCTTCCAGCCGGCCGCGTCCAACAGCTTCGCTGCGGCCCTCAAATTGCGCCGGTCCCGTCCCGAGCCATCACTTTCCGGCGGCCGCCAGCCGGTCTCTAGCGTCCCTTCCGGCAGGTTCCCGGCAAAGGGCGCCAGCAGCTCCGCCTCGCGCCCTTCGGCCGGCCCAGCGAAGCCCAGATCGGAATTGTCGTAATAACTTTCGATCCGCAGATATTGACTGCGAAACATCCTCTGGTTGACCCATTCCCAGTCGAAACTGAGCGCCAAGGCCTGGCGAATCCGGCGATCGGCGAAAAGCGGGCGCCGCGTGTTGAAGACAAATCCGTGCATTCCCGTGGGCCTGCCATGGGCGGCCTCGCCCTTCAGAATCCGCCCTTCGGTCGCGGCGGGAAAATCGTATCCCTCGGCCCAGCGCACCGGATCGGTTTCGCGGAAAACGGACACGTCACCCGTCTTAACAGATGCCCATAACGCATCGGAATTACGGTAGTATTCGTATTTGATTTCGTCGAAATTCAGCAAGCCCCGATTGACCCCCAATTCGCGCCCCCAATAGTTCGGATCGCGCCGGAAAGAAATGAACCGCCCGGGCTCGAACTGGTTGACCACGTAAGGCCCGGTGCCGATCAACGGATCGAGGGACGAGTCCGCGAAGTCGCGTTCGGCCCACTGATCCTTCTTAAGGATCGGCCGCAGCCCCATGATCAGCGGCAGCTCACGATTGGGCTCGGCGAAACTGATCCTGAGGCTGCGCTCGCCAGTCTTCTCGACCCCATTCACGGCCTTCCAAGTATTGCGGTAGACCGGGTGGCCTTTGGTCGCGACTGTCTCCAGTGACCAAATCACATCCTCGACCGTGACCTGCGCTCCATCCGAGAACCGCGCCTCGGGCCGCAGCGTGAACTCGACCCAGGACCGGTCCTCCGGTGTCTCAACCGATTCCGCCAAGAGCCCGTAAAGCGTGAAGGGCTCGTCCCAGCTCCGCGCCATCAAGGTTTCGATTGTATGCGCGCGAACGCCCCATGGCGCCCGGCCCTTCAGCAGATACGGATTCAGGCTGTCGAAGCCGCCGGTCTCGCCATAGACGACCGTTCCGCCCTGAGGCGCGTCCGGGTTCGCATAGGGCAGATGGGTGAAACCGGGCGGCAAGGCGGGCACGCCATGCATCGCAATTCCGTGCTGCGGCTGGGCCAGCGATTGAGGCGCGAGTAAGCAAAAGACAAGCGCCACCAGAACAGTTGCCGGAATACACCAGAATCTTCCCCAAATCCCGCTTGCAGGACAGTGAGTTAAAAGGGACTTGCCGCTACGGCGGCAATCTCGTATCATGACTTCACTGCTCGATAGGTTTCTTGCCTGTATGAAACCTGCCTCAACACCTAAAGCGCCTCCTTCGGGAGGCGCCTTTTTTTTGCCTATTCGATCCATTGCTGCGGCCTGCTCTCGTTCTATTTCCCGGATCATTACCGCAGTTCCGCGCCCCGTTCCATCGCCATCGCGGGCGCCACCGAAAGCGAGGCAAGAATGTCAGTCAAAGACAAGGTCGCCGTCATCACCGGGTCCACCTCCGGGATCGGCCTCGGGATCGCCCAGGGTCTGGCCGAACGCGGCGCACGGGTGGTGCTGAATTCCTACTCGGACAAGGACGAAGATCACGCGATCGCCAGCGAGATCGCGGCCAAGACCAGCGCCCAGGCGCGCTATATCCAGGCCGACATGTCCGATGCCGAGGCCTGCCGCGTGCTGATCGAAAAAGCGGCCGAGGCTTTTGGCAGCGTCGACATCCTGGTGAACAACGCAGGCATCCAGTTCGTCTCGAAGATCGAGGACTTCCCCACCGCCCGGTGGGACGCGATCATCGCGATCAATCTATCGTCGGCCTTCCACACCACCGCGGCCGCCCTGCCACTGATGCGCAGGGCCGGCTGGGGCCGGATGGTCAACATCTCGTCCGCCCACGGTCTGTCCGCCTCGCCCTTCAAGTCGGCTTATGTCGCTGCAAAGCACGGCGTGATCGGGCTCACGAAAGTCGTCGCGCTCGAGACCGCGGAAGAGCCGATCACCTGCAACGCAGTCTGCCCCGGCTACGTGCTGACGCCGCTTGTCGAAGACCAGATTCCGGAACAGATGAAGGCCCGCAACATGGACCGAGAGACGGTGATCCGCGAGGTCATGCTCGAACGCCAGCCCAGCCGCGAATTCGCGACCGTCGAGCAGCTCGGCGGCACGGTCGCCTTCCTCTGCTCCGATGACGCGGCCCAGATCACCGGCACCGCGATCTCGGTCGACGGAGGCTGGACGGCGACCTGATGGCTACACGCGGGAAACGGCCCAGCGCCAAGAAGGCGATCAACCTGGCGTTGCAAGGCGGCGGTGCCCATGGCGCGTTCACCTGGGGCGTGCTCGACCGGCTGCTGGACGAAGACCGGCTCGAGATCAACGGAATTTCGGGCACCTCGGCCGGCGCCATGAACGCCGCCATGTTCAAGACCGGCATCGTCCACGGCGGACGAGACGGCGCGCGCGATCACCTCGACCGTTTCTGGGGCAGCATCCGCGACCAGGCCCAGGCCCATGCAAACCCGGTGGGCGACTGGCTGCGCCTGTTCTCGGACGAGGCGGCCAACATGGTCGAGGCGCTCTACGACAATCACCGCCACTTCGTGCAAGACACGTTAATGCGGAGCCTCTCGCCCTATGAATGGAACCCGCTCGACCTCAATCCACTGCGCGACCTCCTGGAAAGCTTGATCGATTTCGACATTGTCTGCATGGATTGCGCGCCGCATCTCTTCGTCGGCGCCACCAATGTGCGCAGTGGCAAGATCAGAATCTTCAGTGGCCAGGAGATTTCGACGGACGCCATCTTGGCCTCGGCCTGCCTGCCGTTCCTGTTCCGCGCGATCGAGATCGGCGGCGAGGCCTATTGGGATGGCGGCTATATGGGCAATCCGGCCCTCTTTCCACTATTCAATCTTGAGGGATCGCGTGACATCGTGATCGTCGTGGTCAACCCGATCGAGCGTGTGGAGGTTCCGCGCAGCGCACGAGACATTCTGAACCGGATCAACGAAATCTCGTTCAACTCGTCACTGCTGCGCGAGTTGCGGGCGATCAGCTTCGTGCGCCGCCTGATTGTCGAGGGAAAGATCGGCAAGGGTCAGATGCGCGATGTGTTGATCCACGCGGTCCGCGATGACATGGCAATGGCGCGCCTCAGCGTCTCGAGCAAGATCAATCCGGATCCCGAGCTACTGCTGAGGCTCAAGGAACGCGGCCGCGCGGCGGCGGGCCATTTCCTGACCCAGAACTGGGGCAAGCTGGGGCAGGAAAGCTCGGTCGACCTTCGGGCGATGTTCGACTAGGACTTGAGCCTACGCCCGGCAACCGGGCGCGATTCGAGACGGGATGCCATGTTCAACGTCCTGGTCCTATGTACCGGAAATTCCGCCCGGTCGATTCTGGGCGAGGCGGTTTTCAACCGCGATGGCGGCGAGTGGATCAGGGCGTATTCGGCAGGCTCGAACCCCACAGGTGCTGTGCATCCCGAGGCGCTACGATTGCTGGCCTCGAAGGGCATGCGCACCCGCGGCTACCGCTCGAAGAGTTGGGCGGAATTTGCCGGCAACGGAGCGCCTGTGATGGACCTTGTCGTTACGGTCTGCGACACGGCAGCCGGAGAGGTCTGTCCGGTTTGGCCCGGCGCGCCATTGAGCTGTCATTGGGGTATCGACGATCCCGCCAGCGCGCCACCGGATCAGATCGCGCTTGCCTTCCAGATCGCCTATCACCAGCTCTCGTCGCGCATTAACGCGTTCCTTGCCCTGCCCTTCGAAAGCCTGGACGGCGCCATGTTGCAGGCGCGGCTCGACGAAATTGGTCGGACCTGAGCCCTAACGCCAAGTTCCGCCAACCCTTTCCCTGGCGGCCCGCGCGGACTAAATTACCCATCATGGTAGCGCTCGACATCATCTCCGACCCGATCTGTCCCTGGTGCTATATCGGCAAGGCCCGGCTCGATCAGGCCATCACCGAGGCGGGCCGCGACCCGTTCGACGTCTCATGGCGGATCTTTCAGCTCAATCCGCAGATGCCAGCGGAAGGAATGGACCGGACGGCGTATCTGGAAGCGAAATTCGGCGGCCCGGACGGGGCCGAGCGGGTTTATTCTCATGTGCGCGCCACCGCCGCCGAAACCGGGCTGGAGCTCGATTTCGACGGCATCAAGCGCACGCCAAACACTCTCGACGCTCATCGGCTGATCCGCTGGGCACGGACGACCGGCAACCAATCGGCAGTCGTGCAGCAACTGTTCAGGCGTTATTTCGAGGAGGGTCAGGACATCTCCGACCATCAGGTGCTGCTGGACGTAGCGGAATCCGCCGGCATGGAACGCCCAGTGGTCGAGCGTCTGCTCCAGGGCGACGTGGACCGCGAGATGCTGCAAGAGGAAGAGGAAGCCGCCCGGAGCATGGGCGTCACTGGCGTTCCGTGCTTTGTGATCGGCGGGCGCTACGTTCTGCAGGGTGCCCAGGACGTGGCGACCTGGACGAAGGTCATCGCCGAGATCAGCGAAGCGATCTCCAAGCAGTCTGCACCCGAGGAGGCCACCACCGGATCCACCCCATGAATATGCTGATCGAAACCCTGCAGCAGGCCAGCGCCAACCCCTATTCCTGGGGCATCGTTGCCCTGATCGCCATGGTTGCCGTGATCAGCCTGATCAAGTTCCGCACCTGCCCCTATCTCCACCACACCAAGGAGATCTCGCCGAGCGAGTCCCAATCTCAGGTCGACCAGCCGTTCGTCGCCGGCCCGCGCTTCGTGATCGTGATGCTGGCGGGGATCGCGGCGATCCTGACCGGCCTCAGTATGGTCTCGCAGCAAGTGAACCCGCTGCTGGCACTGCTTCTGATCGTACTCGGAATCTTCGCGGTACAGATCGAGCCCGCCATGCTGAGAATCCGCGAATCCGTTGCCCGGCTGGTCGCCGCCCAAGTTCAAGGCCCCGATCAGGTCGCGGCCGCCGAGGAACGGCTGCGCTACGCCCATATCTGGCTGGTGACCGCGAATATCACGATCCTTTGTTGCGTCGTCCTGGCCCTATTGGCTTTCTAGCCGCACGGCCAAACCCAATCGCATTGCAGGCCCGACCCACTGGCAGATAGAAACGGTGTCGAGAGAAACGCCCGGAATCCGATGCTTGGATCGATGCGATTTTTGGGAGCGCTGAACGCCAGATTGCTCGGCTGTCTCCTATTGATCGATCCCGCTGCGGTGATCACCAGAGTATTGGCGGCGAACGCGACCGGTGCCCCCAGCGGTCTCAACCTCGCGGTCGCTCTGCCCATATCGTTGCTGGCTCTACTCGGTGCGCTTGTGCTGATCAGCCCGCGCCTGACGCAGCGCTTTCTACGCCGGCGGGACAGTTTTCCAGGCCGTTTCGCCTTTGGGTTGGCAGCCGTCGCCGCGGGGGCCCTCACTTTGGCTCCCCTGCCCCTCATGGTCAGGCTGCTCGACCCGAGCTCCGCATATCTCGCAAACCCGCTGGGAATCGCGGCAATGGTCCTGGCGGTGGCCTTCTTCCTCCTTTTCATCGCCCCGGGTTCCTATGCGCGTGACCTTGCGATCCGGGCCGACCCCCAAGGCAGTGCCGCGGTTGAAGGTCTCGAACTGGCAAATCGGACCAAAGGCGAGTTTGTCACCGACGTCCTCGGCGCTCTGACCGCACGTATGATTGCGGTCATCATCCTTATCCATCCGGTCATGTACATCTATTCGAGCGTCTCGGGCACCGCGCCGTCAAACCCGTTGGTGCTCGTCGGCGCGCTGATCAACGCCGTCGTCGGCCTTTGTTTTCTCATCCCCAGCGTCACAACGCGGCTCTTTGAACCATCGCCAAGCGCGTTCAACCGTTTCCTGTTCGGCGCGGCCGCCTTCTTCGCTGTGGCGATAACCCTCGGCATCTCCGGCCTCGCAATCATCGTCCCGACATCCGGCGATATGCGTGAGGCGCTGACGGATGGATTGGGTTTGCTTTTTCAGCTTCCCCTGCTGCTGTTCGTGATCTTGTTCCTGGTCCCAGGCCACTACACGAAGCGCCTGGCCCGCCGGGCACGACTGCGAGAGCAGGCCACTGCCGAAGGCGATTACACACGCCTGGTTGAACTCGACGAGCGCGAGGAAGCCGGGGCCGACTGGGACAAGCGGCTTCAGGCCTATCGTCTGCAACATGCTGGCGCCGCCGTTGCCGCAAGCGAACCGGCCGAACCCCTAGACGGGGCCGCGCACCCAATCCTCCTTCGCCTCATGTTCGGGCTGGGCGTGACCGTGATCGCCGGCGTGGGCTTTCTGTCGTTCTATGGCTGGCGCATCGCACAATTCGTCCCGACGGCGGAATTGGCCGCGCTGGCGCCGGACCTGCGCGTTCCGATGCTCATCGCGATGGCCGCGATGGGCGGGCTTTGCGCGATTGCAACCGGCACGCGGCGCCAAGGCGTGATCCAATCGGTCTGGATCCGCTTTCCAGTCATGGTGGCCGTCGCCTTGGGTCTGGGCGCGGTGGGGTCGCAGGTCTTCCTGACCAAGGGGCTGCCCGGCGCCCTCAGCCTGCTGTCTGCGGGCCCGGCAGACCAAACCACCGTCACGGTCTCCGGCATCGGCCGAGACCGCGTGCGCCGTGGCTGCGACTATACGCTATTCGCCCGTGGTCTCGACTATATCGGCCCGAAGAGCGTGATGCTTTGCGAGGTCGGAGAGCGGGTCTTCCGCTCGGTCCGCGTCGGCGACACGATCACGCTCCACGGGTTCAAAACCCCTTACGGCTTCCGCTACGACCGGGTGACGCGCTAGGCTGCCGGTTCCGAAGCAGGGAATCCGCGAATTGCGCAGCGCCAAGGTCATCCACACAGTCTCGGCCCATGCGGAGGGCGAGGTCGGTGACGTGATTGTCGGCGGCGTGGCGCCGCCTCCCGGCGAGACGTTGTGGGACCAATCGCGCTGGATCGCGCGCGATGGCACCTTGCGCGCCTTCATGCTGAACGAGCCGCGCGGCGGGGTCTTCCGGCATGTGAACCTTCTGGTGCCGCCGAAGGACCCGCGGGCCGACGCTGCTTGGATCATTGTGGAGCCCGAGGACACCCCGCCCATGTCGGGCTCGAACTCGATCTGCGTCGCCACGGTCCTGGTCGAAACCGGACTGGTCGAGGTGCACGAGCCCGAGACCCATCTGACCCTCGAGGCCCCCGGCGGTTTGGTCGAGGCGCGGATTGCGGTCCGGGACGGCCGGGCCGAACGGGTCACGATCCGAAACGTGACGTCCTTCGCCGACAAATTGGACGCGCGGCTCGAGGTCGAGGGCTTGGGAACGCTGACGGTTGACACCACCTATGGCGGCGACAGTTTCGTCATCGCGGATGCCCAGGCGCTGGGCTTCGAGCTGGTCCCGGACGAGGCCCGGCAGATCGCCGAGACCGGCATCCGCATCACCCGCGCCGCCAATGAACAGCTCGGTTTCACCCACCCGGAAAACCCGGATTGGGGCCATATCTCGTTTTGCCAAATCGCCGCGCCGGTCGTTGAGGCCGACCACGCGCTTCTTGGACGCAACGCCGTGGCGATCCGCCCCGCCAAGCTCGACCGCTCGCCTTGCGGCACCGGCTGCTGCGCCCGCATGGCGGTGCTGCATGCCAAGGGGCAAATGCGGCCAGGCGACCGCTACACGGGGGTTTCGATCATCGGCTCCGAGTTCCACTGCACGATCGACAGCGAGACCGAGATCGCCGGACACAAGGCGATCGTCCCCACCCTGTCGGGCCGCGCATGGATCACCGGCACCCACCAACACATGCTGGACCCAGAGGACCCCTGGCCGGGCGGCTACCGTCTCAGTGATACCTGGCCACGGCTGGAATAACCGCGCGCCGCACAACCTCCGCGAGCATTTCCGATTTGTTAATCTTAACGCCCCTAATTTTCATCGAAATGCGGAGGACGCCTCCGGCATCGCCGCCTTTTGACGGAGGGGATGATGTTCGATTCCAGTGAAACGGTCTTGTATCTGACTGAAGAGCAACGGCTTCCCGACCAGGACGAATTGCGCGAGCGCTGCTTGCAATCCGCCGAGATATGGGTGCTCAAACGCCGCGCCAAGCTGCCCTATCTGGCGCCCCGGCGCCTACCAGCGGTTGCGCGGTCGGGTTAGGCGGGCGCGCGCCCAAGGCGCTCGTCACGGCGTCGTAGCCAAGCGATGAAGGGCAGCGCCAGCAGCACCATCCAGCCCTTGCCGATCACCTGACCGGTCAGGAATTCCAGGCTGCCAAAGGCGACATAAAGAAAGACCAGGCTGTCGATCACCAGGCCAACCACGCTCGAGGCCAGCACCGCCAGCACCAGCCGGCGCTCTTGCAGCGGCGTGTAGACGGCCAGATCCGCGAACTCGGACACCAGGAAAGCCAGCACCGAGGCCAGCACCAGGCTGGGCGGCGCGAAAAAGCCCGACAGAACCGCGCCCGCCAGGATCGCGCCAGTCACCCAGCGCAGGCCTAACCGCCGCTGAACCAGGTCGCGCAGCACCAGCGCCAGACCTATCATCAGCACCCCGCTCGGCGCCATGATGCCCGGTGCCACCGGGATCAGGCACGGGCCATCGGGCACGCAATAGGTCCCCGCATTCCCAATCAGCCAATTGGCCGCCGGAATGCAGAGCCCAAAGCCCAGCAGATACAGATAGCCTTCGGTCCGGCTGTTCATCGTCATCGTCCAAGCATCGGCGAGTTGCGGTCGCCGCGCTCTTTACGCCCGGGCGGCCGGATCGGTCAACACGCGGTGCTCTTCCAACGCGAACCGGTCGGTCATCCCCGCGATGTAGTCGCCAACGATCCGGGCACGCGCGTCCTCCGAGGCCGCCTCGGCCGCCGCCATGGCCCATTCCACCGGCATCAGCCCGGTATCGTTAGTGAATATGTCGAAAAGATCGCGCACCACGCCGGCGGCCTTGGCGCGCATCCTGCGCACTTTGTAGTGGCGATACATGTGCTGGAACAGGAACGCCTTGATCGCGCCGATATCGCCCGCCATCGCGCCCGAAAAGGTAACCAGTGGCTGGTCCATGGCGCGAATGTCGGCTGGCGATTGCGGGTCGCGGGCGATGAGTTGCTGTTTGGTCTCGGCGAGAAGATTCTCGACCATCATCCCAAAGACGCGGCGCAGCGCCTCGTGCTGGCGCCGTGGGCTCTCCAGCCCCGGATAGGCGGCGTCGACCTCGGCGAAGCAATCGCCAACCACCGGCAAGGCGCAGGCTTCTTCCAGACTGAACAACCCCGCCCGCAATCCGTCATGCAAATCATGGTTCACATAAGCGATGTCGTCCGACAGCGCCGCCACCTGCGCCTCGGACCCCGCATGGGTGTGGAGCTCCAAATCGTGTCCCGCCACATAATTGGCGATTGCCAGCGGCAGGGTGTCGCCGGGCGCGCCGACCTCCGCCAGCAGCGGCCCGTTATGCTTGGCGATCCCCTCCAGCGTCTCCCAGGTCAGGTTCAGCCCGTCGAACTCCGCGTAGTGACGCTCGAGCGCCGTGACGATCTTCAGCGCCTGGGCGTTGTGATCGAACCCACCCTCGGCGGCCAGGCAGTCGGCCAGCGCCTCCTCGCCGGTGTGGCCAAAGGGCGTGTGACCCAGGTCGTGGGCCAAGGCCACCGCCTCGGCCAGATCCTCGTTCAGCCGCAGCGTCCGGGCAATGGTGCGCGCGATCTGCGCGACCTCGATCGAGTGAGTCAGCCGGGTGCGGTAGTAGTCCCCCTCATGCTCGACAAAGACCTGGGTCTTGTGTTTCAGCCGCCGAAAGGCCGAGGAATGGATGATCCGGTCCCGGTCGCGCTGATAGGGCGAACGATGGGCGCTTTCTGGCTCGGAATGAAGCCGCCCGCGGCTTGCGCGAGCATGGCAGGCGAAAGGCGCCAGATGGGTCTCTTCCATCGCCCCCCCTTGTCTGATCGCGCGGCGTGGATACATTTAAGGTCAGCGTGTTACGCGGGCTTTATAGCCGATTCGTGACATGAAATGGCTATATAGGACGCCGAACAGGAAATCGCATGGACCTGACGATACCCGTCACTGTCACTGACCGTGCCTTCGCGCGGCTGGCCCAGATCGCCGAGGACGGCGCGGCCAAGGCCTTGCGGGTGGCGGTCCTGGGCGGCGGCTGTTCCGGATTCCAGTACGAATTCGTGCTGGAGGACGCACCCGCCGACGGCGACATCGTGATCGAGCAGGACGGCCACAAGGTGCTGGTCGACCCGGAATCCATGCCCTTTCTCTCGGGCTCGGTCATCGATTTCAAGGACGAGCTGATCGGCGCCCGCTTCGCCGTCGAGAACCCCAACGCCACCTCGACCTGCGGCTGCGGCACAAGTTTCTCGATCTGAGCCGCTAACCCAATTCACACCATGGCCGCGCCCCTCTAGACTCGCTCCCGAGCGAATCTTCGAGGGTGGGATGGAGCGGGCCCGCGAGCTTCTAAAATCGGTCTTCGGCTTTGACGCCTTCCGCCCAGGGCAGGAGGAAATCGTGGCTGCGATCCTCGGCGGCCAGGACGTGCTGGCCATCATGCCGACGGGTGGGGGCAAGTCGCTCTGCTACCAGCTTCCGGTGATCCGGCGCGAAGGGCTGACCCTGGTCATCTCGCCCCTGATCGCCCTGATGCGCGACCAGGTCGCCGCGCTCCGCGAGGCGGGGGTCGAGGCCGGCGCGCTCACCTCGGCGAACGATCCATGGGAGACCGAGCGGGTATTCGAGGCGCTCGAGGCCGGCCGGCTCCGCCTGCTCTACATGGCGCCCGAACGGCTGGCCTCGGAGGCGACGACCGCCCTCTTGAAACGCGCCGGTGTGACCCTGCTCGCAATTGACGAGGCCCATTGCGTCAGCCAATGGGGCCACGATTTCCGGCCTGACTACCTGAAGATCGGCGCGCTGCGCGGGGCCTTGGGCAACGTCCAGACCGCCGCCTTCACTGCCACGGCGGATGCCGAGACCCGCGCGGACATCCAAGCCCGTCTCTTTGCCCAGACTCCGCGGGTCTTCCTGCGCGGCTTCGACCGGCCGAACCTCTACCTGGCCTTCGAACCCAAGGCCTCGCCGCAATCCCGCATCCTCGACTTCGTCAAACGCCGCCCCGGCCAGTCGGGCATCATCTATTGCTCCAGCCGCAAGAAGACCGAGAGCCTGGCCGTAGCGCTCAGCGGCGCCGGGATCGACGCGATGGCCTATCACGCCGGGCTAGACCCGGAGACCCGTAGCGCCCGCCAGGACCGGTTCACCGCCCAGGATGGGGTGGTCATGGCCGCAACGGTCGCCTTCGGCATGGGGGTCGACAAGCCAGACGTCCGTTTCGTCATCCACGCCGACCTGCCGAAATCGATGGAGGCCTACTACCAGGAGGTTGGCCGCGCGGGCCGCGATGGCGCGCCCGCCGATACCCTGACGCTTTACGGCATCGACGACATCAAGCTGAGGCGCCGGCAGATCGACGAGACCGACGCACCTGCCGAGAGGAAACGCGCCGATCACCAGCGCTTGAACGCGCTTTTGGCGCTGGCCGAGGCGCCGCGCTGCCGCCGCCAGACCCTGCTCACCTATTTCGGTGAAGACTTGGCCGAACCCTGCGGCAATTGCGACCTCTGCCGCGATCCGCCCGAGCGGTTCGACGGCACCGAGGCCGTCCGCAAGGCCCTGTCGGCCATGCTCCGGACGGGACAGCGGTTCGGGGTCGAGCACTTGATCGCGATCCTGCGCGGCGAGACGACAGAGCGGGTCACCCAACTCGGCCACGACCGCTTGCCGACCTTTGGCGTCGGCGCCGAATTCGAGCGCAACCAATGGCGCGCGATCTTCCGCCAGATCTATTCGTTGAACCTCGCCAGCGTGACCGAGATGGGCGGCTGGCAGATGACGCCCGCGGCCGAGCCAGTGCTGAAAGGCACGGAGACCGTGATGCTACGCAAGGACGCGCTCACCCGCCGCCCGCGCAAGGAGCGCCGTCCGCGAGCCATCACCATCGACCCCAGCGACGAGGAACTGTTCGAGGCACTGCGCGCCAAACGCACCGAGCTGGCGAAGGCGCGTGGGGTGCCCGCCTATGTGATCTTCCCCGACGCAAGCCTGCTCGACATGGCCGCGCGCAAGCCCCGGACGCTCGACGAATTCGCCGAATGCCACGGGGTGGGCGCCCGCAAGCTGGCTAGCTTCGGCCAGGCGTTCCTGGAAGTGATCGCCGCCGGTCCGGTCGCCCTGCCCCACCCGGCCCGGCGCAAGCTGGCGGGAGACCAATACGGTAGTCTTTACGATGCGCTGGCCGAGGCCCAGTCGGGGCTGACCCACGGCACGCTCGGCACCGAGAAGTATCTGGTCTGCGCCCCGGCAGCACTGGCCAACATCGCCCAGGCGCGCCCCCGCGACCTGGCCGAGCTGATCCGCATCCCCGGCGTCGGCGAGACCAAGGCCGAGCGATTCGGCCAAGCGTTCCTCGCTTGTATCCGGGCGGCGGAATGATGGCACGTCTGGTAGGGTGGACAAATTTCCCCGCCTTAAGATTTCCGCCCTTCACACGCCATCGGGCACCTGACCCTCCAGCGTGATCCGCCACATCTCGCGCCGGTGGCCGTCATAGTCGTTGACCGCGCAATGTTGCATGCAGCGGTTGTCCCAGATCACCACCGTGCCCGGCTCCCACCGCACGCGGGCGGTGAATTCCGGCTGCACCTGATGTTCGAAAAGATAGTCGAGCAGCGGCGCGCTCTCGGCCTCGGTCATGCCCTCGAAGGCCACCGTGTGCGAGCGATTCACATAAAGCGCCAGCCGTCCGGTCTCTGGGTGCCGCCGCACCGCCGGATGGCTCGCCGTCAGCACGTCCGCCGCCTTCTCACTCGCGCTCATTGAACCGGTCGCCAGATGCGCGGTCCTGAGTGCGCTGGCGTTCTTGGCGGAGCTGCTGACCCCCTTCAGCCCCCGCAGTACCGCCTTCATACCATCCGACAGGGTTTCGTAGGCCCGGTACTGGCAGGCAAACAGCGTGTCGCCCCCGGCGGGCGGGGTCTCGACCGCTTTCAGCATCGTCGCCTTGGGCGGATCGGGCTTGTAGGTCGTGTCCGAGTGCCACATGCCGCCGAAATTCGAGGTCTGGTCCGCCTCCTTGGCGATCATGGTGATCTCCGGGAACCCCTCCAATCCCTTGGCGAACGGATATTCTGCCGGTGCGCCAAAGCGCCGAGCGAGTGCGACATAGTCCGCGGGCGCAAGACCCTGCCCACGAAAGACGAGCAACTGGTGGTCGAGGAAAGCCTGATGGATCGCCGCAAAGGCCGCTTCGTCCATGCGTGCCAGATCGATGCCGCTCACTTCGGCCCCCAGCGCCCCCGAGATCGGCTGAATGGCAAGGCTTTGGGAAGCTCCATCCATCATGATCATGTCCCTGATACTGACGCTACCTGGCTCCCGCAGGGCGGAAGCCCGGGGTTTCGCCGTTGCGCGCGCATCGGCGTCTCGTAAAGTAGCGTCGTCAGTGGCGCATCTGTCAAATTCTGCGCACTGATTATCAGGGAGAGGATGGTGCCCCATCAACCCGCCTCGACGGCGCTGGACCATATCAAGGTGCTAGACCTGACCCGGGTGCGTTCGGGGCCAACCTGCGTCCGGCAGTTGGCCGATTGGGGCGCCGACGTCATCAAGATCGAGATGCCCGCCTCGCTGGAAGCCGATGGTGCCCTGGGCGCCGGCCGTGCGACGGCGGATTTCCAGAACCTGCACCGGAACAAGCGCTCGCTGACCCTGAACCTGAAGGAACCCGATGGGCTTGCCCTTTTCAAGCGGCTGGTCGAAGGCGCAGATGTGGTGGTCGAGAATTTCCGGCCCGACGTGAAGCACCGGCTGGGGGTCGATTACCAGTCCCTGAAAGCGGTGAACCCGCGCATCATCCTCGCCTCGATCTCGGGCTTCGGCCAGGACGGTCCTTATGCAAAGCGCCCGGGTTTTGACCAGATCGCCCAAGGGATGGGCGGACTGATGTCGATCACCGGTGAGTCCGGGCGCGGGCCGATGCGGGTCGGCATCCCCGTAGCGGACCTGACAGCCGGTCTTTTCGCCGCCATGGGCATTCTGACCGCGCTGATCGAGCGCGAGAAGTCGGGCGAAGGCCAATGGCTGCATACCTCGCTGCTGCAAGCACAGATTTTCATGCTGGACTTCCAGGCCGCCCGCTGGCTGGTCTCGCGGGAGGTCGCGCCGCAAGTGGGCAACGACCACCCCACCTCGGTGCCGACAGGGCTCTTCCCCACCGCTGACGGCGCGGTCAATATCGCGGTGTCGGGCGAGGTGATCTGGCGCCGGTTTGCCGAAGCGATGGGGCACCCGGAATGGATCGACGACCCCCGCTATACCGACCAATACAAGCGCAAGGAAAACCGCGACGCCCTGAACGCCGCCATCACCGAGGTCACCAAGACCCGAAACTCACGCGAGTTGGTGGACGCATTGGTCGAGGCCGGCGTCCCCAGTGGACCGGCCTACAAGATCGATGAGGTCTTTGCCGACCCCCAGGTGCAGCATCTGGAAATGGCAGCGAATATCGAGACCCTGCCATTCGGCCAGACCCAGTTGGTCGCGCAACCCGTCAATCTCACCCGGACGCCAACGCAAATGGCGACGCACCCGCCGGATCGGGGCGAGCATACCAGTGCAGTCCTTGAGGAACTGGGATTGAGCCCGGAAGAGATCGCGGACCTGAGCGCCCGCAACATCATTTGAAAAAAAGGGGCGACCGCGCCATGACCGAGAAAATGCTCGCGCGCCGCGACGGTGCCATCGGCCACATGATCTTCAACCAGCCCGAAAAGCGGAACGCGGTCTCTCTCGAGATGTGGGAGGCGGCGGAAAAGATTCTGCAGGACTTTGAGGCAGACCCCGATATCCGCGTCCTGGTCCTATCGGGCGCCGGCGGCAAATCCTTCGTCTCCGGCGCCGATATCTCGGAATTCGAGAAGAGCCGCGGCACGGCCGAAGCCCAGCAGCACTACAATTCCCGCACCCGCGCGGTCTATCGCCTGGTCGAGCATTTCCCGAAGCCGACCATCGCCATGATCCACGGATTCTGCATTGGCGGCGGCCTGAACCTGGCCTGCGCTTGCGACCTGCGCATCTGCTCGGACAATGCCAGCTTCGGGATGCCCGCTGCAAAGCTGGCGCTCGGCTATCCCTTCGAGGCGATCCAGCGGCTGGCCAACATCATCGGCATCGCCAATGCGCGGCACCTGATGTTCTCGGCCCAGCGGATTGGCGCCGACCACGCGCTCCGCATCGGGCTTGCGCAGCAGGTGGTGCCTCTTGATGACCTCGACGCCGTGGTCACCGACTATGCCAACACCATCGCGGCGAACGCGCCGATGACAATCCAGGCGATGAAGTTCATTTCGACACAAGTCCTGGCCGACCCGGCGGACCGTGACCTGGCGAAATGCGACGATATGGTCGCCGCCTGCTTCGCCAGCGAGGACTACAAGGAAGGCCGCCGCGCCTTCATGGAAAAACGCAAGCCCCAGTTCCAGGGCCGCTGAGGAGACGTCGATGCAGCATACCCAGCACGGGCAATTCCAGGGCCGGATCGAGGACGGCCGCTTCGTCACCGGCCAGGGCTGTTACGTGGACGACCTGCAACTTGCCGACATGGTCCATGCCGTGGTCGCCCGCGCGCCTGGGCCGGGAAAGATCCTTTCTCTGGACGTCAGTGCTGCGCGTGAGGCGCCTGGTGTGCTCGGTGTCTGGACCGCCGAGGACTTGGCCGCAAATGGTGAGCCGACGCATATGCTATGTGGCGTCAAGCTGCCGGACCTGACCCGCGACGAGGCCTTCCAGACAGCGCGCCCGGTCCTGGCAACGGGCACCGTGCGCTATACCGGCGAGGCGGTCGCGTTCATCGTCGCCGAAAGCCGCGATGCCGCCCGCGATGCCTCGGAATTGGTCGAGTTGGATCTCGACGAGATCGAGACGGTCACCGAGGCGCGCGACGCCCGCGCGCCGGGCGCGCCCAAGGTCTGGGAGGAGGTCGAGGGCAACGTCGCCTTCGTCTGGGGGCGCGGCGACTGGGACAAGGCCGAGGCCGCCATTGCCGCGGCGCCCCGCCGGGTCTCGCTCGACAGCCACGTGACCCGGGTCCTGGCCCATTCGATGGAACCGCGCGGCTGTGTCGCCGAGATGGCCGGCGGGCGCATGGTGCTCCATGCCTCGACCCAAAGCCCCCATGCCAGCAAGGGCCAGATTGCGGCAATCTTCGGGATCGAGGCTTCGGAGGTGCGCGTAATCGCCCGCGATGTCGGCGGCTCGTTCGGGATGAAGATCGGCTGTTATGTCGAGGACATCCTGAGCCTGCTCGCTGCCCGGTCGCTTGGCCGCCCAGTCAAGTGGATTGCCGAACGCAGCGAAGATTTCCTGACAGACATGCATGGCCGCGATACCACGATCGATGCGGCGCTGGGCTTTGATGACGACGGCAACCTGTTGGGGGTATCCGCACATTACGACATGAATATCGGCGCCTATCTGGGTGGGCTGGCGGTTGCCGCGGGCCCGGCAAATTTCCCGGGCATCACCGGCGTCTACCGGGTCGGGCCCTCGGCCGCGCGTGCCTACGGGGTCTACACGCATATCCACACGCTGGGCCCCTATCGCGGAGCAGGGCGGCCCGAGGCGACCTATGTCATCGAGCGCCTGATTGACATGGCCGCCGCCGAGCTGGGCATCGATCCATTCGAGCTGCGCTTAAAGAACCTCGTGCCGCCCGAGGCCATGCCCTACGACACTGGCGTCGCATATGAATACGATTGCGGTGAGTTCGAAGAGAACATGAGGCAAGCCGCTGATATATCTGACTCGAATGGTTTTTTCGCTCGCAAAACCGAGTCCGCGGCGCAGGGAAAACTGCGCGGCCTCGGCTTCGCCAACCCGATCGAGGTCGCGGGCGGGCCCTATGGTAACCCCGGCGCGGACCATACCCGCATCACCGTCAATCCTGACGGCACTGTCGTGTTCCACGCAGGCGCGATGTCGGTCGGGCAAGGATTGCAGACCATGTTCACCGACATGGTCGGCCAAGCCTTCGGCGTCACCCGCGACCAGGTCACTTTCAGCCAGGGCGACACCGACGACCTGCCGGGTGGAAGGGGCTCCGGCGGATCGGCCTCGGCGCCGACCGGCGGCTCGACCGCCATGATGGCGATCCGCGAGGTGATCCGCAAAGGTTCTGACAAGGCGGCCGACATGCTCGAGGCCGCGCCTGGGGATATCGAATTCTCGGATGGCACCTTTACAGTGGTCGGTACCGACCGTTCGGTCACGCTGGGTCAAGTCGCGGCCAAGTCGGCAGGAGATGGAGACCCATTGGCAGGCCAAACCAACTTCACGCCCGAGAAGGTCACCTTCCCGAACGGCTGCCACATCGCCGAGATCGAGATCGATCCGGAAACCGGGGGAATCGAGGTGCTGGGCTACACCGTTGTCGAGGATGTGGGCCATGTCTTCAACCTGACCACGCTCACCGGCCAGATGCATGGCGGGGTCTGCCAGGGTGCCGGCCAATCACTGTTGGAACGGATGACCTATGCGCCAGACGGCCAGGTGCTGAGCGGCAGCTACATGGACTATGCCATGCCGCGCGCCGACATGATGCCAGAGATCAGATTCCGCGCCCGCGAGGTGCCCACCAAGGTCAACCCGGTCGGCGCCAAGGGGGTGGGTGAGGCTGGCACCGTTGGCTCGATGGTCTGCATCGTCAACGCGATCTGCAACGCACTTGGCGTGACCCATTTCGAGATGCCCGCGACGCCGGACCGGATCTGGGCCGCCCTGCAAGCTAAGGAGACCGAGTGATGCTATTGGATGTCCGCACCTACCGCTGCCGCCCCGGCACGATCAATGCTCACCTCGCGCTCTACGAGGAATTCGGCAAGCCGCCGCAGTTCCGGTGCCTGGGCGAGCCGCTTTGCTATCTGAAAACCGAGACCGGCGACCCGAACGAATACGTCCATATTTGGGTCTACGAGAATGCCGGCGATCGCGAGGCCAAGCGGGCAAAGCTGTGGTCCGACCCGGAATGGCTCGCCTATACCAAGAAAAGCGCCGAACTGGGCGCGTTGGAGAGCCAGACCAACAAGCTGATGACCCCTGTTGGTTTCTGCCCGTTGGCGGCGGGGGCGTGATTGGCAGGGCGGACAAATTTGCCCGCCCTACTGGATGGCCTCCCGCGCCACCGCCGCACCGAAAGCCGCGGTGCCGTTGCTGCCGCCCATGTCCGCCGTGCAGCGCGCCGTATCCGCCAGAACTTGGTCGACCGCCTTTGTCATGGCGCTCGCCGCCTGGGTGAGATCTGCCCGCCCGCGCCGGGCGCCCAGCCATTCGAGCAGCATCGCCACCGACAGAATCATCGAGGTCGGATTGGCCTTGTCCTGCCCGGCGATGTCCGGCGCCGCGCCGTGCTGGGCCTGGGCGGCGCAGAGATCGTCGCCCGCCATGATCGAGCCCGCCAGCCCCAGGCTGCCCGACAGTTCCGCCGCCAAGTCCGACAGGATGTCGCCATAGAGGTTGCCGGTCACCACCACGTCGAACCGTTCCGGTGCGCGCACCAGCCAGGCAGCCATGGCGTCGACGATCACGTCGTCCATAGTGATTTCAGGGAATTCCTTGGCGACCGCGCGCGCGCTCTCCAGAAACAACCCGTCGCCGCGCTTCAGCACATTCGCCTTGTGAACCACCGTCACACGCTTGTCGCGGGTCATCGCCAGCTCGCAGGCGCGCCGGGCGATGCGCTCGCAGGCGAAACGGGTCACCTTGCGCAAACTCACCGCCACGTCCGGCGTGACCATCAGATCGGCCACGCCCTCGTGCATGTTGCGGTCGGCATAGTGGCCTTCGGTCAGCTCGCGCACGATGATCAGGTCGAAAGGATTGGCGGTGTGCGGATGCTTGCCCGGCGGGGTGCGGGCAGGACGGATATTGGCGTAGAGGTCCAGCTTGGTGCGTAGATAGGCTGAGTAGTTAATGCCGCCCTCGCTCGCGGGCGGATAAATCGCCCCGTGGTTGGGGCCGAGAATGATCCCGTCATAACTGGGCAACCGCGCGATCAGGCCCTCGCGCAGTGTCGAGCCGTGTTTCTCCAGGCTCTCGAGCCCGACGATGTCGTGATCAAATGCCAATCCCAGCCCGCGCGCTCCGTTCACGGCGCTCAGCACGGCCATCGCCGCGTCTGTGATCTCCGGGCCGATGCAATCCCCCGGCAAGACGATCAATTTCATGACATTCCCCCGATCCCGTGGCGTATATCTGGTTCTCGGCCTGGACACCCTCTTGATCCCTCATAGGGTGTCGATGAGCCTTCGGCAAACCAGAGCACCGCAAGGTAAAATATGTCCGTCGCCCAAACCTTCGCCGAATTCGCCGCCAATTTGCGCGATGTGCCTGACGCGGTCCGGCACGCGGCGACCCGTTGTCTGGTCGATTGGTGGGGCGGTGCCATTGCCGGGTCGATCGAGGCACCCGCCACTGTGCTGCGCACGGCCTTGAGACCCAGGGGCGGCCCCGCGAGGCTTCTGCCAGGCGGCACCTCGGCGGATGCGCGAACCGCTGCGCTGATTAACGGCACGGCCTCTCACACGGTCGAGGTGGACGATATCTATAGCCCCGGGCTCTATCATCCCGGCGTGGCGGTCATTCCAGCCGCTCTGGCAGCGGCCAACGCGCAGAATGCGTCCGGCGCTGAACTGCTCGCCGGGATCATCGCGGGCTACGAGGTGTCGAACCGGATCGCCCGGGCCGTGAACCCGGCGCACTACCGGTTCTGGCACACAACCGCGACGGTTGGGTTCATCGGTGCCGCCGCTGCGGCCGGACGAGTTCAGCGGCTCGATACCGGCCAGATCGCTCACGCCCTGACCAACGCCGCCAGCTTTGCCGCCGGATTGCGCCACGCGTTCTCGAGTGACGCGATGACCAAGCCGCTGCATGCGGGGCGCGCCGCGGAGGGTGGATTGCTGGCTGCGATGGCCGCGGCCGAGGGCCTGACCGGTGTGCCCGACATGTTTGAGGCCACGCGCGGCTTCGGCGCGGCGATGAGCGACAAGCCGGATTGGGACCAGGCAACCGAGGGTCTCGGCAGCGAATGGACAATCCAGCGGATCACCTGCAAACCCTATCCTTGCTGCGGGCACTGCTTCGCCGCCATCGACGCCACCAGTGAGATCGTCGGTATCGGGCTAGACCCAACTAAGATCGCCAAGATCCATGTGGGGACCTACCGCGCCGGCGTCGAAATCTGCGGCAATCACGACCCGCAAACACCCTATGAGGCGAAATTCAGCCTGCCCTATTGCGTGGGCCTCGCGGCGCTGGGACACCCCGTCGATCTGGCGGCGTTTGCCGAAGACCGGCTGCACAACCCGGACCTGCGCGCGATGATGGCGCGCGTGCGGGTCGGGGTCGATCCAGAGGCAGAGGCGGCCTTCCCGGTACTGCGCCCGGCCGAGGTCATGATCATGACCATTGGCGGAGAAACCCACCGATTCCGCCAACCGACCCGCCGGGGCGACCCCGATTTCCCGCTGGACGACGCGGCGTTGACGGCGAAGTTCCGGATGCTGGCCGCGCCGGTGATCGGCATGGAAGCGGCGGACCAGCTTGGCGATGCGCTGTGGCAAGTCGCGGCCTTTGACCGGGTCGCGGCCATCCCCGCTGCTGCGCCACTTTGATTGTGCTGGCCCCGCGCCGCGACTATGTTGCACCGCAGAGCGAAACGGCCAGGTGCGCGATGGCGGCCCAATCGGAACCCCTGCCGGAGACGATCGAGACCCCGTCCGGCAAGGGCGCGGGGGACGAGAATTTTCCGGTCGGCTCGTGGCTGATTGCCAAGCATCTACGGCCCCATGTGATGCGCTACTATGCTTTCGCCCGGGCCGCCGATGACATCGCCGACAACCCCGGCATCTCGCCCGAGGAAAAGATCCGCCGCCTCGATGCCTTCGAAGCCGGGCTCGCACCGGGCGCCACCGAGCCCGTTACCGCCACACGGCTCCGCGACAGCCTGACCGAGACTGGCGTGCCCGATGACTGCGCGCGCAATCTGCTGATCGCATTCCGTCAGGACACAACCAAGCTGCGCTATGCGGACTGGGCCGAGCTAATGGGCTATTGCGCCAACTCAGCCCATCCCGTCGGGCGTTATCTGCTGCATCTGCATGGCGAGGGACAGGGCACCCATGTCCCATCGGATGCGCTTTGCGCCGCGTTGCAGGTCCTGAACCATCTGCAGGATCTGGGCGACGACCGGCGCGAACTAGACCGGGTCTATCTGCCCGCTGATTGGATGGCCGAATCCGGGATCGATGTCACCGCCTTGGACGCCGATTTCAGTTACCCCGGATTGCGCAAGGTGATCGACCGCTGCCTCGGCGGCTGTGACCACCTGCTCGATATTGCCGAGCCGCTGGCGGACCGGACCCGCGACCGCCGGCTGGCAGCCGAGATAGCGGTGATCCAACGCCTGGCCCGCCGCCTATCGGCACGTCTGCGCCGTGAGGATCCGTTGATGCGGCGGGTGAAGCATTCCTGGCTCGACCTTGCCGCCGGCGCTTTTGCCGGGGTCGTTCGCCTGTTGCGCCCGTGACGCCGATGCCCATGGCCGCACAGATCGAAGCGCTCGCGCCCCGCCCGGCTCCCCGGGGCAGCAGCCCGCAACGGATCGCCGATTCAATCACCGCGCGCGCGCAGACATCTTTCGCGACCGGCATGCGCATTCTCGCCAAGCCCAGGCGCGACGCCATGCGGGCGATCTACGCCTTCGCGCGCGTCATCGACGACATTGCCGACGAGGACTGGCCACTGGCTGACAAGCACCGGCTGTTGGACGATTGGTGCGCCGAGATCGGCCGGCTTTATCAGGGGCGCCCGCGCTCGGCCATCGGCCAAGCACTGCTCGGTCCGGTCGAACGCTACGATCTGCCGAAGACCGAGTTCCTGATGCTGATCGAGGGTATGGAGATGGATGCCGACGGCCCCATCGTCGCGCCGCCGATGACTCAACTGCGCGCCTACACGCGCCGGGTCGCCGGGACGGTCGGGATGCTGTCGATGCGCGTCTTCGGCGCATGGATCGGGCCGCAATCCGAAAGGGCCGCCCTGGCACTGGCGGATGCGTTCCAATTCACCAACATCCTGCGGGACGTGGAGGAGGACGCGGCGATCGGGCGGCTTTACCTGCCCCGTGAAATGCTCGACGAAGCGGGCGTGCCGGCGGACGACCCGGCGGCGGCCGTGGTGCATCCCGATCTCTGGCGTGCCTGCGCGGCGCTGGGGCGCGAGGCGCGCGCCGAATTCACCGCCGCGCGCCAGGCGATGTCGGGGCACTCGCGCCGAGCCCTGGCGCCCGCCCTGCTGATGACCGGCGTCTACGAGGGCTACCTCGCCCAGATGGAGGCGCGCGAGTTCAGGCGCGGTGAGCCAGTCCGGCTCTCGAAGCCGGCCAAGCTCTTGCGCGGGATCGCCTGCCTCGCGGCGCCGATCGCGCCCCGAAACCCCGCTGGGTGATGCCCGAGGGAACCGTTCATGTCGTCGGCGCCGGGCTCGCGGGCCTCTCGGCGGCGGTGCGCTTGACCGAGCGTGGCCGGCGCGTCGTGATCCACGAGGCAAATCCCTTTGCCGGCGGGCGGTGCCGGTCGTTCCACGATCCGCGCCTCGACCGGGTGATTGACAATGGCAACCATCTGCTTCTCAGCGGCAATCGCGCGGCACTCGATTATTCCCGGGTGATCGGCGCCCGCAACCGGCTGGTGATGGGACCTGCGCACTTCCCCTTCGTCGACCTCGAAAGCGGCGAGCGTTGGGCGGTTCAAATGACCAACGGGCCGATCCCATGGTGGATCGCGATGCCCAGCCGGCGTATCCCGGGCACCCGGATCCGCGACTATCTGGGCGGACTGCGCCTTGCGCGGGCCGGCCGGGATCAAACGGTTGCCGACATCCTGTCCGAACGTAGCGCGATCTGGACCCGCTTCTGGGAGCCGCTGACGCTCGCCGCGATCAACACAACGCCCGACCGCGCCGCCGCCACGTTGCTTTGGCCCGTGCTGCGCGAGACCTTCGGCCGTGGCGCCGCCCATTCCCGGCCGATTTTAGCGCCGGACGGCCTTGGCCACGCTTTGGTCGATCCGGCCGTAGATTGGCTGCGCGGCAAGGGCGCCGAGATCCGATTCGGCCGCCAGCTGCGCCACGTCGAAATTGAGACTGGCCGCGCGGGCGTTTTGCGGTTCACGGACGGTGACGAGGCGCTCGGCCCAGCCGACCGGGTTGTCCTGGCCCTGCCTCCCACCCGCCTGCGCGGCGTCCTTGACGGCATCGACCCGCCGGAGGACGCCTGCACCATCGTGAACGCATTCTTCCGGCTGGACCGGCCGCCGCCGCCGGAAACCCCACCGATTCTCGGCATCCTGAATTCGCTCTCCCATTGGGTTTTCCACCGTGGCGACGTGCTCAGCGTCACGGTTTCCGCCGCAGACGCGCTGGAGGCCGACGGCCGCGATGGAGAAGATCTGATCGCCGAAATCTGGCGCGAAATCGCCCCTGCCCTTGGATTACCGCCCCAATCGACCTATTTAGCCGCCAGGATCAACAAAGAGCGCCGTGCGACATTTGACCAGTCTCCCCAAGGCGTTGCCAAACGTTTACAACCGGGGATGGTTATGGATAACCTCTATCTCGCAGGTGACGCGACCGATACAGGCCTGCCGGCGACGATCGAAGGGGCGATTCGGTCTGGTGAGACGGTCGCGCGGATAATACATGGCGGCGCGCAAGGCATGGGCTGACGCGCTATCCGCTGGAAAAGGGACGGAGTTCATGCCGCGATGACACCCCCAGTTGTCGCCTTCGAGACGGTCGAAACCTCGGCCCGAAACCGGCGCCAGGATCTGATCGATTCCCAGGCCGAAAAGCTATGGGCGATGCAGCGCGATGACGGGCATATCGTCTTCGAGCTTGAAGCCGATTGCACGATCCCGGCGGAATACATCCTGATGCGTCATTTTCTGGGCGAGATCGACGCCCCGCGCGAGGCGCGGATCGCCGACTACTTGCGGGAACATCAAAGCAGCGACGGTTCCTGGCCGCTTTATTCCGGCGGCCCAGGCAACATCTCGGCCACGATCAAGGCCTATTGGGCGCTGAAACTGATCGGCGAGGATATCGAGGCGCCCCATATGGCCCGGGCACGCACTTGGGTGCTGGCCCAGGGAGGCGCCGCTAAGGCAAACGTCTTCACCCGCTTCTCGATGGCGATCTTCGGCCAGATCCCGTGGCGCGGCGTGCCCGCCATGCCTGTCGAGTGCATGTTGCTGCCGCAATGGTTCCCATTCCACATGTCGAAGATCGCCTATTGGTCGCGGACCGTGCTGGCGCCTCTGCTGATTCTCTATGCCCGCAAGGCGCGCGCGGCGAACCCGACCGGGCGCGGAATTGCCGAGCTTTTCACCATCGATCCCTGGAAGCAGAAGCAGTACCAGATCAACCCGACTGGCAGCGCAGTCGGTCATGGCTTCCTGGCGCTCGACAAAGTGCTGCAGGTGGTCGAGCCGCGCGTCCCTGAACGCCTGCGCGCCCGTGCCGTGAAGCGCGCCGAGGATTACGTTGTCAGCCATCTCAATGGAGAGGAAGGGCTCGGCGCAATCTACCCGGCTATGGCCAACGCGGTGATGGCGCTTCGGACGCTGGGCTACGCAGATGACGACCCAAACATGATGACCGCCCGCAAGGCAATTGAGAAGCTGATGATCGAGCGCGACGAGCAGGTCTACTTCCAGCCCTGTGTTTCGCCGGTCTGGGACACGTCGCTGGCCGCCCATGCCCTGGCCGAGAGCGGCCACCGGGACGACCCGCGCCTGATCCGGGCACTCGACTGGCTGGCCGAAAAGCAGATCCTGGATCATGTAGGCGATTGGGCGGTCCGGCGGCCGGGGTTGCGCCCGGGCGGTTGGGCCTTCCAATATGAGAATCCCGATTATCCGGACGTCGACGATACCGCCGTCGTGGTCATGGCGATGCACCGGGCAGACCCCGAGCGCTATACGATGAACATCGCGCGCGCCTGCGAGTGGCTGGTCGGCATGCAGTCGCGCAGCGGCGGCTGGGGCGCCTTCGATCCCGAAAACGAACACTTCTACCTGAATTCGATCCCGTTCGCCGATCACGGGGCGCTTCTCGACCCGCCGACCGTCGATGTGACCGCGCGCTGCGTCGGTGCGCTGGCCCAGGTCGACGCCAAGACCTATGCGGATCCGATCCGCCTGGGGATTGGCTTCATCAAGCGCGAGCAGGAACCGGACGGTTCCTGGTTCGGACGCTGGGGCGCCAATTACATCTATGGCACCTGGTCGGCCCTGGTGGCATTGAAGGGCGCCGGCGAGGACATGCGCCAGACTTATATCCGCAATGCGGTTGCCTGGCTGAAAGGCCGTCAGCGCGCGGATGGAGGCTGGGGCGAGGGGCTGGAAAGCTACGAGGATTGGGGCGCCGGTCATGGCCGCGACTCGGTGCCATCGCAGACCGCCTGGGCGCTGCTCGGGCTGATGTCGGCGGGCGAGATCGAGTCCGACGCTGTGGCGCGAGGTATCGACTGGCTCGACAGCGCACCGCGCGAGACGGACGGGCCGCGCTGGGAAGAGGCGCTCTATACCGGAACCGGCTTCCCGAAGGTCTTCTACCTCAAATACCACGGCTACGCGGCGTTCTTCCCGCTTTGGGCCATGGCGCGCTACGAGGGCTTGATGGCCTCGAACGAGCGCGAGGTGAAATGGGGGATCTGAGCCCCCGTCTTGGTATCATCTGTGGAATGGAAAGCGAGCGCCGGGCCCTGGGGGCCTGGGCCGATGATCCGCGCGTCATCGTCGGCATTTGCGGCGCTCGCCCCGCGCGGGCCGAGGCCGAGGCGCGGCGCCTGGCGGAAGCCGGCTGCCGGGCACTGCTGAGCTGGGGCTTGGCGGGAGGTTTGGACCCGGACCTGAAGCCAGGCGCGGTAATGACCGCATCCTCGGTCATTTGCTCAGATGCCGATCCGCTTCCGCTGACACCGGTGCCAGGTGTCGGCGATCCGGGGCCCTGCTTCGGGGCCGAGACCGTGATCGAGACCCCCGCCCACAAGGCTGATCTGCACCGCCGCTTGGGCGCCGCTTTCGCCGATATGGAGACGCATCGCGTCGCCACCGTGGCCGCTGTCCATGGCATCCCGGCTTATGTCCTGCGCGCGGTCGCGGACCCGGCGGAGCGCGCGTTGCCGACTCTCGCCGCCGGTGCACTCGATGAGACCGGGCGCCCCCGGATTGGCGCGGTGCTGGCGGGCCTCGCCCGCCAGCCCTGGGATCTGCCGCTGCTTCTTCGAGTGAAGCGAGACGCGGATGAAGGCCTAGATGCGCTTTCAGCAGTGGGGCGGGATTTATCCCGCTATTTTCCTGAGTTGGCGGGATAAATCCCGCCCTACCGGTTCGCCCCTTCGATCGCGGCAATGACCGCGTTGGTCACCTGCTCAGTGGTCGCCTCGCCGCCCAGATCGCGGGGCCGGACCTCCGCAGCCCCAGCCACATGCTCGATCGCTGCCATCAGCGTCGATGCCGCGGCCGCCTCGCCCAGATGCTCCAGCATCAACGAGGCGGACCAGAAACTGCCGATCGGGTTCGCCACACCCTGCCCCATGATGTCGAAGGCCGAGCCATGGATCGGCTCGAACATCGAGGGGAAGCGCCGCTCCGGGTTCAGGTTCGCCGTCGGCGCCAGGCCGAGGCTACCGGTCAGCGCCGCCGCTAGGTCGCTCAAGACGTCCGCGTGCAGGTTGGTGGCGACGATGGTGTCGAGGCTGGCGGGGTCGAGCACCATCCGAGTAGTCATGGCATCGACCAGCATCTTGTCGGTGGTCACGTCCGGGTAGTCGCCCTTCACCGACTCGAAAACCGCGTCCCACATCACCATCCCGTGGCGCTGGGCGTTGGACTTGGTCACCAGGGTCAGATGCTTCCGCGGCCGAGACCGCGCCAGATCCAAGGCGAACCGTTGGATACGCTCGACGCCCGCACGGGTGAAGACCGCGACGTCCAGACCCACCTCCTCGCCATGGCCCTGATGCACCCGGCCACCGGCGCCGGAATATTCGCCCTCGGAATTCTCGCGCACGATCACCCAATCCAGATCGCCAGGGCCGATCCCGCTGAGCGGGCTCTCGATCCCGGGCAGCACCCGCGCGGGCCGCACATTGGCGTATTGATCGAAGGGCTGGCAGATCGCCAGGCGCAGACCCCAGAGGGTGATGTGGTCCGGCACCCTGGGATCTCCTGCCGAGCCGAAATAAATTGCGTCGAACGGTTTGAGTTGCTTCAACCCGTCCGCCGGCATCATCGCGCCCTCGCGCAGATAGCGCTCGGACCCCCAATCGAAATGCGCAACCTCGATGGCGAACCCGCCATCCCGGACCGCGAGCGCCTCCAGCACCCGCAACCCGGCGCCGATCACCTCGGTGCCGATTCCGTCGCCGGGGATCGCGGCAATGCGGTGGTTGCGCACCCTAGAACGCGACCTCGACAAAAATCAGCAGCGTCGCGATCAGCCCGACCGCAAACGCTCCAGTCCGGGCGAAGGGAATGCCCAGCCAATAGACCACCGCATGGGCAACCCGGGCCCAGAAATAGATCATCGCCCAGAACGCCGTGGTCTCGTTGGCCAGGCCCGCCGCATTGGCGACCAGCACGAGCGCCGCAAAGGGGGTCAGGCTCTCGACCGCGTTCAGATGCGCCCGGTCACAGCGTTTGACCCAGGCCGGCATCTCGGGCGGGGTCGGGTCGCGGTAGACGTCGGCGTTGGGTATCCCGACCGCCAGGCTGCGCCCGACGATATAGGGGATCCACAGAACCGCTGTCAGCGTGGCGCTCCAGGCCAGGTAGATGAGATCCGGGGTCACGTTTTCCTCCCTCTTCGTGTTCAGGCGCCCAAGTGTCAGACACCCAGGACATCGGCAATGCCACCGAGATGGGTGGTGATGATATCCCAGTCGCTGGTTGCTTCGAAGTCGACTGTCTGGCCAACGCCATATTCATAGGGCCGGTTGATATAGGCCGTGCGCATGCCCTGCCCGCGCGCGGCGTCCAGGTCGTCATTATGGGCGGCGCACATCATCACCTGATGCGGCTCAATCCCCAGGGCGGCGATCGCGCCCTGATAGGCGCGCGGATCGCGCTTGTAAGCCCGGGTCACGTCGGAAGACATGATCAGGTCCCACGGGATCCCGGCCCGCTTTGCCATATTGACCAAAAGCACGGTCGCCCCGTTCGAGAGCGGGCCGATCACATATTGCTGCTTCAAGCGCAACAGCCCCGGCACGCTGTCCGGCCAGGGGTCGAGTCGGTGCCACATCAGATTGAAATCCGCCTTCTCGTCATCGGAGAAATGGCTATCAATACCGTATTCTACAAGAATTTTCTCAAGTATCTCCCGGTGGATCACATCGATCGGCGTCCATGGCCGCTCCCCCGCAATCACCGGCGCCATGCCCGGGCGGTAGCCGGCGCGCCAGGCCCGCGCGAAGGCCTCCCAGTCGACCCCCTCGATCCCCTTCTCTGCGGCCAGGCGTTCGCCCATCCGGGTGATCGAGCCACGCCAATCGACCACCGTGCCGAAAGTGTCGAACAGCAGCGCCCTGACATCGCCGAAGCTCATCCCGCGTCTCCATCGACGATGCGATGCGCCCAGGGCCGGCTTGCCCGGTCGGTCGCCTGAAACGCGGCAATCTCTTCCAGCCGTTCGAGGGTCTGGGCAATGTCATCCTGCCCGCGCAGCAGCGCCTCGCGCCGGCGCCGGTCGATCTGGAACGGCAGCGGTTCGCCATTCGGCGGCACCACGACCTGGCGCTCGAGGTCGATCGTGAAGGGCGCCTCAGGCTGCGCCCGGGCAATCTCGGCGAACTTGGCCACCGTCTCCGCCGGCAGGACTACAGGCAGGGTGCCGTTCTGGTAGCAGTTGTTCTGGAAAATCGATCCGAAGCTGGGCGCGATCACGACCCGGATGCCGCGCGCGTTCAGCGCCCAGACAGCCCCTTCGCGCGATGATCCGCAGCCAAAATTCTCGCCGGCCAGCAGGATCGGCGCCGCCTGCCAGGCTGGGTCGTTCAGCACGAAATCCGGGTCGGGCGTCCCGTCCGAACCATACCGCCAAGCCTCGAAGGCATAAGGCGCCAGCTCATGCGCTTTGGAATTCGCCAGCCGCTCGATCCGGATGATCACGTCGGTATTGACGTTCTGCGCCATCAGCGGCGCGGCGGGGCCGGAGATCGAGGTAAACGGCGTCACCCGCCCTGTCCCAGCTTGCGCACATCCGTGATCTGGCCGGTGACCGCCGCAGCGGCGGCCATGGCGGGGCTCGCCAGATGGGTGCGTGCCCCGGGTCCCTGGCGCCCGACGAAGTTGCGGTTGGTGGTCGAGACCGCGCGCGCACCCGGCGCCACCACCTCGCCATTGGCGGCGACGCATTGCGAGCAGCCGGGCTCGCGCCATTCGAACCCCGCTTCCTTGAAGACCCGGTCCAGCCCCTCGGTCTCGGCATCCCGCTTAACCGCCTGGCTGCCCGGCACGACCCAGGCGGTGGTGCCTTCGGCGACCTTGCGGCCCGTCGCGATTGCAGCGGCCTCGCGCAGGTCCGACAGCCGGCCATTGGTGCAGGAGCCGATGAAGACGTGGTCGACCGGCACGCCTTCCATCTCGGTTCCGGGGGCCAGGCCCATGTAGTCGAGCGCCTTCTCCCAGGCTTCACGCCGGTTGGCGTCGGCGGCGCTGGCCGGATCGGGCACCCGCCCACCGATACCGACCGTATGCTCCGGACTGGTGCCCCAGGTGATCTGCGGCTCGATCTTGGCGGCATCGATGGTGATCTCGCGGGCAAACCGCGCACCGGGCGCGCTGGGCAAGGTCCGCCAATGGGTCAGCGCGGCATCCCAATCCGCGCCCTTCGGCGCGAAGCGGCGGCCGTCAATATAGGCGTAGGTCGTGTCGTCCGGTGCGATCAGCCCTATCTTAGCGCCGAATTCGATCGACATGTTGCAGATGGTCAGCCGCCCCTCGATCGGCATCGCGCGGACCGCCTCGCCCTCATACTCGACCGCAAAGCCATCGCCGCCCGCCGTGCCGACGAGGCCGATCAGGTGCAGGATCATGTCCTTCGGCGTCACGCCCGTCGGTAGCGCCCCCTCGAAGCTGACCCGCATCGTGTCCGGCCGCTTTTGGACGATCGTCTGGGTCGCCAGGATATGGGCGATCTCGCTCGACCCGACCCCAAAGGCAAAGGCCCCCAGCCCCCCATGGGTCGAGGTATGGCTGTCTCCACAGGTGATCAGCAGCCCCGGCAGGGTCAGGCCCAGTTCCGGGCCGATGACATGGATGATCCCCTGTTCCGGATCGTTCACGTCGAAATGGCGGATCCCGGTCCGCTCGGCCCGCTCGCGCAACGCCGGCGCCAGCCTGGCGCTGATCGGCGTGCTGGTCGCGGTGCGCCCCGGCAACGACGAGACCGCGTGGTCGGGGCAGGAAAAGGTCAAGTCCGGGCTGTGGACTGTGAGCCCGCGCGCCTCCAGCGCCTCGAGCCCGTTCGCGCCACTGAGGTCGTGCAGCATGTTCCGGTCCACATGCAGCAACGCATAATCCTCTCCCAGATCGGCCACGACATGGGGCGCCCAGACCTTGTCGAAGAGCGTTTCGCCCATCGCGTCACCCGAACCCGGTTTCTTTTGCCCGGATCAGGGCGCAAACTAGGTCGTTGACCGGGGTCGCGACGCCCAGGCGACTGCCCTCGCGCGGAATCGCGCCGTTGATCACGTCGATTTCGCAACGCCGGCCGGCCATGTGGTCGAGCAGCATCGAGGGGCGGGCATTCGGGATTTTGTTGGAGAAGTTGCGCACGTATTCGACCGGATCATCGAAATCGAGGTCGATCCCCTTGGCCCGGGCCACCGAATAAGCCTCGGTCGCGCAGGCCGAGGCGACCGACCAGGCGTTCTCGTCCGCGACCACCTCGCCGACGCGCAGCTCGGTCAGGGTGCAGGGGCCGCTGAAGGTGACGTTGCAGATCAGCTTCTCCCAGACCATCTTGTGGATGTCGTCGAAGGTCAGCACCTTGAACCCGCCCGAGCGCCAGATTTCGGCCACATGTTCCAACCGCTCGGTCTTCGGCCCCTGGTATTCGCCGAGCCGCACGAACTCCATCCCGTTGTGATGGGCATGGCCCGGCCCGTTCATCGAGGCGCCGAAGCCACCGACCACGCCTTGGATGATCCGCTCCGCCCCCAGGATGTCCGCCACCTTCTCGGCGCTGCCGAGACCGTTCTGGATGGCCAGGACCGGCGTCTCCGGCTTCAGGATCGGCTTAACCGCATGGGCCGCGTGCTCAACCCCGTCTGCCTTGGTTGCGATGATGACCAGATCCGCCTTGCCCGCCTCGGCCGCGTTCTGGGTCGCGTTCAGCCTGACGGTTCGGTCGCCGCTTGCTCCCTCGACCCGCAGCCCCTTGTCGCGCATTGCCGCCACGTGCTCGGCCCAGGTATCGACGGCCCAGACTTCATGCCCGGCATCGGCCAAAAGCGCGGCATAGACACAGCCCATCGAGCCGGTCCCGACAATGACGATTTTTTCCGGGGCCATGCGGTCTTCTCGTATACGCTGGATGCTGGCGGGGTTCTGGCAAGAATTCCCATGTGCACCGCGCCTCTGTCAAACCGTAGGCTGGAAAACCATTGCCTGGTACGGGCGCCCTTGTTGCGGGCGCCGCGTCCGGTCGGATAGACCGGACACAGTTCAGGGAGGCGGCAGCGTGATCGACGCCAGCACCAAGAAGCATGTCTTCACATCGCTCGACGCGCTCAGGCAGCGGGTCGGAACCCAGATCGGCGTCTCGGATTGGGTGGTGATCGACCAGCCGATGATCGACACGTTCGCCAATCTCTGCGGCGACCACCAGTTCATCCATGTGGACCCGGAACGCGCGGCCGGGACGCCGTTTGGCGGCACGATCGCGCACGGGTTCTTGACGCTTTCGTTGCTGACATGGTTCGCCACGGGCGTGCGGCCGCGCATCGAGGGCACGAAGCACAGCGTAAACTATGGCTTCGACCGGCTGCGGTTCGTGGCACCGGTCCCGGCGGGCGGACGGGTGCGCGGGAGCTTCACGCTAGACCGGCTCGAGGAGCGCAATCCGGGCGAGATAACCCAGCACTACGGCGTCACTGTCGAAATCGAGGGCACGGACCGGCCGGCCCTGGTGGCGGACTGGATCACCCGCGCCTATCTGGAGGCGGCCTGATGCGCGCGCTGGTGGTCGAAGAGTTTGCGCCTTTTGAGACCCATGCGCTCCAGGACCTGTCGGACCCGGAGCCAGGCCCGGGCGAGGTGGTGATCGAGGCCCGCGCCATGGCGCTCAACTTCCCCGATGTCCTGATGGTCGAGGGACGCTATCAGCATAAACCCGACCGCCCGTTCATCCCCGGCTTCGATGCCGCGGGCGTAATCGCCGCCGTGGGCGAAGGTGTATCTCGCGTGGAACCGGGCGACCGGGCTCTCACCTCGCGCGGCCAGGGCGCTTTTGCGACCATGATCTGCGCGCCCGAGACGGCGGTGTGGCGGATGCCGGATGCGATGAGCTTCGAGGACGGTGCCGCCTTCGGACTGGTCTATCTTACCGCCTACATGTCGATGATCGAGAATGCGAAGGCACTGCCCGGCGAGACCGTGCTGGTCACCGGCGCCTCGGGCGGCGTGGGCCTCGCGATGCTGCAATTCGGCGCGGCGAAGGCCATGCGCATGATCGGCGGCGTCACCAGCGACGAAAAGGCGGCACTTGCTCGCGCCAATGGGGCCGAGGCCACCGTCGATCTGGCCGCCGAAAACCTGCGCGACGCGCTTCGCGATCAGGTCTATGCCGTCACCGAGGGCGCAGGTGTCGACCTGGTGATGGACATGGTCGGCGGCGATGTCTTCGATGCCGCCCTCCGCGCGATCAGACCCGGCGGACGCATCGCCATCGTTGGCTTCGCGAGCGATCGCATTCCGCTGATCAAGGCGAATTATCTGCTGGTGAAACGGCTGACCGCCGTCGGCTCGCCCCTGACCTCGGGCCACGGGGACACGACTGCGCTGAAGGACCGGGCCATGGCCGAGCTCTTCCAGCTCTATGAGACCGGTAAGCTGAAGCCGGTGATATCGGAACGGTTAGCCTTCGAGGATTGGCGCGATGCCCTCCGCCGGTTCAAGGAGCGCAAAGTGACCGGCAAGATCGTGATGGTGCCGTGAGCGCCCCGCGAGAACAGGTGCCGCTCGAGGCGTTCCTGGCCGCGCTCGACGACAACGCCGCGGAAGAAGCACGCGCGGCAGCCGGGCAGATCGATGCTCTGGAGCGCACGGTCGGTCCGCCCAGCTGGCTCGAGCGCAACCTGATCTCGCTGGCGCTGATCGCGATGGCGCTGTTCCTAGCGGGCACCGGCGCGCTGATCGGGCTGCTGCCGTGGCTGCGTTCGGTGATCGGGCTTAGCGGTGTAACCCTCCTGGTCGCGGTCTTTCCTGGTCTGGTGCTGGCATATCTGATCTCGGTGAAAGGACGCACCGCGATCGACAACAAGAAGATGGCGCTGAACGACAAGCATTTTCTGCCTCATGGCGGGGTCTATTTCAGCGCCGCAGGCGAAGGTGAGCCGGGCATCGTTGTCCGCGTCGATCCTCCCGCAAAAGGCGAGCCGACCCTGCGCGAGCGGGTCGAGGCGCAGTATGATGCCGCCACCAAGCGGCGCTGGTAGGGAGCGAGCCCATGCCCAAAGCCCTGATCCAAGGCCGCATCGCAGTGCCGAAGCACCAGAAGCTGCGCGACCGGATGGGCGAGGATTGGCAGATCGTCACCTGGCACCCGGACGAGCAGCCGGTCGAGGAATATCTCACGATGCTCGAAGACGCCGATGTCGTGATCGGCGGCGCGCCTGCGGTGCAACCTTGGCCAGCGGTTCCCAATCTCAAGCTCTACCAAATCCCCTGGACCGGCTTCGAGTTCACATCGCCCGACCGGATGCCCAAGGGCATTCCGCTCTGCAATGTGTACGAACACGAATCCGCGATCGCCGAATATGCGATGCTAGGGATGCTGGAATGGCGCATCGGGTTGCGCCACATGGATGCGCGCTTCCGTGCGAAGGGTTGGGACGGGCGGGACCCTGGCGCGGGCGATGTGCACGGCGAGGTGCGGGGCAACACGGTAGGCATCGTCGGCTATGGCCATATCGGCCACGAGGTCGCGGTGCGGGCGCGAGCCTTCGGGATGAACGTGGTCGGGATCCGCCGCTCGACGCCCCCGTGCCCGCCGGAACTCGATTGGCTGGGGACCATTGACCGCCTTGAAGAGTTATTGTCCGTCAGCGATTTCGTGATCGTAGCCTGCGACCTAAACAAGGAGACAAGGGGCCTGATCGATGCGGATCGGATCGCGAAGATGAAGCCCACCGGCGTCATCATCAATGTGGCCCGCGGCAAGGTGATCGACGAGCAGGCACTCTACGACGCGCTGCGTGACCGGCGCATCGGCGGGGCCGTCATCGATGTCTGGTACAACTACAACGAGCCCGGCAAGCCGGATGTCTGGCCCACCAGCTTCCCCTTCCAAGTCTTGGACAACGTCATCTGCTCGGCCCATGAATGCGGCTGGACCGAGGAACAGATCGACCGCCGCTGGGACGTGGTGGCCCAGAACCTGCGCCGGGTCGTGCACGGCGAAGCGCCGGTGAACCAGGTCTTCGTTGGGACACAGGAGACGTGACCCCGCGATGAAGCACCGGGCGAAAGTGGCTTTGGTCTCCTTGGTGGCAATGCTAGCCGCGAGTGAGCTTGCCAGCGCGGACACCGATTGCGGCGTGATGCTGCGCCTGATTGAAGCCGCTCGAAATGGAGAGGCCTTGAGACCAGCGCCGCGCGGTGCAGAGGAATGCGGACGATCCGTCAACCTGGCTGGGCAGACCGCTGTTCATTGTGCGTGGGCCTTCGCGCTTCGTGCGCCAGAAGCCAGGGCGTTTTTCGATGGTGTGGCCGGGTCTGTTACCACCTGCTTTGGAACTGAGATCAAACCCATCCGCGATCTTGGGGTGAACCACCCAGACAGTTACGACCTGAGGCAGTATCGGATTGAAGATGTGACCCTGTCGATCTCGCTCAAGGACAAGGCGGCGCTCGGCAAGACCTACGTCTTTGCCCGAGCCGAGCGGCAGCAATAGAACATCAATTGTTCCACCCATGCGCCCGGAGCCGAAAATCGTTCTTCCCCGAGCGGTCGATCCCGCGCATCAAAAAGATCGAATGCTCCGAGAGGTCGGCCCCGCCCGCCTCCTGGAACTTCCGCTTCGCCGCCTCGCGGTCGTAGTGCGAGGTTGTTGGCATCATCCGCATGGTCATGCCGCGCCGGGGATGGGGTGAACGGTTCTCCTCGGACCCATGGGCGATATAGACATCGTGCAGCGCCATCTGCCCCGCCTCCAGGATCAGGTTCACCGCGTCCGCCTCCTCGTATTCCTCGCGCGCCAGCTCCTGGTTCAGCGTGTAGTTCGGGTCGTCCTTGACCTCATGCGCCATCAGCCGGTCGGCCTTGTGCGAGCCGGGAATATAGCGCAGGCACCCGTTCTCCCTGGTCGCCGCATCGATCGCGATCCAGACCGTGCAGGTCGCCAAGGGCCGGATCGGCCAATACTGCCCGTCCTGATGCCACGGCGTCTTCTTGCCGTTGTGCGCCGGCTTGGCGAAGAAGCTCATGTTCCAGAGGCAGATATCGGGCCCGATCACCTGTTCGACCATGTCGAGGATCGCGGGATCGCGCGCGTAGTTCAGAAAACCCAGATCGTAGTTCAGCAGAATCGAGGCATTGTCCCGGAACTCCGGATGCCGCCGCAGCAGCGCGGCATGGCGGTCGCGGATCTCGTCCAGCTGTGCCTCGGTCAGGCGGTAATCGGGCACGATGAAGCCGCGCTCATGGTATTCGGCGATCTGGGCTTCGCTCAGCATGAAACCTGTTTCGTCAACTGCTCCCAAGTCCGGCTTTCACCAAGCCCTCACGGCAATGCTCGAGGTCGGCCGCTTCGTGATAATGCAGCGTTGATAGAAACGTGTCGATGCTGAAAGCCGGGTCCAATTCCCGGGTCCGGTCGGCATGGGCCTTCGCCGCCGTTGCGTCGCCGAGCCAGGCGTAAGAAGCAGCCAAAAAGGCGTGATGGGTGTGATCGGTGGCCGAGAGATGCATGAACGCCTCTATCGCCTCGGCGTATTGGCGTCCTGTAAAATGGGCCTTGCCGAGATGACTCCAAAACCGCTCCGGGTGATGCGGGTTCAGACGCATCGCCTTACGGATCCACTCGATCGCTTCTTCGGCGTTGCCGAGCCAATTCAGCAGCTCGCCCTGCTGGACCACTACCAAGTCGTAGTTCGGGTTTAACGCGAGGGCGCGCTCCTGATGGTAACGCATCTTGGTGAGGTCGTCTGCCAAGACGGCGCAGGCGGCGAGGATGCGATGCGTGTCGGCATCGTTGTCGTCGAGGAAAAGAGCCTTTGCTAACTCGGCTTCGACTTCAACAATTGTCGCGTCGATGTCTTCGCACCAACCATAGCCCCATGCCTGACCGAGGATACAGGCGCGCCAAGCATGAGCGTGGGCATAGTCAGGATCAAGTTCCAGCGCCCGGTCGACAAGCTCGGTCGCTTCAGCGTTATCGGATTTGTTGCTCCGGTGGTGCAGCACCTTGGCAGCCAAGACGCATTCGTAAGCCGCCATGTTTGCAGGCGTCTTGCGGGCAAGCTGATCACGCTGCGACGCCTCAACCCGGCCCGGCAGTGTTGCTACAATGGCGGACGTCACCTCGTCCTGGATCTCGAAGATGTCATCCAGATCGCGGTCGTACTTTTCGGCCCAGATGTGGGAGTCGTTCGCGGTGTCAATAAGCTGCACGGTGATCCGAATTCGATTGCCTGCCTTGCGCACGCTGCCCTCGACCAAATATTGAGCGCCGAGCGATTTGGCGACCTCGGGAATGTTCACCGACTGACCCTTGTAGACGAAGCTGGAGTTCCGTGAAATCACGAACAGCTCATGTCTGCGGCTCAACTCGGTAAGAATGTCCTCGGTAAGTCCATCCACGAAGAATTCCTGTTCCGGATCACCGCTCATGTTGGCAAACGGGAGGACCGCGATCGACGGTTTAACAACGGACCGGGAGTCCCCGCTCAAACCTGCTTCAGAAGGTCGCCCACCGCCCGAGTCCGCAGCATCCAGCACCACGCGATAGACCTGCACGGGACGGGAAATATTCTTCAGCGTCTTCTCACCCAGGTCCTCAAACGCCACGTCGACCCGATCCGAGACCTGATCATAGACCGCCGCCGTCACCGCGACGCCGCCGATCTCAGCCAGCCCCTCGATCCGCGCTGCGACGTTGACGCCATCGCCAAAGATATCGTTGTCATCGAAGATGATGTCGCCGAGATTGATGCCGATGCGGAACTCAATCCGGCGGTCTTCGGGCACATCGGAGTTGCGCCGCCGCATGCGCTCCTGGACCTCGACCGCGCATTTCACGGCATCCGCGACGCTCTGGAACTCGACCAGCATGCCGTCGCCAGTCGTCTTGATGATCTTTCCTTGATTTTTGTTGATCGCCGGATCGATCAGTTCGATCCGGTGTGTCCGGAGACGTGCGAGCGTACCCGGCTCATCAATTTCCATGAGCCGACTGTACCCCGCCATGTCCGCGGCGAGGACCGCAGCGAGCCTGCGTTCCATTCGTTCTCCCCCTTGCGCGTAAAGACTACATGGGAGACCGAGCGAAATCCAACTTTTCAGCGAACGGCTAGTGCCCCGTCTTCTCGGTATTCCCAACGATCATCCGCAGCATCCGGCGCGGCTCGGTGTAGTCGTCGATGGCGCAATGCATCGAGGACCGGTTGTCGAGGCCCAGCAGCATCTTCGTCTTCCAGGAATGGCGATACTGGAACTCGGGCCGCAATGCGTGGTCGAACAGCTGTGCCAACAGCGCCTCGCTCTCGGCCTCACTTACCTCGTTGATCTTCACCGTGTAGCCCGGATTCACAAACAGAACCTTCCGGCCCGTGCGCGGATGGGGCCTGACAACCCGATGCACCACATCCGGGTGGCTCACGCGCTGTTCATCGGTCAATTTCGGCGTCGCCCCGCCGGTATTCCAGCCCCAGCGATGGGTCGCGGTCAGCCCCTCGATCCGGTCCATTACCGCCTGGGGCAGCCTCTCGTAGGCCAGGGTCATGTTGGCGACCATGGTGTCGCCGCCTTGCTGCGGTACCTGCTGTGCATAAAGGAAGATTGCGTCGGATGGCTCGGCCTCGTAGCTGAGATCCGAATGCCAGAATGCCCCCGCCGGCTTGCCCGTGGTGCGCGACTGGCCGGTGCCGTCATTGCGCGCGATGATCGAAATCTCGTGCGTCTGGGGGTGGTGATATTGATCCAACACATGGGGTACCAAATGCCCGAAGCGGCGCCCGAAGTCGTGCAGCCAGGGCACATTCTCCTCCAGGTCCGGGATCACGATCGCCACATGATCGAACATCGCCCGCTCGACCTTTGCAAAGTCGGCATCCGAAAGCGTCCGGGCGCTGTCGAGCCCATGCACAATGGCGCCGATCGGCCCTTCCAGCGGTTCGATGCGAATGGACATGGCGGCCTTCTCACAGGTAAGACGCGATCCCCTTATGCTACCGGCGGTCACTCTGTCGCGGCAAGCAGGCGATTCATCAGGTGGCGAATATCGCCCGGGCGCAATAAATTGCCTGCGGCCAAGTTGACGGCGTCATGACCCTGTGTCTGGCTCGGCCAGGATTGAAGGATCGGACATTCCGATGATGAATGGCCCACCCGTTCTAATGATCGTGGTCTTAGTCGTCGCCGCGATTGGCCTGGTTGGAATCTCCGCCGCAGTCTTTTTCCTATTGCGAAGCGCGCCCGCCTCGGTGCGCTCCGTTACCGAACTTGCAAGGGACCGGCGGGGGCTGCTCACCTTGCCAGAGACAAACGGTGTATCCGGCGAATTGCTCGAAGAAAAACATACTTACGACACGATCTTCATCCTACCGGATATCAGCAACTACACCAGCTTCATGACCGGAAGCCGGTTCTCGACCGGCCACGCCCAGCATATCATTTTTTGCCTGATCAACGCGATGGTCGAGGCCGCGACCCGCACGGTCGAATTGTCCAAACTCGAAGGCGACGCAGCCCTCTTTTACGCCGACGCAAGATGGCATTCGCCCGAAACGATCGGCAAGACGATGATGGACATCTTCGCAGCCTTCTTTCGGGAACGCGAACGCCTCGCGGCGTCGAATATCTGCAATTGTCATGCTTGCAGGTCGATCGACCTTCTGGACCTGAAGGCCTTCGTTCACAGGGGGCAGACCACCCGATTTACCTTCCGCGGATCGGTCGACCATTTCGGCACCGACGTGATCGTGATCCACCGCATCATGAAAAACGGCGTGACCAGCCGCCGCTACGTCATCGTGACCAACGCCGCCGCCGATTGCATAGACCTGCCCGGTGACCTGAAGACCCATCCCGTTCAGGAACTGGTCGAGCATTTTGGCCAGATTCACGCGACAGTCTACGAGATTGACGACGAGCGGATGGCGGAGATGTCCCGCTTAAGCCCCGAAAAACCGCCCTCGGTCTTGAAGTCCTCCATGGGCAAGCTGGCCGAGAACCTCCGGACGCTGAGAGGCGCATTCAAGCGCAAACCGAAATCGACCGGCTCGTAGTACTTGTTCCGGTCTGGGGTTTTGGCGCTATTCTGGCCCCGCCGGGTGGCAAAATAGGATTTGCAGATTGCATGACATAGGACATGACATAGGAACGGTCGAAGTAATGGTGGAGGAACGCTCTCAGGGCCGCATCGCGCGCCTGGAGCTTTCCAACCCGAAAAAGCTGAACGCTCTCAGCCCATCGCTGATCGTGGCGCTCCACGCCCATGCCACGGCGCTGACCGGGGACCCGGATCTGCGCGCAGTGGTGCTGACGGGAGCGGGCACGCGCGCTTTCGCCGCTGGCGCCGACATCGGTACGCTCGCCAAATTGGACGAGGCAACGGCGCGCGGCTTCATCACTTCGCTCCACCAAGCGATCGATGCGGTGCGCCGCATCCCTGTCCCGGTCATCGCGGCCATGCGTGGTTACTGCTTCGGCGGCGCGATGGAACTGGCGGCCGCCTGCGACATCCGCATCGCCGATACCAGGTTCACAACCGGCATGCCCGAGGTGCGCCTAGGCATCCCCTCGGTAATCGAGGCCTGCCTGCTGCCGCGCCTGGTGGGCTGGGGCAAGGCCAGCGAGTTGGTTCTGACCGGTGAGAGCATTGATGCGGACGAGGCCCACCGGATCGGATTCCTGCAGCGCCTCTGCGCGCCGGAAGCGCTGGAGGCCGAGACCGAGCGCATGCTCGCCGCGATCCTGGCCTCGGGGCCCCAGGCGGTCCGCGCCCAGAAGCGGATCATGCGTGGTTGGGAGGGGTTGCCCGAAGCGGACGCGATCGCGGCCAGCATCCTCGAATTCTCCGCCATCCACGCGACCAGCGAACCGGCGGACATGATCGCCCCGGTCCTCGCCCGGCGGAGACGCAAGTGACACGACCCAACCGCACCTGGCTCTTCGCTCCCGGCAACCACGCCCGAAAGGTCGAGAAAGTATTTGGCGTGGGCGCGGACATGGCGATACTCGACCTCGAAGACGCCGTTGCCGCCGCCGAGAAGCAAGCCACCCGCGCCGTGGTCGCCGAGACGCTGAGGCAACCCCGGAGCTGCCGCGCCTATGTCCGGGTCAACGCGCTCGACACCGGCCTGACGTTCGGCGATCTGGAGACGGTCATCGTGCCCGGCCTCGACGGCATCGTGCTGCCGAAGGTCGAGCGTGCCGCCGATCTCCAGATGGTCGATTGGGTCGTTGGCGAGATTGAGAAGAAACAGGGCCTCGCCCAAGGCACGATCGACCTGATGCCGATCCTCGAGACCGGCCGCGGCATCGCTGAGGCGCGTACGATCTGTGCCGCCGGGGGGCGGCTCCGCCGGGCCTCCTTCGGCGCCGGGGACTACACGCGCGACATGGGCATGGATTGGACCATGGGCGAGGAAGAACTGGTGCAGGCCCGTGCCGAGGTGGTGCTGGCTTCACGCATCAACGATCTCGAACCGCCCATCGACACAGTCTTCATCCATATTCGCGAGACTGATGCCTTTGCCGCCTCCTGCACCCGGGTCCGGCAGATGGGCTTCCAGGGCAAGCTCTGCATCCACCCCGGCCAGATCGCACCCGCGAACGCCGCCTTCTCGCCCACCGAAGCGGAAGCCGCCCATGCCCGCAAGATCGTCGCCGCCTTCACCGAGGCAGAGGCCGCTGGCTCGACCTCGATCCAGGTCGACGGCTATTTCGTCGACTATCCCATTGTCGAAAAGGCGCGGCGCGTCATCGCACTTGCAGAGGCTATCGAAGGGAGCCGTCCATGACCCCTGACCTCATCCTCCGTGGCGGGCGGATCATCGACCCCTCTCAGGACATGGATCAAACATCCGACATCGCCTTCGCGGGTGGCAAGGTGCAGGCCATCGGCGCCGTGGAAGCGGGGCCGGATACCCAGGTCCGCGACGTCTCTGGCCTGATCGTCTCGCCCGGGCTCATCGACCTCCACACCCATGTTTACTGGGGTGGCACCTCGATCTCGATCGACGCCGAGGACTTCTGCCGTAAGTCCGGCGTCACCACCGCGATCGATACCGGCTCGGCCGGACCCGGCAATTTCGCGGGCTTCCGCAAGCACGTCATCGAGCCTTCCGAGGTGCGGATCCTCGCTTATCTCCATGTCTCGTTCGCAGGCATCTTCGCCTTCTCGCCGACGATCATGGTGGGCGAGAGCAAGGACGTTGACCTGATGGCCCCGCGCGAGGCAGCCGAGGTGGCGGATGCCAACCGCGACGTGGTGATCGGCATCAAGGTCCGGCTTGGGCGCCACGCCTCGGGTGATCAGGGGATGACGCCTTTCGGCTATGCGCTCCAGGTCGCCGAGAAAACCGGATTGCCACTGATGGTCCATATCGACGAACCGCCACCCTCCTACGAGGAACTGGTCGACGCGATGCGTCCGGGCGACGTGCTGACGCATTGCTTCCGGCCGTTCCCGAACGCGCCCTGCACCGCGCAAGGCACGGTCAAGCCCGCGGTCAAGCGCGCCCGCGAGCGCGGGGTCCTCTTCGACGTCGGCCACGGCAAGGGCTCGTTCGCCTTCAAGACCGCGCGGGCGATGCTGGCCAATGGATTCCTACCCGACACGATCTCGTCCGACATTCACCAGCTCTGCATCGACGGCCCGGCGTACGATCAGGTGACGACTATGTCGAAATTCCTCTGCATGGGGCTGCCGCTGGACGACGTGATCCGGCGCTCGACGGTCAACGCGGCAATGGCGCTGCGACGCCCAGAACTCGGCTCGCTGAAGCCCGGCTCGGTTGGCGACGCTACGCTCCTCAATGTAAGCGAGGGCGCATTCGACTACGAGGATGTTGTCGGCGAAGTGATGACCGGCAGCCGCAGGATCACCTCGGAAGGCGTGGTGATCGGTGGCAAATGGTGGTGGCCACAATAGGCGCGAACCCGGCCCTGCTAACGGTCGACGACCGGCCCGTCCTTCGGCGACGGGTCCTCGCCCCCGCTGCTATACATGTGGCGGCGCGGCGCAACCCAGGTCGATTTCGGCGGCGTGCCCACAAACCCCTCGATCTTTGGTACGCAGGCTTCCTTAGTGTGCCAATAGCCATACCCTTTCGGGCAGGGGATGCAGCCCGCCTCGGCCTCGCTGGCCATCCCGGCCACGGCGAACACCGCCAGGAGAAAGATCGTGATCCGCATCGCTCTCAAAATTCACCCCTTCGCATTCGCACCACGATCCACATTCTACCGCGCAACCGTGGCCACGTCGAGGCGCCGGGATGCTGCCTCACGCTCGAGCCACCGCGCCGCGCGCAGCAACGCGCCATCCTCGCCCTTCGGGCCGACAAGCTGCACTCCCATCGGCAGGCCGTCGATCAGCAACAGAGGCAGGGTCACGCAGGGCACGCCCGCATAGGTCCAGAAGGCATTGAAGACCGGCTCTCCGGTGCTGCCCTGCCCCTCTGGCGCGGGGCCAGGCGAGGCCGGGGTCACGAGGGCGTCGAACCGCTCGAACAGGGGCGCCAGCGCCGCGTTCGCGTCCGCCCGTTTTGCCACTGCTTCGGCGTAAGCCGCCGAGGAAATCTCTCGCCCGATCTCGACGCCCATGCGCAGGCGCGGGCTCATCGCCTCGCCGTAGTAGTCAGCCAGCGGCCCGTAGTAGCGCGCAATGCCGTAGAACTGACAGATCCGGTGCCATTCCCAGGCCTGTTCCATGCCGTCCGGCAGCACAACCTCCCCCAGGCCCTTGGCAAAATCCTCCAGAGCGTCTCGCATCCGCGCCTCGCCCCGGCGCCAGACCGGACTGCGCAGGAAACCGAGCTTCGGTGCATGTTCAGGCTCTTCCACCGCGATATTGGCCAACGGCCCCGCGACTTTGCCTATGCAATCCGGGTCCGCCGGGTCCAGGCCGATCAGGGCATCTGCCAGCAGCGCAACGTCCTCGACCGACCGCCCATAGGTGCCGATCGTGTCCAGCGGGTCCGACTGCGCCAACATCCCGGCGCGCGAGATCAGCCCGAAACTGGGCTTGAAACCGTGGATTCCGCAATAGCTGGCGGGCCGGATCACCGAACCACCGGTCTGGGTGCCGAGCGCGGCAGGCACCATGCCGGCGCGCACCGCCGCTGCGGAACCGGAAGACGAGCCCCCGGGCGTATGCGCCGGGTTCACCGGGTTCCGGGTCTTGCCCGCGGCCCGGTTGGCGCATTCGGTCGTGACCGTCTTGCCCATGATCACCGCGCCCGCGGCGCGCAGCCGCGCGACCGCCGCCGCGTCCTTTTCGGGCCGCCGCCCCTTATGCCCGCCGAACCCGTTCTCGGTAGGCATGTCGGCAGTGTCGATGATGTCCTTGATCCCCACTGGCACGCCGTGGAGGTCCCCAAGGGAAGCGCCGTTCGCCTGGCGCTGATCGGCCGCCCGCGCTTGCGTCAGCGCCAACTCCGGATCGAGGAAGGTCCAGGCCCGTACCTCCGCCTCGCGCGCCTCGATCCGCGCCAGGCAGGCCGAGACCAGCGCTTCGGAGGTCAGGTCTCCCGACGCAATCCGCCGCGCCGCTTCCGCCGTGCCAAGGTCCGCCGGATCAGTCCCCATACAGGTCATCCTCCAGATACTCCTTCGTCCACTGGTCGTAGTCCGCCTTGCGCGTCACCTGCGCCATCAGCTCCTTCGAGGCGAGCCCGGGCAAGTCGGCGGGCTCGACCCCTTCTTTCTGCGCCTTCAGGACCGCATGCATGGCTTGCACGGCCGCCGGCAGGGTCGGGTGCCCACGCAGGCAAATCTTAACCCGGTGCGCCGCTAGATCTTCCGCGCTCATCGCCCGCCAGGATGGGCCAGCCATGACCATCGGCACCGAAACCGCCTCGGCCAGGGCCTCGATCTGATCGCGAGCTGTGACGTTCAGCAGGAACAGCGCATCGACGCCGGCCGCCTCGTAGGCGCGCGCCCGGGCGATGGCGTCGTCAATCCCGGTTACACCCGCCGCGCTGGTTCGCCCGACGATCACAAGCGAAGGGTCGCGCCGCGCCGCCACTGCCGCCTTCATCTTGCCCACCCCTTCGTCGACCGAGAGGAGCCGCGTCTCAGCCCCCTGCCCGTAAGCTTGCGGCAGCGCCGTGTCCTCGATGGTCAGCGCGGCGACGCCCGCCGCCTCGCATTCCTCGACCGTACGCATGACGTTCAGCGCGTTTCCGTAGCCATGATCGGCGTCCACCATGAAGGGCAAAGCACTCGCCCGGCTGATCCGCCGGCACTGATCGGCGAACTCCGTCAGCGTCAGCACGATCAGATCCGGCGCCCCCAGCACCGCCAGCGAGGCGGTGGAGCCCCCGACAATCCCCATCTCGTAGCCCAGATCCTCGGCGATCCGGGCGGAAAAGGCGTCAAAAACCGAGGCCGGCACGATGCAGCGATCGGTCTCGAGATGCGCCCTGAAGCGTTCGCGGCGTTCGATGAATGTCATGGCGCGGTCGCCTCCGTGATTGGCTGGTCGGGCGGCCATGCTATGGTAGGGGCGTGGCCTAGAAAACCGCCGCTATTCCCGATGGGAGGAAAAGCCGATGCTGATGACCGGTGCCGACTATCGCGAGTCGCTCACACGCCTCGCCCCCCGGGTCTTCGTCAATGGCGAGCGGGTCGAGGACGTGGCGACGGCCCCGCAACTGGCACCGGGCGTGAACGCGGTTGCGGTGACCTACGACTATGCCCACGACCCCCGCTACAGTCACCTGATGACGGCCGAGGAGCTGGCGACGGGCAAGACCGTCAACCGGATGCTGCATATCGACCGGCGACCGCAGGACCTGATCGAGAAGCTCGAAGCCGTGCGCCTCGTCTGCCGCGAGGTCGGCTGCGCTCAGCGGTATCTGACCCACGATGCGCTCAACGGCATCCATCAGGCGTCCCATGCTGTCGATGCGGACAAGGGCACCGACTATCACCAGCGGTTCCTCGCCTATCTGGCCGAGGTACAGGACCAGGACCTGACGCTGGGCGTCGCCATGACCGACGGCAAGGGCGAACGGTCGCTGAGGCCGCACCAGCAATCCAATCCGGACGCCTATGTCCATATTACCGAGCGCGGGGCGGACGGCATCGTCATCCGCGGCGCCAAGGCGATCATCACCGGCGGGCCTTACATGCACGGACTGCTGGTCATGCCGTGCCGGAACATGACCGAAGACGACACCGATTTCGCCGTCTGTTGCGCCGTGCCGGCGGATGCGGAGGGCCTGACCCATATCTCGCGCCCCGCCGGGCGTCCCGGCGAGAAGATGGCGAAGTTCAGTGCCCGATATGGGCAGTGCACGTCCGTGGCGATCTTCGACGATGTCTTCGTGCCGTGGGACCGGGTGTTCCTGGCGGGCGAGTGGGAGCACTCCCAGCGCTTGACCTCGACCTATGCCACCCATCACCGGCATTCCTGCATCGGCGCTAGGGCCGGATTCGGCGACCTGTTGATCGGCGCGGGCGTGTTGGCGATCGAGGCCAATGGGCTGGACCCGGCCCAGAACGATCATCTGCGGGACGATCTGGTCGAACTGATAAAGATCGTCGAAGGCTGGTACGCCTGCGGCGCGGCGGCATCTGTCTACGGCTTTGCCAATCCTTCAGGCGCGTTCCAGCCCGACGGGGTGTTTGCCAATGTGGGCAAGTTGATGATGACGACCCAAATCTATGACATGCACCGGCTGGCCCACGACGTCTCCGGCGGCATGGTGGTGGCGCTGCCGGGGCCGGACGAGGACCACAATCCCGAGACCAAGGGCGACCTGATGGCGATGCTGGGAACCCGGCCGGACATACCCTACGGGAGCCGCGCCGAGGTCATGCGGTTCATGAACGACCTGACAGCCTCGGACACGGCGGGCTGGATGTCGGTCATCTCGCTTCACGGCGGCGGCAGCCCCGAGGCCATGCGCCGCGAGATCTACCGCTATTACCCGATCGAGGAGCGGCGCGAACTGGTCGAGCGATTGCTGGATCGTGGAGTACTGGATACCGGCGAGAAGGTGTCGAAACAGCCGGGCCGGTGCTGCCCGGTGGGGTGCCAGATGCCGGAGACGCCGCAACTGGACGCGCCCGCGCCGAAGCCCCGTCTGGCGGCGGAATAGCCTGGGAATCCTGACCTAATCAGACGACCGCAGCGCCGCCAGGCCGATCCCAGTCGCGTCGAAACCGCCATCAACCGCAATCGTCTGTCCGTTCACATAGCTCGCCCGATCGCTGGTCAGGAAGAAGATCACCTCGGCGATTTCTTCCTCCAGCCCGTAACGGTTGAGCGGGATCGCCTGGTGATAGTCCGCGCGGATCGCGGGACTGTGGACCTTCTTCGCCATCGCCGTATCGACCGGGCCGGGAGCAATGGCGTTCACGCGGATACCCTTGTCGCCTAACTCCGCCGCCTGCTGCTTCGTCAGGTGCATCAGCCCTGCCTTGCTCGTGCCGTAGGCGGTGCGCAGCGTGCTGGCGCGCACGCCCGAGATCGACGCGATGTTGACGACGGCTCCGCCGCCGCCCGCCAGCATGACCGGCGCGCAAGCCTGCGTGCAGAGGAACGGGCCGCTCAGGTTGACCGCCAAAATCCGGGACCAGGTGGCGAAATCGGTTTCGAGGATCGGGCAAAAGTCGGCGACGCCCGCATTGTTGATCAGCGCATCGATCCGGCCGAAGCGCTCAATGATGGCCTTGACCGCCGCACTCACCTGATCGGGCTCGGCGACATCACATTCGACGGCCATGGTCGTGTCGGGCAGCCCGATGGCCGAGTGGGCCGCAGCCAGCGTCACCGTATCGATGTCGAGCAGCACCGCCGCCCACCCCTCGGCCAGGTATTTCTTCGCGGTCGTTAGACCGATGCCTCGTGCGGCGCCGGTTACCAGCGCAACTCTCCGCGGCACGCTCATCCTTCCGCCTCGCCGGTCAGGCCCTCGATGATCCGCATCACCTCGGTATGGTCGGCCCTCGGCCCCAGCGCCGCCTCGGCGCGGTTGTAGAGGTCGCGGCAGGCCGAGAGCCCGTCAGCGGGAACCTCCAAATCCGCAGCCAGCGTGGCGGCCATCCGCAGGTCTTTCGCCATCAAACCCATAGTGAAACCAGCGGCATACGCCTCATTATTGATATGCTGCTTCAACTTCACATCGGTCGCATTGTTCCGCCCGGTCGAGACGTTGAAGACATCCGCCATCACGTCCGGGTCCAAGCCAAACCGCCGGCCAATCAGCACCGCTTCGCAAGCCGCAGCCAGGCCCGAGGCCGAGAGGTAATTGTTCAGCACCTTCATCGCGTGCCCGGCCCCTAGCTTTCCGCACCGAAAGACCGTGCCCATGGCGGAAAGCGCGGGCTCGATCCGGTCGATCACCGCGTCGTCGCCGCCCGCCATGATCGTGAGTTTCCCGAGTTCCGCGCGCCAGACACCGCCCGAGACCGGCGCGTCGATCAGCGTAATTCCAGTGCCCTCCAGCACCTCGGCCAGAGAAGTCGTCTCCAACGGGTAGGAGGTGCTCATATCCGCCAGCACGGCGCCCGGCGCCATAGCTTCGGCGAGTCCGCCAAGATTTGATTGATCGGGCCCCATGACCGCCGCGCGCACCGCCTTGCCGTCGGGCAGCATAGTGATGACCAGATCCGCGCCCGCCGCCACCTCGGCGGGGCTTCTGACCACGACCGCGCCCGTCACACGCACCGCCGCTTCTCGGTCCAGGTCATAAGCCCGCACCGGCCAGCCGGCGTTCACCAGGCAGGACGCCATCGGCGCCCCCATCATGCCGATACCGACAAAGCCGATCGTAAACTTGTCCGTCATGGCTCAGCCCTCCATCACGCTTGCGATTTCCTCTAGCGCGCGCTCGCGGCCCGCGCCAGCGCCATGCTAGATGCATCGCCGACCTGATCGTTGCCCACCGCCCGGCAAGAGGCCCCATTGGAACTGATCTGGATCCCCATCGCCATCCTGGCCGCGCTGATGCAGGCAGTGCGCACGGCCGCGCAGAAGGCGCTGAACGCAAGACTGTCGACCTGGATGACAACATACGTGCGCTCGCTCTTCGGGCTGCCGCTTTCGGTCGTCTATCTGCTGGCGGTCATGGGGTATGAGGGGCTGGGGCTGCCACCACTGACCGCGACCTACCTCGCCTATTGCTTCGGCGCTGCCGCGGTTCAGGTGATCGCCACCTATCTGCTGATCTGGCTCTTCCAGATGCGCAATTTCGCGGTCGGCACGATGCTGTCGAAGACAGATGTGATGCAGGCGGCGCTGATCGGCTCGGTCTTCTTCTCCGAAGCGATCTCCGGGATCGGATGGGTCGCCATCCTGCTGACCATTGCCGGCGTGATCGCAATCTCGATCGGCCGCGCCGGGGCCGCCGGGATCGGCGCGCTGGGCGCCAAGCCCACCATCGTCGGGCTGGCAACAGGGTTCTTCTTCTGCATGTCGTACCTGTTCCTGCGCGAGGCCAGCCTGGGCCTATCCCAAGGCGGGTTCCTCTACCGCGCCGCCTGGACCGTGGTGATCGTCGGCATTTTCCAGGTCGTCTTCGTCGGCGCCTATCTGGGCGTAACCGAGCGCAGCAGCTTCGGGGCGCTCAAAGGGCTGATGCCGCTCTGCTGGTTCATCGGCGTGACCAGCGCCATCGGCTCGATCGGCTGGTTCACCGCGATGACCCTGCAAAACGCGTCCTACGTAAAGTCGGTCGGCCAGATCGAGGTGGTCTTCACCCTCGCCATCTCGGCATTCTACTTCATGGAGCAGATCAACCGCTTGGAATTCCTCGGCATCGCGGTCATTGTCGCGGGCGTTTTGATGTTTCTGCTGTGAGCGAGATGCCCGAATTCGACCTAACCAGACACGAGACATTCCGCCATTGGACCCCGGTGACGATCCGTTATTCCGACCAGGATGCAATGGCGCATGTGAACAACACCGCCATCGCGACTTATGTGGAATCCGCACGGACGGCTTTCATCTACGACCTGATCCAGCGCGGGGGCGTGGAGGGGATGGAGTTCATCCTGGCGCGGATGACCATCGATTACCTGGCCGAGTTTCACTATCCGGGAGCCGTCGATGTCGGCGCCCGGCTGATCCGGTTCGGCACCAAGTCCATCGGCACCGGCTACGGCATCTTCAACGGCGAAACTTGTGTGGCCACCAGCGAATGCGTCAACGTTTTCTACGACATGGGCAGTCGGAAGACTCTGGTGCCGCCAGACAGCGTACGTGAGGCGCTCGAGGCCGAGCTGTCCGCATGATCAGCGCCCACCGCCGCCTGCCCGAGCCGTGGCATCTGTCCGCAGCTTTTGCTGGGGCCACCGTCATCGGCGTCACTCTCTGGCTTTGGGGCCAGCCGCTGATCTGCACCTGCGGCGAGGTCAAGCTTTGGGTTGGCTCGGTCTTCTCGGAGGGCAATTCCCAGCACGTCGCGGACTGGTACACGCTGTCCCACATGATTCACGGGATGCTGGTCGTGTTGACGGGGCGGCTGATCCTGGGCCAGCCGCCGTTCACCCTGCTATTCGCCATCGCGGTTGTCACCGGCATCGCGTGGGAGATCGTCGAGCACACCGACTGGGTGTTGGACCAGTTCCGCGCGACCACGATCTACCAGGGTTATATCGGCGACAGCGTGCTGAACGCGGTGGCCGACTACCTATGGATGCTGCTTGGGTTCTTCCTGGCCAACGCGCTCCGAACCGTCTGGGTGGTGGCGGTGATCCTGGCCTTGGAGGTTGTCGCAACCGTGACCGCGCGCGACAGCCTGACCCTGACGACGCTGATGCTGGTTTACCCAGTCGAAGCGGTGGAGACCTGGCAGCAGGCGATCAATCCGAGCCGGCAGGGCTGAGGCGATTGGCCAAAACGATCACGTCACGATACCTGTGCCGAGACCACCCATTTTGCGCTAACCATGAATGCCAGGAGTGCGGCGATCGGTTGAACCCACCGCCCAAAGCCGACATTGCCAGGCCAACGCGATGCCGCAGTGCAGCTTCCCCATTGCTGCCGTTCATTGGCATCGCAGCATTCCGGTCAACGGGATGACGCCTATGCGGACGAACCCGACTTCCGCCGCATCTGGCCCAATGACAGCAATCTGCACGTTGCTTCTGCTGCGAAATACCGGGAGCTGTATTTCGGCGCGCACCTTGGCAAATGCGGCCTGACGGGCGCCAGAGGCCTCCTTGTCCATGCTCACAATATGTCCGCTGACCGGATATTGACGGATGCAAAGTCGATCAATGTGCGGATCCTTCGCGGCAGCCGGCGCCCCTCGAGATAGACGGCACTGATAGGGCTCGTTTCTCCGTGGTAACTTTCGAGCACTGAAACGAGCCGGCCGCCGGCAAGGTCATCCCGTATCGCGAATCTCGGTAAGAAAACGATGCCTTTCCCGGCCGTGGCAAGCTCGCAAGCAGCACGCGCCGAATTCACCAGAAACCGCCCTTCAACGCTGATGGCCACCTCGGCATCATCTTTGCGCAGAACCCACCGCCGTGGGTTGCGGCGGTTTGTATCCACGATGCAGGCATGTTCGGCCAGATTTTCCGGTGCCGCCGGGGACCCGCACCGCGCAAGGTAGTCGGGGCTGGCGACGAGCATGGTCTGCATTTCCCCCAGCTTGCGGGTCTTCACGGATAGCATATCCGTCGTACCCACACGGAATGCGACATCTATGCCCTCGGTGGCCAGATCCACAAATCTGTCGCTGAGCCGCAGGTCCACGGTCAGAGCGGGGTATTCCTCGGCAAACCGCCCCAGCATGCCGGCGACGTAGATTTCGCCGAAGGTCATCGGCGCCGAGATCCGAATGACACCTGAAAACCCGCGAGATCCCTCGGACACATCCGTCAGCAGTTCGTCAAATTCGTCCAGCAGTGCCGGCGCACGTGCCAGCAAATCCTCGCCCGCGGGCGTGAGCCCCACCTTGCGCGTTGTGCGCTGGAACAGACGAACGCCAAGGCGCCGCTCAAGCTCGGCGACATATTTCGACGTTAGCCGGTTGGAAACGCCAAGTTGGTCCGCGGCGGCGGTGAACGATCCGGTCTGGGCGGTCGCAACAAAGGATCTCAATTCGTCGAGGATATCCATCGATCTTGATCCATTAGGAACATGCTATTGATAGTCATTCCATATCTTCGCCATTTTGGTGATGTCCTGCAAGCCCTACATTCGGATCAGTTTAAGGATGGTGACCCGCGGGGTTGCCAAAACAAAGGACGTGACATGACACAGCACTCGACCACTGACTTCGCCGCTTTTGCCCTGCGCGTTACCAGCGGCGCGCTCTTCATCGCCCATGGGTTGTTGAAGGTGAATGTTTTCACCATTGCCGGCACGGTCGGCTATTTCGAAAGCCTCGGCCTTCCCGGTCTCTTCGCTTACCTGACGATCCTGGCCGAACTGGCCGGTGGTACGGCCCTGATCCTCGGCATCGGCACGCGGCTGGTCTCGCTGGCGCTCATCCCCGTTCTTCTGGGGGCTACCTGGGCGCATTTGGGCAATGGTTGGTTGTTCTCCGGTGAAGGTGGCGGCTGGGAATTCCCGCTCTTCTGGGCCGTGGTGCAGGTGGCAATCGCCCTGCTTGGCCGCGGTGCCTTCGCCCTGCGCCTGCCGGTCCTTGATAAAACCTTGGGCCAATTTGCCTGACCCCTCGGGCTGCCCTCGGGCGGCCTGACCATTCAAACGGAGTCGCGCCATGAGCACGGCACAAGCCCTAATAAAGCTTCGCGACAGCCTTGAACCGAGCGACCGTATGCCGGTTGTTTTCCTGGGTCATGGCAGCCCGATGAACGCGGTTGAGGACACGGAATTCAGCCGCGCCTGGTCGGATCTCGGCCGTGCTCTGCCCCGCCCCAAGGCGATCCTTGTGGTTTCGGCGCATTGGATGACCAATGGCACGACGCTGGTCGATGTTTCCGCCACTCCACGAACAATCCACGACTTCTACGGCTTTCCCCAGGCGCTCTACACGCAGACCTACCCCGCCCCCGGAGACCCCGGGCTGGCGCGCGAAGTGGTAACGCTGCTGGCCAGCCACCACGCCGAGGAGGACGACCGATGGGGCCTGGATCACGGGGCTTGGGCGGTGCTGAAATTCCTCTATCCCGGGGCCGACGTGCCGGTCTTCCAAATCTCGATCGACATGACGAAGGGGCTCGACTGGCATCTGGGAACCGGAGGTATCCTCGCCGAATTGCGCGACCGCGGCGTCCTGATCCTCGGCTCGGGAAACGTCGTCCATAACCTGCGCGCCATGCGCCCGGGCGGCCAGCCTCAGGATTTCGCACTGGAATTCGACAGGCTTTTCGCCGACCGGCTGACCGACCGCAACTTCAGTGCTCTTGCCGACAGCGACGCACTCGGCTCGCTGCTGCGGATGGCGCATCCCACCGTCGATCACTACCTGCCGGCACTGACCATTGCCGGGGCGTCGGACGACGGCGACGCGCTGAGCTTCATGACCGACGCAATCGATCTGGGATCGGTCTCGATGCGGTCCTTTGTCTTCCACAACGAATGAAAGTGTATTGGAATGCTGATCGACGGAAAATGGACGGAAGACTGGCAGCCTGTGCAGAAGGCCGACGAGAAGGGGCGCTTCATCCGGCAGGTGTCGTCGTTCCGCAATTGGATCACCCCTGATGGCCGCCCGGGTCCGACTGGAGAGGGCGGATTTGCCGCCGAGCCGGGGCGCTATCGGCTTTATGTCGCGCTGATCTGTCCCTGGGCTTCGCGCACCCTCATCGCGCGCCAGCTCAAGGGGCTCGACCAGGTTATCCCGGTGACTGTGGTAAACCCTGAACTGACGGATCAAGGGTGGCGCTTCGGCGGGTATTCGGGCGCGAACGAGGACCCGCTCATTGGCGCCCGTTACATGCACGAGATCTATACCCGCGCGGATCCGCACTACACAGGCCGCGCGACCGTACCGGTGTTGTGGGACATGAAGCGTAACGTCATGGTCAACAACGAGAGCGCCGATATCCTGCGGATGTTCGACACGGCCTTCGAAGCCGTCGTGCCGTCCGGACTTCGCCTCTATCCGGCCGACATTTCCGAGGAAATCGACACATTCAATCAGCGGCTCTACGATAAGCTCAACAATGGTGTGTACCGCGCCGGTTTCGCCAGCTCGCAAGAGGCTTACGACGAAGCCGTGGCCGACGTCTTCGACATGCTTGACGAGCTTGAGGCGCGGCTGACCGGTGACCACCTGTTCGGTGACCGGCTGTCCGAGACCGACATCCGCGCCTTTGTCACGCTGATCCGCTTCGATGCGGCCTATCACGGGTTGTTCAAGACCAACCGCCGGCAAATCGCGGTCTACCCGCGTCTGTCGTCCTACATGGCGCGAATTCTGCGCCTGCCGGGCGTTGCCGAAACCGTGAATCTGGACCACATCAAGCGCGGTTACTACTCGATCGCAGCACTAAATCCGTCCGGCGTTGTGCCAACCGGGCCCGAACATGTCGCGCGCCTTCTGGAAACGAATTCCAGTGAACGCCCCCGGTACACGCCCCAAGACGCCGCCTAAGGTCACCCTTTTGAAAAGCAATGTCAGCCTTGTCCAGTTGGTTCAACCGATCGCCGCAACACACTCTGCGAACTTCTCTGCTGGGGTTTGATATTGCAAGGTCTTGCGTGGTCGCTCAAATTCCAGGCGCTCCGGCGGCGGCACTTACTGCGCCGCAAGCGCCTGATGGCGGACCTCCGCCGCGGCGACGCCGAATTCCTTTTGGAACTGGAAGAATTCCTTCTCGGTCATCTCGACTGTCACCGTGACCCCCGCCTCACCGTCCTGACGGCTTTTGACCTCGCCGTGGCCGTAGAGCCACGAGACCGCGGCGCCTTCGTCGTGGCCCAGATGCAGCTCGAAGACCATGCGCCGGGGGAAGAGCGCCGCTTCGATCTCGGCGAGCAACCTATCGCATCCCTCGCCCGTCGCCGCGGATAGCGCCACGACGCCCGTGCCGCGCGTGGCGGCATTCTGCACTGCCTGGCGCTCATCCGCGTTCAAAAGGTCGATCTTGTTCAGCGCCTCGATCATGCCCTCCAACCGATCCGCCTCGACGCCCAACTCGTCAAGCACGCCGAGCACATCGCGGTTCTGGTCGTCAGACCGGGGATGGGCCACGTTCCTCACGTGGACGATCTGGTCGGCCTCCAGCACCTCCTCCAGCGTCGCCCGAAAGGCCGCAACCAATTGCGTCGGCAGGTCCGAGATGAAACCCACCGTGTCCGACAGGATCGCCGTGCGGCCCGAGGGCAGAACGATCTGGCGCATGGTCGGGTCCAGCGTCGCGAACAGCATGTCTTCGGCCCGAACCTCGGCCGCGGTCAATCGGTTGAACAGAGTCGACTTGCCCGCGTTGGTGTAGCCGACCAGCGCAACCACAGGATAGGGCACCTTCTTGCGCGCCGCCCGGTGCAGCGCCCGGGTGCGCGCGACCTTCTCCAGCTGGCGCTTCAGGCGGACGATCTTGTCGTCCAGAATGCGGCGGTCCGACTCGATCTGCGTTTCGCCCGGACCGCCGATAAAGCTGGTCGAGCCGCGCTGTCGCTCGAGGTGGGTCCAACTGCGCACGAGACGGCTCTTCTGGTAGGTCAGGTGGGCCAGATCCACCTGCATGACGCCCTCGCGGGTCTGGGCCCGCTCGCCAAAGATTTCCAGGATCAGGCCGGTGCGGTCCAGCACCTTCACCTTCCAGGCACGCTCCAAATTGCGCTGCTGGATCGGGCTGAGCGTGCCGTTGACGACCACGACCTCAATCTCGGCCGAGGCGAAGACGCGCGATAGATCCTCGACCTTGCCGGGGCCAATCAGAGTCGCCGGGCTCGGACGCGGCACCGAGACCGTATCGCGGCCAGCAAGCTCGACGTCGATCGCCTGCACCAGCGCGCAAGCCTCCTCCAGCGCGTCCGACGCCCCAGATGCGGCTGCGGACGCGGCCGAGGATTTCAGCACCGGATGAAGCAGAAAGACCCGGGTCGTCACCGAACCTCCGCGCCGTGTGCCGTCATGTGCGCCATCATGCGTCGTCGTCGCCGTTGTAGAGGCTGAACGGCTGCGCTGGCATCACCGTGGAAATCGCATGTTTGTAGACCAACTGGGACTGACCGTCCCGGCGTAGCAGAACGCAAAAATTATCGAACCATGTGATCACGCCCTGCAATTTGACCCCGTTCACCAGAAAGACGGTGACCGGGACTTTTTGTTTGCGAACGTGGTTGAGAAAGCTGTCTTGAAGGTTTTGTTTGTTTTCAGCGGCCATTTTTTGCGCCTGTTTTTTTCTGTGCAAGCGAGGTGAGCGGGCGTTTCCCGACTACACCATCGTGAGTCTGCGCCGAGGCCCCGCTTAATTCCAGTGATTTTTTGTGCGCGTGCTAAATTGCTGCCAACTGTCTGTGTTGAATAAAGAAATCACCGCCAGCGTTTCAATTCGGCCGAGAATCATCGCAGCTGCGAGAATAACGCGCTGCGATTCGGTGAGGCGCCCAAAATCGAACTCACCGGGCGAGATCAGCGGGAAAGCAGGCCCGGTATTCGAGATCGAAGCGATCGCAGCCACCAGCGAATCTTGGAATGGCAGGCCGCTGATGGTCAGGCCAATCAGCGCGGCGAAGATCGCCAAAACGTAGAGCATGACGAACGCCCAGGCCAGAAACGCACCCTCGCTGAGAATGCCCCGCAGCCGCGTTCCGGTGGCAAGCACGCTGTTCGGTTGGGCGATCCTCTCGAGCTCGCGGTAGCCATGACGCAGCAGCGCATATCCCCGGATCAGCTTGATCCCGCCCGCCGTGGTCGCCGCGCCCCCGCCGATCGCGCAAAGCCCCAATAGGATCAGACCAGGATTGGCCAACCCGCTCCAGTCACGCGCGGTGTGCCATGAAGCGCTCTCGAAACCAGTTGTGGTCACGAATGAAAGGCTGGTGAAGGCCGCTCCCCAAACCGCGGGCAGCGCCTCGGACGGCTCGTCGCCCAAATCGATCGTCAGCGCTCCGAGCCAATGGCGCAGGAACAGAGCCAGGGTCGCCGTCGCCACCAACAGCGCCATCAGCTTGAGCTCGGGATCCCGATGCCAGCGCCGCCGAGGGCCCCCCTGGCCTTTATAGGTCAGCCGCGTCGCGGCGAGGATCATAAAAACGAACGCCGCCGCCTCAATTCCGATCCCCGGCTGCTCGGCCAAACCCGCCGCGTAGGGCGAGATGCCGCTGGTCGACATAATCGCCATCGCATGAACCGCCGCGGCAAGCCCGGTCTGGCCGAGGCCCGAAAAAAGGACCGCCAACACCGCGGTCAGAACCACGTAGATTGGCAAGACCACCTGGATCGACCGCTTCAAGCGCCCCGAGAGGCGCGCCGCCTTTTGCTCGCGGATGCTCACGGCGGCGCCCATTTGCCCGCCGAACTGACCGCCCGCGTTGATCGAATGGGCGCTGTTGACCGCCACCTCGTTCCCACCCAGGTTCCGAGGCGCCAGGATCGCGGCCGCCGCGACCAGAGTCACCAGCCCGCCAAACCAGGCCACCATGCCACGCCACAGGTGAATCGCGCCCGCAACCTTGTCGGGCTCGCCAAAAACCGTGCCGCCGGTGGTCGTGAAGGCCGCGGTCATCTCGAACCAGGCCCCCCAAGGCCCGACGACGGGCATCGAGAGCCAGACCGGCAAAGCCGCGAACATCGGCACCAAAACCCAGCAGACGACAAGGGCGCGCAATTCGCCGCGCGCCGCGCCATTGCCCGTCTTCGCACCCAGAAGAATCGCTGTCCCAGCGCTCGCAAAGCCGGTGAAGGCCGCGCAAACGAGAAAGCTTTGCAGCGCCAGCCAATTGCCCTGCAATGCGGCGAACAGCGCCGGCGCAAGCATTCCGAAGGCCAGGACCGCCAGGCAGAGCGACAGTATTGGAAGCCGGAGCGGGCGCATGGCCGGGCCCGGCTAGAAGAATTCCGGGCTGACCCGGAAGAATTGTTCGACCTGATGGACGGCCGAGCGATCGGCGAACATGACCATCACGTCACCGACCTGGATCACCGTGTCGCCGTGCGGCATCTTGATCTCGCCGTCGGTCTGCACGGCGCCAATGATCGAGCCGGGCGGGAAGCTGATATCGCGCACCCGCTTGCCGGCGATTGGCGAGGTCGCCATCACCTGCGCCTCGATCACCTCGCCCTCGCCCCGGCCGATCGAGTAAACCGCGCGTACACGGCCGCGGCGCACATGGCGCAGGATCGTCGAGACGGTCGTCGCGCGCGGGTTGATCAGCGCGTTGACGCCCAGCGGCACCGCGATGCGCTCGAAGGTCGGATCATTCGAAAGCGCGATCGAGATCGGGCACCCAGCCTGCTCCGCCAAGGCACAGGACAACAGGTTTGTGCGGTCGTCATTGGTGAGCGCCACGATCGCATCCGCTTCGCTGATCCCCGCCTCTTCCAGAATGTCGACATTCAGCGCATCACCGCTCAGCACGATGGTCCGGTCCAGATTGTCCGCGGCGAATTCGGCCCGCGCCCGGTTGCGCTCGATGATCTTGCAGCGCAGGCCGGGGCTCTGCTCGATCAGTTTCGCGACCCTCAGTCCGATATTGCCACCGCCCACTACGACGATGCGTTGCGCCGACATGTTCTTGCGCCCGAAAATGTTGATCATGCGGTCCAGGTCCTCGTGGGCCGCCATGATGTAAACCTCGTCGCCGGAGAACAGCTGATCGTCCCCGTGCATGATCGAGACTTTGCCCTTCCGGCGCACCGCCACGACGATAGCGCGGAGCGTCGAGAAAAGCTCGCTCAGCTGCCGGAGCGGCGTGTGCAGGACCGGGCAATCCTCGTCGAGCTTCAGACCGACGAAATCGACGGCACCGCCCATGAACGGTTCGATGTCAAACGCGGCCGTCGCGCCCAACCTGCGCATGGTCACCTTGGCGACCTCGGCTTCGGGCGAGATGATCACGTCGATCGGCATATGATCGCGTTGGAAGAGATCACTCCACTCGGCTTCAAGATAACTGTCGGTGCGGACCCGCGCGATCTTGGTCGGGACCTCGAAGACCGAATGCGCGACCTGGCAGGCAACCATGTTGACCTCGTCCATCGAAGTCGCCGCGATCAGCATATCGGTGTCCCGCGCACCCGCCTGCGCGAGCACGTCCGGATGTGACGCAAAGCCCACGACGCCAGCCACGTCATAGGCATCGATGACCGAGCGCACCAGCACACCATTGTTGTCGATCACCGTGACCGCGTTGCCTTCGTCCGAGAGATGGCGCGCGATCTGCGAGCCGACCTGACCCGCGCCGCAGACGATCACCTTCATGGGTCATGTCCCCCCTGGAGCATGGGTCCCGTCCGCTCTACCCGGCCTCAGGATTCGACCGCCACGGCCTGTTCTTCCATCTCGTTCTGATCTTCGATCACCGCCATGCGTACACCACCGCGCGACGTAGTGACGACGCCCAGTAGTTTTAGCTTGCGGTGCAGCGCCGAGCGCTCCATTCCAACAAAGCTGGCGGTGCGTGAGATATTGCCGCCGAAGCGATTGATCTGGGCGATGAGGTATTCCCGCTCGAAAAGCTCGCGCGCCTCGCGCAGGGGCAAGCTGGCCACCATGCTCATGACACCGCCGAGCCCGACCTCGCTGGATTCGCCAGGCGCCCCAGGCAATTCCTCGGCCTCGATCTCCGGACGCTCGCCGCCCAGGATCAGGATCTGCTCCATCATATTTCGCAACTGGCGCACATTGCCCGGCAGCTCACGCGTTTGCAGCGCGGCGATGGCCCCGGCGCTGAGACGGCGGCGTGTCAGCCCCTGCTCACGAGCGAACATCTCGAGGAACCGGTTCGCGAGCTCGGGAATGTCCTCGCGCCGGCGTTCGAGCGATGGCACCTCGATCGGCACAACATTCAGCCGGTGATAGAGGTCTTCGCGGAACCGCCCATCCGAAATCTCGCGCTGCAGATCCCGGTTGCTGGCGCTGATCACCCGCACATCGACGCGCACGGTGGCCGTGCCCCCCAACCTGGTGAAAGCCTGGTCGATCAGCACGCGCAGGATCTTCGATTGTGTGCCGTAGGGCATGTCGCCCACTTCGTCGATGAACAGCGTTCCCTCATGGGCGCGCTCGAAGACCCCGGCCTGGATCGGCCGGTCCGGATCCTCGCGGCCAAACAGCACCTCTTCCATGCGGTCGGACTCGATGGACGCTGCGTTCACCACAATGAACGGCGCCTCGCTGCGGTCAGAATGGGCGTGGATAAAACGCGCCGCGACTTCCTTGCCGGTCCCGGGGCCGCCGGTCAGCAGCACCCGGCTGCCGCCGCGCGCCACGCGCTCGAGCTTGTTGCGCAAGCCATTGGTTGCCGGCGACGAGCCGACCAACTCGCAATTCGCGGTCTCGTCCGCGCGCAGCCGCGCGTTCTCGCGCCGCAACCGGCTGGCCTCGAGCGCGCGCGCCACGACGACCATCAATTGGCTCATGTTGAAGGGCTTCTCGATGAAGTCGTATGCGCCCTGCTGAACCGCGGCGACAGCAACCTCGATATTGCCGTGGCCCGAGATGATGGCGACCGGGATGCCTGGATTGTCCCGCTTCACGGATTTCAGCACCTCGATCCCGTCCATCCGGCTGCCCTGGAGCCAAATGTCCAGGATGATCAGATCGGGCGGCGCCGCCTCGATCGCCGCGAAAGCGCTGTCCGCGTCCTCGGCCGTGCGCGCCGAATACCCCTCGTCGGTCAAGAGATCCGAGATCAAATCCCGAATATCCGCCTCGTCGTCGACAATCAGAACATCTGCCATCGAACTTCCCTGCTCTCTCTCCGTTTACCACACCCGTTCATCGCAAGCCGACGGTCTGCGCCGTCTCCTCGATTCGTTCGGATTCGCTCCGTGGCCGCGCCGCGTCCGTGCCGGGCGCCTGGTCCGCCCCGCGTTCGCGCTGGGCCGGCTTGGGCAATCGCAGGATGACCTGCGACCCGTCCAGCCCGGTTTCCTCTGGCGCATCGCTCAACGTGACGTCGCCGCCATGTTGTTCGGCAATCTTCTTGACGATGGCAAGGCCCAGCCCGCTGCCCTTCTTACGTGTCGTTACGTAAGGGTCGGTCAGACGCTCACGCCCATCTTGGGGCAAACCGATGCCGTTATCGCTGATCGCGATCCGGAAGAACCGTCCTCCGGTGCCGAGCGAGACCGTGATCCGCCCCGCCGGCACATCGTCGCCATCGCGCTCGGCCCGCTCCTCGATCGCATCCGCCGCGTTCTGCAGCAGGTTGGTCAGGCATTGCCCGATCAAGCCACGATCACACATGATGATCGTCGCCTCGTCCGGCAGATCGATCTCGTAGGTGATGTCGCTCCGCCCCTCATGTTGTAGCCGAATTGCGTCACGGACCAGTTCGCGCAGGTCCTGCTCCTCCAGCACCGGCGCCGGCATCCGCGCGAATTTCGAGAACTCGTCCACCATGCGCCCGATATCGCCGGTCTGGCGGTTGATCACGTCCAGATAATGCGCGAAGGCCTCGCGGTCCTCTCCCATGCGGTCGGCGAACTTGCGCCTGATCCGGTCGGCTGACAGCTGGATCGGAGTCAGCGGGTTCTTGATCTCGTGCGCGATGCGGCGCGCCACGTCGCCCCAGGCCGCGGCCCGCTGAGCGGCGGCCAGCGCGGTGATGTCGTCGAAGGTCAGCACGTGGCCCTCCTCGGGCGCATCAGCAGTTTTCGGTGCCACCCGGCCCAGGAATTCGCGCGTACCGGTCGCGTTGGTTACCTGCACCTCGCCGCGGGCAATGCCCGACGGCGCGTTGCGTGCGTCCTCGACAAGGCGATTGAATTCCGGGGCGACCGTTTCCAGGGGGGTGCCGATCGACTCGGCCAGCGGAACACCCAGCATATCAGCCGCCGCTTCGTTGATCAGGTCGATCCGGTGCTCGCCATCGAGTCCGATCACACCGGCGGTTACACCCGAAAGCACAGCCTCGATGAAATGGCGCCGGACCTCGGATTCCTCCTTGGCAGTCATCAGCGCGTTGCGCTGGCCTTCCAGCTGCCCGGCCATGCGGTTGAAGATCCGGCTCAGCATCGCGACCTCGTCGGTGCCCCGGGGCTCCTTGACCCGAACGCCCAGATCCCCGGCGCCGATGCTTTCGGCGGCGCCCGCCAGACGGCCCACCGGCTTGGCCAGCCGCTCGGCGAACCAAAGCCCCAGGAGGATCGCGGACAAGATCACCAACAGCGCGAAGCCAAGATAGATGATCGCGAAGTCAAACAGGATATCCCCGCGCTCGCGCTCGAGCCGCTCGTAAAGCTGAACCGTCGCCCGGGTCTCGTCCAGAAGCTGGAGCACATCCCCCTGGACATCGCGGGTCACGTAGAGGAAGGCGTCGAAGAAATTGGTCAGATAGACTAGCGCCCGGATCTCGTTGTTGAGTTCGTCCTCCATGATGACGACCTCGCCGGCACGTGCCCGGGCCAGCTGCTCGTCGCTTGGCGGCTCGAAGGCAAAGAGATAGCTGAACTCGCCCCGCGCCAGGATCTCCTTCTGGGACGAGAACACGAAAGCCTCGGGCAGTTCGCGCAACAGGGCCTGTTGCACGACCATATCGTTCAGCTGGCCGCTGGTCAGACCGGCGGCCGCGGCGCGGTTCAGATCGTTGGCCATCGCCAGGATGTCGCCGCGGATATTGCCGCGATGCTCGCGCTCGTAGGCGCGCGCGGTGTCCAGCGAGTTGCGCACCACACTGCCGACCTGGTCCGAGAACCAGGATTCCATGCCGAAATTCACGGTCACGGTGGCAAAGATCGCTACGATGACGGTTGGGACCAGCGCGACCCCCGCGAAGACGCCGGTCAGGCGCAGGTGCAACCGCGACCCGGCCGAGCGGCGCCGGCGCGCGCGCACCAACTGCCCGATCTTCAAGCCGATCACCAATGTGAGGATCAGGAAATAAGCCAGATCAAGGAGCAGTACGACCCGCAGCCAGCGCGAAGCGGCGCCGCTCGAATCGGTCGTCCCGATCACCGCCGATGTAGCGACCGCTAGGACGGGGCCCATCAGCACAAGCCCGAAAATCAGCTCGCGCCCAACCCAGCGTGGAAGTTTTCGGTCGGCGCCTTGCTCTGGCACCGCGCTTGTGATCGCACCCAGATCGGTCACACTGCCTCTTCGAAGCCTTGTTTCGGTTCGCTACCCCGAACGGCGCTACCCGAACGGCCCCACTGTTGCGAAACTACATCAGTTTCTTGCCCCGTGTGACCGGGATGTCAAGCTCTCTAATCCGTTTTCTCAGTGTGTTCCGGTTGATCCCCAGCAAATCGGCGGCGCGAAGCTGGTTTCCCCGGGTCGCTGACAGGGTCAGCGCGATCAGCGGCAATTCAACCTCGCGCAGGATCCGATCGTAGAGCCCGGGCGGCGGCAGGCTCTCGCCGTGCATGTTGAAATAGCGCTTCAGATGCAGCTCGACCGCGGCGCCCAGCGTGCGCCCCGTCTCGCCCGGATCGCCGTCCAGTGCGCTGCCGGCACTGCGCGCCGCCAATTCCTGGGCGATCATTTCGGCGGGGATCTGCTCGTCTGCGCAGAGTGCCGCCAGCCGGCGCATCAAGTTCTCCAACTCGCGCACATTGCCGGGCCAGCTATGCTCCTTCAGCCGCGCGATCCCGTCCGCAGACAGACTCTTGCGCGGCAGGCCCTCACGCTCGGCCATACGCAGGAAATTGCGTGCCAGATCCGCTATGTCATCCAGGCGCTCGCGCAGCGGCGGCAGGCGGATCGGCACCACATTCAGCCGGTAAAACAGATCCTCGCGGAACCGGCCCACATTGATCAGCGCGCGCAGGTCCTGGTGGGTCGCGGCGACGATCCGCACATCCGCGCGCCGCGCCTGGCGCCCACCGACCGCGGTAAACTCACCCTCCTGCAGCACCCGCAGCAGCCGGGTCTGGGCTTCCGCCGGCATATCGCCGATCTCGTCCAGGAACAGGGTGCCGCCCTGAGCCTGCTCGAACTTGCCGATTCCCCGTTCGGTCGCGCCGGTGAAAGCGCCTTTCTCGTGGCCGAAAAGCTCGGATTCGATCAGCTCGCGCGGGATCGCCGCCATGTTGATCGCAACGAATGGTCCGGGCGAGCGCTTGCCGAAATTGTGGAGCGCGCGCGCGACCAGCTCCTTGCCGGTTCCGCTTTCGCCCGAGATCATCACGGTCAGGTCGGTGTGCATCAGCCGGGCCATGACCCGGTAGACATCCTGCATCGCGGCCGAGCGGCCGATCAGCGGCAGGTTCTCCTCGCGCGGCTCGGGCGGCGTGGCGGCATCCTCATCCGGCTTGGCCTGGCCAGAAAGCGCCTTCTGAACAAAATCTAACAACTCGCTTAGATCAAACGGTTTTGGGAGATACTCATACGCGCCCACCTCCGCCGCCCGGATCGCCGTCAGAACCGTGTTCTGTGCGCTCATGACAATTATCGGCAGCTCCGGTCGGCGTTTACGGATTGCCGGCAGCAGGTCCAGCGCGTCGCCGTCCGGCATGTGCACATCAGTGACGACGATATCCCCCTCGCCCTCCTCGACCATGCGCCAAAGGGTCGAGGCGGAACCGGTGGCGCGCACGCGGCAACCGATCCGGTTCAAGGCCTGGCTTAGGACGGTGCGGATCGAGCGGTCGTCATCGGCCAACAGCACGGTCGCACCGGCAATCGCGGGATTGGTCATGCCGCATCCTCCGCATCAGCCGCCGGCATCGTCTCATCGCTGGCGACAGGCAACAGAAGCCGGAACCGGGTCGCGCCCGGCTGCGAGTCGCACGAAATCACGCCCCCATGGTCCGAAACGATTTTCGAGACCAGCGCCAGCCCCAGCCCGCTGCCCGCTGATTTCGACGTCACAAAGGGCTCGAAGATGTGGCCCTGCAAGTCCTCCGGGATGCCGCCGCCATTGTCGGCAATCACGATCTGCAGTGGCAGGCTTTCGCGCCGCCCGCCCGGCGTCGCCACCTTCATGCCAGCGCGGTAGGCGCTTTGCACGGTGATGATGCCGCCAACCTTGGGCGTTGCCTCGGCGGCATTCTTCAGCAGGTTCAGCATCACCTGCATCAATTGGTCCGCATCGCCCAGTGTCGGCGGCAGCGACGGGTCGTACTCCTGGACAAAGCGCAGGTGCGAGGCGAACCCAGCCTTGGCGGAACGGCAGGCGCGGTCCAGCACGTCGTGGATATTGACCGGCTGAAAGCGCCCAGGTCCGATCTCGCCAAACGCCTCGACCCGGCCGACCAGGGCGCCAATCCGCTCCGCCTCCTCGCGGATCAGGCCGGTCAGCTCGCGGTCCTCGTCCGAGGCATTCATCTGCAATAGCTGTGCGGCGCCCGAGATCCCCGCAAGCGGGTTCTTGATCTCGTGCGCCAGCATCTGCGCCATGGCGGTGACCGAGCGCGCGGCGCTGCGGTGGCTGAGCGAGCGATCCATGGTCTCGACGATGGCGCGGGGATGGATCATCACGACCGCCCCACCGCCCTCCGCCATGGGTGCCGCCTGCAAATCGACCAAGCGCACGGGCAATTCCGGCCAACTCAACTCGACCCCGTATTCCGCCATCTTGACGTTCTGTCGCAGCACCTGCCCCGCCAGGTCCGCCAGCCGGCTGTCCTCGCCGGCCAAACCCGCCAGCGGCTGTCCGGCCAACTGGCGCTGCGAGGCGCTGAGGAAATTTTCGGCAGCACCGTTGACCTCAACGATGGCGCCCTGGCCATCGATCATCAGGACCGGGTTGGGCAGACTGTTCCAGATCAGCTCGAAATCGGGGGCTCTGCCGGTCATTTCGCCATTTCGCATGGGATGCCTAATTCCTGTGCAGCGTTCAGCGGTGACTTACCGCCAGCCCTTGTGCGGCGCAAGGCCCGGCACTAGACAAGCCAGGGCACTGAAAGGGAGGGGTCCGGTGCGCGTCGCCACCATCATCGTCGCTGCGGGCCAGGGCACGCGCCTCGGCGGCGAGGTGGCGAAGCAATATCAGCTTCTCGGCGGGGAGCCTGTGCTGACCCGTGCGATCAAGGGCGCGCTGGCAGCTCCACAGATGGACGCCGTCTTGGTCGCGATCCATCCAGACGCCGGGGCGCTTTACGAGGAATCCATCGCGCCAATCTCCGACCAGCGGCTGCTGCCCCCGGTGCATGGCGGCGAACAACGCTCGGACACGGTGCGCCTGGCGCTCGAGGCCTTGGCGGACGACCCACCCGCGGCGGTCCTGATCCACGACGCCGCGCGGCCCTTTGCCAGCCCGGCCCTCTATGCCGCCCTGGCGGAACAAGCGCTGAAAGGCGACGGCGCCATCGCGGCCGAACCGGTCGTCGACGCCCTATGGCGCGAGGCCGATGGCCTGGCGGATACCCCCGCCCCGCGTGCTGGGCTGTGGCGTGCCCAGACGCCGCAGGCCTTCCCCTTCACCACGCTTCTCGCCGCCCACCGCGCGGATCGGGAACCGGCGCTGGACGATGCCGAGGTTTTCCGCCGTGCTGGCGGGACCGTGCATCTGGTCCCGGGCGAGCCAGAGAACTTCAAAATCACGACCGCGGCCGACATGGACCGCGCCGCGCGCATCCTGGAGGGCGCCATGAGCGATATTCGGCTCGGCCACGGCTTCGACGTCCACCGATTCTGCCCCGGCGATCACGTCTGGCTCTGCGGTGTCAGGATCGGCCACGACCAGGGGCTCGAGGGTCATTCCGACGCGGATGTGGGGCTCCATGCGCTGACCGACGCCATCTACGGCGCCATCGGCGACGGCGATATTGGCCAGCATTTCCCGCCCTCGGACCCGCAATGGAAGGGTGCCGAGAGCCACGTCTTCCTGGCCCATGCAGGCGAGCGGGTCGCGGCGCGTGGCGGCCGGATCGCCAATCTGGATGTGACCCTGCTCTGCGAACGGCCCAAGATCGGGGCCCATGCGGCGGCGATGAAGGCTCGCATCGGCGAGATCCTGGCGCTGGAGCCCGGCCGGATCAGCATTAAGGCCACGACAATGGAACGAATGGGGTTCGTTGGGCGCGAGGAGGGCATGGGCGCGCTGGCCACCGCCACCGTGACCCTGGGGCGGTCGTGACCAGCAAGACAATCGTCACCTGCTTCGGCCTCGGCACCCTGCCGGGCGCGCCGGGCACCTGGGCTTCGGTGGCGGCGATCCCGCTCGCCTGGGCGAGCCACGCGGCGGGTGGGTTCGCGCTCCTCGCGATCGTGACCATCGTCATCACCGCCACCGGCTACCTGGCAACCGCGCGCTATCTGGATGGCGCGGCAGACGACCCCTCCGAAGTGGTTATCGACGAAGTCGCCGGAATGCTGATCGCGCTCTGGCCGCTGTCGATCGGACTGACCCATTTGGGCACCGAGTGGCATGTCTGGCCCTGGCCGGGCTGGGTGCTGGCCTTCCTGCTGTTCCGCTTCTTCGATATCGTCAAGCCGCCGCCGGTGAACTGGGCGGATCGCCTGAAGGGACCCTTGGGCGTCATGCTGGACGATATTGTTGCGGGGGTTCTGACGGCACTGATCGCGGTTGTCGCGGCGGGAGTTGCGCATGGCTGGTTCTGACGAAATTCGCGCGCTCGCCAAGGCCGTGCTCGACGCCTGCGAAACCCGCGGCCTAATGGCCGCGACGGCCGAGAGCTGCACCGGCGGCATGGTCGCCGCGGCGCTGACCGATATCCCGGGCTCGTCCACCGTGGTCGAGCGCGGCTTCGTCACCTATTCCAACGAGGCCAAGGCCGAGCTTCTGGACGTGCCCATGGACCTGATCATCGGCCATGGCGCGGTGTCCGAGCCGGTCGCCCGCGCCATGGCCGAGGGTGCCCTGGCCCACAGCCGTGCGGATGTGGCAGTCTCGATCACCGGCATCGCCGGCCCGGGCGGCGGCAGCGCGGAAAAGCCCGAGGGGCTGGTCCATTTCGCCACCGCCCGCCGGGGCGGCGGGACAATACATGAACGGATCGAATTCGGCGCGCTTGGCCGCGACCCGGTGCGCCGGGCCTCGGTGATCCAGGCCCTGACCATGCTGCGCCACGCGGCCGAGGCCTGACGCGATGGCCCCGCCGGACGATCTGGACACGATCCTGCGCTTTGTCTGGGACGAATTGACCCGCGCCGCGACAGACGGTGCCAGCCAGTTCCGCCATGCCCAGGTCGCGACGATCGGCGCGCAGGGTTGGCCGCAATCGCGCACGGTGATCCTGCGCCACGCGGACGAGGCGGCGCGCGAGGTCGGTTTCCACACCGACTGCCGCTCGGCCAAAGCAGGCGAGATCGCCGCCCAAAGCCAGGTCGCCGTCACCGCCTATGACCGGCCGCAGGGCATCCAGATCCGCCTTTGGGGCCAGGCGGACCTGCACAACGCGGACGACCGAGCACGCGAGGCATGGACCGCGCTTTACGCCCCGCTCCGCGCGCCTTATCGCACGAACTTCCCACCCGGCAGCCCCGTCGAGGTAGCCGGCACAGCCGACCCTACGGATGCCGCACGAAGTCCCGAGGATCCTGACAAGGGCTTCACAAACTTCGCCTTCGTGCCGGTCCGGACGGTTCGGTTGGAGTATCTGCATTTGCGCCCCACCGGTCATCGCCGGGCGCGGTTCGACTGGGGCAGCGGTTGGCAGGGCCGGTGGCTGGCACCGTGATCTAGCAGGCTAGGGAAACGCCAATTCCTCTTCCCCGAGGGGCTCGAATGCCCGCGCCACATACTCCTCCGACGCCTCCGTCAGGCTCGGCGGCAACCATTTCGGCGCATTGTCCTTGTCGAGTATGACCGCGCGCACGCCCTCGTAGAAATCCGGGGTGGTCATGCAATAGCGCGCCAGGCGATATTCCAGGCGCATGCAGTCCTCGAAGTCCAAGCTGGCGCCCTCTCGGATTTGGCGGAAGGCGATCCGCGTAGAACTGGGCGATTTGGTCAGGATCGCTTTGCGCTGTGCGTGCGCCCACTCGGTTTGAGCGGCGCCAAGCCCTTCAAGGACATCTTCAACCGAGGCTCCGGAAAAGCAACTATCCGCGTCCGGCCGGAATCGGTGCTCGCCCTCGCCCCAATAGAATATCGAACCGGGGGCCACGTCTTCGGGGTCGTGGCCCAGATTGCCATCAACCGAAAGCATTTCGATCACTCTAGGCAGAGCATCAGAAGGCACGAACCCATCGGCAATTCCCGCTTGCGCACATTCCTGGCCTTTCAAACGACTTCCGGTCAGAGCAAGCCACATGCCCAGCTCTCCCTTCAGGCGTGACAGGAAGTAGGAACCACCCACATCGGGAAACAGTCCAATGCCTGTTTCCGGCATCGCGAATACGGTCCGCTCGGTCGCGATCCGAAGGCTGCCATGGATCGAGACCCCGACACCTCCCCCCATCACGATCCCGTCCATCAGTGCCACGTAGGGCTTTGGATACCGCTTGATCTTGGTGTTCACCCGGTATTCGTCGGCGAAGAAGCGAAAGTTCTTCTCTCCCGTCCGGCCGCCCTCCCCGGCGTCGTAGAGCGCGCGGATATCTCCGCCAGCGGCGAAGGCCTTGTCGCCCGCGCCCTGGATCGCCACCACCGAGATCGAGCCATCCCCGGACCAGGCGTCGAGCTGACGCTCGAGCGCGATGATCATCCCATAGGTCAGCGCGTTCAGCGCCTTCGGCCGGTTGAGCGTGACCAGACCCAGGCAGCCGCGCTGTTCAAACAGGATCTCCGGCTCTGATGCTGCGTCACCCATGACCCTTGCCCCGCTTCGGCGTCCCGTGCCAGATTCGCATGCCAGATAAAGGACGAGCCGCCCATGCTGCAACCCGCCCCCTTCCCCGCCAGCCGGCCCCGGCGCCTGCGCCAGGCGCCCTGGATGCGCGCTCTGGTGGCGGAAAACGTGTTGACTCCCGCCGACCTGATCTGGCCCTGCTTCGTGATCGACGGCGAGGATAGGGCAGAGCCGATCGAGACCATGCCCGGCGCCGACCGGCTGACCATCGACCGGCTTATCGTGAAGGCGCGGGAGGCCGCCGATCTCGGCATCCCGGCGATCGCGATCTTTCCTTATACCGACGCGGCCCTGAAGACGCCGGGCGCCGAGGAGGCGTGGAACCCGGAAAACCTGGTCTGCCGCGCCACCCGTGCGGTCAAGGCGGCGGTGCCGGGGATCGGCGTCATGCTGGACGTCGCGCTCGATCCCTACAACTCGGACGGCCATGACGGGATCATCGAGGGCGAGACGATCCTCAACGACGAGACCCTGATCGCGCTCGAGAAACAGGCGCTGGTCCAGGCCGAGGCGGGCTGCGATATCCTGGGGCCCTCGGACATGATGGACGGCCGCGTCGGCGTGATCCGCCGGGCGCTGGAGGCACATGATTTCCAGAACGTGACGATCATGAGCTATGCGGCGAAATATGCGTCCTGTTTCTACGGCCCGTTCCGCGACGCGGTCGGCTCGGGCGGAGCGCTGAAAGGCGACAAGAAGACCTATCAGATGGACCCGGCCAACTCGGACGAGGCGCTGCGCGAGGTCGCCACGGACCTGGCCGAGGGGGCCGACATGGTGATGGTGAAACCGGGGCTTCCCTATCTGGACATCTGCCAGCGGGTCGCGGCCGAATTCCGGGTGCCGACCTACGCATACCAGGTCTCCGGCGAATACGCGATGCTGAAGGGCGCCATGGGCAATGGCTGGCTCGACGAGCGTGCCGGTGTGCTGGAGAGCCTGATGGCCTTCAAGCGTGCCGGTTGCGCCGGGATCCTAACCTACTTCGCCCTCGACGCGGCGCGGATGCTGCGGGAATAGGCGGCGCCTTGCGGCGCTCCCGATTCTGACCGACACTTGGCCTCGATCCTGGGAGCAACTCCGATGCGGTTCGCGCTCTACGCCCTGATCGCCGGCCTCACCGGCACCGCGCTTTATTTCGGCCTGACAGCGCCAATCGTCGCGCCGAATGCGCGCAATTTCGACACCTCGGCGGGTGAGGTCGCGGTGGCGAAAATCGCCGGGCCCCTAGCGCACCCCTGGGCGATCACCTTCCTGCCGGACAAGACCATGCTGGTGACCGAGCGCGGTGGACGGCTGGTCCAAATCACGCCTGAGGGCCAGATAGCGGAGGTCGCAGGGGTTCCCGAGGTACGCGCCGGCGGCCAGGGTGGGCTGCTGGATATGGTCGCGGCGCGCGACTTCGCCGAGACCCGCGAGATCTTCCTGACCTATTCCGAGCCGGACGATCAGTACAGCCACACCGCGGTAGCAGTCGCCCGGCTCGACGACGACGCGCGCACGCTTAAGGACGTTAGGGTGATCTTCCGCCAGTCCCCCGGAGGCACGGCCTCGATCCATTTCGGATCGCGGGTGGTCGAGGCGCCAGACGGCACACTATGGGTGACGCTGGGCGAGCGTGGATCGAAGACCCATGCGCAGAGCCCCGCAAACCACCTAGGCAAAATCGTTCGGATCAACCGTGACGGCTCGGTCCCCACCGACAACCCGTTCGTCGGCGGAATCGAGCTGGACGAGATCTGGTCAATTGGCCACCGGAACCCGCAGGGCGCGGCGCTCGACCCCGAGACGGGCATGCTCTGGACGGTCGAGCATGGCGCCAAGGGCGGCGACGAGATCAACAAGCCAGCGGCCGGTAAGAACTATGGCTGGCCGATCATCTCGTATGGGGTGAACTACGACGGATCGAAGATCGGCGAAGGCGCCCAGAAGCCAGGCCTGGAGCAGCCGGTCTTCTACTGGGACCCCTCGATCGCGCCCTCGGGCCTGATGATCTATTCCGGCCGTCTGTGGCCCGATTGGAAGGGCGATCTGTTCGTCGGCGCGCTCAAGTTCCAGCTGATGAGCCGGCTCGACCGCAAGGGCGACGAGATCACCGGCGAGGAGCGGCTGTTCGAGGATGTATATGGCCGCATCCGCGACATCCGCGAGGGCCCGGAAGGCGCCATCTGGTTCGTCACCGATCACCGCGATGGCGGGCTGTTCCGGATTTTGCCTGCTAATTAGCGCTTGCGGACGTTGCACGCCACGCTAGCCTGCCCGCCATGAAACCGCCTCTCACCCCGCTCGTTGCCAGCCTGCCCGCGACCGTCCCCTTCGTCGGCCCCGAGAAGCAGGAGCGTGACCGCGGCCGCCCCTTCGCCGCCCGGATCGGCGCCAATGAAAGCGTCTTCGGCCCCTCGCCAAAGGCCGTCGAGGCGATGCGCCAGGCGGCGCCCGAGATGTGGATGTATTGCGACCCCAACAACCACGACCTGCGCCAAGCGCTGGCGGCCCATCACGGCATCGCGCCCGAGACCATCGTGATCGGCGAGGGGATTGACGGCCTTCTGGGCTACACCGTGCGGCTTTTCATCGAACCTGGCCAGACGGTGGTGACCTCGGCCGGCGCCTATCCGACCTTCAACTACCATGTGGCGGGCTTCGGCGGCAAACTGGTTACTGTGACCTACCGGGACGATGCCGAGGATCCGGACGCGCTGGCGGAAGCGGCGCACCGGACCGGCGCACGCCTGGTCTACATCGCCAACCCAGACAATCCGATGGGCACCTGGCACGATGCCACCCGGATCAGCCGGCTGATCGAGGCGATGCCCGAGGGCTGTATCCTCTGCCTCGACGAGGCCTATATCGAGTTCGCGCCCGAAAGCGCAGCGCCTGACTGGGACACGGACGACCCGCGCGTGATCCGCTTCCGCACTTTCTCGAAGGCCCACGGTATGGCCGGGCTCAGGATCGGCTATCTGGTGGCCGCGCCCGAAACCGCGGCAGCCTTCGACCGCATCCGCAACCATTTCGGGGTGACCCGGATGGCGCAGGTGGCGGCGTTGGCCGCGCTAGAAGACACGGACCATATGGCCTCGGTTCAAGCATCGGTGGCACGCGCCCGCGACCGGATAGCGGAGATCGCCTCGGACAACGGCCTGGCAGCCCTGCCCTCGGCGACGAATTTCGTGACCATCGATTGCGGTCGCGACGGCGACTATGCGCGTCGGGTCCTCGCCGAACTCCTCGAGCGCGACATTTTCGTGCGGATGCCGGGCATCGCGCCCCTCGATCGCTGCATCCGCGTCAGCGCCGGGACCGGTGCTGACCTTCTGCTTCTGGCAAAGGCCTTGCCCGATGCCTTGGCCGCCGCCGGCTAGCCAGGCGCGGCAAACCAAATTCCCAGTTTGGGGCAGCATGTCCCAAATAGATTACCTCAAATTCGACGATTATCATTTCCTGACAGGTCGTTAACTGTCCTTTCCACGCTGATTCTGGCCCACTCCACTCATGGGTTGCTTGAGTGTGTGGAGGTTTTTCCATGTGTTTGCGTATGGCCACGGTAAGCGTTGCGTTTGCGGCCACTTTGTTTCAATCGCCCGTCCATGCGGGCGGGTTCGGTGCCCTGGATGGGTGGGATTGGCTGGCCTCCAGCCGCGAAATCCAGGGCGCCACGCTGGTCTGGAACGACGGTCTGGGTGATGGCCAGGACCGTTGGAAGACCGGTGGCCTCTCGCAATCGGTCATCCTGCCGGAATCAAGCTTGGGCAGCGTGCACTGGATCGACGATCAAGCCTCGGCGCTGGAGGTCACTCTGCGTGCCCTGCTAATGACCCCGGACAACACCGCCGCGGCGGTCGCCGACGGCGATGACCGGGCCTTCGCGCAATATGCGGGCGCCGGCGTCTTCCTGCGCACGTTCAGCCAGCCGGCGACCGCGCCGGGAGACTTCGGCATTCAGGGGCTGCTGATCCAAACGGACGACCGGGTCGGGATCGAACTCGGCTGGCAGGGCGACCCCCTGCCGCTGTTCGAGATTCAGGAGGCGTTTCACGGAATGACCGGCGCGGGTGGCGGCAGGGGCAATCCAGCGAATTCCATCGGCGGCGAACCGCTGGTCAATCTGGAAGCGCGCCGAACCTGGCGCCTGCTGGCCGAGGGCCCCGGCCGTGACGTGGAGTTCGCGCCCTTCCTTCAGACCTCGCTGGGAATGCGCGAAAATAGTCTGCGCGTGGGCGGCGACTTTTTCGTCGGATCGGCGCTGGAGGGGCGGATCTGGGGCAGCGACCCGGCAACCGGCGCGGCATTCTCGCAAGCATCAATGCCGCGTCCCGGAACCAATTGGACCCTCTTCGCGGGCGGCGATCTCGGCTACATCGCCTCGGACGCCTTCCTCGACGGCGGCGTCACCGCCGATGGGCCATCGGTCGAACGCCGCGACCTGGTCGGCCGCGCCCGGGCCGGCATCTTGGTCGAACACGGCCGGGTAGGCCTCGGCTTCTCGCTCAATTGGCTCGGCCGCGAGTTTGAGAGCCAGCCCGAAGGCCAATTAGTGGGCGCCCTGCAGGTCCGGGTCCGGTTCTAGAAGCCATGTCCGATCCGGGGAGGGGCCGCCCCACCGACCCCTCCCGCGTTGCGCCAATCGGAAGGCAGCGCTAGATTCCCGCCAGCGAGCGGCGAGGATCGTCCGAGGACACGATGGCACATCCCTTAAGCGGCGCGGATATCGGCACGCTGCGCCGTGTCATGGGCCAGGCGGACCGGATCGACCGGCGGGGCCGCGCGCTCGGCATCTGGGCCTCGGTCTTGGGCCGCCTGCCGTTCACGACTCTGGAATGCATCCTGGCCGGCCGCCACCTGCCCAAGGTCGAGGAGATGGCGCCGCCGATTTTCATCCTGGGCCATTGGCGCAGCGGCACGACGCACCTCTACAACATCATGAGTCTCGGCGGCTTCGGCTATGTCTCACCGCTCGCCGCTGGCCTGCCCTGGGACATGTTCGGCCTGGCCCGTGTGCTGCGCCCCCTGTTGGAGCGCCAATTGCCCGAGGGCCGGTTCATCGACAACATCCCGGTCACGCCCACCAGCCCCCAGGAGGACGAGATCGCGATCGCGAATATGTCGCCGCTCTCGTTCTATCACGGCATCTATTTCCCCCGTGATTTCGACCGGCTGATCGACCGGGGCCTGTTTTTCGATGGCTGCTCGGCGGGCGAGATCGAAGGCTGGGAGCGGCGCTTCACCTACCTGATGCGCCGTTTGGCGCTGCACCAGGGCAAGCAGCCGTTGATCAAGAACCCGGTCTATACCGGCCGGCCGGCGCAGCTGCGGCGCTTATTCCCAGGCGCGAAATTCATCCATGTTCATAGAAATCCGGTGGATGTATTTGTTTCAATGCAGAATTTCTACTCAAAGCTCCTGGATGAAATGGCCTTGCAAGACGTGCCGGACAACCTGGATGTCGATGCGACGATCCTCCGGGTCTATGCGCGGATGATGGCCGCTTTCGAGGAGCAGACCCAGGGTTGGGGCGGCCCCGATTTCGTCGAACTGCCCTACGACCTTCTGGACCGTGAGCCGATGTCCGCGTTGGAGCAAATCTACGAAGGGCTTGCGCTGCCGGGCTTCGACGAGGCGGCGCCCCGGTTCCAAGCCTATTTGGATTCGATCAGTGGCTTTCAGAAGAACATCTTCCGCCGGGACCAGGCGGCCCAGGACCTCGTGGACCGCCATCTGGGCCACTGGGTCGAGAAATGGGGCTATCCGGCCCCGGCACGGGCCCAAGGATGAGGCGGGGCATCCAATCCTTTCTCGTGGTCGCCGTGGTGGTTCTGCTGCCGCTCTTCTGGCTGTTCCGGCCGCCTACCGCCCTGCCCGCCCGGTTCGACCATGCCGATTGCCGCCGGATCGAACTGACCGACACCAATACCGGCCGCCCGCTGACCGGCGTCGAGGACATGGCGCTGATGTCTGACGGAGACCGCGTTATCCTGTCTGCGGCGGACCGCCTGGCGCTGGACCGGCACCCCCGTGATGCGCCGGAGGGGGGGATCTATCAGATCGCCCTTCCCCGGATCGCAGGTGGCGAAGCCTGGGCGACGCCGATCGTCTATCCGTCGCAGGTCGAGGGCGGCCTCTTCCCGCATGGCATCGCGCTGTCCGGTGATGGCGAACGGCTGGCCTTCGTCAACCGCCGGCGCGATGGCATTGTCACCATTCATGGCGGGCGGCTTGGGCCCGGCGGTCTCAACATCACCGCAACTCGGGATGACCTAGCGCTCTGCCGCGCCAACGACCTGGCCTTCACAGGCGAGGGTCCGATGAAGGTGCGCGTCACCCTCGACCGGGGCGATTGCGGGATTGCCTGGGATGACCTGAAGCCCAGTTCCACATCTGGCCGTGTGGTTGGCCTCGACCTCGCCCGGTTCGAACCGGCGGAGGCGGAAATGGCGGGGCTCGCCTTCGCCAACGGGATCGCGGGCATGTATGTGGCCGAAACCCGGGCGTCGCGCCTGACCCACCGGCTCGACCGCCCGGTGACCCTTCCGGGCGGCCCCGACAACCTGACCTTCGATCCCTTCGGCAACCTGATCGTGGCGCTCCATCCCAGCCTGATGCGGGTTGCCGCCTACCGGCACGGCTATCGCGACAACGCGCCTAGCCGGATCGTCCGGGTCGGCCAGGACCGGCAATTCGAGGTGCTGTTTGACGATCCCCTGGGCGAGCTTTTCTCCGGTGCCTCCGTCGCCGTCTATTCGGATGGGATGCTTTTGGCCGGATCGATCCGCGACCAGGGCGTGCTTCTGTGTCAGGGGGCGCCGCAGTGACGACACTCGTCACCGGCGCGGGAGGCTTCATTGGGGGCCATCTGGTCCGGGCGCTTGCCGAGCGTGGCGAGGCCGTGCGCGCCCTCGACCTCAGCTTCCCTGCGCCCCTGCCAGAACATGTCCGACGGATTGAAGCCTCGATCCTGGACCCTGAAGCCTTCTCGGCAGCGGCCAAGGGATGCGAGGCCGTGATCCATTGCGCGGCGATCGCCGATCTTTGGACGCCGCAACCGATCCTCTATCACCGGGTCAACATGCGCGGCACCTGCGAGGCACTGATCGCCGCGCGCATGGCCGGAGCCAGGATGGTGCACGTCTCCAGCTACACGACCCTGATCGGCGGGCCCGATCCCGGTGAAGTGACGCTGGACGAGACCGTCGAGTTGACGCCCTCGGACATGCTGGGGCGCTATCCCCGCTCAAAACGCGAGGCCGAGCTTGCCGTTCTCTCGGCCGCGCGGCTCGGCCAAGACGCCCTGATGGTCTTGCCCTCCGCACCGGTTGGGCCTGGGGATCACCGCCGCACCCCACCGACGCGCATGATCCAGGACCTGGCGCGCGGCAAGATCCCGGCCTTGCTCGATTGCCTTCTGAACCTGGTCGATGTCCGGGCCTTGGCGGACGGCATCATCGCCGCCCGCGATCGGGGCGCGGCCGGAGAGCGCTATCTGCTGACTGGCGAGGACATCACCATGGCCGATCTGGCCCAGCGCGTAACTGAACGCACCGGCACCCCCGCGCCGAGGCGGCGGGTTCCCTATTGGCTGGCGCTCGTAGCGGCCCAGATCGAGGACCGGATCGCGCGCCTCACCAAGCACCGACCCGCCGCGCCGCTGACTGGCGTGCGCCTGGCCGGGCGTCGGGTACGGTTCGATAACGCGAAGGCACGGGCGGCGCTTGGCTTCGACCCTCCGCCGTTCGACGATGCCCTGTCGGCGGCCATCGCCGAGGCTCAATAGCTCCGCCCTTTCCATCGCCCGCCCTGCCCGCGCCAATGGGCGGTCGCCGAGCTGATCGTCATCGCCATATAAAACGCGGCGGCCAGCGGCAGGCCCAGCGCCTGCCAGGCGGGCTTGCCGTAGAGCCTGAGCGTCGGCAGATAGGCGAGGCCCGACAGCATCCAAGCGACCGCGCCCAGCGTCGCGGCCAGAGGATTCTGGTGCCATGGAAAGCCCAGGACCGCGATCGGACCCGCCAGATAGATCAGCGCCATCCCCGCCACCGCGGCGCCCAGCATCGCCGCGGAATGGCCGAGTTGCGTGAACGCCGTGCGCGCAACCATGCGCCAGATCGCACCCAGCCGCCGGTTGTCACGCAGCGAGGTAACCTCATCGCCCGCGAGTCCGAGCCAGATCGCCCCGCCCTGCGCCTTGACCGCCGCAGCCAAGGCGCAGTCGTCGATCAAGGCGCCCCGCACCGCGCCGAACCCGCCGATACGATCCAGGACGTCGCGGCGGAGCATGATACAGCCACCCGCCGCCCCGGCCGTCGCGCGCGCCGGATCGTTCACCCAGGCGAACGGATAGAGCTTCTGGAAAAAGAACAAGAAGGCCGGGATCAGCAACCCGCCCCAGAACCCGCGCGCATCGAGCCGTGCCATCAGCGAGACAAGATGCCGGCCGCCGGACAGCATCACCTCGACCAACCCCGCGAGGGTGTCGGGTTTGTGGGCAATGTCCGCATCCGTCAGCAGGATCAGTTCGGCCCCCGGGGCCAGCCGGTCGAGCACCCGGTATCCGGTTTCCAGCGCCCATAGCTTGCCGGTCCAGCCCTTGGGCAGCGCGGGCGCGCTGACCACCCGGATCGGGCGCGGCGAGAACCCCGCGACCCGCCGGGCGATACCGGCAGTGTCATCCGCCGATCCGTCATCGACCAGCACAACGGTCAAGGCACCCAGATATTCGCTGAACCCATGGCTCTCGAGCACCGGGCCGATGGTTTCGGCCTCATTGCGTGCAGGGATCAGCACGACCACTTCTGGCCAGGTCTCCGGGGCCGCCACGCCCGGTCCTAACCGCTGGTCCGCGCGCCAGAAACCACCCCGCGCCGTCAGCAGGAGGAGCCAGGCCAAAACCGCGATGGACACCAGTATCAACATCGCATCCGACCCTAGCGCGAAATCGCGCCGCCGCCATCCAGTCGCTGCCTTCCGATCCAATCGGGAACACGAATGCGGCATCTTTTCCTATTGGCGCGTCAAGCGCTTGCAGTGCTCCCAACCCAGGGATAGAGTTCGACCGCGCTACCACGATACGCGCTCACTGGAACGGGAATGACCGCCGCGACCGAGGTTGTAGAGGGATGACCCCAGCCGATAGGTCGGGCACCGGAAACAGACCGCAGTGAAATCAACAAACTTGGAGGAAATTCCATGGAACGCCGTAAATTCCTGAAGGGCGCCGCGCTGACTGCCGGTGCGGCCGCCTCGACCACGCTTGCTGCTCCAGCGATCGCCCAGGGCGGCAAGGAGCTGGTCATCGTCTCGACCTGGCCGCGCGACTTCCCGGGCCTCGGCCTCAGCGCTCAGCGCCTGGCCGCGCGCATCACCGAGCTTTCCGAGGGCCGGATCAACACCGAATACTTCGCCGCGGGCGAGCGTGTCGGCGCCTTTGACTCGTTCGACGAGGTGGCGTCGGGCAATGCCCAAGCTTATGTCGCCGCTGACTACTACTGGAAGGGCAAGCACCCGGGCTGGGCGTTCTTCACCTCGGTGCCCTTTGGCCTGACGAATGCCGAGCGGTCCGCCTGGCTGAAATATGGCGGCGGGCAGGAGCTCTGGGACGAACTGGCCGCCGAATTCGGCCTGAAATGCCTGGTCGCCGGCTCGACCGGCACCCAGATGGGTGGCTGGTTCAATAAGGAGATCGAGACCGCCGACGACCTCAAGGGTCTTAAAATGCGCATCCCTGGCCTCGGCGGCGACGTCATGGCCAAGCTCGGCGCATCGCCGGTTTCGCTGCCGGGCGGCCAGATTTACGAGAACCTGGTCTCGGGCGCGATCGACGCCACCGAATGGGTTGGCCCCTATAACGACTACTTCATGAAGTTCTACGAAGCCGCAAAATACTACTACTATCCCGGCTTCCACGAGCCCGGCGGCAACATCTCGTTCGGCTTCAACAAGGCGTTCTGGGACGGCCTGACCGACTGGGAGCGCGCGCTGATCGACACCTGTGCCCGCGAGGAGCACGCCAACCAGATGGACGAGACCAACGCCAATAACGGTGCCTATCTGAACCGTCTGGTGACCGAGCACGGAATCGAACTGAAGCAGTTCTCGGAAGAGATCTACGACAGCTTCGGCGAGGCCTCGGCCGAGGTCTTCGACGAGACCCGGCAGCACAGCGACTTGGCGAACCGGATCTACGAAGCGTTCGATCAGGCGCGCCACGAGATCGGCGGTTGGATGGCGGTCGCCGACGTCGCCTTCTCGGTCCAGCGCAACCGGGTGCTCGAGATCGGCGCCTAAGCCGCCTTATCATGCCGGGGCGGGGCGATCGGCTCCGCCCCGATCATTTCTCTGACGCGACCGGATGCCATGAGCACGACCGACGCAGAGCGGGTCTCCGAGGCCGATCTCGCCGCAGGCAGACCGGCACCGCTGACACGGATATTCGGCTGGGCCAACCTGACGCTCATGCTGGCCTTTATCCTGAACTCAGTGCTGATGTTCTGGTTCGGCTGGCCTGGCATCGGCCCCCTGACCAGCGGCGCTGGCGGTTCGACCGCATTGGCGGGGATGCATGTGGCAATCTACGCCGGCGCCCTGGTCCTGGCGATCGTCCTGACCCTCGCCCGCGACCGTAGCCTGCGCCACGAAGCCCTGATCGTGTCGGATGCCAACGCGTTTTTCATCCGTGCCGCGTTCTGGGCGGTCCTCTTCGTCGGCCTGGCGGACACCGTCATCTCGTTCGTCCGGGTCGAAGGGATGCTGGAGGGGCTGGTCGGCCCATACCTGGCGGTCGAGCTCGGCAAATCGAACTTCCGCGGCCTTTGGGTCCATGTGCCCTTCGCCGGTCTGGGTGTCGTGTTCGCCTCATTCACCCGCACTCTGGGCTTCTTCTGGCTGGCGCTGCTTGTCGTCGCGGCCGAGCTCTTGATCGTGTTCTCGCGCTTCATCTTCTCCTACGAGCAGGCCTTCATGGCCGACCTGGTGCGGTTCTGGTACGCGGCGCTCTTCCTTTTCGCCAGCGCCCACACCTTGCTCGAAGACGGCCACGTGCGGGTCGACGTGATATATGCGGGCTTCCGCCGCCGGGCGCGGGGCCGGGTCAACGCGCTGGGCTCGGTGCTCTTGGGCATGACGCTCTGCTGGTGCATCCTGCTTTTGGGGATGTGGACCAAATCCAGCATCATCGTCAGCCCGATCCTGGTCTTCGAGACCACCCAAACCGGCTTCGGCATGTATGTGAAATACTTCATGGCCGGATTCCTGGGGGTCTTCGGCATCTCGATGATGCTGCAATTCGTCAGTTACATGTTCGAATCCGTAGCCGATTGGCGTGACGAGCCCGGCGGCCGGCCCGACCACCATTCGGCCCATGTGGGCTGAGTAACTTCCTCAGGGGGAAAGCCGCGCCGCCATGGAACTTCTCTTCCTCGCCGTCCTGATCGTCCTGATGATCATTGCACTCGGCTCGGGCTATCCGGTCGCCTTTGCGCTGCCCGGCTCGGCGATCCTTTCGATCGCGCTGGCCGCAGCCTGCGGCTATCTCTTCGAGGGCAACGTTTCCGCCTATTTCGCCCAAGGGGGCCCGATCCAGTGGCTGAGCGCTGGGGTGACCAACTTCCGCGGTGTATATTGGGAAGCGGAACGAGATACCCTGATCGCCATCCCCTTGTTCATATTCATGGGGATCATGCTCCAGCGCTCGAAGATCGCCGAGGATCTGCTGGTCACAATGGCCCAGCTCTTCGGCCCAATCCCTGGGGGGCTGGGGATCTCGGTCGTCTTCGTGGGCGCGCTCCTGGCCGCCACCACCGGCATCGTCGGTGCGACGGTGGTTGCCATGGGGCTGATCTCGCTGCCCGCAATGCTGCAGCACAACTATTCCAAACCCCTGGCCACCGGCACCATTGCCGCCTCGGGCACGCTGGGGCAGATCATTCCGCCCTCGATCGTGCTGATCATCCTGGCCGACCAGCTCGCCAGCGCGGTCGACCAGGCGGGCACCTCGCGCAAGGAGCAATTCAAGCAGTCGACCGGCGAGCTCAATATGCCGTCCGAGTTCGACATCATCTCGACCAGCGCGGGCGACATGTTCCTGGGCGCGCTGGTACCGGGCCTGGTCCTGGTCGGACTTTACATGGCGTTCATCCTGGGCTGGGCGTTTCTGCGTCCGGGCACAGCGCCGCCAGTGCCCTTCGAGGGCAAGATGGACCGCGCCTTCGTCGGTAAGGTACTGCTGATCCTGGTCCCGCCGCTGGCGCTGATCTTCCTGGTGCTGGGTTCGATCATCTCGGGCATCGCGACCGTGAACCAGGCGGGCGCGATTGGCGCCGTCGGCGCGCTGATCATGTCGGGCTACCGGCTGAAACCCGGCCGCCGTGACACGTTTTTGCCGGCGATCCTGGCCTTGGTCGCGCTGACCGCGATCCTGGTGATCACCTCGGTGCACGAGATCAACGTCAAGAATATTCAGACCAGCACCGATGCCATCGCGCTCACCCTGGCGGTCATCGGGGTCCTGGCGTTGACCACCGCGATCGTCTGGAGCGGCTGGCGCGCCTACAAGATCGACGACACGCTGACCGGCGTGATGATCGAAACCGCGAAAACCACCTCGCTGGTCTTCATCATCCTGCTCGGCGCGGCGATGCTGACCGCCGCTTTCCGCTCGTTCGGTGGCGAGGAGCTGGTCAAGGACTTCCTGAACGGCCTGCCAGGCGGTTTCTGGTCGAAGTTCATCATTGTGATGGGTGTGATCTTCCTCCTGGGTTTCTTCCTCGATTTCATCGAGATCGCGGTCGTCGTCGTGCCCATCGTGGCGCCAATCCTGCTGGCCGACCCTTCCGCCAATGTCACGGCGGTCTGGCTGGGGGTGATGATCGGGCTCAACATCCAGACCTCGTTCCTGACCCCGCCCTTCGGCTTCGCGCTGTTCTACCTCCGTGGCGTCGCGCCCGCCGCGGTACGCACGCTAGAGATGTATAAGGGCGTGATCGCCTTCATCTGCCTCCAGCTTTTCGCGCTGGTCATCGTCGGCAACTACCCCTCGCTGGTGAACTATCTGCCGAACCGGGTCTCGCTGACCTCCGAGACCGCACCGCCGCCGCTGAACCCGCGGCTGCAATACTGCATGGAGGAATACGTCCTCGAACAGTTTGACCAGCGCGGCGACGCCATCCTCAGCGCCATCGCCACCGCGCGTGGCCTCGACTATTCGATGGTGCCCGACAAGCTACGTAAGGAGGTCGAAAAGAGCTTCGATTCCGCCGAGGGCACGTTCGAGCTGATTGCAAAGGCCAAACAGGCCGAGTCGGATATCGGCGGCCATTCGCTGGAATACCGCCCGCTGCACGGCGCGGTCCGCGACATCGAAAACGAGATGCTGTCGCTGGAGGCCGAGATAAAGGAGCTGCGGACGCTGTTGCGCCGCACTCCCGCCGATAGCCCGCAAAAGGCCAGCCGCGAGGTAAGGATCGAAACGCTGACCGCGACATTCGAGGCACTGAGGGAAACAATTCCAGCCGATTGGGAAGACGCGCACAAGGCCTTCCTCGGCTACACCAAGGCCGAGCGTACGGCCCGCACGAAATACCGCCGGGCGACCGACGACGCCTATACGCCGATCGCCGAACTACGCCTGATCATCGATAACGCCGACGATCTGGCGGCTTTGGAGGATGATTTGCGTGGCCTCACTGCCGAGTTGCCGGATCTCGACGGCGAAGCTGCGATCGCGCGCATCGAGGCCGTGCGCGCCGAGGTTGGTCTCGTCGAAGGCACGAAGGAGACCCGCTCGGCCCTGACCAAGGCGCGCCGCGCGATCAAGAGCAAGACCCCGGATCGCGAGAAGATGTTGGCGGAGGTCGGAAATGCGATCGCCGCATTCGAGACCGATCTGACGTGGCGCCGAGAGGCTCAGGCAAAGCTCAAGCCAGGCCTCGACACCTATAATGCGGCGATCAGGGACACGATCGGCCTGCGCGGCCAGCCCCGCCTGCCTAAGGAGCAGGCGCTCTACGTGGCCGGCTGCAGTTCAGGACACAAGGATATTTCGCTCAGCTTCTAGGAGCTGCGAAACCGGTGGTTATTTGCCCGCGGCAGCCTCCAGGCCCATCCGCGCGTATTCCGGCACGAACCGTCCCATCCGCGCCGCGCGTTCCGGGTTCGAGGCGTTACCGTCCAGCCCGCGCTTTTTGACCCCCTGAACGATCGCCGCCATGCGGAAGAAGCTGAAGGCCAGGCAGAAGTCGAAACCCAGGATGCCTGGCAACCCCATCCGATCGCAATAGGCGGCCACATATTCCGCCTCGGTCGGCAAGCCGTGGGCGCGCCGGTCGATCCCCGCCAGCCCCCTGCCCTCGGGACCCGGCGGCATCCGCCATTGCATGCACTGATAAGCGAGGTCCGAGAACGGGTGGCCCAGCGTCGAGAGCTCCCAATCCAGCACCGCCGCGGCCTTGGGCGCATCCGTCCGGAAGATCATGTTGTCGATCCGGTAATCGCCATGGACCAGGCTCACGCGGCCGTCATCCTCGGGCATGTTGGCGTCCAGCCAGTCGATCAGGTCGTCCATGTCCTGGATCGTCTCGGTCTCGGAGGCTCGGTACTGCTTCGACCAGCGCCCCACCTGGCGCGCGAAATACGAGCCGGGCTTGCCAAAATCCTCCAACCCCATGGCCTCATAGTCCACGCTATGCAGCGCCGCCAGTATGCGGTTCATCTCGTCAAAGACCGCACCGCGTTCCTCCGGCGCCAGATCACTGAGCGTCGGCTCCATGAAATGCCGCCCGGGCGCGAACCCCATCACATAGAACATCGAGCCGATGACGCCCTCGTCCTCGCAGAGCAGATGCATCCGCGCCACCGGCACATCGGTCCGGGCCAGCGCCTTCTGAACCCGAAATTCCCGATCCACCGCATGGGCCGATTTCAGCAACTGCCCCGGTGGTTTGCGACGCAAAACTAATGTGCCAGAAGGGCTCGTCAGCTTGAAGGTGGGGTTCGACTGTCCGACCCCGAATTTCTCGGCCGTCACTGGCCCCCGGAAGCCTGCAAGATTGGCGGCCAGATACCGCTCGACCGCTTCAATATCCAGCTGCGCGCCCTCGTGCTCCATTCTCAGACCTTCATATTCCCCGCATATTGCCGAAGCTCCCGTCGCGCCACCTGGCGCCGATGCACTGCATCCGGGCCATCCGCGAAGCGCAGCGTGCGCACATGGGTCCACATATGGGCCAGCGGCACGTCCTGGCTGATCCCGCGAGCGCCCTGCATCTGGACCGATTCATCAATCACCGCCAGCGCCGTGTTCGGCGCCACGACCTTGATCATCGAGATCCAGGGCTGGGCCTCGCGCACGCCGACCGTGTCCATCATGTGGGCCGCCTTGAGGCACAGCAGCCGCGCCTGCTCGATCTCCATCCGCGCATTGGCAATGATGTCGTAGTTGGCGCCCAGTTGCGCCAGCGGCTTGCCGAAGGCGGTGCGGTCCAGCGACCGGCGGCACATGATCTCGAGCGCCCGCTCCGCCTGACCAATCGCGCGCATGCAGTGGTGGATGCGCCCCGGGCCAAGCCGCCCCTGCGCCACCTCGAAGCCGCGCCCTTCGCCCAGGATCACGTCCTCATGCGGCAGCCGCACATCCGTGAACCGGATCTGCATATGCCCGTGAGGCGCGTCGTCATGGCCATAAACCTCCATCGGCCGCAGCACCTCGATCCCGGGCGTATCGGCGGCAGCCGCGAATTGGGTGTGCTGATTGTGGCGATCCGCCTCCGGGTTGGTCTGGGTCATGACGATATAGACCTTGCAGCGCGGGTCGCCCGCGCCCGAGATCCACCATTTCTCGCCGTTCAGCACCCAATGGTCGCCGTCGCGTTCGGCCTTCAGCGAGATGTTGGTTGCGTCCGACGAGGCCACGTCCGGCTCGGTCATCGCGTAGGCCGAGCGGATCTCGCCATTCAACAGCGGTTTCAGCCAGCGTGCTTTCATCGCCTCGGTGCCGTAGCGCTCGAACACCTCCATGTTGCCGGTATCGGGCGCCGAGCAGTTGAAGACCTCGGCCGCGATCCGGACCTTGCCCATCTCCTCGGCCAAATAGGCGTATTCGACGGTCGAGAGGCCGAACCCCCTCTCCGAGTCGGTCAGCCAGAAGTTCCAGAGGCCGCGCTCGCGCGCCTGGGCCTTCAGCCCATCCAGGATCTCGGTCATCCGGGGCGTGTATTCGAACCGGTCGCCGGTCTTGCCGATCTCGCCGTGGAACTCAGCATCTAGCGGCGCGATCTCGTCCTCGACCATCGCCCGGACCTTCTCGATCAGCGGCCTGACCCGCTCCGTCATCCCCAAATCCATGGCATCCCTCCCTTACTCCAAAGCCTCGGGCGGCAGTTCCGATACCCAGTCCAGCCCCTCGGCCACCCATTCCGCAGGGATCGAGTGGCCGCGCTCGTGCCGGCATACCTCCAGCACCCGGCCCGAACTGCATTCATCCCAGCGGCGGCAGGTGAGCCGCCCCTCCTGGCGTTGCGATGTGGAAGCGGCCCCACAGCCGTTCTCGCGCCGCAGCGTCGCCAGCCCGTCCGGGATTGGCATTGAGTTATAGATGCCGATCTCGTCATAGGCGACCACCCGGTCGCGGGTTCCGTGGATATGCCGCATGTTCACCGGCCCGGCGGGGCAATCTTTAGGCGTCGAGCCCCAGAACCCGCCCGCGATCGGCGCGTATCCCGCGAACATCGGCCCCAGATAGCAAGCGACGTTCCAGACCATCGAGGCCCCGCGCGAGAAGCCCGAGGCCACCGTCCGGGTTCGGTCGATCGGCCAGCGCCGCGTCACGTCTTCCATCACGGCCCGCAAATAAGCCTGCTCGTCGCGCCCGCCCTCGGCGCGGTCGTCGCCGATCTGGCGCCAATAGCCGCTGCGCGCATACGGAGCGACAAACAGCGCGCCCCGCCGGTTGACCGCGTTCACCATTGCCTTGTTGCGGAACGCTCCCTCCGGCGAGCTGTTCCAGCCGTGGAAATAGACCACCAGGGGCAGCGGCGATGCCCCGTCCCAGCCTTCGGGCACCGAGGCGAGATAGTAGCCGCCTTCCACCTCGCAACGCTGGCCGCTCTCACAGGCAAGCGCCGGGAATGTCACCAGCAGTGCGATGATGACCAGCAACGCCCGCATCACGGCGCGTCCAGGAAATGCCGGATCAGCCAATCAGCGGCCAGCGCGGGGCGCGGCGCGCCCTCGATCTCGACCGCCGCCGCGATCCGCAGTGTCACCTCGCCTGGCGGGCTGTCATTAGCTTCGGTCAGGGTGAACCGCCCCCGCACCCGAGCACCCGCGGGCACAGGGGCAACGAAGCGCAGCTTGTCAAAGCCGTAGTTCACCGACTGGTTGGACCCTTCCAGTCCCGGCAGCGCGTCATAGGCCATGGGCGCCAATAACGCGGCAGTCAGGAACCCATGCGCGATGGCGCCGCCGAAGTGTGTCTCGCGTGCAGCTCGCGCTGGGTCAGTGTGGATGAAGAAGTGGTCCTCGGTCACATCCGCGAACCCGTTGATCCGGTCTTGCCCGACGTCGAACCAGCGCGAGACGCCGATCTCGCGCCCCTCTGCCGCCTTCAGCTCGGCCAGCGTCATGGTCCGGTCGTAATAGTCGCTCACTCGACACCCCCGAACAGCCGGTGCCCGTGATCCACGTTGATCCCGCCACTGACCGGGACGATCCCGCCGGTCGTATAAGCCCCGCCCCGGCCGCACAGATAGAGAACCGTGGCGGCGATGTCCTCGTCCCGCCCGATCCGGCCCAGCGGAACGTCGGCCGCGACCCGGGCGCGCTTCTCGTCGTCCTCGGTGAAATGCTTGGTCATGCGGCTGAGGAACGGTCCTGGCGCCAGGGCATTCACGGTGATCCGCTTCCCGGCCAGCTCCTTCGCCAGGATTTGGGTCAGGTGATGCACCGCCGCCTTCGAGGCCGAGTAGGAGTAGACCAGGTCACCCGTCGGCGTATGCCCGGCGACCGAGCCAATATTGATCACGCGGGCCGGATCATCGTCCGTCGCGGTTGCTGCGAGCAACGGCGTCAGATCGCGGGTCAGCGTGAAAAGTCCGGCACAGTTGACCGACATCACCGTGTCCCAGGCATGGAACGGAAAGTCCGCGTAAGGGGCGCCCCAGCTTTTCCCTGCATTGTTGATCAGGATGTGCAGCTTGCCGGTCCGGCGCATAACCTCGCCGCTGAGTGCTGCAACGCCCTCGCCCGTGCCCACGTCTCCCGAGAAACCCTCGGCGCTGCCCGGACCGATTGCGGTCAACGCCGCCGCCACCCGCTCGCAATCCGCCCCCTTGCGCGAGGCGATCAGCACCCGCGCGCCGGCGCGCACCAGTGCTTCGGCCATCATGCGGCCTATGCCGGTGGCCGCCCCGGTCACCAGCGCCGTCTTGCCCGTCAACCCGAAGAGATCGTCCAGATAGCTCATGGCACCCTCTTACCAGCGCCCTTTCACCTTGCGAAAGGCAAAGGCGGGCGGGCAAGGTGCAACCGGTAAATTCAACGGGAGATATCCCATGGCCGATATGATGAAGCGCGTGGTCCTGGCGGCAAGGCCGGACGGCGCGCCGACGACCGATAACTTCCGGCTAGAGGACGCGCCGATGCCCGAGCCAGGGCCGGGCGAGTTCCTGGTCCGCGTGCTCTGGCTGTCGCTCGATCCATACATGCGTGGCCGCATGGACGAATCGAAATCCTACGCCAAGCCGGTCCCGATCGGCGGCGCCATGGAGGGGGGCACGGTCGGCCAGGTCGTGGCGTCGAACAACGACCGCTTCGCCCCCGGCGATTTCGTGCTGACCCATTCGGGCTGGTGCAGCCACGCGGTCAGCGACGGCAAGGGCGTGCGCAAGCTCGACCCGGATTTGGCGCCGGTTCAGACCGCGCTTGGGGTGCTCGGGATGCCCGGGATGACCGCCTATGTGGGCCTCCACGAACATGGGCGCCCCAATTCCGGCGAGACCCTGGTCGTCGGCGCCGCCAGCGGTGCGGTCGGCTCGGTCGTCGGTCAGTTGGCAAAGATCGCGGGGCTGCGCGTCGTCGGCGTCGCAGGGGGGGTCCAGAAATGCGCCTATGTGGTCGACGCGCTCGGCTTCGACGCCTGCATCGACCACCGCGCCGCGCCGGATGTTGAGGCCTTGCGCGCGCAACTGGCCGAGGCCTGCCCTGACGGGGTCGACATTTACTACGAGAATGTGGGCGGCAAAACGCTCGAGGCGGTGATCGGACTGATGAACCCATTCGGCCGCATCCCGGTCTGCGGCACCATCGCCTGGTATGACCTCGGCGGCCTCGGCCAAGGCGCGGTCGAGGGGCCGAACACGCTGCCGCGCGTCTGGCGCGCGATCCTGGTCAACCGCCTGGCCGTGCGCGGCTTCATCGTCTGGGACCATGCAGACCGTTTCAAGGAGTTCCTGACCGAGGTCTCAGGCCATATCCGCAACGGCCGGCTCAAATACCGCGAGACCGTGGCTGAGGGGCTCGAGAACGCGCCGGACGCGTTCCTATCGCTGCTCAAGGGCGGGAACTTCGGCAAGCAACTGGTCAAAGTGGCGGACATGTAGGGTGGGCTCGTCAGAGCCCACCGCAAATTTCCTCAACGTGCAATGGTGGGCTCGTGCCGAGCCCACCCTACGGCTCTTTAAGCCCCCTCCAACCGCTCATATTCCCACCGGTACGCCGCCCCGTCCGACTTGATCCGCCCCACCGATGGCGCCGGGAAATGCGCGCTCAGCACCAAGTGGTTGTGCTCAGCCGCCGCTTCCAACACCCGCTTGCGCGAAGCGATACCTTCATCCGGATCGGTATCGATCATGAACCACCAATCCGGACGGAAACACTGAAGCGGAGAATGCAGCAGGTCGCCCCACATCACCGCATGGTCCGCACCCGTCTCCATATGCACCGCAACATGGCCCGGCGTGTGGCCGGGCGTCGGCTCCAGCCAGATCCGGTCGTCAAGCGCATGGTCCGCGTCCACCAACACCGCCTGCCCCGCCTCGATCACCGGCAGCACGTTCTCGGGATATTGTGGCAACCCGGTGCGTTCGGCGTGCTCGACCTCCTCGCGTGCCAGGATGTACTTGGCGTTCGGGAAGGTCGGCACCCAGCGCCCGTCGATCAGTTGCGTGTTCCAGCCCGAATGGTCCGCGTGCAAATGCGTGCAAAAGACATAATCGATCTCCTCGACCCCCGCACCCGTTGCCGCCAGCCGGTCGAGCCAACATGTATCGGTCCGGTTCGCCCAAGAGGGGATGCGCTCGTTGGTCTTGCCACAGCCGATGCAGGTGTCGATCAGGATGTTGGCGCGTCCAGTGCGCACCAGATAGGACTGTACGGCCAGAATGGTCTTGCCGCTCTCGGCGTCGAACGCCCATGGCGTGATCAGCGGCAGCAGCTCGGCAATTTCGTCCGGGTCCGCGCCCGGAAACATCTCGGTCGGTTTCCGGAACTTGAGCTGCATCTCCATCACCCGCTGGATCTGGTAATCGCCCACCTGGAACGGCGGCGGCGCCAGGTTCACGCTCATGCCTCTCCCTCCCTTTTCAATCGCTCCCTCAGTTCGGTCTTAAGCACCTTGCCGTAATTGTTCTTCGGCAGGTCGGCGACGAAGCGATAGCGTTTCGGCCGCTTGAACCGCGCCAGATTGTCGAGGCAGAGCGCGTCCAGCGCCCCCTCTTCGGGCGCCGCCCCGTCATGCCGCACCACGAACGCCACGACCTCCTCGCCCCAATCCGCATGCGGCGCGCCCACGACCGCGACCTCGCGCACGGAGGCGTCGCGCAGCAGCACCTCCTCGACCTCACGCGGGTAGATGTTAGACCCGCCTGAAATGATCAGATCCTTCGAACGGTCCTTCAACGTGAAAAAACCATCAGGGTCCATGGCCCCCACATCCCCAGTGCGCAACCAACCGTCCCGCATCGCCGCCGCGTTGGCCTCTGGGTTGTCCAGATACCCCGCCATCACGCAGTCCGAGCGCACGGCAATCTCGCCGACCTCGCCCGGGTCCAGTTCCTTCCAATCGTCGCCGATCACCGCCACCTCGGTCACCGAGCGCGGGAACCCGACGCTGGAGAGGATATCCTCGTAGCGCGGATGAGCGGTATCGCCATGCATCGCCTTGGTCACATGGGTGATTGTCATCGGCGCCTCGCCCTGACCGAAGAGCTGGTAGAGCCGCGGCCCGAACAGCGCCAGCGCCTGCTTCAGGTCCGACAGATACATCGCCGCGCCCCCATAGCAGAGGGTCTTTAGCCCGCGCACATCCGCCGACCCGGCGCTCGGATGGTTGATCAACCGCGTCACCATCGTCGGCGCGGCGAAGAACGAGACCTTGTCGTGCGCCCCCAGCACGTCGAACACCTGCTCGGGCTCGAAACCCGGCACGGTCAGGTTCTGCGCGCCCGCCATCACGAAGGGCAGCGCGTAGATGCCCGAGCCATGCGACATCGGCGCCGCATGCAGCCGCACGTCCTCCGGCCCGATCCGGTCCACATCGGCAAAATATATCAGCGACATAGCGGTCAAGTTCCGGTGCGTCAGCACCGCTCCTTTCGGCCGCCCGGTCGTGCCCGAAGTGTAGAAGATCCAGGCCGGGTCCTCCGGCCGGCTCTCGACCTCCCGAACCGGATCGCCCGCCAGCAACGCCGCGTAATCGGCGTTGCCGGTCTCGACGACCGTGGGCGCGGGCACGCCCCCCAGTGCCTGCGCCTGTTTCGGCGAGGCGATGCAGAGCCCGGCCCCGGCATTCTCCAAAATCCAGGAAAGCTCACGCGCATGCAGCTTGGCGTTCATCGGGATCGCTGTCATCCCCGCCCGCCAGATGCCAAAGAGCACCGGCAGGAACTCAGGCCCGTTCTCCAGCGCCATCCCGATCCGGGCGCCGGGCCTTAGCCCGTGACGAGCGCGCAGCGCGCCCGCAATCCGGCCCACCTGATCCTCGAACCCCGCATAGCTGAGCTCGCCACCCTCCCAGAGCAGTGCCTGGCTTTGCGGTGCCCGCCGGGCAACCTGCGCCAGGCCGAGCGACAGGTTCATCTGATCTTTTCCGAAGGCTCCGCTGTCAAATCGACGATGCCTTCGTCCTTCTCGTGCGCCGGGAACAGTTTGGTAACCAGCGGATCGTGGCCCGGGATGAAATGCTCCATGTCGCCGGCCAACCGGAACAGGTGCTCGTGGCTCTCGCAGTTCT
>JAOTXT010000063.1 GCA_029862205.1 Paracoccaceae bacterium
GGCGGCACAGGCGGCGGCGGTGGTGCTGGCGGTGGCGGCGGCGCTGGCGGCGGCGGTGGCGGCGCTGGTGGTGGCGGCACAGGCGGTGGCGGCACTGGCGGCGGCGGCACTGGCGGCGGCACAGGCGACGGCGGCAGCAACGGCGATGGCAATGGTGAAGGCGCCAGCGCCAGTTCGAACTCGGCGCCAGGTCAGTCGTCCACACGCGGCTCGTCCAGCAGTCCTTTTGGCGGCAACGCTGATCCGGTCGGTCCGGATCTGAGCGTTGCGGAAGAGCGGGACCTGATCTCGCGGGGGTGGCAATGATCCACCGCTTCCGCATTCTTGCGCTGACGATCGCACTTCTGGCGGCGGGTTCCGTCGCGGGCCAGGCCCGCGCTGAATCGCCCTATGAAGCCGCGATTCAATATGCGCTGGAAAAGCTGGTAAGCGGCATCCACACCGAGTCCTTCTTCGGCGGCACCGAGGTGTCGGTCACGCCGATCCGCACATGGAAGAGCGTCAGCGGACACTATTGCCGCGAATACAAAATCACCGTCGACATGGCCGATACCGGCGAGCAGAGCGATCGCCAGATCCGCTGCCGCGAGGATGGCTACTGGAAACTGGTGCCCAAGACCTGACGCACCTCTTCGCGGTCATGCAACGATCGGCTGCGACAAAATCCACAGACTGAGCGACGTCAAGCCGACCATGAACACCATCATGGGTAACTGGCTGCGGATTGCCGCGCGCTGATCGGGCATGATCCGCAAGGCCTCCGCATGGGCGACGAAGACGGACAGGGCATGGCCCGCGATCAGCGCCATCGCCGCGATCCACCAAACGCTTTGCGCGTCGATCACTCCGATATCGACGCGGTGGTTGGCCGTGCCGAACAAGTCCCAGCCCCAGCCCATCGGATCACTGAGGATCGGCAGCATCAATTGCGAGGCGAGCGCCAGATACGAGACGTAGTGCGCTAGGTGATAGGCCACCGCAATCGGCAGCAGCGAGGCCGCGAAGCCCGTGAAGAGCCGGCGCGCAGGCGCTTGGCGGCCGCAGGCGGCCCGCATGGTCGCGATGAGGCCCGCATAAAGCAGCACGCAGAGAAGGGCCATGCCAAACAGCCCCGCAGTCCGGATCAGCTTGAGGATATCGACCCCAGCGCCGCGCAGATCCAGCAGCCAGGGCCTCAGTGTCGTTGACCGGGTCACCCAATCCAGCATTCCAGCCCAGGCCGGCGTCTCGGAGAGGCCGTCAAAGAGTACCATCGCGATCAGGCAGATGATGAACACCGCGCCTGGAACCGAGACCTCGAGACCGACGAGACCGGATGCTGGCAAGCGCAACCGCAACCGGCCAGGCCGCACGGCCAGCGGCGCGCATCGCCCTAACAACGCGAAAAGCTGGGTCAGCGGATCGGCTTTGGCGAACCAGGTTCCTGCGCCTGCCCAGAACGCGCCTGCCAGCAACAGCACCGAGTAAGTGCCCACCAGCATAACCATGGCGCGCGGATCCTCGGAATGGTCCGAAACAAGTTCGAACCAGCCGATCGCCAACAGACCGGCCACCGGCACCCAGCCCCAGGCCGAGGAAAGGGGCCGCTCGGGCCCATCCCGACGGCCGTCCAGCCAGTTGGCGATCGTCCGGAACGGGTTCCCAGGACTGAATACGTCGATGACCAGAGCCGAGGCGAGCGTCAGACCAACCCACCAGATCACCCAGATGAACACCGTGGCGAAATTCTGGGTCGGCGATTGCGGGCCGAATAGCCCGGTCAACACAACCGCGGCCAGCAGCGCGATACCCAGCGCCCGGATTGCCTGACCGGCAAGTGCTGCGATCGCCGGCGGAAGCGCAAAATCGAACACGGGAAGCGGTGCACGTCCCGGCCGCATCAGCAGGAACGAGCCTACGAATGACAGAGCGACCGCCGCGCCGGCGCCTGCCAAATAGAAGCCCAGCGGCAGCGGCAGATCGTAACGTTCGGCGAAGGCATGGGCCTGGGCCGGATCCGGAGCGCCCAGGATCATCACCACGATGGCGGCGCATCCCAGCCGAAGTGGCATCCTGCCCAGGCGCATTCCGGCCGCTCTCAACGTGTCCGGACTTCCACGAACAGCAGCGCTTTCTCCTGCTCACCCAGAACCTTGTCGTGCACATGGGTCATGACCGGAAAACGCCCGTTGTGATGCGCGTGGAATTTCAGGATCGCGGGCTCTCCGTCCACCGCCCTGGCTTCCAGATCGTAGCCATGGAAATGCAGCACGCCGGTGCCCGCGCCATGGATCGTCAGCCGCACGCGGTCGCCCTGGTCCACTACGATCACAGGTGCGGTTTCTCCGTTCGCATCCGCCGTGACCTCGCGCAAACCCTGGAGCGTCAGGCGCGCCTCGACCGGCTTGCCCCCGGCCGACCAGGCGCGATGCGTGTTGTCGTTGAGGCTGATCCGGATCTCGTTCTCGCCCGGCGCCAACAGCTTGTCGGGCAGATGCACCCACGGCCCATAGACCCGGCCGATCTTGGCGCCGTTGACATAGAGATGAGCATGGCCCTCTACTGCCTCGGTCGGCTGCCCCGCGTGCTCGGGAGAAAAGGCGAAGTTCTGAACGATGAGATTCAGGTTATAGCCGTCGCCCGGATCGGCGATCGCCTCGACGGTCAGCCCGGGCGCGGGCAGGCCAGCCGGGGCCTCGCGCAGCCCGCCATGTGCATGGCCGTGGGAACTCTGGCCGTGGCTACGCCCCTGCCCGCCCGCGAGGGCCGGGCCCGGCGATACAACTAGTCCGATCGAAACAGCGATCGCGATCACGCGCCAGAGCGGCATCTCATCCCTCAGGAATCTATCTGAAATCGAAAACCGACGGGCCGACGCGCGGCCCATCGGACGCCAGATCAATGCCCGGCCAAGTGGTTCCACTGGGGCAACAGCACCAGCGAGTTGGGGTTTAGCCCCATATCCTTAAGCGTATCGACCGAGCCCACCACCTCGCCCGCCTTTAAGTCGATCACCGTGATCGAGCCGTCGCTCATACCAGGAAGGTTCAAAAGCGCGTTCTGCACAAAGCCGTAACGCTCGTCCTTGGTGATGCCCACGTGGTGAGCCCCCTCGCCGGCGGGAAGCGATTTGATCAGTTTCGGCGCCAGCGGCCCTTCGGAGAGATCGAAGATGTGAAGGTGGCCCGGCACGCCGGTCGTGACATAAAGCCGGTCGCCCGCCGTGTTGAAATACATCTCCAGCAACACGCCCGCGCCCAGTTCGTTGAAGTCGTAGACCTGGCTGGCGTCAAAGTCTTCCTTGGCCGGGTCCCACGTCAGCGCCCAAAGGGTCGCGCCGAACATGTTGGTCACGTAGAAGACAGGCGTCTCGTGACCTGGCGCCGGCAGGATCTCGACCGGGGCCTCGCCCGAAGGCGATTCCTTCAGCGACACCTTGATCTCGCCCAACGGTTCCAGCGTACTGGCCTTCACGACCGCAACGACTTCCTGCGGGCTTTTCATATCAGCGGTGATTGTGCTGGTGACGAGGATCCGGTCGATATCGGTATTCACACCCAGACCGTGCGGATAGATCCCCGGCAGCTTGATTTCGCCCGTCACCGCGTCGTCGGCGACACGGCCCTGCCAGACATTGTTCGAGTTGAGGCAGGTCAGATACCAAAATTCGTTGGCTTCGTCGATGATCACGTCCTCGGCCATCAGGCAATTCGGAACGTCGATGGTGCGCAGCCGGTACGGGAAGTCCGTCAGGTCCATCACCTGCAATGCCGGGGCACCCAGCGCCGTCACGTAGGCCTTGGTCTGGCTCCGGTCATAGAAGATGTGGTGGGCGACGCTGGCCGGATCGGTCGGGATATCGACCAAAAGCTTGCCGAAATTCGGGCTTTCCGGATCGACATCCAGGATCGCGATGCCTTCGCGGCGCTCCTGCTCGCCGGTCAGCTTGAGGGCCTTTACCTGATCTGGTGTCTTGCTCTCGTAGTTGACCATTGCCAGGATTTCGGCATAGGCGCTACCGCTCCATGCGATCGCGGCGGATGTCAGGACGGCGGTTAGGGTCTTCATTGGATTGAACTCCGAGTTGCCACGCTCCCCTCGCGTACAAGCTCGCAATAAGTTTACCACACCTGCTCTCGTCTGTGATCTTCGTCACAGCTTACAGCGCAGGTTGGGGGACGATCTGACCGTCCAACAGGGCGACAGCACGGCTTTGCAGGCGCTGTGCATCCACCGCGTCATGCGAGACTACCAGGGTTGCCAGATCACGCCGGTCCGCGATTTCGCGTACCAGATCGGCCATCTCGCCACGGCGCTCGGTGTCGAGCGCGCTGAAGGGTTCATCCAGCAACATCAGGGGCTTGTCGCGCACCAGCGCCCGGGCCAGGGCGACGCGCTGGCGCTGTCCGCCGCTGAGCTGCGCGGGAAGGCGCCGCTGGTAGCCCGGCAGCCCGATCTCGTCGAGCACAGCCGCGACCCGTGCCTTCTCGGCGGCACCGGGCCGCCCGCGCGGATCGAGGCCCAGCGCAATATTCATCTCGACATCCAGATGGTCGAAAAGATCCCCGTCCTGGAACAGCGCCGAGACCGGGCGAATCGCTGGTGCGAGCCGCAGGAATGACCGGCCCTCCCAGGTAATGTTGCCGGACTCGGGCGTCAGGAACCCGCAGATCAGATCGATCAGGGTCGATTTGCCCGACCCGCTTTCGCCGGAGAGCGTGACGATCTCGCCCGGCGCGATTGCCAGCGTGAAGCGGAAGCTCGGCCCAGCTGGATAGCCAAAGCTGAGATCGTCAACGCACAGCATGGCGGCCTCCGACCAAGCGCTCGATGCCGATGAAGAAGACGAGGCTCAAGGCCAGAAGCGCCAGCGCGATGGCCGCCGCCTCGCCGCTTTGATACCGCCCGCTCCGCTCGTAAAGCAGCCAAGGCAGGGTGCGGAAATCGTCCGATCCGAAGAGCGCGATCACACCCAGATCGCCCACCGAGAGTGCAGCCGCCAAGGCCGCGGCGAAACCAAGCTCGCGGCGGACAACAGGGAACTCGACCAGGCGGAACCGTGCCCAGCCCGAAATGCCGAGACTCGCGCAGAGCCGGTCATGGCATGCGCCGCTCTCGGCCAGACGGCCCTGCAGGGCGCGCACGGCGAAGGGCAGAGACAGCAGCACGTTCGCGGCCAGCACCAGAAGCGGTGCCAGCGTGAAGGCATCGGCGACGCCGCGCAGCAAAAGGAACGCGCCGAGGCCGAAGACGATGGCCGGGACCGCCAGATAGATGGTCGAGGCCAGATCGAGCAGGCCGGCACCCCACGCTACCCCGCCAGCGCGCGAGGGCAGGACAAGGCTGCGCCGCGCCTCGCAGATTGCCCAGGCAAGCACGCAAGTTATCGCCGACGAGGCCAAAGCGATCGCGGCGCTGGCCATCAGTGCGGCACGAAACGCCGGCTGGCCGGGCAGTCCCAATAACTCACCGCGGAAACCTCCGAGCACGATCGCCGTCAGCGGCGCGGCGACAATCCCGATGGCAACCGATGCGACGATTGCATCGGCGAGCTTGCCTTGGAGCTCGGCGCAGTCCGGGCGGAGCCATCCGCCCTGCCCTGTCGCCCCGCGCCCGTGTGACCAATCCGCCGGGAACCGCGCCAACGCAAGCAAGATTGCGGCGCAGATCGCGAGCTGGATCAGGCTGAGCGTCGCGGCGCGGGCCAGGTCGAAGTCCAGCCGCGCCGCCTCGTAGATCGCAACCTCCAGGGTGCTGGCTCGCGGCCCTCCACCAAGCATCAGGACCAACGCGAATGACGTGAAGCAAAGCAGAAAAACAAGCCCACAAGCGCTTGGCAATACGCGCTTAATCGCTGGCCACTCGACAAAACGCCAGACCTCACGGCCACCTATGCCAAGCTGCGCGGCCAGCCGCCAGCGGCCATCGGGAATGGCGGCCAGAGCGCCGTGGAAGATCCGCGCCATAAGGGGCGCGTTGAAGAAGACATGGGCCAGCAGCACCCCGGGCAGGCCGTAGAGCGTGGCGCCCGGCCCGGGCAGCCCCAGGGCAGCCGCCGCGTCCGCGAACCAGCCCGCGCGGCCCCAGACCGAGACGATGCCCACGGCCGCCACGGTCGTCGGCATCACCAGCGCGAGCGAGGCAATCAGATGCAGCGCGCGCGCGCCGCGCGGTCCGGCCCGCCGGTGTACGGCCCGCGCCGCGGCGAGCCCCAACAGCGCGGCCAACAGCGTCGAGAGGACGGCCTGCTTGAAGGTGAAGGCGAGCACGCCGTGCAGGTACGTGTCGCCCCAGACCGAGCCGAGATCGAGTCCCCCGGCCTCGGCGGCAATCGCCCAGATCGCGGCCGCCGCCAGGCCCGCCGCAATCAGGGCGGCGAGAATACCAGGCAGGAGCCGCGCTGCACTCATGCGCCCTTCACTCGCCCATGACTGCGAGCCATTCCTCGATCCAGGCCTTGCGGTTCGCCTTGGCCTCAGCCACGTCGAAGGCCAGGGTCTTGTCCGGTTTTACAAGGGTGCCGAATGCCTCGGGCAGTTCGGCATCGGGGCTGACCGGGAACATCCAGTTCGTGGTCGGGATCGCGGATTGCGCCTCCGCCCCGGTCAGGTAGGCGATGAAAGCCCGGGCCAGGTCCGGATCGTCCGACGCGGCAGTGACCGCCGCCAATTCCATCTGCAGATAGTGCCCCTCGGCGAACCCGGCGGCCTTGATGAAGGTCTCGCCATCGACCACCGCGTGATAAGCGGGCGAGGTAGTGTAGCTCAGCACCATGTCCGCCTCGCCCTCCAGGAACAGGGAATAGCTGTCCCACCAACCCTTGGTGACGGTCAGGATTTTCGGCCTGAGCTGGCGCCAGATATCGGGTGCCCGGTCGCCGTATACAGCACGCACCCACATGATCAGGCCCAACCCAGGGGTCGAGGAACGCGGGTCCTGGATTGCGATTTTCAGACTCTTCGGCGCGGCCAAGAGATCCTCGAAGGATCGCGGCGGCTCGGCTGTGCGTCGGGTGTCGTAGACGAAGGCGAAATGCCCCCAATCGAAGGGCGCGAAAGTGTCGTCGTCCCAGACGACCGGCGTGTTCAGCCCCTCCAACGCCACGCCATGCGGCGCGAAAAGCCCGGATTCGCGGGCGTCGCCGGCCAGGTTCACGTCGAGGCCCAACAGAACATCCGCCTTCGATGTGGCGCCCTCGAGCCGGAGGCGGTTGAAGGCACCGATCGAACTGTCGATGCCGACGAATTCCAGATCGCAGCCGCAGGTCGCCTCGAACCCCCGCTCGATCGCAGGCCCGGGGCCCCATTCCGAGGCGAAGCTGTCATAGGTGTAGACGCTCAGCACCGGCTGATCGGCGGAGGCACTGCCTCCCAGCACGACAGCGGCGCCCAGCGCCAGGGCAAGGTTCTTGATCGTCATTTCGCGTCCCTTCCATCGGAACGGCGAAGGACTGGAGATTGGGGCTCGCGCGGGAGGCGCGGGCCGGTTTCTCTTCCCTCCGCCAGTGCTAACTGGGTCAGGTTCAACGGGTCATCTCAGCCCTGTTTCGGGCGCCCCGAGAGAACGATGGAAAGGATAGGCAGGACGGAAGCGATTGCAAGGGCAACCGTTCGCGTTTCGGGCCGCTCAGAGGGCCAACATTTGCGCCAGCAGAAGAATGATGATCCCCGCGACCAAGAGCAGATTCCCCAGGATTCCCAGCCATCGCAGATGGAAATAATCCCGCGCCAATTCGCGCGGCTCGCCGTCGGGCATCCGCCCGCCCTTGATCAGATGCATTTTGATCGCGTCCGAGGCGCGGCGCAGCCGGTTGCTGCGTAGGGCAACGAATGACTGGCAGACGGCCCAAGCAAGAATGAACGCCAGGCCGCAAACCAGCAAGAACAGTGCAAACAGATCACCGCGCATACGCAAGGTCTCCGCGAACACCCCCTCCAACAAATCAGTATACCCGAATCGGCTGCGCGAGTCTCGCCGGAGCGCGCTAACCCCTTCTTAACCCTCGGAGACGAGTGTCGAGCCAGCTCAATTTTAGGTAAATCCGGGAGATCGCCATGCGCCTGGGCCGGCTCGCCTTCCACGCCGCCGCCCTGATCGGGGCGGGCCTTCCGATGCCGGAAATTGCCGAGGCCGGCGCCTGGACCCGCGCCAAGGGCGACGGCGTGATCATCGCCTCGACTGGGCGCCGGGTGGCGCCCGCGGGCTCGATCGCCGGCGGTCCAATCGATGACGATTCGAACTTCACCCAGATCTATCTGGAATACGGGCTGATCGACGGGCTGACAATCGGAGCCAAGACCTTTGTCGAACTCTCCAGCATCGATCCGACCGAGGGCTCGGCCGCGGCTGGAGCGTTCCTGCGCAAGCGGGTTTGGCAAGGCGATAGCGGCGGAATCGCCTCGGTCGAGCTGGGATATGCGCACCCGATCGAGCGGATGCTTGGCAATCGGTTCGCCGCAGTCGAGGGCGCGGTGCCAGAGGCTCATTTGGCGGGGCTCTACGGGCACGGCTGGGCCGGCGATTGGGGCAATGCCTTTGTCTCGACCGGCGCCGCCTTTTTCCTGCGCCAAGAGGGGGCGGCCGAGGATCTCCGTTTGGAGTTGACCGGAGGGTACTCTCCCTCGAAGCGGGTGATGGGGATCCTCGGCCTCTACGGCCTGGCACCGCTTGGGAGCGGGACCGACCCATCGCTTCGGGTGGCGCCCTCGGTGGCGTTCACGTTCTGGCCAAAACTGGATGACGGCGAGGCGGAGGGCACGCACCGGCCGAAGCCGAAAACCCTGCAACTGGGCTTTTCTTTTGACCTATTGAACCGGGATGACGGTCTTGGCATCTCGTTGAGCGTGTGGAACCCGTTCTAGGCAAAGAAGCGGCGCAGGATGTCGAGATAGATCCGGCTGAGCGCCTGGATTTGCGCCACCGGAACCCGCTCATCGACCTGATGCATGGTGTCGCCGACCAGGCCAAACTCGATCACCGGACAGAGATCCTTGATGAAGCGGGCATCGGACGTGCCACCGCCGGTGGTCAGCGCGGGGCGGCGGTTGGTGGCCGTAGCGATTGCATCGGCGACCGCCTCGACCCTGGGGCTGGGTGCGGTCAGGAAACTGTCGCTGGTGCCCGACCAATCGATTTGAACGGTCAGGTCTGAGCCCGCGATTTCACGTTGGGCCGTCTCGTCGGCCCAGGCCTTTAGGTTGGCCGACGTATGGCAATCGTTGAAGCGGATGTTGAAGGCTGCGCGCCCCTGGGCTGGGATCACGTTAGCCGCCGAATTGCCAACATCGATCGATGTCAGCGCCAGGGTAGAGGGTTGAAAATGCTCAGAGCCTTCGTCCAGCGGCGTCTCGGCCAAGGCGGCCGCAATCCGAGCGAGCGCCGAAAGCGGATTGGCCGCGCGCTCAGGGTAAGCGGAATGGCCCTGCCGACCGATGACGGTGATGACCCCGTTCAGCGACCCGCGCCGCCCGATTTTTGCCGTGTCGCCCAGTTCCGCGACCGACGTCGGCTCGCCGACCAAGCAGAAGTCGGCCCGCTCGCCCTGCTCGACCATCCAGTCGAGGATCGCCGTCGTGCCATCAATCGCCGGCCCCTCCTCGTCTCCGGTGATAATGAGGGCGATCGAGCCTGGCGGTTCCTCGGCGACAAGCTCGGCCGCGGCGGCCACAAAGGCGGCAACGCCGGATTTCATGTCGGTCGCACCCCGTCCCCAAAGCATGCCATCGACGATCTCGCCACCAAAGGGATCGCGGCTCCATGCGGCGGCGTCGCCGACTGGCACCACATCGGTGTGGCCCGCGAAGGCGAAGACCGGCTGGGCCGTGCCCCAGCGCGCGTAGAGGTTCTGGACCCCGCCCCGGCTGATCCGGTGGCAGGCAAAGCCGAGAGATGACAGCACGCCCACCAGCAGCGCGATCGCGCCCCCTTCCTCGGGCGTCACCGAAGGGCAGCGAATCAGGTCGGCGGATAGGTGGACGGGGTCGATTGCCATGGATTGGCCTTAGTCGCTGACTGTCGCAACGGCAAGCCGGGCGAGGATCTGGCCCGCCGCGCTGCCTGGATTCGGCGCGAGTGTCCTGGCCCCGGCCCCTGTGAGCTCAGCCTCCCCGCCATAGCCCCAGAGCGCGCCGACGCCCTCGATGCGGTTCTCCCGGGCACCGACGATGTCGTGCTTTCGGTCACCCAGCATCACCGCGCGGGCAGGATCGGCGCCTGTCGTCGCCACGGCATGGGCCAAAAGCGCGGTCTTTTCCGCGCGGGTACCATCGAGTTCCGAGCCGAAGAGCCCCTCGAGCCATTGGTCGAGACCGAAATGCGCAGTGATCCGGCTTGCAAAGACATGCGGCTTCGAAGTGGCGAGCCACAGACGGCAGCCCGCGCCGTGCAGCGCGGCCAGCATCTCCGGCACGTCGTCATAAACCCGGTTCTCGTAGAGACCGGTCGCGGAGAACCGCTCGCGGTAAAGCGCGAGCGCCCGTGGGGCGAGTACGGGATCGCCGGTCAGGCTCTCGAAACTGGCCAGGAGCGGCGGCCCGATGCACCAGGTCAGGTCATCCTCGGCCCGGGCGTCGAGGCCCAGTTCGATCAGCGCATGGCGGATCGAGCGGGTGATCCCGGGTTTCGGATCGGTCAGCGTCCCGTCGAGGTCGAGGAAGACATCCATCCTATTCCTCCAACACCGTCACCTGCGCGACGATCACGGCGTTCTCGGCCAGGGCGCGGTCCATCAGGGTTTGTTCCTCGGGCCCCAGCTCGAATTCCGTCGCGTCTCGGGTGCCGTAGGCCGTCACGTCCAGTGGCGCCATGCCTGCTTGGCGCAGCACATTGACGGTCTCATTCACCGCGTGGCGTTCGTCGCGGCCCGAGGCAAAGCAAAGAAGAGCGGCGCCGGTGGCGTGGTCTGGCAGGCCGTCGCTTTCCAGACGGCCGCATTGGACCAGGAGGATGTGGACCTGTTCATTGCTGGGCAATATGCGCTTGGGGCTGGTACCCCCTCCCTAGCCCTCCCCCCGAGCGGGGGAGGGACATCGTCGCGCCAGGAACGCGAGCAATGCGCCTCAATCCCGCAACAGCTCGTTGATCGAGGTCTTGGACCGTGTCCGCTCATCGACCCGTTTGACGATCACCGCACAATAGAGGTTGGGTCCGGGCGAACCGTCCGGCATGGCCTTGCCGGGCATCGTGCCCGAGACCACCACCGAATAGGGCGGCACCTCGCCGATGAAGGTCTCGCCGGTGGACCGGTCGACGATCTTGGTTGAGGCGCCCAGGTAGACACCCATCGACAGCACCGAACCCTCGCGCACGATCACCCCCTCAGCAACCTCGGAGCGCGCGCCGATGAAGCAATTGTCCTCAATGATCACCGGTCCCGCCTGCAGGGGCTCCAACACCCCACCGATCCCGGCGCCGCCGGAGATATGACAGTTCTTGCCGACCTGGGCGCAGGACCCGACGGTCGCCCAGGTATCGACCATCGTGCCGCTATCGACGTACGCGCCCAGGTTGACGAACGAGGGCATCAGGACAACGCCCGGCGCGATATAGGCCGAGCGGCGCACCACGCAGTTCGGAACCGCCCGGAACCCGGCCTCGGCCCATTGGTTGTCGCCCCAGCTGTCGAATTTCGAGGGCACCTTGTCCCACCAGGTCGCGGCGCCAGGCCCGCCCGCGATTGCGCCCATGTCGTTCAGGCGGAAGGACAGCAGCACCGCCTTTTTTGCCGATTCGTTCACAGACCAATCGCCGCGCGGTTTCTTCTCGGCCACGCGCAACTCGCCCTTGTCCATCAGGCCGAGCGCGGTCTCGACCGCCTCTCGCACCGCGCCGCCGGTCGCGGGCGTAACCTGGTCGCGGGTCTCCCACGCGCTGTCGATCGCAGCGGAAAGATCGGCGTGGCTCATCGGGCGCTCCTCGGATCGGATCGTGGCAGTCCGGACTGCCTATAGGGCGATTGCGCGAAAATGACAATTGCCGAGCGGCCCGGGCAGATTTAGTCAGTGAGACGAGGCTAAACGCAATCGAAAACGAGAAAGCACCGCCATGGTTAAGAAGCGCGTATCGATCTTCCCGTCTGCGGATTACGACGCCAGACGCGCCGAGCAGATCCCGGAGACGCCGCAGACCCGCTCGCCCGCTTTCCGGTTGGCTTTCCGGGACTGGGAATTTCTGGAGAAGGACGAATTGCGGCCCGTGCGCTTGCAGCTCGAACTCCTGAAGTTCGAGATGATCCTGACTGAGCGCGAGATCACCTCGACGGTAGTGATGTTCGGCGGCGCGCGAATCCCGCCGCCGGACCAGCGCGAGACGGCGCGGACCAAGACGCTGGCCGAGCTGTCGCACTACTACGAGGAGGCGCGCGCATTCGCCCGGCTGTCCGGCGAGGAATCCGTGCGCCGCGATGGGCGCGAATTCGTCGTCTGCACTGGTGGCGGCCCCGGGGTCATGGAGGCCGGCAATTGCGGCGCGAGCGAGGCCGGCGCCGAGTCGATCGGCCTGGGTATCGTCCTGCCGCGCGAGGAGGCGCCAAACGAGTTCGTGACGCCAGAGCTATCGTTCAATTTCCACTATTTCGCGATCCGCAAGATGCACTTCCTGATGCGGGCGCGGGCGGTGGCGGTGTTTCCTGGCGGCTTCGGGACCTTGGACGAGCTCTTCGAGACCCTGACCCTGATCCAGACCAAGCGCATGGAACCGGTGCCGATGCTGCTGTTCGGCCGCGAATTCTGGGAGCGGATCGTAAACTGGAAAGCGCTGGCAGATGCGGGCACGATTTCCGAGGGCGACCTGGACTTGTTCCGCTATGTCGAGACGGCCGAGGAAGGATGGGATATCATCCGTCAGTCGGAAGGTCTCGATGGCTAGATCCACTTCTATGGGTTGTGGTCTTGACCCACGGGATCGGTATATCTAGCGTTTGCGTTGCGTAGAATCGGTTCGTGGTTACGTAGCTGGCAGGTGTCATGTCGTCCTTCCCTCGCGGTCTTGTCCTTTTTGCCTTCGCCCTGACCCTCGCGGTCTCGGGGGCCTCCACGCCGCGCACGGCATTGGGACAGAGCCTGGCCATCGGGAATGCCGGGCCCGCGCATCTGCCCTACGCCTCGAATGCCGATGGCGTCCTCTACAAGGTGAACGGGCAGTTTCTACGGCCGGCGGCAGCCGCTGCGTTGGTACAAATGGCTGAAGAGGCCAGACGCGACGGCGTCCTTCTGATCCTGCGCTCGGGCTACCGCTCGCGTGACGAGCAATCCCGGCTGTTCTTCGGCGGCGCCAGAGAGCGCGGCATTTCGCTGGCCGAACGCGCCCGAGTCTCGGCCCCGCCTGGCTTCAGCGAGCATCACACCGGCTTCGCCGTCGACCTGGATGACGCGCGCGACCCGCACTATCTGCGTCAGTCGTTCGACCGGACCAAGGCCGGCAGATGGCTTGCTGAGAATGCGAGCCGGTTCTGCTACGAACTCTCGTTCCCGCGCGGCAATCCGCAGGGGGTCACCTACGAGCCCTGGCATTGGCGTTTCGTGGGCTCGAAGGAGGCACGGCGGGTCTTCGCGCCAGCGCGCGAGATGTTCGCGCCGGATGTCCTGGATAGCGGCACTGCGCCGGATTGTGGCGGCAATACCGACACCGCGGCCGCCGACACCGAAACGACTAGCGGCGCGACCGTATTCGCTGCCTCGGAAAACCCATCCGAAGTCGCGGTCGACTGATCAACGCTCGGAACCTGGCTGCCGTTCCTCGCGACCCGCGCGCACGGCTTCACCCTCGATCTCGACCAGCATGTCGGGCGAGGCGAGGCCCGAGACTACCAGATATGTCATCGGCGGTTTGTGGCCTTCCATCATCTCGTCACGAATTGTACGGTACTGCTCGACGACGTCATTCCGGGTGACATAGATCACCACCCGGACCAGGCTCCGCTTGCCAAGCCCGGCGGCCTCGAGCACCGCGAATAGGTTCTGCCAGGCGCAGCGCGATTGGGCTTCGAACCCATCCTCAAGCCGGCCGTCGGGAGCGACCCCGACCTGCCCGGCAATGATGACCCGTTCGCCCGGGATCTCGATATATGCACCGTGGGAATAGTTCGAACCCGGGGGCGCGATCTGGTCAGGGTTATAGAACTTCAGCCGTCTCATCCGCTTCCTCCTTGTCCTGTTGCCGCAACGGGCCGGGCTGCGGCGCCGATCTCGAAGAGCACCAGCAAAGTCCGCTGAAGCGGGCTGAAATTGTCGTCCGAGATCAGCCAGAGCCGCAGGACCCCGTCCGCGCCTCTCTCAACTGAGATACCCTCCATGTTGTCGATGCCGCTGTACCATCCGATGAATGCCAACCGCTCGGCACTTTCGGCGAGCGGCCAACCGTCGTCGCCGATTGAGTAGCGCACAATCTGCATCGATCCGCCTTTAATCAGCGAATATTTGCGGCGCACGACATAAAGCTGGCCATCCGGTCCCAAATCCGCGCCGGTGATCTGGTGCCGGCCTGGAACGTGAAAACTGATCTGATCTCGCACATCGCCGGGACCGAGGCGGAACACTGGGAGATAGTCCCCGGAGGCTTCGGTCAGGGCGAGGAGCCCGCCACCAGGATGCGCCGCAAGGCCTTCGAGCCCCAAATTCGACCGCAACCGCTCGAAAGCACGCACGCGGATGACCGCGCCAAGGCGTCCGTCCGTACCCAACCGCATGACGCGGTGATCACGCTCGAAAGCGACGCTCAGAACGTCGCCCGATAGAACCAGATCCTCGGCATCGCCGCCTGCTTTGGAATAGGGCAGGCCCATTGGGCCGCGCATCGGAGCCACGCGTGCATTCCGCAGGATCAGCCCATCGTCCAGGCCCATTTCGGCACCGAACCACCAGCCGAAATCGGTGACTGCGAAAAGTCTTTCCTCGCTCACCTCGAGGCCCGAGAACCCACCGAATTGCGTGTGATCGCCGGAAAGCGCCCATGCGCCCTTCAGGGCAATGCCGTGCAGTCTTTCAGCCTTGATTTCGACTGGCACAGCCCTTGTCCGAACCGGAGCGGCCTCGCTCATGGCGGCCCGCCAACCGACCGGACCGGCATGCGCGCCGGTTGCCGAAGAAAGAACCAGCGCAACAAAAAGCAAGTGACCTGTTCCGTTGCGGATCATCGCGTTGCAATCGCTCGGCAGGCCTTGGGCAAATCCGCCAAGGTCAGATCGCGCCTGGGCTTCGCCGGCGGTTTTGGGTTCATCGCCTCATCCGTGAACCACCACGCCAGTTCGTCGCCACACCCGTCTCCGGGGAGCGGCGGCGCCTGGGAGACGCAATTCTTGTCCCCCTCCGGGCAATGCAGGCGGACGTGGAAATGCGCATCATGACCCCACCAGGCCCGAACCTTGCTCAACCAGGCGCGCTCGCCGGGCGGCTCGGCGGCGCAAAGTGCCCGCTTGATCGCTGCATTGACGAATATCCTGGCAACAGCGGGATCGCGCGCCGCCGCGCGCAACAACGCATGGTGTGCCTTGCTCCATCGCTTGTTCACGCCCAACCGGTCTGAGCGCACCATGGAAGGGCTGGAAATCTTTTCGCGCTCGGCCCGGCTCAGTGCCTTGGCGGCGGGAATGCGCAGCCAGATATCCGCATCCAGCCCGATCTGATGGGATCGGTGACCGCCATTCATCGGCCCACCGCGCGGTTGACTGATGTCGCCCACATAGAGGCGTGGCCAACCCTCCCGCGACACCACTCGCGATAGTCTTTCGACAAAGGAGATGACCGCCGGATGGCCCCAATTTCGGTTTCGGCTCAGCCGCATCGCCTGCCAGCCGGTCCCGGTTTCCGCAAGTTCGACCGCGCCAGCAAGACACCCCTTAGCGTATGAGCCGTGGATTTGCGCCGGGCCGTTCAGAGGTGCCGGTTTGGCCGAGAAGGTCAGCTTGGCCGGCTCGGCATAGGCCGCGCCGAGACCCAAAATCCCGGACAAGACAGTCAGCGCGACAATTGCCACCCGCATCCTCGCCTCCCAAAGTTCCGCCCATGCCACTATGCCTGGCCGGAGACGCGGGCGAAAGGAATTTGTATGCCGTAACTCGGTGATAAGTCCCGTCACCTAAGCTGGCGATCCCGAGACCCGGCCCGGAAAACCTGACGGAGCGTGTTCATGGCAGGCAAGGACGACGCCCGCCCGATCATCCTGAAACGCAAGAAGGTCGTTGCCAGCGACGGTCACCACGGAGGCGCCTGGAAGGTGGCCTATGCGGATTTCGTGACCGCGATGATGGCCTTCTTCCTGCTGATGTGGCTACTGAATGCCACCAGCGAGGATCAACGCAAGGGCTTGGCGGATTACTTCAACCCGACCCTGCCGATCAGCCGGACCTCGGCAGGCGGCGCGGGGATGCTGTCGGGCGATGATCTTTTCACCGAGGAGATAGAGGCCGCATCCCAGCCCGAGGGGGCGCCGCCAAAGCCTACCCACCGGCAACCAGGCGAGGTCCTGGGCGAGGAAGCTGCGGCGCCCGAGGCCGCGCCTGGCGAATTCGTGGCCCATTCCGGCGCTGGCCAGGCGACCGAAGCGGCGCCCGAAGCCGGCGATCCAGAACTTCCGGCTTTGGCCGCACTCGGACCAGAGGGCACAGAGATCGAAGGCGCTGGTCAACCCGCCAACGAGGGCGACCACACCGAGCAAGGCGACGGAGATGGGCTGGACACGGGGGCAGCGCAATCCAGCGCGCCAGACGCCGAAGCCGACGCCGAGGCGGCGGCCGAACAAGCTCGGCTGGAAGAGATCGGGCGCCAGCTGGAAGAGGCGATCGAGATCGCCGAGAGCGACGCGCTCGACAAGCACTTTCTCACCCGTATTACGCCCGAAGGCCTGGTAATCGAAATCATTGATGCGGACGATCAGCCGCTTTTCGCCTCCGCCTCGGCGGAGCCCGCGCCGATCCTGTTTTTGTTGGCTGACATCTTGGTGCCGGTCCTAGGCGAGACGACGAACGACATCGCCGTCGTTGGGCATACCGACTCGGTGCCTTTCGAACACAATGGCTATTCGAACTGGGAGCTCAGTGCCGACCGCGCCAACGCGGCTCGGCGTCTCATGGCCTGCCGTGGCTTGCCCGAGAGCCGAATCGCTCGGGTGACCGGAAAGGCCGCCGTCGAGCCCCTGACCGACGACCCGACCGAACCGCAAAACCGCAGAATTGCCATCACGTTACTGCGCGACTCTCAAGTAGCCGATCCCAGCCGTTAGGTTTCTTTAAACTGGGCGCCCGGATACTCGCGATCGAGCAACGGTCCAGAACGTCCCAAATGCGAGGTAATTCATGAGTCTGTCTTCGTCGTTGAGCGCCGGTGTCGCCGGCCTGTCCGTCAACGCGACCCGCTTGGCGGTCATTTCCGACAATATCGCCAACTCCTCGACCAACGGCTATCGCCGGGCCGATGTGGATTTCGCCTCGCTGGTCACCCCGACCACGGCGAACGCCTTCAGCGCCGGCGGCGTCACCGCCATGACCTTCCGCGACGTGGTCTCGCCCGGGGCGCTGCTCGGCACCGGCAACGCCACCGATATCGCCGTCTCGGGCCGGGGCATGCTGCCAGTCACAACCACTGAATCGGTCGGTTTGACTGCCGCCGAGCGTCCGTTTCAGATGACGGCGACCGGTTCTTTCACGCGCGATGAGGCGGGCTTCCTGGTAACCCGCAGTGGCCTCGCCTTGCTCGGCTGGCCGACGGATGCGGATGGCAACCTGCTGGCCGCCGTAACGCGCGAGAGCCCAACCAGCCTCGAGCCGGTGCAGATCTCGCCCTTCCTGACCGCGTCCGAGCCGACCACGATGATGAATCTGGGCCTGAACCTGCCTGCCGCCGAGACCGAGGCCGGGGCATCAGGCAACCCGTTCGAGACGACCATCGAATACTTCGACAGCGTCGGCCGCGACCACGTGCTGCGACTCGAGTTCACGCCGGTCGTGCCTGCCGCTGGGGCGTCGAACCAGTGGCGCGTTTCGTTCTTTGACAGCGCCGATGGCGGCGTCGTGCCGATCGCCGAGATCGATGTGGAGTTCGACGCGATCCGCGGCGGACGCGGCGCGCTGCTGTCGGCGACACCGGTCGGCGCGCTTGCCTATGACTCTGTCACCGGGGTGGCACAGATCAACGTTGCCGATGGGCCGATTGACGTATTTATCGGCTCGCCCGCCTTGGATGGCGGCCTGATCCAGCTCGATTCGCCTTTCGCGCCGCTCGATATCTCGAAAAACGGCGCTCCCGCAGGCAATCTCGAGACGCTGCGGGTAAATGATCAGGGGCTCTTGCAGGCGATCTACGACACTGGCCAGATCCGAAGCCTGTTCCAGATCCCGCTGGTCAACGTGCCGAACCCGAACGGGCTGATCGCGCTCGACAGCCAGGCCTTCGCCGCCTCGCCCGATTCGGGCGGCATCTATCTGTGGGACGCCAATACCGGGCCGGTGGGCGGGGTAGTCGGCTTCGCCCTGCAGCAGAGCACGGTCGACGTGGCGCGCGAGCTGACCGACCTGATCCGGACCCAGCGCGCCTATTCGTCGAACGCCACAACGATCCGCACCGTCGACGAAATGTTGCAGGAGACCACGAACCTCAAGCGTTAGGACCACCGGCAGAAGCAGGACTGATCGGTCCGGCGCACGCGATATAGCGAGGATGCCATGTCGATATCCAACGCATTGAACTCGGCCCTGAGCGGCCTGACCGCGAACAGCAAGCTGACCGAGATAACCTCGGGCAATCTGGCCAATGCGCTGACCGACAGCTATGGGCGCCGGATCGTCAGCCTGGCGCCCTCGGTGGTCGGCGGCGTCGGCAACGGGGTCGCGGTCGTCGGGATCGACCGCGCCGCCAATCCCGAACTGACCTCGGCGCGCCGGCTCGCGGACGGTGAACTGGCCGATGGGCAGGCGCGGCTCGACGCGCTCGCACGGCTCGACCGCAGCTTGGGCGCCGTCGGTGACGCCGACAGCCTGTCGGCCCGCGTCGCCGCCTTTGAAGGCGCGTTGCGCCAATTGGCCGAAACCCCGGAACTGGTCCCACGCCAAGGCGCCGCGGCCAGCGCCGCGCAGGATCTGGCAACCAAGCTGAACGGCATCTCGACCGAAAGCGCCCGCGTGCGCCAGGTCGCAGATGCCGAGATCGCGCGCCAAGTCGACACGGTCAATGACGCGCTGGCGAAGATCGCGCGGATCAACCGCCAAGTTCAAATCTTCGCTGCCTCGGGCCGCGACACGACTGGCCTGATCGATCAGCGCGAGCGGTTGGTCGACACTGTCGCCTCGATCGTTCCGATCCGCGGCTACCAGCGCGCCCATGGTGTCCTGGAGCTGACCACAGCGGAAGGGCTGACCCTGGTCGACAACCGGGCGCGCGAGCTGTCGTTCACGCCCAGCCCGGTGATCACCGCGGATATGCGCTACGACGGCGGCACCGGCGCGCTGTCGGGCGTCTCGATCGGCGGCGTCGATATCACGCCGGGGGGGCCGGGGTCACAGGCTATCGCCGGCGGGTCGCTGGCGGGCCAGTTCACTGTGCGTGATCAGATCGGCACCGAGCTGTCGGACCGCGCGGATGCCCTCGCGGCCGACTTGATCACCCGGCTGGCAACGCCCACGGTCGACCCGACACTTGGGCCCGGCGATCCGGGCCTCTTCACCGACCGCGGGCTCGCCTTTGATCCCATCAACCAGGCAGGCCTGGCCGGACGCATCGCCGTCAATGCCCTGGTCGATCCGGCCGCCGGCGGCGATCCGGCGCGGCTGCGCGACGGGCTCGGCGCGGCCGCGCCTGGCCCCGCCGCCAACGGCGACCTGCCGCGCGCCATGCTGGACGCGCTGACCACACCGGCTACCACCGTGACGGTCCCGGGCCTCGGCACCCAGCTGTCGCTGGCGGGTGCGGCTTCGGGGCTGGTGGAACTCACCGCCTTCGACCGGGTCGCCGCCGAGGGCAGCGCGGCGGCGCTGTCCAGCACCCGCGTGACCCTGGCTACCGCCGAGGCCCAGGCGATCGGGGTCGACAGTGACGCCGAGCTGCAAGCGCTGATCCAGATCGAACAGGCCTACGCAGCGAATGTGCAAGTGATCCAGGCCGCCTCGCGGATGCTGAACGAATTGTTGAGGGTCTAGGCGATGGCAACCAATATCGGATTTCCGGCCCAGCCCCGCAGCGACCTGATGGCCCGGCAGATCGCCGATCTGCGCACCCGGTCGGATACCGCGCGCCAGGAGGCGGTGACCGGCCTGCGGGCCGACCCGGCGGCGGCGCTCGGCGGCAGATTGGCCGAGCTTCACGATGTGGAGCGGGCCTTGACGCTGAACGCCCAATACCGCGAGATCACCAGCCTTTCGCAAGCGCGCGCGGCAACGATCCAGGCCGCGCTGGGCACACTCAGCGACATTTCGGTGGACTTACAGGTCAAGGCCCAGGCGGCGCTCGACTCGCCCCTGGCCAGCGCCAGCGCGGCCGTCGCGGCCGCGGCGCGCCAGGGCCTGGGCGCCATCGTCTCGGCGCTCAATGTCAGCCAGGCGGGCCGTGCCCTCTTTGCAGGCGATGCAGGCGCCGGTCCGGCCCTGGCCGATGCCGAGACGATCACCACATCGGCGACCGCGATCCTGGAGGCGGCGCCGGATGCGGCCACGGCCTACGCCGACCTGGTCGTGGCCTTCGACGACCCCGGCGGGGTGTTCGCGACCACGCTCTACCTGGGCGGCACCGGAGATGCCCCCGCGACCGAGATCGCCGAGGGCGAGCGTCTGGGCTATGCGCCACGCGCCAACGCACCGGCCCTGCGCGAGATGTTGCGCGACATGGCGGCGCTGGCCGCGGCGCTCGACCGCACGAACGCGATCCCCGATGATCAGCGCGCCGCCCTGGCCGAGCAGGCGATCGGCGGGCTGCGCAACGGGGCCGAACCCATGGCGGCGCTGGTGGCCTCGGTCGGCAGCGCCGAGGAACGGCTGGCCGACATCCAGGCCCGCCACGAAGCGGCGCAAGCGGCGCTGAACACGTCCTACAACGCTCTGGCCGGCCGCGACCAGTTCGAAGCGGCGGCCGAGTTGACCGCTTTGGAGGCCCAGCTCGAGACGACGTACCTCACGACCGCACGGCTGGCCAATCTGTCGCTGGCGAACTTCCTGCGCTGAGCCACAAAGACCGGAACCCCTGGCAGAATGCATCAGGCACCCAAGCTGCTGATCCGGCGTTTCGTGATCGCCATGGCGGCGATCCTGGTCGCTCTCGCGCCCCGTCAGGCGGCCGGCGCGCCGCGCATCAAGGACTTGGTCGAGATCGAGGGGATGCGCGGCAACGACCTTGTAGGCTATGGCCTGGTCGTTGGCCTGGCGGGCACCAGCGACGGCATCCGCAACGCCCCCTTCACCGAGGAGGCACTGGCCAATCTGCTCGAGCGCCTCGGCGTAAACGTCACTGGCGAGGCGTTCAGGCCGAAGAATGTCGCCGCGGTGATCATCACTGCCACCTTGCCACCCTTTGCCCGTCCCGGCGGCCGGATCGACATCACCGTTTCAGCGATCGGCGACGCGAAAAGCCTGCTTGGCGGCACCCTGGTCATGACACCGCTCAACGCCGCCGATGGCGAGATCTACGCGGTCGCCCAGGGCCCGATCGTTGCCGGAGGGATCAGCGCTGAGGGCGACGCCGCCACGCAGCAGATCGGCGTGCCCACCGCGGGCGCGATCCCCGGCGGCGCCCGGGTCGAGCGCGAGATCGGGTTCGATTTCTCGCAGATGGGCTCGATCCGGTTGGCGCTGCGCGAGCCGGATTTCACCACCGCGACCCGATTGGAGGCGGCGATCAACACCGCGCTCGGCCGGCCGGTGGCGCGCCTGCGGGATGCGGGCACGATCACGCTGGACCTGGCAGCGGCAGGCACCGGCCCCGCCCAATTGATCAGCCAGATCGAGAACCTTCGCGTCGAGCCCGCCGGCCGAGCCCGCGTGGTCGTCGATCAGCGCTCCGGCACGATCGTGCTGGGCGAGAGCGTGACCATCAGCCGGGTCGCGGTCGCCCAGGGCAATCTGTCGATCCGGGTCACTGAGCGCCCACTGCCCTCGCAGCCCAATCCCTTTGCCGAGGGCGAGACGCTGGTCCTACCGCGCACGGATATCGAGATCGCGCAGAACGCCGATGACCAGTTAGCCCTGGTCGAGGGGAACGTGACCCTGGCCGATCTGGTTCAGGGCCTGAACGCGCTCGGCGTCGGTCCCCGGGACATGATCGACATCTTGAAAGCGATCAAGGCCGCGGGCGCACTGCACGCCGAGCTGATCGTACAGTAGGCGCAATCGGCCCCGTCCCGCCTTCGGATCGCGGCGCAGGGGAGGGCGGTGGGCCGCGCCGCGATCCGCCCGGTGTCCTGAATGGGGCGGGGCGGGCCCTCAGATCGCGTCGAAGACCGCGTCGGGCATCGCGCCGAAATCCCAACCGAAGAACTCCCAGGTCCGGGCCATGTGCTCGGGCAGCGGGGCGGCGAAACGCATGATCCGGCCGTCGTCCGGGTGAGGCAGCGTCAACCGCGCCGCATGCAGGTGCAGCTTGCGGCTGAGGGCACCGCCAAGCCCCGCCCCCCAGCCGGCCCCGGTATTCTCCTGGCCCCTGCCGCCATATTTCCCGTCACCCGCGATCGGGCAGCCGATCGCCGCCATATGGGCGCGCAATTGATGAGTGCGCCCGGTCACCGGGCTCAGCGCCACCCAGGCGGCCCGGCTGCCCGCCTGTTCGATCACCCGGTAATCGGTCACCGCGTGGCGAGCGCCCGGCACGGTCTTCAAATCGTCCGGATGCACCACCCGCATCTTCTCGCCCTCGCCCTTGGCCCCGGCCTTGACCAGGCCGTATCGGATGGTGCCCTGGGCCGGTTCGGGCCGCCCGGCCACCGCCGCCGCATATATTTTCTCGACCGCGCGCGAGCGGAAGGCGCGGGCCAGCGCCACGGCCGCCGCGCCTGTCCGCGCCAACACCAGAAGCCCGGACGTATCCTTGTCCAGCCGGTGCACAAGACGCGGATCCTCGTCGCGGTCAAAGCGCAGGGCGCTCAACATCCGGCCCAGATGCCGGTGCTGCCCACTGCCCCCTTGCACCGCCAGCCCGGGCGGCTTGTCGAGCACGATCATCTGCGGGTCTCGCCAAATCACCGCCTCGCGCAGAAAGGTGGCGTCCTCGGCCGCGCCCGGGCGCGAATCGCGCTCGGGCGCAGGCTTCGCCTCCGCGTCTGGCAAGGGCGGCACGCGCACCACCTGGCCCGGTCCGATCCGCGCCGCCGGCTTGACCCGCGCGCCATCGACCCGCACCTGGCCGGTGCGACACAGCTTTGCCAACCGCCCTTGGGTCACGTGGGGAAATTGCCGCCGGAACCAGCGGTCGAGCCGCTGCTCCGCCTCGTCCGCGCCGACCGTCAAATGCTGGACGCCGCGCCCGCCTCCGCTCACGGCCCCCAGACCCCGCGTGCCAGCGCCAGCCCGGCCCAGAGCCCGGCAATCGACAGCAGCACCGAGGCCCCCATATAGCCCGCCGCCGCCATGTTTCGCCCACGCTCGATCAGGAAGAGCGCGTCCAAGGAAAACGCCGAAAACGTGGTGAACCCGCCCAAGACCCCCGTCATCAGAAACGGCGCGTACCGGCCCCAAGCACCCGGGAACCGCTCCATCAACAGGACAGCCAGCACACCCATCGCCACCGAACCGGCCACATTGACGATCACCGTGCCCCAGGGAAAGCCAGGGCCGAGCGCGTGCGTGGCCCAGCGCACCACCAGCCACCGCAGCGTGGCGCCGATCGCCCCGCCCACCGCCACTGACAGAAATGCTCCCATGGGTCGTCCCTCCGGCCTTGCCGCCACGCCATGTTCGTGGCCGGGCCACGGCGAAAGGTCAAGCGCGCGGGACCGGTCGCAGCGTCACCTGTCCCCGGCGCGGCGCTTGGCGAACCAGGCCATGCGCTTGGCCATCTCGCGCTCGAATCCGCGCTCGACCGGGTGATAGAGATCGGCCCGCGCCATGCCGTCTGGAAAATAGTCCTGACCCGAGAACCCTTCCTCGGCCTCGTGGTCGTATTCATACCCGGCGCCGTAACCCATCTCCTTCATCATCTTGGTTGGCGCGTTCAGGATGTGGGCGGGCGGGTCCAGCGAGCCGGTCGCGCGGGCCACCTTCTGCGCCCCCTTGAACGCCACATAGGCCGCGTTCGATTTCGGCGCCAACGCCAGATAAATCACCGCCTGAGCCAATGCGAGTTCCCCTTCGGGCGAGCCGAGGCGTTCGTAGACCTGCCAGGCATCGAGGCATTGTCGCATAGCCTCCGGTTCCGCCAGCCCGATATCCTCGACCGCCATCCGGGTGATGCGGCGGGCCAGGTAGCGCGGGTCCTCGCCCGCCTCAAGCATCCGCGCGAGCCAATAAAGCGAGGCGTCCGGGTCGGAGCCCCGCACGGATTTGTGCAAGGCCGAGATTAGTTTGTAGTGCCCGTCGCCCGCCTTGTCGTAGACCGGCGCGCGGCGGTTGAGGCGTTTGGCCAAGTCCTCTGGCCCGAAGACGCCGTCACCGAAGCCCTGCACCTGCTCGGCCAGGTTCAAGAGCGTGCGCCCGTCCCCGTCCGCCATCTCGATCAGCGCCGCGCGCCCGGCATTGGTCAGCGGCAGGGCGCCCTCCTCGGCCTCCGCCCGGCGTAGGATGTTCTCCAGGTCCTCGGCTTCGAGCCGGCGCAGCCGCAGCACCTGGGCGCGGCTCATCAGGGCAGCGTTCAATTCGAAGGATGGGTTTTCGGTGGTCGCGCCCACAAGAACGATGACGCCTGATTCCATGTGCGGCAGGAACCCGTCCTGCTGGGCCTTGTTGAAACGGTGGATTTCATCGACGAACAAAAGCGTGCCGCGCCCTTGCCCGTGGCGCAGCTTGGCGGCCTCGAAGACTTTGCGCAATTCGGCGACACCGGTGAAGATGGCGCTGATCTGCTCGAAATGCAGGTCGGTCTCTGCCGCCAGAAGCCGCGCGATGGTTGTCTTGCCGACGCCCGGAGGCCCCCAAAGGATCAGCGAGGAAAGGTTGCCTGCGGCCAGCATGTCGCCCAGCGGGGCACCCGGTGCCAGGATATGGTCCTGTCCCACCACATTCGCCAGCCGTTTCGGCCGCAGTCGGTCTGCCAGCGGCTGTGGGCCCGACGTCTCCGCTGCGGGCGCCTGCTGCTGGTCGAAGAGATCGGCCATCCTAGCCCCTGAGCTCGATCGTGCCGCGCCGCCCTTTTCGCTCGACCGAAAGCGTCAATGGCCCGGCGGCCTTCAGCGCCGCCTCGAGCCCATCGACGTCGCCGATCGCGCGCCCGTTGGCGCCCAGAATCAAATCGCCGCGGCGCAGCCCGGATCGCCGCGCCCGGCCATCGATCCCGACGACCAAGATCCCCGCGCTGGCGAGCGGCAGGCGGTATTGGTCGATCACCGACGGATTAACGTTCATCACGGCCAGCCCACGCAGGCTGCGTGGGTTTTGCAAGACCGTGCGGTCGCGGGGCGGGTCGTCAGGCGCGGGCGCCAAGGCCACATCGGTCTCGCGCTCCTCGCCGCCACGCAGGAATCGCAGCTCGGCCGAACTGCCGGTGCCAAGCGTCGCCGTGCGGAAGGCCAGTTCAGCAGGCGCGTTCACCTCGGCGCCATCGAGGCTGACGAGGATATCGCCGGGCTCGACGCCCGCATCGGCAAAGCTGCTGGCCGGATGCAACTGATCGACCAACACGCCCACCGGCCGGTCGAGGCCCATCGCCTCGGCAATCTCGCCGGTGACCGGCTGGGTCTGGACGCCCAGCCAGGGCCGGTCGAGCATCGATGCCCCCTCGCGGGCCGCAGCAATTACGCGGGCCACCAGGTTCGCGGGCACCGCGAAACCGATCCCGTTCGAACCGCCCGAGCGGCTGAGGATCGAGGTATTCACCCCGATCAGGCGCCCCGCCATGTCGACCAACGCGCCGCCGGAATTGCCCGGATTGATTGCCGCATCGGTCTGGATGAAGTAGCCGCGCTGGCGTCCGCCTGGCGCGCCGGTGCGGGCAAGCCCCGAGACGATGCCGCCGGTGACGGTTTGGCCGACGCCGAAAGGGTTGCCAATCGCCAGCACCAGCTCACCAACCTCGAGCGTGTCGGAATCGCGGAGCTCGAGCGAAGGCAAGTCGTTCGCCCCTTCCAATTCGACGATGGCAAGATCGGCTTCCTTGTCGGCCAGGATCACCTTGCCCTTGAATTCGCGCCGGTCGGCCAGGATGACGGTGATCTCGTCAGCGCCGGCAACAACGTGATGGTTCGAGACCACGATGCCCGAGGGGTCGACGATCACGCCCGAGCCCAGTGAATTCTCGATCCGGCGGCGCTTTGGGCCACCCGTGAAGAGATCGCCGAAGAACTGCTCGAAAAATGGATCGCCGGCAAACGGGCTGGCGCGGCGCTCGATCACCTTGGTGGTGTAGATATTGACCACGGCGGGCGCGGTCTGTCGAACGACCGGCACGAAGCCAAGACTGATTTCGGCCTGGCTTTCGGGCACCTTCATTTCGCCGGCTATGGCGCCCGGGCTGGCCATGAAGCCCACGAGCAGCAGAACGACG